>NZ_JAMYOY010000002.1:0-576959 GCF_040320115.1 Mesorhizobium sp. M0802
GGGGGCCTAATGGGGGGGCGGCCCCCCCTTCCCCCTTTTTTTTTATCCTCTTTTTTTCCCCCCCCCCAAAACCCTCCGGGGGGGGCCGGGCCCCCCCCCCCTTCGTTTGGGAGGTTGTATCAGGCAGCGATGTCGAAACGGTCGGCGTTCATCACCTTGGTCCACGCCTTGACGAAATCGCCAACGAATTTCTGCCCGGCATCCGCCGACCCGTAGACCTCGGCCAGCGCGCGCAGCTGCGCATGCGAGCCGAAGATCAGGTCGGCGCGTGTGGCGGTCCACCTGACTGCCCTGGTCTTGCGGTCGCGTGCTTCATAGACCTCATGCGAGCCCGGCTCGGAGGCCGGATCCCAGATGGTGCTCATCGAGAGCAGGTTGACGAAGAAGTCGTTCGTCAGCGTGCCCGGCCTGTCGGTCAACACACCATGCTTCGAGCCGCCGCTGTTGGCGCCGAGCACGCGCAGGCCACCAACCAGCACCGTCATCTCCGGCGCCGTCAGGTTGAGCAGTTGCGCCCGGTCGACCAGCATGGCTTCGACCGACATCGGCGGTTTGCCCCTGACATAGTTGCGGAAGCCGTCAATTTTCGGCTCGAGCGCCGCAAAGGAATGGACGTCGGTCTGCGCCTGCGAGGCGTCGGTGCGGCCGGGCGTGAAGGGAACCTTCACCGCATTGCCGCCATCCTGCGCCGCTTTCTCGACCGCGGCGACGCCGCCGAGCACGATGAGGTCGGCCAGCGAGACCTTCTTGCCGCCTGCGTTGAACTCGTTCTGGATGGCTTCGAGCTTCGCCAGCACGGTGGCCAGTTCGACAGGCTGGTTGACCTCCCAGTCCTTCTGCGGCGCCAGACGAATGCGCGCGCCATTGGCGCCGCCGCGCTTGTCGGAGTTGCGGAAGGTCGAGGCCGAGGCCCAGGCGGTCGAGACCAATTGCGAAACGCTGAGGTCCGAAGCCAGGATCTTGGCCTTCAGCAATGCGATATCCTGGTCGCTGACCAGCTCATGGTCGACGGCCGGAACCGGATCCTGCCAGATCAGCTCTTCCTTCGGCACCAGCGGGCCGAGATACCGCACGACCGGCCCCATGTCGCGATGGGTGAGCTTGTACCAGGCACGGGCGAAGGCATCGGCGAACTGCTCCGGATGCTCGTGGAAGCGGCGCGAGATCTTCTCATAGGCCGGGTCGGCCCGCAGCGCGAGGTCGGTGGTCAGCATTGCCGGCGCATGACGCTTCGAGGGATTGTGCGCGTCCGGCACCGTAGCCGCGCCTGAGCCGCCCTTCGGCGTCCACTGATGGGCCCCGGCCGGGCTCTTGGTCAGCTCCCATTCGAAGTTGAAGAGATTGTCGAAGAAGTTGTTGCTCCACTTGGTCGGCGTCGTCGTCCAGGTAACTTCGAGGCCGGACGTGATCGCATCGCCGGCAATGCCGGTGGCATGCTTGCTCGACCAGCCGAGGCCCTGCGCCTCGATGCCCGCGCCTTCCGGCTCGGCGCCGACCAGTGTTGCATCACCGGCGCCATGGGTCTTGCCGAAGGTGTGGCCGCCGGCGATCAGCGCCACGGTTTCCTCATCGTTCATTGCCATGCGTCCGAAGGTCTCGCGGATGTCGCGGGCCGAGGCCAGCGGATCCGGCTTGCCGTTCGGCCCTTCCGGGTTGACGTAGATCAGGCCCATCTGCACCGCGCCGAGATGGCCGTGCAACTCACGGTCGCCGGAATAGCGCTTGTCGTCGAGCCACTTGGTTTCCGAACCCCAGTCGACATCCTGCTCGGGCTCCCAGACATCGGCGCGGCCACCGGCAAAGCCAAAGGTCTTGAAGCCCATCGATTCCAGCGCGACGTTGCCGGTGAGAATCAACAGGTCGGCCCAGGAGATCTTGCGGCCGTATTTCTGCTTGACCGGCCACAGCAGCCGGCGCGCCTTGTCGAGATTGGCGTTGTCCGGCCAACTGTTCAGCGGCGCGAAACGCTGCTGGCCCGCACCGGCGCCACCCCGGCCGTCGCCGATGCGATAGGTGCCGGCGCTGTGCCAGGCCATGCGGATGAACAGCGGCCCGTAATGGCCGAAATCGGCCGGCCACCAATCCTGCGAATCCGTCATCACCTTGTGCAAATCCTCGATCACCGCGTCGAGGTCGAGCGTCTTGAACTCCGCGGCGTAGTCGAAAGCTTCGCCCATCGGGTCCGAAAGGCTCGACTGCTGGTGGAGAACGCCGATGTCGAGCTGGTTCGGCCACCAGTCGCGGTTGGTCCTGGCGGAGGTTCCATGCGCGACCGGGCATTTGCCGGCGCTGTTGTCGTCGGTCATCGCGTCCATCTTGGCCTCCGAATTGCTGATTTATGTGTTGTTTTTTCCGGGCCGGCCGGGAGCCGCGCCACTCTGGAATGGTTCCAGACTAAGCCGTCTCTTCGATAAAAACAAATTGCCTTTCCTGTTTGTTGCGATAGGCTTTCCTTATGATTGGCTTGACCGTGCGGCAGATGCAATATTTCGAGGCTTTGGCGCAAACGCTGCATTTCGGCCGCGCCGCAAAACTCGCCGGCGTCAGCCAGCCGGCGCTGTCCGCGCAAATCGCCGAGATGGAGCAAAGGCTGAACTGCCGGCTGTTCGAGCGCGGCGGCAAGACGGTGCGGATGACGGAAGAGGCGCAAGCGCTGCTGCCACGCATCGAGCGCATCCTGCGCGACATCAGTGATGTCGAGACGACGGCCCGGCGCGGCCGCCCGGCCATGGAAGGCCGCTTCCGGCTGGGCATCATCCCGACCGTGGCGCCGTATCTTTTGCCGCATGTGCTCCCGGAGCTGAAGCGGCATTTTCCGTCCCTGCAGCTCGAACTGCGCGAAGCAGTGACGGCATCACTGGTCGAGGACACGGCAACCGGACGGCTCGACGCCTTCATCGCCGCGCTGCCGCTCGAGCAGCCGGGCCTGGTCACCGAGGAACTGTTCGCCGACCGCTTCTTCCTCGCCGTGCCAGCCGGAGATCCAGCCTTCGCCTCGCCACCGGTGCCGCCGGAAAGCCCGGCGCTGGAGCGGTTGATGCTTTTGGAGGAAGGCCACTGCCTGCGCGAACAGGCGCTGGCCCTGTGCGGCAGCGTGCGTCCCGTAGCGATGGCAAGCTACGGCGCCACTAGCCTGACGACGCTGCTGCAGATGGTGGCGCATGGTCTCGGCGTCACGCTCATCCCCGAAATGGCGGCAAGGCCGGCCAGCGCCATGCCGGACCTCAAGATCGTGCCGTTCCAGGAGCCAATGCCGCAACGCACGATCTGCCTCGCCTGGCGCCGCAACAAGGTGCGGCATGATGAGTGCGTCGAGTTGGCGAAGATCATTCGCGGGCTGGATGGGGTGGTGATGGGGGTGTGAGTCGTTCGGGTCTTAGATGGCGCCTTGGGAACCCCGAAAAGAAACTCAAATCAGGCGCGTTCGAGAATACCCGCCTTGACGGCTGGTCGCCAGATCGCACCAAAGCCTCAAGGGATAAATACCCGAAATACATACGCGAAAAATACCACGGCATGGACGATTCCGGTCAGGAAGGTCGTCCTTTCGTTGCTAAAGCTTACGCCGCATATGAAAAGCGCTAAAACCAAAAGTACTGCGTCAGCTTCCGGGAGCCCCAGGGTCAACCCTCGTCCCGTAAGCAGGCTGGCTGCTGCGACCGCAGGTATCGTCAAACCAATCGTGGCGCAAGCCGAACCCATTGCGACATTCAGGCCGCGCTGCAGCTCATTGTTGAGTGAAGCGCGAACCGCCGAAATGGCTTCCGGCATCAAAACCAGACCCGCGATCATTGCCCCCACAATGCTGTCAGCCTGGGTCACCTGGTAAGCAACGAGCGCATTTTCAACACTTGCGGCGACCTGCTCGGCGAGCATGACAATTCCGATCAGTCCGATTACCAGGAGCAGAGCGCTGGAAGAGATGCTTTTGTGAGGGGCGGTTCGCGCCGAAAGGTCGTGTGCCAGTCCTTCGATGAAGTCGTCCCGGTGCCGGACGGTTTGCGCGAACACAAAACTTGCATAGAGCAGCACGGAAAGTACGCTCACAAGGCCAAGCTGAGCTGCCGAAAATGTGCCGGGATCGGTGGTCCGCGTGTAGGTCGGCAGGATAAGCGTCATGACGGTCAGTGCGGCCAGAACCGCCAGATATGCGCTTGTCCCTTGCCGGACAATTGCCTGCTTGCGATAACGCCAGCCGCCAAACGTGAGACACGTCCCCACAACGCCGGTGGAGGCAATCATCACCGTCGAGAAGACGGACTCACGTGCAAGCGTGGGGTTGTTCTCTCCATGCAGCATCATGGAAACGATGATCGACACCTCGATTGCCGTTACGGCAAAAGTCAGCACCAATGTGCCGTAGGGTTCCCCCACACGGTGGGCCACCGCCTCGGCGTGATCGAGCACCACGAAAATAGTGATGAACATGATCGCACTCGAGAGCGCTCCGACGAGAATCCTGACGCTCGGCGAACCTTCGTCCACCGATAGCCCGCTGGCTCTGACCGCAACGGCCAGTGCCAGCGCGGCCAAAGGCATCGCATAGGAAGTCGCTGATCGTGCGAAACCAGTCATTCAAGCCCCAATGCGTTCGGCGAACCTTGCGGAAGCCTGTCGAGCACCCCAATGTCGAAGCGGGCAATCCCGTCCCCCGGCGTTCAACCCTCAAGCCGTCTTCTGCACCACCAGCCCCAGTTCCTCCACCATCGCCTCGCGCATCAGAAACTTCTGCGGTTTTCCCGTCACCGTCATCGGCAGTTCGGTGCGGAAGCGGATGTAGCGGGGGATTTTGTAGTGGGCGATCTGGCCGGCGCAGAAATTCTTGATCTCCTGCTCGGTGGCGATCTGGTTGGGCTTCAGCACGATCCAGGCGCACAGCTCCTCGCCATATTTGGCGTCGGGAATACCGAACACCTGCACCTCCTTGACCTTGGGATGGCGGTAGAGGAATTCCTCGACCTCTCTGGGATAGACGTTTTCGCCGCCGCGGATAACCATGTCCTTGACCCGGCCGACAATGTTGCAATAGCCCTCGGCATCTATGGTGGCGAGGTCGCCGGTGTGCATCCAGCCATCGGCGTCGATCGCCTCGCGGGTTTTTTCCGCGTCGTCCCAATAACCCTTCATCACGGAATAGCCGCGTGTGCAAAGCTCCCCGGGCGTGCCGATTGCGACGGTGGCGCCATCGGCGTCGATGGCCTTGACCTCGACATGCGGGTGGATGCGGCCGACCGTGGAGACGCGCTTTTCCAGCGGGTCGTCAACGCTGCTCTGGAACGACACCGGGCTGGTCTCGGTCATGCCATAGGCGATGGTCACCTCTTCCATATGCATCAGCGACATCACCTTCTTCATCACCTCGATCGGGCATGGCGAGCCCGCCATGATGCCGGTGCGCAGGCTGGAGAGATCGAAGCCGGCGAAGTCGGTGTGGTCGAGCATGGCGACGAACATTGTGGGAACACCGTAGAGGCCGGTGCAGCGTTCCTGCGCCACCGCCTTCAGCGTGGCGCCGGCGTCAAAACCCTCGCCCGGGAAAACCATGGTCGCGCCCTTGGTGACGCAGCCCATCGTGCCCATCGACATGCCGAAGCAGTGGTAGAGCGGCACCGGGATGCAGAGCCGGTCGTCGACGGTGAGCTTGGTTGCCGCGGTGACGAAATTGCCGTTGTTGACGATGTTGGTGTGGGTCAGCGTCGCGCCCTTGGGCGCGCCCGTCGTGCCCGAAGTGAACTGGATGTTGATGGCTTCGCCCGGCTTCAACCCTTCGGAGATGCGGTCGAGGCTGTCATGCTCGTCACGGCCGGCCATCGACAGCACGTCGGCGAAATTGAACATGCCGGGCGAGTTGTCATCGCCCATGCGGATGACGATCTTCAGCGCCGGCAATTTCTGCGCCTTGAGCTTGCCGGGGGTGGCCTTGGCGAGCTCCGGCGCCAGCGTCTCGATCATGCCGAGATAGTCGGAGGTCTTGAAACTGGCGGCGGTGACCAGCGCCTTGCAGCTGACCTTGTTGAGGGCATACTCGAGCTCCGTCAGCCGGTAGGCCGGGTTGATGTTGACCAGGATCAGGCCGATGCGAGCGGTGGCGAATTGGGTGACCAGCCATTCCCAGCGGTTGGGCGACCAGATGCCGACACGGTCGCCTTTTTCGAGGCCGAGCGCCAGGAAGCCGGCGGCGAGCGTATCGACCGTGTCCGACAGTTCGCTCCAGGTGAAGCGCTTGTCCTGGCCGACGAAGACGGCAGCATCCTGCGTGGCGTATCTGCCGACCGTGTCGGAGAAAAGCTGAGGGATCGTCTTGTCGAGCAGCGGCACCGAACGGTCGCCCGACACATGTGCCCGGCCGTCGAGCGGAGCGATGAACGCCCTGCCGCGCCCGCGCAGATTGGTGGCGTTCTTGAGCTCGTCGAGATTGATCGCCATCGCCGTTTCCTCCCGGGATATGGCGAGCCTATCAGCCTGATGGGATGGTGGAAAGTAGAGGCGGTTCCCCTCCCCCTCGCGGGGAGGGTGCCTCGCGAAGCGAGGCGGGTGGGACCCTCGGCGAAGTGCTCGACTTCCTTGCTCACGGTCGACCCGGCTTGGGTCGTCTCGCGTCGAGCACTGCCGGAGCGACCCCACCCGTCCATCCGCCTTTGGCGGCTGTCCACCCTCCCCTCAAGGGGGAGGGAGCGCGCTCATCTTCGCGGCTATTTCCCGCACTAGCGCCTCATCCGCAGCAGCACGATCTTTCCTGGCAGCCACGAGGCAGGCCTGCGACTTCAGCACAACCCCATCGGCCAGCACCTTGAGATGGTTGGCGCGCAGGGTCGAGCCGGTGGTGGTGATGTCGACGATGACATCGGCAAGGCCTGCCGCCGGCGCGCCTTCGGTGGCGCCGAGGCTTTCGACGATGCGGTAGACCTGGATGCCGTGCTTTTGCGAGAAGAACTGCTGCGTGAGCCGCCAGTATTTGGTTGCGATCCTCAGCCGCCTGCCGTGGCGCTGGCGGAAATCGGCGGCGACATCGTCGAGATCGGCCATGGTGTCGACGTCGAGCCAGATGCCGGGCACCGCGACCACGACATCGGCATGGCCGAAGCCGAGGCGAGCGACGATTTCGGCGCGCGCCTCCCAGTCGGCGAGGTTTTCGCGCAGCAGGTCCTCGCCGGTAATGCCGAGGTCGACCGAACCTTGCCCAATCTCGCCGGCGATTTCGGACGCCGACAGGAACGCGACCTCGATGCCCTCGGCGCCGTCGATGCGGGCGCGGTACTGGCGCTCATCGCCGGGCAGGCTGACGGCGAGTCCGGCTTTGGCCAACACTTCCAGCGCCTGCTCCTTGAGCCGGCCTTTCGATGGGATCGCCAGCATGATCATTGCGGCTCTCCCCGCAGCGCTTCGATGCGGTCGAGCCAGACGGAGAAGCCGACGCCGGGGATCGGCGTCTTGGCGCCGAGCAGGGTCAGCAGCCGGTCGTAGCGACCGCCGCCGGCCAGCGGCCGCTCGCCACCAAGTGCTGCGATCTCGAAGACGATGCCGGTGTAGTAATCCAGCGGACGGCCGAAGGCAGCGTCGTAGCGGATCGTCTTTGCAGGCAGGCCATGTGCCTCGATGGCTTTGGCGCGGGCGGCGAATTTTTCCAGCGCCGCGCCCAGCGAAAGCCCGGCAGAGGCCGCAAAACTTTCGAGCGCAGCACTCGCGCCGTCGAGCGGCACGTCGATGGCGAGAAAATCCCTGAGCGCCGCAAACGCTTCGTTCGACAACCGCACGCTGCGCAGTTCGGCCTTTTCGATCAGCCGCCGGGCAATGTCCGCCGGCGCGCGCCCGCCGGAGCCCGACAGGCCGGCCTCTTCCATGCCGCCGGCGATGTGGGCGGAAAGCGCTTCGAGATCGCCATCGAGCACAAGGGCCGCGACATCGCCGTCAAGCTGACCGTTGCGCGGCGGGTTGGCGAGATCGGCGAGTGCTGCCTGCAGCATCGGCGCCGAGCCGAAGGCGCGCGCAAGCCGCATGCGCCAGCCGCGCGGCAAGCCGAGTGCTGCCAGCACCGCCTCGAAGATGGTCTGGTCGCCGAGCGTGATCGCAAGAGGTTGCGCCGGCAGCACCAGCTGCAGCAGCGCGTGCGCATCGGCCAGCGAACGCGCATCGGCCTCGGCCGTATCGCGGTCGCCGAGATCCTCGATGCCGGCCTGAAAGAACTCGTTGCCGCCCTCGCGGCGCTGGCGGAACACTTCGCCGAGATAGGAATAGCGGCGCGGCGTGCCGGCCTGCGAGGCGATGTGGTCGAGGCAGACGGGGATGGTGAATTCGGGCCGCAGACACAGCGTCTTGCCGGTCTCGCTTTCGCTCAGAAAGATGCGGCGGCGCAGATCCTCGCCGGCCATGTCGAGGAATGGGTCGGCCGGCTGCAGCACCGCGACCTCGACCGCATGGGTGTTGCGGGTGGCGAAGAGTTTGGTGATTTCGAATGCGATGGCGGGATAGCGGGAGGTCATGCGTGGCGCGAGGCACCCCCCTCTGGCCTGCCGGCCATCTCCCCCTCAAGGGGGGAGATTGGCAGCTCGGAGCGCAGCGCCTCTTCTTCAACGCCGGAGATTGGCGAAACCATGCGCGACATCCAATCTCCCCCCTTGAGGGGGAGATGGCCGGCAGGCCAGAGGGGGGCGTTCAAGCGCCACCCTTCGCACGGTCAGCGGCCTGCACCGCCAAAATCTTCCTCACCTCGGCGACCAGCTCTCCCTCCGCCACCGTCACCTGCGCCGGGCGGGCAGCCCGCCATTCAGCGTTGTCGGCGATTTCAGCGGACATGCGCGCGCCTTCGATCAGATCCTTGATCTGCAACTCGCCCTTGGCGCGCTCATCGCCGCCCTGGATGATGGCGACCGGGCTACCGCGGCGGTCGGCATATTTCAGCTGCGCCTTCATGCCGGCGCCGCCGAGATACATCTCTGAGCGGATGCCGGCGGCGCGTAGCTCTGCGACCATCTTCTGGTAGCGGCCAAGGCTTCCCGTATCCTTGTCCATCACCAGCACGACGACCGGCGCGATGACATCGGTGGTGTCCAGCTTGCCGAGGTTCTTCAGCGCCGTCATCAGGCGGGAGACGCCGATCGAAAAGCCGGTCGCCGGCACCGGCTCGCCACGGAAGCGCGAGACCAGCCCGTCATAGCGGCCGCCACCACCGACCGAACCGAAGCGCACGATCTGGCCGTCTTCGTTGGGGATTTCGGCGAGCAATTCGGCTTCGAAGACCGGGCCGGTGTAGTATTCGAGGCCGCGCACGACGGAGCGGTCCATGGCGATGCGATCTTCGCCATATCCGGCCGCCCTGACCAGGGCTTCAATCGTCGCGAGCTCGCCGACGCCTTCTTGGTAAGTCGAGTTCGAGCTCACTATGGAAACCTGGTCGACCTGTGCGTTCCTTGCCGTGGCGAGAAGAACTGCTTCAGCTTGCCCGTCGTCCAAACCAGCGCCCTTGGCGAAGTCGCCCTCGCCTTCCTTGCCGCCATCCCATCGGCCCGGCCCAAGCAGAAGCTTCACGCCTTCCGGCCCGAGCTTGTCCAGCTTGTCGATGGCGCGCAGCACCGTCAGCCGGCGGCCGGCATTGTTGTCACCGCCAAGGCCGATCGCCTCCAGCACGCCGTCAAGCACCTTGCGGTTGTTGACCCGGATGACGTAGTCGCCACGCTTGATGCCAAGCGCTTCCATCACGTCGGCCATCATCATGGCCATCTCGGCGTCGGCTGCGACGCCCGGCGTACCGATCGTGTCGGCGTCGAACTGCATGAACTGGCGGAAGCGGCCCGGGCCGGGCTTTTCGTTGCGGAACACCCAGCCGGAGCGGTAGCTGCGATAGGGTTTCGGCAGCTTCTCAAAATTCTCGGCGACGAAACGCGCCGTCGGCGCAGTCAAATCATAGCGCAGCGACAGCCACTGCTCATCATCGTCCTGGAACGAGAAAACGCCTTCGTTCGGCCGGTCCTGGTCGGGCAGGAATTTGCCGAGCGCATCGGTGTACTCGATCAGCGGCTGGTCGGCCGGCTCGAAACCGTAGAGCTCATAGACCGAACGGATCGTGGCCATCATCTTCTCGACGGCACGGATGTCGTCCGCACTGCGGTCGGCAAAGCCGCGCGGCAGCCGCGCTTTCGTCTTTTCCGATTTGTCGGCCATGGGATGGGTCTTTTCGCTAAGTAATCGATGACTTATTTGGAGTCGGCGTGTCCTAACCGAAGCGGCTTGGTGCGGCAAGGGTTTGCGCTCTTTCCTTCTCCTTCGAAACAAAACGCACCAAAAGGAAACAATTCCGCCATCGGCGCGGCATCGTGCCGACACAATCAGAGCCGATAAGCGCGCCGAAACAAAGGGTTGGGGCCATGACTGCGGCACGCAAATTCGATATCAGAGACGACGGCTTGCATGAAGTCCGGCTGCGGCCGGCCGAGAGCCGTGCGCAGGTGACGGCGAGCCCCGGTCCGTTTGAGGTCACTGCCGACGAGCGCAAGGGTTCGACCATGCGGGAGGCGCTGATGACTGGATTGCTGGTGATTTATCCGGCCTTTGCGGCACTGGCGGCGATTGTCGCCGGGCTTTTTCTGACGGGCGCCAGCGGGACGTGAGTTCCTTACCCTCCCCCTTGTGGGGAGGGTCGACGCGTAGCGTCGGGGTGGGGGTGCGGCGCCAAGATACCCCCACCCGCGCCTTCGGCGCGACCTCCCCACAAGGGGGAGGTAGGGGGACAGCGCCCTACTTCGGCCTCTTAAAGGCCTTGCGTTCCTTCTCCACCTGCTCCCGGCAAACACACCCCTCGATATGGTCGTTGACCAGACCCATCGCTTGCATGAAGGCATAGACCGTCGTCGGTCCGACAAAGCTCCAGCCGCGCTTTTTCAACTCCTTCGAAATCCTGATCGAGACCGCTGTCGTCGGGTTGGCCCTCAGGTGGGCGAGGTCGACGATCTCCGGCCGCTCCTCCGGCCCCGGCTCGAACTTCCAGAACCAGGCGGCCAGCGAGCCGAATTCATCCACCATTTCGCGCGCGCGTTTGGCGTTGTTGATGGTCGAGACGATCTTGCCGCGGTGGCGGATGATGCCGACATTGGCGACCAGGCGCTCGACATCCTCGTCGGTGAAGGCAGCGACCTTGTCGAAGTCGAAACCGGCGAAGGCCTCGCGGAAATTCTCGCGCTTGCGCAGAATGGTCAGCCAGGACAGGCCGGACTGAAAGCCTTCCAGGCAGATTTTTTCGAACAGCCTGCGGTCGTCGGCGACCGGCCGGCCCCATTCATGGTCGTGGTAGTGCAGATAGTCCGGCAGATTGCCGTGCCAGAAGCAGCGCGTGATCCCGTCGGAGCCGGTAAGCAGTCCGGTGTTGTCTTGCGCCATGGCCAATCCATCCGTTAACGCGCTTTCGCGCTGCATTTACCGCGGCTTTACCAGATTCCTGAACCCGGCGGTAACCACACCAAAAGGTTTACTGACAAAGCGGCATTTTACGCATTCCGATTCATGTTTCGGTTGCCGCTTCGCGCCAAGGATCGCGCAACCGGGGGCAAGTTCCGCCTCCGTCCGTTCGACGATCAAGGTGCGTTCCGATGAAGATCTTTTTGCGTTCCGTGCTCGGCGCCGTGGCCATTCTGGCCGCCGGCGTCACCTCCTCTGCCGCCAACGACCGCTATGCCGACAGGCCGCCGGTGATGGTGAGCCCCGACCTTTCCGCACCCTGGGTGCTGCAGCTTGGCCGGGCGCCCGGCATCGTGCGGCAGAGCCGACAGGTGGTCCAGCAGCCGCGACTTCGCTATGCGCAGCCGGCGCGACCCGATCGGGTGCGCACTGCTTCCGTGCAGGCGCCGGCCAAGCGCGTGGTGATGCGGCCGCAGATCAATCCGCTCTACCTGCCGCAGGAAGTCGCCTATGACGGCCCGCAGAAGCCGGGCACGATCGTCATCGATACGACGCAGAACTTCCTGTTCCTGGTCGAGAAGAACGGCAAGGCGCGGCGCTATGGCGTCGGCACCGGCAAGCCTGGCTTCGAATGGTCTGGCACGCACAAGATCACCAACAAGCGCGTCTGGCCGGACTGGCGCCCGCCAGCGGAGATGATCAAACGCGAGGCCGCCAAGGGCCGCTACCTCCCGACCTATCTGGCCGGCGGCGAGGAAAACCCGCTTGGCGCCCGCGCGCTCTATCTCGGCACGACGGAATACCGCATCCACGGCACCAACCAGCCATGGACCATCGGCGGCTCGGTGTCTTCCGGCTGCATCCGCATGCGCAACGAGGACGTGGTTGACCTTTACGAGAGGGTCAATGTTGGAACGACCGTGGTCGTGATATAGTCGGCTACCGAATCATCTGGTTCAGAAGGCTAGACCTTCAGGGATCGGGAAGAGTTTACGGGGGACGGGCCGTGTGGGGATGCGGCCAGTCAGAAAAGGGCAGCCTGGGAAACCGCGCTGCCCTTTCTCTTTGCGGCGGTAGCTGAGCCAGCTGCGCCAGAACGTCGCGCCAGGGGGATGACGGTTCGCTTTCACGCTGCCTTGCCGCATTTCCCCTGCTATAGGGACGGCCAAACTCCCCTGCGCCAAACTCCGCTGCAAAGGTCCAGCCATGTCTCCGCCAGACGATAGCCGCTATCTCCGGGGCGGCCCGGTCGCCCAGCGCATCATGGCATCCGTGCGCGAGGATGCCGCCATCGCCACCGCCGAAGGTTGTCCGCCCAAGCTGGTGTCGATCACCGTCGGCGATACCGCTGCCGTCGATGTCTATGTGCGCAACCAGCGCGCCAAGGCCGCCCTTGCCGGCATCGGTTTCGAGGAGCGGCGGTTCCCCGCCGACATCAGCGCCGGCGAACTCGAGGCGGCGATCCACGGCCTGAACGCCGACCCGCGCGTCACCGGCATCATCATCCAGCGGCCGGTGCCGGCGCATATCCCGATCAAGACGCTGCAAGCGGCGGTGCATCCACTGAAGGACGTCGAGGGCATGCATCCGGCGTCGATCGGCAACATCGTCTACAATCAGCTCGACCTCGCGCCTTGCACGGCTGCGGCCTCGGTCGAGCTGCTCAAGGAAACCGGCCTCGACCTCAAGGGGCTCGAAGTCGTCGTCGTCGGCCATTCCGAGATCGTCGGCAAGCCGATTGCCTTCCTGCTGATGAGCGAAGGCGCAACGGTGACGGTGTGCCATCACATGACGCGCTCGGTGGCGGCACATGCGCGCCGCGCCGATGCGCTGTTCGTCGCCGTCGGCAAGCCGCGGCTGATCAAGGCCGACATGGTGAAGCCCGGTGCGGCCGTCATCGACATCGGCATCAATTCCGAGATCGGCCCGGACGGCACGAGCCGCATCGTCGGCGACGTCGACACCGAGAGCGTGAAGGAAGTCGCGTCCTGGATCACGCCGGTGCCGGGCGGCGTCGGCCCGATCACTGTGGCGATCCTCTTGCGCAACACAATGGTCGCGCTCAGCCGCCAGCGCGCGCGCTACCAGGCGACGTATGGCGTGGTGGACCGGCTGGCAGCGGAATAGCTGCTTACTCGGCGGCGACCAGGTTTCCTTCGGAGACGCCCTCCGGCTTCGGACCACCATAGGCCCAGTCGAGCAGCTTGATCGTGTGCACCACCGGCAGCTTTGCAGCCGAAGCGATCTGGGTGATGCAGCCGATATTGCCTGTGGCAACGATCTCCGCGCCTGTGGCCTCGATGTTTTTCACCTTTCGGTCGCGCAGCTTCTCCGAAATCTCCGGCTGCAGGATGTTGTAGGTGCCGGCCGAGCCGCAGCACAGATGTCCCTCGCGCGGATCGCGCACGACGAAGCCGGCCCTGGCGAGCAATTCCTTCGGCTGGCGGGTGATCTTCTGGCCGTGCTGCATCGAGCAGGCGGAGTGATAGGCGACGACGGTGCCGGGTTTGCGCACCGGCTCGGGCAGGCTGAGGCTTGCGAGATATTCGGTAATGTCCCTGGCCAGCGCCGAGACCCGCGCGGCCTTGTCGGCATAGGCCGGATCGAGGCGCAGCATGAAGCCGTAGTCCTTGATCGTTGTGCCGCAGCCGGACGCGGTGATGACGATGGCATCGAGCCCGCCCTGGTCGATGGCACGCGTCCACGCATCGACATTCTGCCGGGCCGAGGCAAGGGCTGCTGCCTCGCGGCCCATATGATGGACCAGCGCGCCACAGCAGGCTTCGCCCTGCGGCACCACGACCTCGACGCCAAGCCTGGTCAGCAATGCAATCGTCGTCTCGTTGATGGCGGGGTCGAGTACCGATTGGGCGCAGCCGGTGAGGATGGCGACGCGGCCTCTCTTCGTCCCCTGCCCGGCATGAATGCCGGAAGAGGCCATTGGCGAGACCGTCGGGATCGAGGCCGGTGCCAGCTTCAGCATCGCGCTGAGCGGCTTCAGGGCCGACACCTTTTCGAACAGACGAATGAATGGCTTGCCGAGTCTCGCCAATTTCAGCGCGGCGCGAAAGCGCGCGGGATAGGGCAGCACGAAGGCCAGCATGGCGCGGATGAGCCGGTCGAGCAGCGGCCGCTTGTAAGTTTCCTCGATATGGGCGCGGGCATGGTCGACCAAGTGCATGTAATTGACGCCCGACGGGCAGGTCGTCATGCAGGCGAGGCAGGACAGGCAGCGGTCGATATGGGTGACGATCTCCTTGTCGGCCGGGCGGCCATTCTCCAGCATGTCCTTGATGAGATAGATGCGGCCGCGCGGCGAATCCAGTTCGTTGCCAAGCGTCACATAGGTCGGGCAGGTGGCGGTGCAGAAGCCGCAATGCACGCATTTGCGCAGGATCTTCTCCGATTCCGCGACATGCGGATCAGCAAGCTGGGCAAGGGAGAAGTTAGTTTGCATTATCTTAGCCTTGGGCCATGCGGCCGGGATTGAGGATGGACTTGGGATCGAACTCGGCCTTGAGCCGTGCCGACAGTGCGGCCATATGCGGTGCCTGCGGCTCGAACACCGGAACGGCGGCGCGATGCGAAGGGGTGGCGCGCACCAGCGTGGCGTGGCCGCCGCCAAGCTTTCTGATCAGCCCGCGCAGCAGGGCGGCCTCGGGATCGCCCTCCTCCATGCGCAGCCAGACCAGCCCGCCCTGCCAGTCGTAGAAGGCGCTGACACCGATCTGCATGCGCAGCGTCAGCACCATCTGATGGGCCTGAGACGGCGCCATGGAGACGCGCCAGACCGGCTTTTCGCTACGGTCGGCGAATGGCGTGCAGTCCCTTATGTCACGCCAGAGGGAATGCGAGGCCTCGCCTGCAATCTCCTGCAGCGGGCCCGCATTTTTGAGCAGGGTTTTCAGTGCCTCGATGCGGTAGGCGACCGAAGGGCCGAAGCCTTCGACGCGCAGCAGCGTTGCGGCGTCGGCCCCGAGACTGCCGCCGGCAACGCGCGCGGCGGTGCGCTCGGGCAGATGGGCGGCGCTCGACACTTCGGCGCTGGAGCCTAGCGCCAGCGCCATGGCGGCAGCCGCCGCATCGTCGAGCAAGCCGCGCACGGCAAGCGTCACCTCGATCTCGGCCGCCGGCAGCACCTTGAAGGTGACATCGGTGAATACAGCCAGCGTGCCCCAGCTGTTGGCCATCAGCTTCGACAGATCGTAGCCGGTAACATTCTTGACGACGCGGCCGCCGGACTTGAAGGCCTCGCCGCGTCCGGCAACCGCATTGATTCCCAGAATATGGTCTCGTGCAGCCCCCGCCTTCAGCCGGCGCGGGCCGGACAGGTTCGCGGCGAGCACGCCGCCGATCGTGCCCTTGCCGGGCTCGCCGCCGAGTAAAGGACCGTAATCCATCGGTTCGAAGGCGAGTTGCTGGCCGCTTTCGGCGAGCAGGTTTTCGATCTCGGAAAGCGGCGTGCCGGCCTTGGCCGACAGCACCAACTCGGCCGGCTCGTAGAGCGTGACGCCGGTGAGCTTCGAAAGATCGAGCGTGTGTTCGCTCTGCTGTGGCCGGCCGATGCCGCGCTTGGAGCCGTGGCCGATGATTTCCAAAGGTGACTCTTCCGCCGCCGCCCATTGGACGGTGGAGAGGATCTCGGCCGATGTGGTGGGGGTGAAGGTCGTCATGGCGAAGATGGGTCGAGTTCCTTCGCGCCCCCCTCTGTCCTGCCGGACATCTCCCCCACTTGGGGGGAGATTAGCAGCTTTGGCGACCGCGCCTCTCTAGCAACGTCGAAGATTGGCGAAGGCAGAGATGACTGGTGATCTCCCCCCTTGTGGGGGAGATGTCCGGCAGGACAGAGGGGGGCGCGAAGGATCGCCGACGTGAGACATTCCGCCCCCATCAAAACCTCGGAATGTCCGGAAACGCCACCTGGCCGCGATGCACATGCATGCGTCCAAGCTCCGCGCAGCGGCGCAGTTGCGGGAACACTTTTCCAGGGTTGAGCAAATGATTGGGGTCGAAGGCGCATTTGACTCGCATTTGCTGGTCGAGATCGATCTGGTTGAACATCTCCGGCATCAAATCGCGCTTCTCGACGCCGACGCCGTGCTCGCCGGTCAAGACGCCGCCGACCTTGACGCAGAGCCGCAAGATGTCGGCGCCAAAACTTTCCGCCTTTTCGAGTTCGCCCGGCACGTTGGCGTCGTAGAGGATCAGCGGATGCAGATTGCCGTCGCCGGCGTGGAAGACATTGGCGACGCCAAGGCCGTATTTCTCCGACAGTTCGCGCATGCCGGCGAGCACACGCGGCAATTCCTTGCGCGGGATGGTGCCATCCATGCAGTAATAGTCGGGCGAGATGCGGCCGACCGCCGGGAAGGCCGCCTTGCGGCCGGCCCAGAAACTCAGCCGCTCCTGTTCGGATTGCGAGATGCGACAGGTGGTGGAGCCGTTCCTATAGGCGATCGCTTCGACGAGACCGATCAGGTGATCGACCTCGACGCCCGGCCCGTCGAGTTCGACGATCAGCAGCGCCTCGACATCAAGGGGGTAGCCGGCATGGACGAAATCTTCCGCGGCATGGATCGCCGGCCGGTCCATCATCTCCATGCCGCCAGGGATAATGCCGGCGCCGATGATGTCGGCGACGCATTGGCCGCCCTGCTCGCTGGTCGGAAAGCCGATCAGCAGAGCGCGGGCCGTCTCTGGCTTTTTCAGGATGCGCACGGTGACCTCGGTGACGACGCCGAGCAGGCCTTCGGACCCGGTCATGACCCCGAGGAGATCATAGCCTTCCGAGTCCAGATGATTGCCGCCAAGCCGCACCACCTCGCCATTCATCAGCACCATTTCGATGCCGAGCACATTGTTGGCGGTCAGGCCGTATTTCAGGCAGTGCACGCCGCCGGAATTTTCCGCGACATTGCCGCCGATCGAGCAGGCGATCTGCGAGGATGGATCGGGCGCATAGTAGAAGCCCTCCTGCTCGACGGCGGTGGTGATGCCGAGATTGGTGACGCCGGGCAGAGCGACGACGACGCGATCGGGATAGTCGATGGCAAGGATGCGGTTGAAGCGGCTCATGACCAGCAGCACGGCATCCTCGAGCGGCAACGCGCCGCCGGAGAGCGAGGTGCCGGAGCCGCGCGGCACGACACGGATGTTGCGGTCGTTGCAGTATTTCAGCACCCGCGACACCTGCGCCACCGTTTCCGGCAGCACGACCACCAGCGGCAATTGCCGGTAGGCAGTGAGGCCGTCGCTTTCGAAGGCGCGCATCTCATTGGTGGCGTCGACGACGCCCTCGCCCGGCACGATGATGCGCATGTCGGCGACGATCTCCGCCCGCCTTCGCATAGTGGCGTCGTCTGGCTTGGGCATGACAAGGCCGGACATCGGCGGCGTTCTCCGCTTGGCTGGTAAAAATCTTTTACCAGTTACATCTGGATGTTGCAAACACCGCATTGGGCAAAGAGCGTACTGCCGGCCTTCCGCAGCGGCAATCTGCCGCTGGCCCGGCAGGGCGGATCGTCCAGCGCCTTGCCCTTCGCTGGCTCAGGGCGTTCGAAGCTCGAAAAGCCAAGCAATTGGCTTTTCGTCCGCTGCGCGGACCGCTTCTCACTCCCCCGGATGTTTCGCCGGCTCGGAGTGCATCCGCCTGACTCGCCGCACGCCCCACCAGACCAGCAGGATGGCGACCGGCACCGCGACGGCCGTGACGACTTCCGGTGCAAAGGCATGGCCGAAGATCGAGGCGCCCTTGGCGAGATAGGAGATCAGGCCGACGACATAGTAGGACACTGCCGCCACCGACAGGCCTTCCACCGTCTGCTGCAGCCGCAGTTGCAGCCGGGCGCGGTTGTTCATCGACGCCAGCAGATCGCGGTTCTGCTTCTCGACCTCGACATCAACCCACGTGCGCAGCAGCGTCGTGGCGCGGGTTAGTTTGCGCGACAGGTTGGCCTGGCGCTCCTCGACCGAACGGCAGGTGCGCATGGCAGGCGCCACCCGCCGCTGCAGGAAGCCGCCCCAAGTGTCGTAGCCGGGCACGGCTTCTTCGTCCAGCGCCTCCAGCCGCTCGACAACGATGCCGTCATAGGCGCGGCTGGCGCCGAAGCGATAGAGGCTGGAGGCGGCATCGGCTTCCAGCTCGGCGGCAAGCTCGGTCAGGTCGGCGAGCAGCGTCTGGCTGTCGCGGGTTTCAGTGACCTTCATTTCCAGCGTGGTCTGCGCCAACCGGTCTTCGATGCGGCGGGCGCGGCTCGACAGGGTCAGCGCCAGCGGCAGGCCGAGCATGGCAAGCGTGCGGTAGGTCTCGACGTCGATCAGCCGCTGCGACAGCGCCCCGGTCCGCGCCGGCGTCAGGCCGCGATCAAGCACCAGGATGCGGGTCAGGCCGTCGCCGTCCTGGCGGAAATCGGTGACGATGGCCGCATTGCCGCGCTCGACCAGCGAATAGCAGAGGCTCGTCGGGTCGAAGGCCGCAATCAGCTTCTCGCTTGCCGGCGTCCATTTGCGGATCTCCAGCCTTATGCCTGAGATCACCGTTCCCGGCGGCGAGAACCCGTTGCCGAAAGGAGAATCCTCCTGCGCCCTGCCGCTTTCGGCAAGCGGCCCTTCCCAAAGATAGGTCGAGAATTCCGTATGCCGCTCCCAGCGCAGCGTGCCCTTGCCCCACTTCATGGCGTGGTGGCGGGCATGACGGTCGGGCGCCGCGATGCCGAGGCGCCGCGACAGTTCGGAGAGCACGGCCATGTCGACGCCGGAGCCGCCCTCGGTCATGAAGGCGAGTTGCACAAGCACGCGCGGCTTCTCGATCAGCGGATGCGGCCGGGCATGGACCTCGCCGATCGCGCCGGGCCGTCCCTCATGCGCGGGAAAGCCCATCACGCTGCCCTGGGCGCGCGGCTGGAATTCGAGGTTGGACGTCTCGTCCGACACGGTGGTCCCCCTGTTCTCGACCCTTCGTGTGATGGCGTCCTCTAAAGGCAATCCATGAGGCGCGTAAACACCAAAGTCTAGCATCGTAGGTCCTGCCGGCGCGACGCGCAGACCGACCCGATTGGGCAAATTGGATAAATAATTTGACCAGTTGGCGACGCTGGCTTTATCTTGCGCGACGCCGGTTCAATTTCCCAGGCCCCCGTTGAGCGATATTTTCTCCAGGATCGAGCATTCGCGCACCGCCGACGAGGTGGTGCAGCAGATCGAAAGCCTGATCCTTGAAGGCGTGCTGCGCACCGGCGACCGGCTGCCGGGCGAGCGCGAGCTGGCGCGCCAGTTCGACGTGTCGCGGCCGATCCTGCGCGATGCGCTGAAGGCGCTGGAAGGGCGCGGGCTGCTGATCACCAAGGCCGGCGGCGGCACCCATGTCGCCGACGTCATCGGCCAGTTGTTCACCAAGCCGGTGACCGACCTCATCTCGATGCACCGCAAGGCGGTGACCGACTATCTGGAATACCGCCGCGAGATCGAAGGTGTTGCGGCCGAATATGCGGCGCGGCGCGCGACAGCGGACGACATTGCGCTGCTCGACCGCATCGTGGCGCGCATGGACGAGGCGCACCGCACCGGCGATTTCGACGACGAGGCGGAAATCGACGTCGAGTTCCACCATGCTGTGTGCGAATGCGCGCACAACATCATCCTCTTGCACACGCTGCGCTCCTGCTACCGGCTGCTGTCTGAAGGCGTGTTCCAGAACCGGCTTCTGGTGTTCAGCGTGCCCGGAGCGCGCGAGGCGCTGCTGGCCCAGCACGGCGCGATCTACAAAGCCGTGAAGGCCGGCGATCCCTCAGCTGCCCGCCAAGCGGCGATGGACCATATCTCCTATGTCGAGCGCTCGATGCTCGAGGCCGAACGCAGCGGCGACTGGCAGCGCGTGTCGCGGCTCAGGCTTAAGCAGCGCTCCGACGCCGACGACGGCTTCAAGACGACTGGCTAACGAGGAACCACCATGAGCGACATCCTCACCATTGCCGATCTCAAGGACCTGGCGCGCCGGCGGGTGCCGAAGATGTTCTTCGACTATGCCGATTCCGGCGCCTGGACCGAAAGCACCTACCGCGCCAACGAAGAGGACTTCCAGAAGATAAAATTCCGTCAGCGCGTACTGGTCGACATGAGCAACCGCTCGCTGGAATCGACCATGATCGGCGAGAAAGTGGCGATGCCGGTGGCGCTTGCCCCAACTGGAATGACCGGCATGCAGCATGCCGATGGCGAGATGCTGGCCGCGCAGGCGGCAGAGGAATTCGGCGTGCCGTTCACGCTGTCGACGATGAGCATCTGCTCGATCGAGGATGTCGCGTCGGTGACCAAGAAGCCGTTCTGGTTCCAGCTCTACGTGCTTCGCGACAAGGATTTCGTGCTCGACCTGATCGACAGGGCGAAGGCTGCAAAATGCTCGGCGCTGGTGTTGACGCTCGACCTGCAGATCTTGGGGCAGCGCCACAAGGATGTCCGCAACGGGCTGTCGGCGCCGCCCAAGATGACGCTGGCCAACATTGCCAACATCGCCATGCGGCCACGCTGGCTGATGGGCATTGCCGGCACCAAGCGCCGCACCTTCCGCAACATTGTCGGCCATGCCAAGGGCGTCGGCGACGTCGCTTCGCTGGCATCGTGGACGACGGAGCAGTTCGACCCGCATCTGTCGTGGAAGGATGTCGCCTGGATCAAGGAACGTTGGGGCGGCAAGCTGATCCTGAAAGGCATTCTCGACAAGGAGGACGCGCTGATGGCGGTCGAGACCGGCGCCGACGCCATCATCGTTTCCAACCATGGCGGGCGCCAGCTCGACGGCGCATCGTCGTCAATCATGGCGCTGGAAGAGATCGCCGATGCCGTCGGCGACAGGATCGAGGTGCATATGGACGGCGGCATCCGCTCGGGCCAGGACGTGCTGAAGGCGCTTTGCCTCGGCGCCAAGGGCACCTATATCGGCCGCCCGTTCCTGTACGGATTGGGCGCCATGGGCAAGCAAGGCGTGACCCTGGCGCTGGACATCATCCGCAAGGAGATGGACATCACGCTGGCACTGTGCGGCAAGCGGCTGGTGACCGACATGGGCAAGGACCAGTTGCGGCGCTAGGGTCTTGTTCACCGATTAGACCCTAGCCTCGCTGGATCACGGAGACGAAGCCGCCTTGACCGAGACCGGCATCCACTACCTCGACGCGCGCGCACCCGATGGCATGCGCCTCTATGCGATCGGCGACGTGCATGGCCGGCTCGATCTGCTCGCCGCCATGCATCGCCGCATCGAGAGCGAACTCGAATACAAGCCGACCAGCGATTGGCGCGTCATCCACCTCGGCGACTATGTCGACCGCGGACCAGAGTCCAAGGGCGTCATAGACTTCCTGATCGAGGCACAGAAACGCGATCCGCGGCATCTGATGCTCGCCGGCAACCACGATATCGGCTTCCTCGACTTTCTCGACGAGCCTGACCCGGAAGGGCTGTTCATCCGTTATGGCGGCGTGCAGACGGCACAATCCTATGGTGTCGACTTAGCGGGACACGCAAGCTGGTTCGGCAAGGCCGAGGCGTTACGGCGGGGACACCAGGCACTGGTCAATGCTGTACCGCAAGCCCATGTCGACTTCCTGCGGTCGCTGCAATTGTCACTGATATCAGGTGATTTCTTCTTATGCCATGCCGGCGTCAGGCCTGACGTGCCGCTGGCGAGCCAGAGCCCGCAGGATCTGGTCTGGATCCGCGACGTCTTCCACAACCATCCAGGGCTTTACCCGAAGGTGATCGTGCACGGCCACACACCGGTGCCGCAGGCGGAGGTGATGCCGAACCGCGTCAATGTCGACACACTCGCCTGGCAGTCAGGCATGCTCAGCGCGCTCGCCGTGGACGGCGCGGACAAGCGTATCCTGACTGTGCAGGGAAAAGCGTTTTAGCGAAGCGCGGCGGTGACGCCGTAGCCGTCGACGGCCTGATGGTTGTTGGCTGCATCGGCGGAATAAATGCCGAGACCGCACAAAACGATGGCAGACAGCATGACAAAGGACAGAAGCGCTGCTTTCACGGACGTCATCTCTAGTTGAGCTTCCTGCATCTGGGCACGAGGCGGTTACCAATGGGTTGAAACCGAGAATTCGTCTCAAAGTTTCGACGATTTCGCGTTTGTAGGTCGATTCTGTATCGGCGGTGTGTCGCGCGGATCACACAGAAGGTTCATCGCGGTTGCATTGCCGTTGCATAGCGCGCGCCTTGTAGGATAGCGTTCGGCCACAAACCAAGGACGAAAGAAGTTGTCCCCGGCAGATTCCCCGCCGCGTGCCAATTATGCAACGGATAGAGCGGTTCGCCGCTACGGCGAACCGCTCTATCTTTTTATCTGACGCAATTCCGGACGGAAAACCGCTTCACACTTTTCCTGGAATTGCTGACTGCGCGCGGCCAGTCTCAGATCGTCGCCACCCAGGCGCGGGCAATGGCCAAGCCCGCGGCGTCGGCCTCGGGGCCGTTGCGTGCCATTTCGCTGTCGAGGCGATCCTGCCAGTCGGGATGGCGATCGGCAATCAGCGGCGCGAAGGATGTGCTCCAGTCCCTCACCATCGGCTGGTCGGCCTCGAAATGGAACTGGAAGCCGTAGACGGCGCGGCCGATACGGAACGCCTGGTTCTCGGCAATTTCGCTGCCGGCAAGCCGCACCGCATTTGACGGCAGCGCGAAAGTGTCGTCGTGCCATTCGAAGATGGGGAAATCCTGGGGAAGTGCGCCAAGCACCGGATCGGTTCTGGCGTCCGGCGTCAGCGATACCTTGTGCCAGCCGAATTCCGAGGCGCCGCCGATCTGGTTCTCACCGCCGAAAGAGCGGGCAACCAACTGGCTGCCCAGGCAGATACCGAGAACCGAGCGATCCTTGGCGGCGAAATCGCGGGTCAGTTCGAGCAGCACCGGGAAATACGGGTAGTCATCGTCGGCCAGCGCATTCTGGCCGCCGCCCAGCATCACCATGGCATCGTGTCCGGTCGCGTCGTCCGGCAGCGCATCGCCCTTGTAGGGCCGGCGCAGGTCGAGATCGGCGCCGGCTTCGGCGAGCGCGGCACCAACCTGGCCAAGGCCGGTGTTGTCGTAGTTCTGGACCACCAGCACCCGCATCGCAAAACCCTGCTGACATGAAATGACGCGACGAGCGATATCATGTCGCCAGCATTGCAGCCAAGATGCGTATTCGGGAGAGAGCTATGCCACTGCAGAACCGGGTCGATCCGTTCGGCGCCATCCATGCCATATCCGAGCGCGGCCTGTTCACCGGCAATCGCGGCATCATCCACGATCCTGAGACCAAGACGCTGCTGAAAAAGCGTTGGGCCTTGCCGGCCTGGATCATCTGCGTCCGCCAATTCCGCAATGTGCGGCGCGAGCCGATGGGCAGGAATCGGCCGGGCGGCAGGGCCGGCTGGACCGAGTTGTTCTTCCTCGACGAGGTGACGGCGCTGGCCGCCGGGCACCGTCCCTGTTTCTATTGCCGGCGTGAGCGAGCCACGGATTTTGTCGGGCGTTTCGGCAAAGTCTTCGGTGTAAACGAACCGCGCGCGCCAATGGTGGACAAGCGGCTGCACAAGGAGCGGCTGGCTTCCGGCGGCAAGCCACCTGATGTCACCATGGGAGAGCTTGCCGAATTGCCGGACGGAGCGATGATCGCGGATGGCGGCTCGGCCTATGCGCTGCGCGGCGGCAACGCGCTGCCCTGGTCGTTCGCAGGCTATGGCGATGCGGCGGCCTTCGACAGCCTTGCCGGCCGGTCGCTGCGCCTGCTCACACCGGCCACGACCGTTTCGGTGCTGCGGCACGGTTTTGAACCGGTGTGGCATCGTTCCGCCGAGACTTGACGCCAGGCACCGCCTCGCCCATTCCTCGGCGATGCGCGCCAATTACAAGATGCAGCGGCTGTTCGTGCCGGACGACCTCGCGGCAGGCATCGAATTCGATGCCGGCCAGCAGCAGAGCCATTACCTCATGCATGTGCTGCGGCTCGGCGAAGGCGCCGAGATTCTGGTCTTCAACGGCCGCGACGGCGAGTGGTCGGCGGCGATCGCTTCGAAGTCGAAGAAGGCGGTGCGGCTGAGAGTGCTCAGCCAACAGCGGCCGCAACCGCCTTTGCCCGATCTAGTTTATTGCTTCGCGCCGCTGAAGCAGGGGCGGCTCGACTATCTCGTGCAGAAGGCGGTGGAGATGGGCGCCGGCATCCTGCAGCCGGTGATCACCCAGCACACGCAATTGGCAAAACCCTCCATCGACCGGCTGCGCGCCAATGTCGTCGAGGCGGCCGAGCAATGCGGCATACTGGCGGTGCCGGAAGTGCGAGAAGCCGAGAAATTCGAGCGTCTGCTCTCCGGCTGGGACAAGGAGCGGCGACTGATCTTCTGCGACGAGGACGCCTCGACCAACAACCCGCTGCCGGCATTGCAGGCGGTGCCGGAGAAGAAGCTGGCGCTGCTGGTCGGACCGGAAGGCGGCTTTTCCGACGACGAACGCAAGATGCTGCGGGCGCTCCCCTTCGTCACTGCCATCCCGCTCGGACCGCGCATCCTGCGCGCTGACACAGCAGCTGTAGCGGCGCTTGCGGTGATGCAGGCGACGGTCGGAGACTGGTAAGAAGCGTAAAGATCAATTCCTGTGACCTGTGGCTCAGGATTTTTCGCTTGATCGGCTGCTGACATTTCGTCCATTTAGCGCCGGCGGGCTCCGAGAGCCGCAGAGGGGGCCCCATGGCGCGCGACACAACCGATTTCCGGGCAATCGAAGGCATCGACGAACTGGTCGAGCATCTGGCCGAAGGCAACAAGCCGCGCGACAAGTGGCGCATCGGGACCGAGCACGAGAAGTTCCCCTTCTATGTCGACGGGAACGCGCCGGTGCCCTATGGCGGCGAGCGCGGCATCCGCGCCATCCTCGAAGGCATGCAGCAAAAGCTCGGCTGGGACCCGATCATCGATGACGGCCGCATCATCGGCCTGGTCGAGCCGACCGGACAGGGCGCGATCTCGCTGGAGCCTGGTGGCCAGTTCGAGCTGTCGGGCGCGCCGCTGGAAACGATCCACCAGACCTGTCGCGAGGGCAATGCGCATCTGGCGCAGGTCCGCGAGATCGCCGAGCCGATGGGCATCCGCTTTCTCGGCCTCGGCGGCAGCCCGAAATGGTCGCTGGCCGAGACGCCGAAAATGCCGAAATCGCGCTACGAAATCATGACCCGCTACATGCCCAAGGTCGGCACCAAGGGTCTCGACATGATGTATCGCACCTGCACCATCCAGGTGAACCTCGACTTCGAAAGCGAAGCCGACATGCGCCGCAAGATGCAGGTGTCGCTGAAGCTGCAGCCACTGTCGACGGCGCTGTTTGCCAACTCGCCCTTCACCGACAGCCGGCCGAACGGGCTGCAGAGCTGGCGCGGCGACATCTGGCGCGACACCGACAACCAGCGCTCGGGCCTGCTCGAATTCTGCTTCTCGCCCGAGTTCGGCTTTGCCGACTATGTCGAATGGGCGCTCGACGTGCCGATGTATTTCGTCATCCGCGACGGCCACTATCACGACATGACGCACATCACCTTCCGCCGGTTCATGGCCGGCGCTGCCCGCAATGAAGTACCAGACGGACTGCCGACCATGGGCGACTGGGCGAACCATCTGTCGACGCTGTTCCCCGACGTCAGGCTGAAGCGCTTCCTCGAAATGCGCGGCGCCGATGGCGGGCCGTGGCGCCGCATCTGCGCACTGCCGGCCTTCTGGGTCGGGCTGCTCTATGACGAGGCCGCGCTCGACGCCGCCGAGGCGCTGACTTCGAGCTGGACGTATGAAGAAACGCTGGCGATGCGCAATGCGGTGCCGGAACAAGGCATTTCCGCGCCGTTCCGCAACACGACGCTGCGTGAGATCGGCCGCGATGTAATGACGATTTCGCGCCTTGGGCTGAAAAATCGCGGCAGGAAGAACCGCGACGGCTATGACGAGACCTCGTTCCTCAACACGCTGGACGAAGTCGTGGCGCGCGGTACCACCAGTGCTGAGGAAATGCTGTCGGCCTACCACACGCGCTGGGGCGGCTCGATCGAGCCGGTGTTCATGGAATATGCGTATTAGCGTCGCGCCTTGAGCAGCGGCAAAAGCCGCTTCAATCGAACATCGAAACGAACTAGGTTCTCCCTCGAGGATTTCCCGGAGGAGAAACCGATGCCTACCTTGTTCGACATATTGGCGCAGGCGCAGAACGGCAACGGCATGCAGGCGCTTGCCCAGCAGTACGGGCTTTCCATGCAGCAGACGCAGGCGGCTGTCGCCGCTCTGCTGCCGGCCTTCTCGCAAGGGTTGCAACGCAACACCGCCGATCCCTATGGGCTAGGCGCCTTCATGACGGCGATGGCGAGCGGCCAGCACGCCAAATACTTCGAGGACGCGACCAGGGCTTTCTCACCGCAAGGCGTCAATGAGGGCAATGGCATTCTGGGTCATCTGTTCGGCTCGAAGGAGCTGTCGCGCGCGGTGGCCAGCCAGGCCGCGCAGGCGACCGGCGTCAGCCAGCAGATCCTGCAGCAGATGCTGCCGGCCATCGCTTCGATGGTGATGGGCGGATTGTTCAAGCAGACGACAAACCAGTTGACCGGGGGTCAGATGCAGGCCGCCGGTGGCTTCGGCGGCGGCAGCAATCCGCTCGGCGAGATCATCGAACAGATGATGCGGCAGGCGGGCGGCGGGGCACAGCCTGCGCCGCAGCCAGCACCCAATCCTTACGGTGAGAACCCGCTGGGCAAAGTGCTGCAGGACATGTTCGGCGGCGGCGCCCAACAGCCGCAAAGCCAACCGCAACAGGCGCCCAACCCCTATGGCGACAATCCGCTGGGCAAGGTGCTGCAGGATATGTTCGGCGGTGATGCGGCACAGCAACCGCAGGGCCGGCCGCAGCAGCCAACACAGCCGCAACAGACGCAGAGCCCTTACGGCGACAACCCGCTGGGCAAGATTTTTGAAGAGATGATGCGGCAAGGCGGTGGTGGCGGCTTCGGCCTGCCCGGTGGGCAGCCGGCACCGCAGCAGCCGCAAGCACCCCAGCCGCGACAGGCACCGCAGGAGCGCCAGGCGCCGCAACCGCAGGCCAATCCGAGCGGCAGGCCACGCAATCCGTTCGACGATATTTTCGGCAAGATGTTCGAGACCGGCGCCCAGCAGCGCGACGACTATCAGAAGGGCGTGGAAACGATCTTCGACCAGTTCAAGCGGGACATGGACCGGCGGTAGTTGGCGGTAGTTGGGCGCTGACCTTCGCGGCTTCGGAGCAAGGAACGAAGCGACGCGGCGCAGACCGCACGATGACGACGGAGCTTTAAAAGAAAAGCCCGGTCCTGGAGGAGGACCGGGCCAGTGTGCAGGCTGGCCGGCGGGGAACCGGCAGGGAGTGGGGAGCCTGCTATACTCGTTGGTCGCAGCGAGCCTGAGAAAGGTTCACGGCAGCTTCACGGCAGCCGAAACAATGCGCCCGATATCACGCTATCTGGCGGGCGAGATCTTCGATCGTATCGGCACGATCGCTCGCAATCGCACGCAGCTTCACGGTCGGATCGGCACCGAACGGCACATCGATGGCGACATGGAGATCCGCGCGCGTCAGGCCGATATCGGCGAGTTCGGCGTCCGACATCTCGCCGAGGCGATAGAAGGCCCGGCGATTTTTCCAGGCCTGGTAGGCATTGAGAAGGGTGTTGGCCACGCGCGTCGCAACGGCCGGACGCGACGTTATGCGCGAGGTCTCGGTAGCGAAATCAAACGTGGTCATGTCGGTCTCCTTCAGACTCGAACTGGACAAGACCAGGCGGTCGGCGCTGGGGACAGCGGCCGTTCCGGTCTCGATTCACATGCCTTCATGTGGACAATGTGAATTTGCCACGCACCGATTGATTAATCCAACGAATGTTTCTAATCTTTAGCATCAACGCTAGTGATGGATTGGACCGATGAAAGCGCCACTCGATCTCGACCAATTGCAGACCTTCATCTCGATTGCCGATACCGGCAGCTTCACCCGCGCGGCCGAGGAAGTGCTGCGCACGCAATCGGCGGTGTCGATGCAGATGCGCCGGCTGGAAGAGCGGATCGGCAAGCCGCTGTTCGAAAAGGACGGCCGCACCAACAGGCTGACCGAGGAAGGCGACAAGCTGCTCTCCTACGCGCGCCGCCTGCTCTATCTCAACCGCGAAACGCTGGCCGCCTTCGATGACCAGCGGCTCGAAGGCACCATCCGCATCGGCACCCCCGACGACTATGCCGACCGGTTCCTGCCCGAAATCATGGCACGCTTCACACGGTCAAACCCGCGCGTCGAACTGACCGTCATCTGCGAGCCTACCCCAGGCTTGGTCGAGCATATCAAGCGCGGCAATCTCGATCTTGCGCTGGTGACGCACAACGATACGCGCGGCCAGTCGGAAGTGGTGCGGCGCGAGCCGCTGCTATGGGTGACCTCGGCCAACCATGCCACGCACGAACAGGAAGTGCTGCCGATGGCCTTCGGCCGGCCGAACTGCATCTGGCGGCGCGCCGCCGTCGATGTGCTCGACCGGCAAAGCCGCGACTATCGAATCCTGTTCACCAGCTTCTCGGCCACCGTCATCACCGCCGCGGTGCTGTCGGGGCTGGCGATCTCGGTGCTGCCGGAATGCGCGCTGCGGCCCGGCATGCGAGTGCTGGGCGAAGCCGACGGTTTTGGCGCCCTGCCCGACTGCCGCATCGGCATCATGCGCGGCCAGACCTCGCGTCCCGAAATCGTCGACGCGCTGGCCCGGCACATGTCGGAAAGCCTCGACAATATTTCCGTGCCGCTCGGCGAAGAAACGGGAAGCTTCGATTTCGCCTCGCTCGCCTTCGCCAAGATGAAGCGGAGCAAGCCGAACCAGATCCTGCCTGGCTGGTAGGAACGATCAGGCCGACGCTGCCGCCTCCGTCGTTGCGTTGGCCGACGACAGGCCGGGCAGCGCCACCAATTGCGCCGGCTCCAGCGGCGGCGACAAGAGGTAGCCCTGCAGCTGCTGGCAGCCCATGGCGACCAGCAGCGCCTTTTGCACCTCGGTCTCTACGCCCTCGGCGGTGACCTCGACCTTGAGCGCGCCGGCGAGATCGATCAGCGCCTTGACGATGGCGCCCGAATCGCCGTCGCCGTCGAGAAGCCGCACGAAGGAGCGGTCGATCTTGAGCTTGTCGATGGCATGGCGGCGCAGATAGCTCAGCGACGAATAGCCGGTGCCGAAATCGTCGAGCACAATGCCGACGCCCGACTGGCGCAAGGCTGCCAGAGCCGCTCTGGTGGTGTCGTTGTTTTCCAGGAGAACGTTTTCGGTGATCTCGAGCTGCAGGCGCTTCGGCGCCAGTCCCGTTTCGGCGAGGATCGAGGCAACCTCTTCGGCAAAGCCGGCGTCGCGCAATTGCAGCGGCGAGACATTGACGGCGAGCCACGGCAGTTTTGTCTTCACAGCGAAGCGGCAGGCTTCCAGCAAGGCCCATGCGCCGAGCTGCCCGATCATGCCGCGTTCCTCGGCGATGGCGATGAACTGCGCCGCCGGCAGTGCGCCATGGACCTCATGCGCCCAGCGGATCAGCGCCTCGGCGCCGACAATGGTCTTGCCGTCGCTGGCAAAGACCGGCTGGTAGGCGAGCTTGATACCGGTGCCGCCATTTAGCGCGCTGCGCAGCTCGCTCTCGACCTTGCGCTTGCGCAGCAAAAGGTCGTCCATGTCGCCGGCGAAGACCTGGTAGCGGCCACGGCCGTTCTTCTTGGCTTCGTAGAGCGCGATGTCGGCCTTGCGCAGCAGATCGTCTGCATCGGCATCAGGGCCTGTCGACAAGGCTATGCCGATGCTGGCGCTGATAAAGACCTGATCGTCCATCAGTTTGAACGGCTCCTGCAGTTTCTGCAGCACCCTCTCGGAAACATCCTCTGCGTTCCTGACGTCGCGGACATCGATCAGGATTACCGCGAATTCGTCGCCACCCAGCCTTGCCACCGTGTCGACGTCGCGAACAGTATGCTGAAGCCTGGCCGCCGTCTGGCGCACGAGTTCGTCGCCTGCCGGGTGACCAAGCGTATCGTTGACATGCTTGAAGCGATCTAGATCGAGATAAAGCAGCGCGACCTTGCTTTCATTGCCGGAGGTAAGCAAGGCACGCCGCAGCCTGTCCTCGAACAGTGCCCGGTTGGGCAGGCCGGTGAGCGTGTCGTGAAAGGCGAGATATTGCGCCTGGGCCTGGCTGGTCTGCAGCGCCGATGACGCACGGCGCAGACGCCGGAGCAGAAAGGCGAGCACGCTCGCCGCAACCAGCGCGGCCAGAGCCAGGGCCGGGCTGGCCTTGCCCACCAGCGTCAGTCCGGGCCGTTCCTGGTCCCAGGCAATATAGCCGAGGATGACACCCTGTTTGTCGATAAGCGGAATGGCAGCCGAGCCAAGCGGCTGAGCCATCGGCAGGAGATGCGCCCCCGCCAGCAGATATTTCTGCGCGATCTTGCCGATCACAGCGTCGTTGATGAACTCTATAGAGACATGCAGATATTCGCTGCCGGATGCCTGGGTGACGCGATCCGAACTCGGCACCAGAGGCATGACGCTGAGTATGGCAGGCTTACCGCCAAGCGAGACCAGATCGTCGGCAACGAATTTTGCGCCGGCCTGGCTTGCGTCCTTGCTCATCATCTGGCGCAACCTGGCGATTGTCGGCCGCAAAGCGGGTTCGTCCTCGCCAAAGACGGCAGGCGACACGACCTTGCCTTCGCGCATGGCGTGGACCGGCCGGTTGGCGTTGTCCAGCACATAGACCCGGTTGTGGCCGTAATACGAGTACATCCAAACGCTGAAATTCTCGGCCATCCAGGTCTGGTTGCCGGCCTTGGCGTTTATAACGGAATCATCCCAGACGGCGACGCTTTCCTGCTCGCGCTTTACCGCGGCGATCTGGTCCTGCAGGCCGTTGGCAAGGAAAACCTTCTGCCGCTCGAGCGAGACCCGGTCGGCCTGCATGGTGGCGTAAAGGCCGAAGCCGACAACGATGGCCAGTGCAAAAACGGCAAGCGTCAGCACCGTCAGGGTGACCTGGAACGTCAACGGGCTGCGTTGTCTGCGGGCGCTCATGCGTCCTCCTTGGCCCAGAGTCAATCAGGACAGGCTTAAGATCAAGTTATGGAATCTTGACGCGGAGCGGCAACAGCCGCTCAATCGGCCGATGAGCGACGCAGAATCCGAATCACGAACCAATGCCACCGAATACACGGTGAGCGAGATTTCCGGCGCGCTGAAGCGTACGGTCGAGGATGTCTTCGGCCATGTGCGGGTGCGCGGCGAAATTTCCGGCTATCGCGGGCCGCACTCTTCCGGCCATGCCTATTTCACGCTGAAGGACGACCGCGCGCGGCTCGATGCCGTGGTCTGGAAAGGCACGATGAGCCGGCTGAAATTCCGCCCCGAAGAGGGGATGGAGGTGATCGCCACCGGCAAACTCACCACCTATCCCGGCAAATCCAACTACCAGATCGTCATCGACAATCTAGAACCCGCCGGCGCCGGGGCGCTGATGGCGCTTTTGGAAGAGCGCAAACGGCGACTGCAGGCCGAAGGGCTGTTCGATGCCGGCCGCAAGCGGCGGCTGCCCTTCATGCCGCGCACCATCGGCGTCGTCACCTCGCCGACCGGATCGGTGATCCGTGACATCATCCATCGCATCAAGGACCGCTTTCCGCTGCATGTGCTGGTCTGGCCGGTGAGAGTGCAGGGCGAGACGGCGGGGGCGGAAGTGACGGCGGCCGTCAACGGCTTCAACGCGCTGGCCTGGGATGGAGCGATCGTGCCGCCCGACCTTCTGATCGTGGCGCGCGGCGGCGGCAGCCTCGAGGACCTCTGGGGGTTCAACGATGAAGGGCTGGCGCGCGCCGTCGCTGCCTCGCGCATCCCGGTGATTTCGGCCGTCGGCCACGAGACCGACTGGACCTTGATCGATCTCGTCGCCGACATGCGGGCACCGACGCCGACAGGTGCGGCGGAGATCGCGGTGCCGGTGAAAGCGGACCTCGAAGCGACACTAGCCAGTCTTGGCGCACGGCTCAAAGCAGCTACCTTGCGCAATTTCGAACGCAAGCGGCAGGCCTCGCGTGCGGCCGCCCGCGCGCTGCCCTCGCCCGACCAGTTGCTGGCGCTGCCGCGACGGCGGCTGGACGAGGCGGCCAGCCGGCTTAGCCGGGGGCTGATGGTCTCCACCGAAAGAAAGCAAGCTCGGTTCTTCGCCGTGAAGCTCACTCCGGCAACGCTGTCGCGGCGGATTGCCGAGGCGCGACGCACCAACGACCGCAACCTTTTGCGCGCCCAAGGGGCGCTGCGCGCATTGGCGAGAGCCCGGCGCGCGGAGTTGAATCGTGCGGCGGATCAGTTGCCAAAATGTGCGAAAGCATCCCTGCAACGGCACAGGCAGCAACTGGCTTTGCTGCAAGGCCGCATTACGATCGAGCCAACGGCACGGCGGCAAACCGTGCAGAGGGATCTGCTGACAGCTTTGACGAGACGCGGCACGCAAGCGGTACTGCTCAGGCTGGAGCGACTGCGCGGCCGCATCGTCCAATCCGAGAGGCTGATGGCAACGCTGTCGCACAAGGCTGTGCTGGCCCGCGGCTTCGCACTGGTCAAGGATGCCGACGGCGCGGTGATCAAACTGGCAGTTGATGTGGCGCCGGGCGCTGGCCTGCAGCTGGAGTTCACCGACGGCATCGTAAATGCGGTCGCGACCGGCGACGCCGAGCGGGTGCAGGCCGTTGCCAAACCAGCGGCCACGCCGCCCGCCAGCAAACCCGCCGCAAAGCCGACGGCCAGCAAACCGAAAGAACCGGGCAATCAGGGCTCGCTTTTTTAGAGGACCGCATGACCGGACATGACCCGCATCTTCAAACGCCGGCGGGCAAGCCGCGCGCCCGTGCTTTCGGCATTGCCTTCGAGGGCACGCCGGGCGGCTTCAACGCCATCACCGATGTGCCCGGCGTATCGGTCGGCTATGCGACGCTGATTTCCGGCGAGGGTCTGCTCGAGGTTGGCACCGGGCCGGTGCGCACCGGCGTCACCGCCATCCTGCCGCGGCCGTTGGCTGAGCTCGCCACGCCGGTGTTTGCCGGTGTCTTCAGCCAGAACGGCAATGGCGAGTTGACGGGGTCGCACATTATCGAGGAAGTCGGCGCCTTCAACCTGCCGGTCACCATCACCAACACGCATTCCTGCGGCGTCACCCGCGACGGCACGCTGCGCTGGATGCAACGCGTGCTGCCGGCGGCGCTCGACAGCGGCTGGGGCCTGCCGGTTGCGGCGGAGACCTATGATGGTTTCCTCAACGACCAACGGTCATCACGTCGGCTTCGAAGATGTCGAAGCCGCGCTCGACGGTGCCGCCGGTGGAGCGATCGAGGAAGGCAGTGTCGGCGGCGGCACCGGCATGATTGCCTTTGGCTTCAAGGCCGGCTCGGGCACGGCATCGCGCATCGTCGAGTGGCAGGGCATCAGGCATACGGTCGGCGTATTCGTGCAGGCGAATTTCGGCAAGCGGCGCAATTTCACACTGCGCGGCGCCCGCGTCGGGCCTGATCTGGTAGAGCCGGCGATGCGCGAAGGCACGCCGCGTGCCGAAAAGGGCTCGATCATCGCCATCGTCGCCACCGATGCGCCATTTCTGCCGCACCAGATGAAGCGGCTGGCAAAGCGCGTGCCGCTCGGCATCGCCATGACAGGCGGCTTCGGCTACCACAGTTCGGGCGACATTTTTCTGGCCTTCACCACCGCCAATCCGCAAGCAGCACTTGCACCATCGGGACGAACCGCAAACGTCGCTTACATCCCGGACGTCGATATCGATCCGTTCTTCGATGCGGTGGCGCAAGGCGTAGAGGAGGCGATCCTCAATGCAATGGTCGCCAATGAGGATATGAGCGGACGCGACGGCAATTTCGTGCCGGCGCTGCCGAAGGCCTGGCTGAAAGATCGATTTGGATAGAGGACAAGGCCTGGCGGCACCAGGCCTGTTGCGTCACGGCTTGGCCGCGTTGCTCTGGTCGGCCTCGGCCGCCTCTTCGAGCCGCGATGCGATCAGTTCCTGGATGTCGCCGACTTCTTCCTGGATATCTTCCAGCGGAATGCCGACCTCAGCGGCCTTGGCCGCGCACTCCTTGGCGAGGGTCTCGGCCTGCTTCTCGATCTTTACCGGCGAGTGCTGGCAGTGGACCTTTTCACCGATCCATCCGCGCAAGAACTCGATCGCATGTTCACTCATACTGCTTTTCCCTGGCGGCTATGCCGGTTGGTAACCGTAAACGTCCGCACCCGGTAAAGGATGCATGCTGCCATTCCAACCGAGTCGGCTTCGCCCGGCAAGTTGATCTTGTCGGAGGTCCGAAGAGCCGAATGAAGGGAAGGGTTCAAGGAGCACGTTCTGATTGTTTGATAGAGTGGTACGTTGGCCGGATCGGCTTCGGCTCTATGCTGTTGTTCTTACGATCTTTTCCTGCTGTCGACGGCCGATTTGTATCACAATAGGGGTCACAACGCGTAACACATTTTCTGCTGCTCCGTGGTACACCGCCACAGCTACGCGGTCGAAGCCGCCGCTATATAGTGACATCATTATGCGATGTCGACTCTATCAGCTATCCTGCTTCTTTCCGCCGCGCTGTGTCAAACGTCATCCCCGTCCAGTATGGAGATTGGATGGCCCCGGAGGGCGTATCAAAATGTTGATTTTATTGCGTTTCGTGGCCAAAATCAGAACCTCTCGTCAGCGTCACCCCGCTCGACTGCCTCCGCCACACTCAGCGCCTCCGACGTCGATTCCTTGCACGTAAGGCGCGGGCCGGATGAACGACAACATTGGCGCTTTGGCAGCGCGCTCCTGCTAAGGACGATGTCTCGATGCGACAAGCTCTGCCTTGCGCTGCGCCGTCTCCAACCCGATTGCGATGAAGGCGCGCGCATGCCGGGCCAGTTCCATATTGTCGGCCCACAGATTGCGCCAGATCGCGGTCTTCCGTGACAGGTTCTCGTCGACGATCTTCGACGAGAAGGATTCAAAGCTGAGGTCGTCCCTATAGCCGATTGCGGTCAGCGCATCGAAGATGGCGGCAAAGTCGATATTGCCGGTGCCGAGGAAACCGCGATGGCTCTCGCCGATATGGACATAACCGATCTTGTCAGCGGCATGGCGGATAGCCAGTCCGACATCGGCCTCTTCGATGTTCATGTGGAAGGTATCGAGATGCAGGAAGATGTTGTCGGAGCCGGTGTCCGCGATGAAGGCCAGGCCTTGTGAAGCGGTGTTGAGCAGATTGCTTTCGAAGCGGTTGACGATCTCCAGATTGAGCGTGACGCCGGCGGCCTTGGCCGTCTCCGCAACCTTCGCAAGTGTCCCCGCGCTGCGGTTCCACTGATCGCGCGTCGGCGCCTGCGTCTGCAAGCCGTGGCTGGTACTGAGGATGCCGCCAATCTTCTGGCCGCCGAGATCGCGGGTGAGCGCGATCGTCTCGTTGAGGATCTTGACGCCGCGCGCGGCAACCGCCTTGTCGGCACTCGAAATGTCGCCGTCGGCCGGCAGGCCGATGCTGATCGCGACGCCGAGCTTGAGGTCGGCGATGCGCCTGGCCAACCCGCCAACGTCGACATTGGCGGGGTCAAGATAGGAGAACTCGATCAGGTCGAAACCGGCCTCCTTGGTGTTGGCCAGCGTCCGTTCGAGGTCGCCTTGCGCCGAACTCGCCGACCAGACGAAGGAATGAATACCGATGCGCGACATGATCGTCTCCCGTTTCTGAATTGAGATGCGGCCGGGTTGCCCCGGCCGCATCGGCCTTGGGAGGCTTAGCGGGCTGCGGTCCAGCCCTTGTAGTCTTTCAGGTTCTCGGCCGTGATCAGCTTCGGGTCGAGCAGCACGGTCGGCTCCGCCGGCTTCTTGCCGGCAAGCAGCTCAGCCGCCATCGTCAGCGACTGGCCAGCCATCACGTAGGGATCCTGCGAAGCCGAGGCCTTGATCATCGAGGTGCCGGAAGCGAGTTCCTTCTCGATATCGGGAGCGCCATCCACTGCGGTGAAGATGAACTCCGAGCGATTGAGCTGCTTGGCCGCAAGCTGGGCGCCGATCGCCGTCGGATCGTTGATGGCAAACACCGCATCGATCTTGTCGAAGCGGGTCAGCAGCGACTGAAAGACCTTCAGGCCGCCGTCGCGCGAGCCTTCGGCATTCTGGTCGTCGGAGAGGATCTTGATGTCGGGGTGTTTTGCAAGGACGTCCTTGCAGCCCTTGACCCGCTCCAGGATCGACGACGACGCCGGGCCGTTGAGGATGACGTAGTCGCCCTTGCCGCCGGTGTGGTCGACCAGATACTGGCAGGCCTCTTCGCCGGCCTTGACGTTGTTGGTCATGACGGTGACGTCGGCGCCTGGCGCCGAAACGTCGAAGGCGGCAACGACGATGCCCGCTGCTTGCGCCTTCTTCACCGCCGGGCCGATCGCCTTGGCATCGACCGCATTGAGCATGATGACGTCGACGCCGGCGGCGATGAAGGAATCGACCTGAGAGACCTGCTTATTGAGGTCGTAGTCGGCCGACACTGACGTCACCTCGACCTTCGGGTTGATCTTCTTGGCCGCGTCCTCGATGCCCTTGATGGTGGCGACGAAGAAGGGGTTGCCGAGCAGGCCGACCGAGATGCCGACCTTGTTGAGGTCCTTGGCCGATGCGGGCGCGATGGCGGCAGCCGCGAGTGCGACGCCGCAGAGCAGTTTAGCGATGGTCTTCATTGCTTTCCTCCAATTGCCCCGCGCCTCTCACGGTGCGTTACACAAACCGGTCGTTTACGCCGGCGACCAAGGTCAATCACGTTCTCGCTCCTGCCTGGAGCCTGTAGCGGTCGAGGGCGACTGCCACGATGATGACCAATCCCTTGATGATGTACTGCCAGATGTCCGAGACACCGGCCAAGATAAGCCCGTTGGAGAGCACCGCTATGATCAGGCCGCCGATCAGCGTACCCCAGATCGAGCCGACGCCGCCGACGAAGCTGGTGCCGCCGAGAATGACCGCGGCAATGGCGTCGAGTTCGTAAGACTGCCCAAGCTGCAGCCCGTTGGCCGCATAGAGCCGGGCCGCTGACATGGCGCCGCCAAGGCCGGCCAGCAGGCCGGAAACGCCATAGACAAAGAGCAGCACCAGCGGCACCTTGATGCCGGTCAGCCGCGCCGCTTCGGCATTGCCGCCGACGGCATAGATCCAGGTGCCGAGCACGGTGCGCTTGAGCACCAGCCAGGACAGCACCACGACCGACAAGGCGATGATGACCAGCCAGGGAATGCCGAACAGCGTACCGTTGCCGATGAAGTCGAACGGCAGGTCCGAGTTGAACACCGTGGTGTCCTGGCCGAGCAGGCGGGCGACGCCGCGCACAGCGGTCAGCGACCCCAGCGTGACGATGAAGGGCGGCAGTCTGATATAGGCGATCAGCAGCCCGTTGATGACGCCGAAGCCGAGGCCGACGAGAATGGCCGCCGGCACGCCCAGCAGTCCCCAATCAGGCACCAGCGACACCATCACCGCCACCATCGCCGAGGCGGCAAGTATCGAGCCAACGGACAGGTCGATCCCGCCGGTCAGGATGACGAAGGTCATGCCCGCTGCCAGCACAATGTTGATCGACGATTGCTGCATGACGATCAGCAAATTGGTCTGGGTGAAGAAGCGCGCGTTCATCAACTGAAAGCCGACCGCCAGCAGGATCAGGATCGGCAGCATGCCAAGGGCGGCGAAGGCGGTGCGCAACCGCCGGCTCCTGCCGACAGCCTGGCCACTGATCTCGGTCGCCTTGTCGGTCATCCCTTGGCCGCTCCCGTTGCAAGTTCCATGATTGCTTCCTGGCGCAGCGGCTGGTCTTTGGATGCCGTCACCTCGCCGGCGATCGTGCCGTCGCGCATTACCAGCACGCGGTCGGCGACGCCGATCACCTCCGGCAGTTCGCTGGAGATCATCAGGATGGCGATGCCCTTTTTGGCGAGATTGTCGATCAGCCGGTAGATTTCCGACTTCGCTCCGACATCGACGCCGCGCGTCGGTTCATCCAGGATGACCACTTGCGGCTCGGTCTCGAGCAGGCGGGCAAGCAACACTTTCTGCTGGTTGCCGCCCGACAGCGAACCGGCATTGGCCTGTACCGACCTGGTGCGGATGGAGAGATCCGAAACGGCAGTGGCAGCACGTCTCTCGGCGGCTTTGAAATCGCGCAAGCCGCCGGGCCGCGCATCCCTGGCCAGCACGCCCATGCTGATGTTGTCGGAGATCGACATGTCGAGAAAGAGGCCGAGCTCCTTACGGTCCTCGGTGAGATAGGCGATGCCGGCATTCAGTGCCTCGCTTGGCGAGCCGATGGTTACGGGCTTGCCGTCGAGTTCCAGCGTGCCGGCGATGCGTCTGTCGGCACCGAAGATCAGTCGCGCGAGTTCGGTGCGGCCCGAGCCGACAAGGCCAGCCAGAGCCAGCACCTCGCCCTTATACAGTTCGAAGGAGCAGTTCTTCAGGAGATTGCCGTCCGCCATGCCGCGCACCGACAAGGCGACCGCGCGCTTGTTGTCCGGCGGGCGATGATCCTTCCTGTAAAAAGCGGACAGGTCGCGGCCAACCATCATCGAGACGAGGCGCGAGGCGTTCAGCTCGGCGCGCTCGAGTGTGCCGACATAGCCGCTGTCGCGCAGCACGCTGACACGGTCGGCCAACTGGTAGACCTCTTCCATGCGGTGGCTGATGTAGATGATGGCGATGCCTTGCGACTTCAGCGTCGCGATGACCTCGAAGAGACGGTCGGTCTCGCGCGAGGTCAGCGAGGTGGTTGGCTCGTCCATGACGATGATGCGCGCGCTGGTCGAAAGCGCGCGGGCGATTTCGACCAGCTGACGCTCGCCGAGCGACAGGCTGGAAACCTGAGCCCGTGCGGAGAAGGACACGCCGAGACGCTTGATGATCTCATTGCTGCGCCGGTAGCACTGGTCGCGGTCGACGATGCCGAAACGCCTCGGCTCATTGCCGAGGAAGATGTTCTGCGCGACCGTCAGGTTGGGCGCCAGCGACAGTTCCTGATAGATAACCGCAATGCCGTGAGCCCGCGCCTTGATCGGGTCGCCGGTGGCGACCGGCACGCCGTCGATCAGTATCTCGCCGCCGGCATCAGGCCGATAGGCGCCGGACAGCACCTTCATCAAAGTCGACTTGCCGGCACCGTTTTCACCCATCAGCGCATGGACTTCGCCGGCATGGACGGTCAGCGACACGTCCTGCAAGGCGCGGACTGGCCCGAACGTCTTCGAGATGTGCCGCATTTCCAGCACTGGCTGGCGCGTGACTTCGGCCTGAGCAGCGACGATCACCGTGCGCCTCCCGCTGCCGCGCGGGGGATGCCCTGCTCGCCGATGAGGCCACGCCATGTGTCGCGATATCGGGCAAGTCCGGTGAAGCTTGCGGCACGCACGGGCTCCGGCACTTCCGCGGCAAATTCGCGGCCGACGGTCTCGAAGGCCAGCGCCGCCGCCCCGGTGGCGCTGCCCTCCAGTGTGGCCCCTTGCAGGAAGGCCTGGCTGGGACGTAGTTGCGCCACTAGCCCGGCGAGCAGGCCGCCAGCGTTCAGTCCGCCATCGACGATCACGGTGTTGTCCGAATGGATCTGGTCGAGGCAGAGGTCGACCATCAGCGCGACGTAGAGCAGCGCCACGGCTGCGCGTTCCTCGGCGCTTGGCATGCGGCCGACCAATTTGCCGGCCCGGCCGGGCATTGGGCCGCCCGGCGCGAAGCTCGGCAGCGCCATGCTGCCGGCGTTGATCACCCGCTGCACTGTCGCCGGCGCGATCGCGCCTTGCCAGCCGTCGCTGATCGTGGCGAATTCGCGCCCGCCCATAAAGCGGATGGTCGGCACAGGGCCGCCGTCGACATCGACATTGACCAGCATGTCGCGCTGGCCATCGAGCGCGTCGAGCAGGCAATCCGGATTAAGCACGACGACCCAGGTGCCGGTCGAGACGACGGTGACCGGGCCAAGCTCCTGCCGGCGATAGGCATGGAGCGCGGCATTGCTGTCATGGACACCATTGTGGATGGCGATCCGCCGCTTCGTATCGCCGAGGCGTTGCTCGCCGACAACCGAGCCCGCCCGCTCGAAAGCGGGCATCCGGTCGCGCCAGCCCTCAATGTCGACCAGCGAACTGAAGTCGCGCTTGCGCGGCGCCCATAAATGCGAGTGGCAGCCGAGATAGGACACTTCCGAGACCGCCCGGCCGCCAAACCGCCAGCTCCAGTATTGTGGATAGCCGAGGATCGATTTCGCGGCCGTGAATGCACCGGGTTGCACCGCCTGTAGCCACAGCATGTGGCGACCGTAGTTGAAGCCGAGCGGCAATCGCGGCGAGAAGGTCTGGGTGAAATCCGGAACGAGGCGATCGATTTGCGCGGCAATATCAGCCGGCGGCTCTTGCTCGTAGTCGAGTATCGGATGCGTCAGCGCCGCCTCGTCGATCAGGGCAAAGGTGCAGCCATGGCCCGACACCATCACGCCCTCTACGCCATGGATGTCGGCGGCCTCGCTAACGGCGCGAACCGCCCAATTGTGAAGTGCTGCCTCATCAAGCACGCTGAAGCCATCTTTGCGCATCCAGTTCGGCCGGGTCCGGCGCTCGTCGACGATGCGCCCGTCCTGAGCGAAGACGAACAGCTTCGAATTGGTCTTGCCGAAATCGAGGACGGCCATCTTCACTGGATGGCTCCCGAAGCCGAGGCGACGCGCACCATGACGCCCGCGTCTTCCAGCATGCGCGCGTCGACGTCGGACAGGCCGTCATCGGTCACCAGCGTGCCGATGCGCGACAAGGGCAGCGCGATGTTACGGGCGTGGATCGACAGTTTGCGGCTGTCGGCCAGCACCACGATCTGGTCGGCACACAGGCTGAGATCGGCGATGGAGCGGACCAGCAGCGGGTGCGATTCCAGCACGCCCTCCTGGCCAAGGCCTTGCGCGCCGAGAAAGAACTTCGATGCGTAGAACGGCTCCGCCTGGGTCGGTGAATGGATGATGCCCGGCTCACGATGCAGATCGCCGCCGGCAACGGTCAGGCTGCAATGGCCGTGGTCGCTCAGATAGGCCGCGAGCGGCATCGAATTGGTATAGAGACGGATGCTGCGCTCAGCCAGCTTGACCCCAAGGTGGAAGCAGGTCGAACCGCCATGCACGATGACCGCATCGCCGTCGCGCACCATCGTGGCCGCGAGAGCGGCGATCTGCCGCTTGGCCTCGACCGCGAGGTCGCGGTTCTCGTCATAGGGTCTGGCATAGGCAACACCCGCCTGTGAAGCGCCGTCGAGCGCCGAGATGCCGCCATAGACTTTCCGTGCTTCACCGGCCTCGTCGATCTTGTCGATGTCGCGCCGCACCGTCGCCGCCGACACGCCGAGCTGCTCCTGCAGTTCGCGCACCGACGCGAAGGGACGATCCCGCAGCAACTCGACGATCTGACGCTGGCGGCCGGAGTCGCTCAATCGTTTTCCTCCCGGAAGCCGTTTTTGCTACGGCATTTGACGTAACTTACTCAACATCTTTCCGATTGCAAGAACCTTTGATGACATTAGATCACTATTGACGTAAGTCGCTCGCATCTGCGATACACATCAACATCCCACGACGGGTATCCGAAGCTGCGAGGCTGGCGGGGCTGATAGAGGAAATGCGCCATGGCGACCTATGCGGATGCGCAGGAAATGGCTGCCTTGCGGGCGCTTTCGGCCAGCATCGGGCGCAGCCCAAACCTGACCCAGGCCGCCGGCGGCAACACCTCGCTGAAAGCCGGCGACACGCTGTGGATCAAGGCTTCCGGCACATGGCTGAAGGATGCGCTCTCCGAAGATATCATGGTGCCGGTGGCCATGGCGCCGCTGCTCAGGGCTGTCGAACAGCGCGACAGCGCCGCCGACCAGCCGCAGATCTTCGCCATCGAGACGCTCAACGCCCGGCGCCTGCGCCCTTCGATTGAAACCACCGTTCACGCGCTGATGCCGCAGCGCGTCGTCCTGCATGTCCATTGCGTCGAAACCATTTCGCTGGCGGTACAGGCCAATTGCGAGGTGGAAGCCGCCAGACGCCTTGATGGTCTCAAATGGGCGTATGTTCCTTATTTCCGGCCAGGCCTGCCGCTTGCCCAGGGTATTGCCGAGCGGCTTCAGGCTGGGGTCGACGTGCTGATCCTTGCCAATCACGGGCTGGTCGTCGCGGCCGATACCGTCGCCGAGGCCGAAGTGCTGCTGCGCCGCGTCACGCTGCTTCTGGCGCGGCCGGCGCGCCAAGTGGCGGAACCGGATGTTGCGGGATTGGCGGCGCTGGCCGGGAAAACCGGTTACAGGCTGCCGGCGGAAATCGAGGCGCACGCGGTCGCCATCGATCCCGAAAGCCGCCGCATGGCGTCCGGGGGCAGCCTCTACCCCGATCACGTCATCTTTCTGGGTCGGGGGTCGGTGGTGGCAAAGCCCGGTGAGGATGTGCCGCGCGTCATCGAGCGGTGCGGTGCAAACCCCGTGGCGATCCTGTTTCCCGGGCTGGGCGTGCTGATGCGCGGCGATGCCAGTGCGGGCGCCGACGCCATGCAACGCTGCCTTGCCGACGTGACGGCACGCATCGACATTGCAGCGCGGCTGAACTACCTCACCGCCGCGGAGAACGATGAACTGGTCAACTGGGACGCCGAGAAGTATCGCCAGAAACTCAATGCCGCCAGCCGCTGACACGCCGCTTGCCATAGGCATCGACATCGGCACGTCCGGCGCGCGCGCGGTCGCCATGCGTCCAGATTTTTCCATTGCCGCGCGTTCCGCCGTTTCGCTCGAGTTGTCTGGCCGGAATGCCCGCGACCCTGCAGTGTGGTGGTCAGCGGTCGGCGCAGCGCTGGCGGAACTGCTTTCGGGCATCGACCGAACAGCGGTCCGGTCGATCGCTGTTGACGGCACTTCAGGTACGTTGCTGCCGGTCGACGGCGCCGGGCGGCCGCTGGCCGAGCCGCTGATGTACAACGATACGGTCGCCGACAACGCCATTCTGGTCGCGATCGCTCGCGAAGCCCCAGCGACCAGTGCCGCACTTGGGGCGACGTCCGGTCTCGCCAAGGCGCTCTGGTTCCAGCGCACGCCCGGTGTTGCCGCGGTGCTGCATCAGGCGGACTGGATCGCGGGACAATTCTCCGGTCGCTTCGATGTCAGCGACGAGAACAATGCCTTGAAAACCGGTTACGACATCACGGCCCGCTGCTGGCCGGACTGGATTGCGGCCACCGAAATGCGCATGGAGTTGCTGCCCGGTATCGCCAGGCCGGGCGATGTCGTCGGCAAGCTCACCGCGGATGCCGCGGATATGTTCGGCTTACCGCGCGAAATCGCCGTCGTCGCCGGAACGACCGATGGCTGCGCCTCGTTCCTGGCGACAGGTGCCGCGGCAATAGGCGACGGCGTCACCGCGCTGGGGTCGTCGTTGACCGTCAAGATCCTGTCCGACCGGCCTATCTCGGCGCCACGCTTCGGCATCTACAGCCATCGGCTTGGAGATGTCTGGCTGGCGGGCGGCGCATCGAACTCCGGCGGCAAGGTGCTGACACAGCATTTCCCTCTGGCGCGCATCGTCGAGCTGAGCATGGCGATCGACCCGATGACCGAGACCGGCCTCGACTACTATCCTCTTGCCACTGCAGGCGAACGCTTTCCGATCGCCGATCCAGCACTGCCGCCGCGTCTTGTGCCGCGACCGGTGGAGGACGCCGACTATCTGAAAGCCATGTTGGAGGGTATCGCCGCGATCGAGGCGCTCGGCTATGACAGGCTCGCAGAGCTCGGCGCGCCGCGGCTGACGTCGGTCAGAAGCGTCGGCGGCGGTGCGGCGAATGCCGCCTGGACGGCGATCCGGCAGCGCAGACTTGGTGTTGATTTCCTGCCGGCGCTTTCGCACGAAGCCGCCGCCGGCACGGCGCGGCTGGCGCTGATGGGCGCAAGCCTGGCGGGGCTTCTATGAGCGCGAAAACAGTCGAACACCTCAACGGAATCAGTCAGCTGGCCGAGCGCTATGATGTTTTCCTGCTCGATCAGTTCGGCGTGCTGCATGACGGCGCCAGCCCCTATCCAGGGGCGGTGGAAGCACTATCGGCGCTGAAGCGCGCCGGCAAGACCACTGTGCTGATTTCGAACTCCGGCAAGCGGGCGGGGCCCAACGAGACCCGGCTGCTAAAGCTCGGCTTCGAACCGGGAAGCTGGGACCATTTTGTTTCTTCCGGCGAGGTCGCGTGGGAGTTCTTCCACGACATGGCGGTATCCGGAAAGCTACTGCCAAACACGAAATGCCTGTTGATGAGCCGCGACGATGACCGCTCGGCGATCGAAGGTCTGCCGTTCGCATTGACCAAGGACGGTGACGATGCCGGGCTGGTGCTGATTTCGGCCAGCGAGGGCGACCGCTATGATCTTGAGCACTATCGCCGACTTCTTGCGCCGGCTGCGGTGCGGCAGGTGCCATGCTTCTGCACCAACCCTGACAAGATCATGCTGACGGCAGTGGGGCCGCGCTTCGGCGCCGGCCGGCTGGCGGATCTCTACGAGGACCTCGGTGGTAGCGTCACGCGTATCGGCAAGCCTTACCCCGCCATATTCGGCGCCGCACTAGCGCTGGCAGGCAATCCAGACCGCGGCACTGTGGTCTGCGTCGGCGACAGTGTCGAACACGACATCGCCGGCGGACTTGCTGCCGGCGTGGCCACGGTGCTGGTTCTGTCAGGAATATTGGCGGAGACCCCTGACCTGTTCGATCTGTTCGACACGATGGACGCCTACCCGGATTACACCATGGATGGCTTCAGGTTTCGCTGATTTGATTAACCCGGCAGCGCTCGCGCCCGAATCCGGCCTCAACGCCTCGTGGCCACGAGCATTGGCCGGCTGGCTCAAGACTGCCGAACAGCGCGGATCCAGTCGAGCCGCGCGGCTGGAATGAGGCCGTAATTGTAGAAATTGACGCCGTCCACACCGGGCGCCAGCGCCGGCTTCACCTTGGCCGCGAGGATGTCGGGGCGGGCCATTTCCGGATAGAACAGCCGGTAGCCGGCGCCGACGAATTTGTCCGCGCCCAGTGCCGCACGGCCGGCCGCCATCAGGCTGGCGACATCGCCGGCCTGCATGTCGTAGGCGCACAGGATCGCCCCGTCGCACACCTTGCCCAGCGCTGCCAGATCGCAACCGCCAAGCCAGCCGTCTTTCAGATCGATAATGACGACCCGCGTCGTGGGATCGGCTACCTCGCGCAGTTCGGCGACCAGGCTGGTCACTGGCTCGAATCGCCACAAGAGATAGGCATGGAGCTCCGGCCACGGCGCAAAGGCGTCGAGGCCGCAGGCGGGGAAATCGGGAAAGCGCCGCTCAGGCACCGCACGCTCGCAGGTCTCGACGATCCATTGCCTGGTGAGCTTACGCGCCGCCTCGGCATCGATGCCGGCTTTTGCCGCACGGGCGACGCAGGACGGACAGAAGCACAGAGACAAAAGAAAATCGTCTTCCGGCGTCAGCCCGACACCGTCCTTCTCGTGATGGTATTCATGGGCAAAGCCCATGAAGGACGGGCTTTCAAGTTCTATCCGGTCCGGCCGATAGCTGTGCGAGATGTCGGCGATCAGCGCGCGGACATAGGCGCGCGCATCGGGATGGGACGGGCAGAGATTGTAGTAGTTGGCGTCGCCGAAGGCGTTGCGGGTGACGGCCTGCGGATGCAGCATGCCCAGGCGGGTGTTGTGCAGGCAGACCGTCCAGCACGAAACGCCTAGCCCGCCCGCGTCGCGACGGCGGATGAGCTGACCGAGCACGTCGCCGCCCTCGGTGATCACGTCAGCCACCTTGGGTTGGATGGCTAGACTTCCCCAGCGCGCAGCGGTCGGCTTGAAATAGATGGTGCCGTCCTCAGGGAAATAGGCCTTGCGGCGCGGACTGCGCGGCTGCAGGAAGCGCCCGGCATGATAGGATGTCGCCAGGCTGATCATGTTGAGCCCGGCGCGCTCGACAAGATCACGTTCGACCGTCTCCAGGCCGAGATCCTGGATGTCCCAGGGATAGGTCCACATGGACAGTTGCTGCATGGAATATCTCTGCCTTTGGCTCAGCCGTCGACCGGCTCTGCGACCTGCATTAGGCAGTCGCCCGCCTCACACATCGTGTGCAGCCGGCGCGACAGCACCAAGCCGCTTTCGGCGAAATGCAGGGCCTCCTCGGCAACATCGAGCCGCTCGAGATCGTGGTACCAGCCGGCCAATTGTCCTGAAGTGACACTGTCGCCGAGCCTGGCGGCGGGCTCGAACCAGCCGCGGCGGGTGGCATAGAGGCCCTGGCTGTGCCTGGACAGGGACAGCAGCCTTGTCGGCGCCGAAGGCTTTTCGCCTGCGCCAAGGACCGGCGCGCCGACCACACCCATTGCTATCATCAGACGGTCGAGTGCGCGGGCCGTGATCGCCATCGAATCGACCGTTGCGGTGCCACCGCCGCCGAACTCGCCGCTGACGCCGATGGCGCCGGCGCGGCGCGCTGCGCCCATCGAGGTTGGCGAGGCCTGGCCGTTGTCAGCGATAAAGCCGTAGGGCATGCCGAGCATGCGCATCAGCTCGACGCCACGCCGGTGGCGCTCGGGATCGGCGTTGCGTTCAACCAGCGCGGTCGGCAGATGCTCCATCGACGTGCCGCCCGAATGGATATCGAAGACGACGTCGTGACGGGGGAACAGCTCCGTCTCAAGGAAATTGGCGAGCCGGCTTGTCGGCGTTCCCGAGGGATCGCCGGGAAAGGCCCGGTTGAGATTGCCGCCGTCGAGCGGCGAGCAGCGCTTGGCGGCCATCACCGCAGGGGCGTTGGCCATCGGCATGATGGTGATGCGGCCCTTGATCCGCTTCGGATCGAGCCGGCGCGCCAGTTTTGCCAGCGACAGCTCGCCCTCATATTCGTCGCCGTGATTGCCGGCCATCAAAAGCAGTGACGGGCCGTCGCCATTGCGGATGAGGCAGATCGGCACCTTGACCTGAAAGTAGGGCGAGCGATCGATCGAGAACGGAATGCTTAGATGGCTGAGCGTCTTGCCGTCGCGGTCGAAATCGAGCGTGTGGGCGAGGCCGGTGTGCATGGTCAGACCGCCGCGACCGCGGTGATTTCGATGCGCAGATCAGGGTCGGCAAGCCGCGCCTCGACGCAGGCCCGCGCCGGCAGGCGGGCAGGATCGATCCAGGCATCGTAGATGCTGTTCATGGCCTCGAAATCACCGATCTGCGGCAGGAAGATGTTGACCGCCACCAACTTCGACTTGCTGCTGCCGGCCTCGACCAGCAGCGCCTCGACTTTGGCAAGCACGTCGCTGGTCTGGCCTTCGATGCCGGCCTTGCGATCGTTGGCCACCTGGCCGGCTATGTGAACGAGGCCGCCATAGACGACTGCCTGCGACATGCGCGAGCCGGACTGAAAATACTTGATCATATCGGATCCTTTCGAGGTTCTCTTTTTCGGGGATCTGGTCAGCCGAACCAGGTGGGGAAAGCGTGGCGGACGTGGCCGGTCGCGTCGACCCCGAAGATCACACGATAACGGTCGAGGCAGGTGCAGGGGTGCGAGATGCCGAATTCGATGACGTCGCCGACGGCGATGTCGTCGCTCGGCGCAATCGACAGGAAGGCATGCTGGTCGTTGAGCTTGACCACCTCGGCGCGCGTCGCCGGCATCGGCAGCGGCTTGCAGGCACGAAAGACGGTGAGCGGCGTTGGAAAGCCCTGGTCGAACGACACGTCGCGCATGCCCATGCCGCAGATGACAAGGCCCGGCTCCGGACGCGACAGCACTTCGGCCCAAAGGCGTAGCGCAGGGCGAAAGGAATGCCGCGCCGAAGCGCTGATGCCGCCTATGGCAAAACCTTTGCGGGCATCGAGGGCGCCGAGCGAACGGTCATAGGTGCCGTGGTCGTGGAAGAAGATGGCGCCGCTGCGCAGCACCAGCGTTGCGTTGCCGTCGCTGGAAACGAGGGGTGCAAGCGCCGCGACCACCTGGTCGAAGAAGGCGGAGCCGCCGGCTGTGACGATCAGCGGTGCGTCGCCGCCGACGCGGGCACGCAGCCGCAGGAACATGTCGGCGGTCATTGCCAGCAGGCCGGATATCACCTCATCGGTGCGACCGGGCTCGAGTTGCGCCGCCGCCCCTTCATAGGTCGCAACGCCGGCGATCAGCAGCCGCCCGCCGGCAGCCGTGATCGCATCGGCGATGGCCTCGGCTTGCGCGGTGGTGCGGGCGCCCGCCCTGCCCGCACCAAGTTCGACCAGCACGCGCAGCGGCGGCAGCGCCGCATTGGCGCGCCAAGCCTCGGCAAGCGCGTTCACGGCGTCGACCGAGTCGGCAAAGACATAGAGCTCGGCATCCGGCCAGGCACCAGCAAGCACGGCCAGCCGGTTGGCGCCGCCGGCTCCTCCAACCTCATTGGCGATGATCAGCCGTGTCAAGCCGGCCTTCAGCATCACTGTCGCTTGCCTGATGTCGGCGACCGTCGTGCCCCATGCGCCGGCCTCGACCAGCGACCGGGTAAGATCGGGCGCCATCGGCGTCTTGGCATGCGGAGCGATCGCAACATTGTGTTCGCGCGCATAGCGCAGGAACAGGTCGCGATTGGCGGAGAAGGCCGCCTCGTCGAGGGTCAGCACCGGAAGCGCCATGCGTCCATCGGCCGGATGCCAGTGCTCGGCCGCGACAAGGCTGCTGTCCAGCCCGGTTGTGCCGGGAGGCACGCCGCGGATGCGGTCGTCGAGCCGAAAATTTTCGCGCACCGAAAGGGCTGGAACCGGTGAGTTTTCAGTCATGCGATGCTAACCCTTTTACCGTCGCAGAACGAAGCCAGGATCGATCGCCGGTCACAGCCTGAGAGAGATACGTGCCAGAACCTTACGCCGGACCGATCATCGACGCCCATCATCATCTTTGGGATCTCAGACTGGGACGGCATCCCTGGCTCGCCGCCACGGCCAGCGAGCGCGGCGGCCTCGGCGAGCTTGGCCCCTTGCGGCGGAACTATCTGCCCGGGGATTATGCGCGCGATGCCATAGGGCATAATGTCGTCGCCACCGTCCATGTCGAAGCCGGCTGGGCGAGTGGCGACTGCATCGGAGAAACGCGCTGGCTTGAAACACTCGACAAATCGCGCGGCGTCGCCGCCCGCTATGTCGTTCACGTGCCGCTCGCCGATCGCCAGGCGCCGGCGCTGATCGAAGCGCAAGCCGCGTTCGAGCGTGTCGCCGGCGTGCGCGACATATTGAGCTGGGATCCCGACCCTGCCCGCCGTTTTGCGGCCCGTGACGGCATCATGGACGATCCGGCCTGGCGCGCCGGGCTTGCCTTGCTTGGCCAGCATCGGCTGGCCTTCGACATGATGGTGTTTCCGCGCCAGCTCGCCGACGCGGGGCTGCTTGCCAGGGCCTTCCCCGATCAGCAATTCGTGCTCAACCATTGCGGTAGCCCGATCGACCGCGACGCCGATGGCATGCAGGTGTGGCGCGACGGGCTGCGGCTTCTGTCGCAATGCGACAACGTCGCCATCAAAATATCGGATCTGGTCGCCTACGATCATGACTGGACGCTCGACAGCCTGAAGCCCGTCGTCCTGCATTGCATCGATTGTTTCGGCACCGGTCGCGCCATGTTCGGCAGCGACTTTCCGGTCGCCGGCCTGCATGCCTCGTTCGATGACATATATGACGGCTTCAAAACCATCACAGCGGACTTTTCCGCCGACGAGCAGACGGCGCTGTTCTTCGGCAACGCAAGGCGCATCTATCGGCTCGACGATGTGTCATCGGCGCGCCTGCTCCCGGCCTGAGAGCAGCAGCAGGCCGAGGATCAGCGAGCCGAACAGGATGCTGCGCCAGCCGGGCGATGCGTTGACGACGGTGATCAGCGCGGTGATGGTGACCAGCAGGATGGCGCCGGGGATGGTGCCGGCATAGGTGCCAAGCCCGCCGAGGATCGAGGTGCCACCGAGGACCACGGCGGCAATCGAGGCGAGCAGATAGGGATCGCCGATGCCGACATAGCCCTGTCCGTTCATGCCCAACACGAGCACGCCGGCAAGTCCCGAGCAGAAGCCGCTGATGCCGTAGACCGCAAGCGTCGTGGACGTGACCGGAACACCGGACAGCGCCGCGGCAAGCGGGTTGGCGCCCATGGCAAAAATCCGGGCGCCGAGCGATGTCGCATGCATCGTGGTCAGCACGATCGCCGAGACGACCACCCACAACAATACGCCAGCGGGAATGCCGGCCGGCCGGCCATTGCCGAGCCAGTGGACCAGCGGGTTCTCGGCGGTCACGGCGCTGCCGCCGGCGATGATGATCAACAGACCCTGCAAGAATGTCGCCATGGCCAATGTCATGATCATCGGGTGGACGCGCAGCAAAGCGACGCCGAGCCCGTTGACCAGGCCGATTGCCGTGGTCAGCACCAGAACGGCAAGAATGGCGGTGATGCCGGTCGGATCCACCTGCCACGACAGCAGCGGCAGGCTGACGGCGCTGACCGTGACGATGGCCGCGACGGAAAGGTCGATGCCGCCGGCGATCACCACAAAAGTCTGGCCCGCGGCAACCAGGCCGATGACGGCGCCGAGCTCCACCAGATAGCGCAGATGGCCATAAGCGCCGAAGCCGCGCGAAACGAAGCTCGCCACGATCCAGACCGCGGCAACGATGGCAACGGTGAGAAACGGCCGGCTGCGCAGGACCGTCAGGGCGCGTTTGCCGCCCGCGCTGTCATTCCATGCTGTCATTGCTGTGCCTTGCGGAATTGCGGGATGGCGACCGCGCCGATGATGATCAGGCCCTGGGCCACATATTGTGCGACCGGCGTGAAGCCGAGGAAGAACATGACGCTGATCATCAGGCTGAGCAGCAGGCTGCCGGCAAGCGCGCCGCGCATCGTGCCCTGGCCGCCGAGGAAGCCGATGCCGCCGAGCACCGCAGCGGCAATCGAGTTCAGGGTAAAGGCGGCGCCGATGACCGGGTCGCCCGAACCGGTCTGTGCGGCGACGAACAAGCCGGCGCCGGTGGAGAGCAGACCGCTGATCGCATAGGCCGCAATGCGCGCGCCGTCGACCGGCACGCCGGAGCGATAGGCGCCGACCGGATTCTCGCCGGCGGCATAGAGGCTCAAGCCAAGCGGCGTGGCGAGATAGAGCTTCCACAGGAGAACGATGAGCACCAGCAGCACGAATGCCGCCGGTGTGTTGCCGGCAAGCAGGTCGGACAGCCACGCCGGGATTGCGCCGCCGGGCCGCGGCAGGATCAGCAGTGCGGCGCCGCCGATGATGAACGACCCGGCAAGCGTCACCACGATGGCCGGCAGCCGAAGCCGTACCACGATGAAGCCGGTCGCCGCCCCGATGCCGAGGCCCGTCAGCGCCACCGCGGCAGTGCCCCCGGCGACGCCCAGCGGCCCGGCCATCGTCGTCGCGGCGATGACCGCGCCCAAGCTGACCGTCGCGCCGATGGCCAGGCTGATGCCGCCGGTGAGCATCAGGATCGCCTGCGCCATCGCGACCAGAGCCAATGGAAACCAGCTCTGCGTGAATTTGGCGAAGCCGGACGCCGTGAACAGACCCGGAAAGAGGACGCCATAGGCGATGAGAAACACCAGGACGACGGCAAACAGGCTGCGCACGCCGACATTGCGACGCAGTTGCACCGGCCAGTAGAGCGCGCCGGTCTGCCGGGCGGAGGAAGATGTGTTCATGCCGCAACCTTCCGCTGTTCGGCGCCCATCGCCGCGGAGACGATGGCTTCCTCGCTCAGCGCTCCACGCGCCAGCATGGCGACGATGCGGCCTTCGCGGACGATGGCTACACGGTCGCAAAGGTGCACGAGTTCGGGCGTGTCGGAACTGAGCAGCACGACCGCCTTGCCGGCGGCGGCGAAATTGCGAAGCATCATGTAGATCTCACGCTTGGTTTCGACGTCGACGCCGCGCGTCGGATCGTTGAGCAGAAGCACCAACGGGTCGTGCGGCATCCATTTCGCCAGCGCCACCTTCTGCTGGTTGCCGCCCGATAGAGCCTGCGCCGCCCGGCCGAGGTGACCCTTGATGCCGAGTTGGGCGGCAAGGCTTTTGGCCGTCTCGCGCTCTGCGCGGCGGCTGCGCAGCTTCAGCGCCGGCAGCCTGGCAAAGGCGGGCAGCATCATGTTGGTGATGATGGGATGGATCAGGTGCAGGCCCTCGCGCTTGCGATCCGCGGGCACATAGGCCAGCCCCAGCGCGTTGGCTTTCGGCACGCCGCCGGGCAGGCCGGAGGCGCCGTTGACGGTCGCCGACGCCGTCCGTGCCGGAATGGCGCCGTAGAGACCGAGCAGCAGATCTTCCTGCCCTTGCCCGACCAGGCCGCCAATGCCAAGCACTTCGCCCGTTTTGATATCCAGATCGACGTCGCGCATCAGGCCGGCCGAAAGATTTCGGACGGAGATAGCGTCGGCAAGCAAACTGGAAGGCTGCCATTGCGGAAAAAGATCACCGGGATCGCGGCCGACCATCAGCCGAACCAACCCGGCGGCGTCGGTGCCTTCCAGGGTGCGGTCGGCCGTGCAGGTGCCGTCCTTCAGCACGGTGACGTGCTGGCACAGCGCCATGACTTCGTTCAGTCGGTGCGAGATGTAGAGAATGGCGATGCCTTCGCCGCGCAACCGCTGCAGCAGATCGGTGAGGATTTTGGTTTCGGTTGCCGATAGCGACGATGTCGGTTCGTCGAGAATGAGCACGCGCGGCCGGCGGTAGAGCGCCTTGGCGATCTCCACCATTTGGCGGCGGCCGAGCGACAGATTCCCGACCGGCGTCGACAGCGGCTCGTGCAGCCCGACAAGTTCGCATGCGGCCCTCGCCCGCGCAGCGAGTTCGCGGTAGTCGATCAGGCCGAACCGTTTGGGATAGGCGCCGAGACCAACATTTTCGGCGATGGAAAGACTGGCCGTCAGGCTGAGTTCCTGCTGGACGACGGCGATGCCGGCCTGCCGCGCAACAGCTGGCGTCATGCGTGAGACCGCGCGTCCATCGACCTCGATCGTCCCGCCATCCGGTCTCAAGGCGCCGGACAAAAGGTTGATCAAGGTCGACTTTCCGGCGCCGTTCTCGCCGAGCAGCGCATGCACGCGGCCCGGCTGGAGAGCGATTGAAACGTCGCGCAGGACGGGGTTGCCGAAGAAAGACTTCGACACCCCGCGCGCCGCGAGCAGCGGAGCCATGGTTGTCAACGCTACAACCCTTCAGGCTTATTTCTGAGCCAGCAGCTTCTTGAACAGCTCCTCATCGTAAGGAGAAAAGATGTAGCCGTCAGCCGGGAAGTCCTTGGCCCGGGCGAGGTATTCGTCGATGTTGGAATTGTCGATCACCGGCAGCGGAATCTTGACGAAAGCCGGCACATCCTTGCCTTCCAGCGCCTGAACGGCGGTGTAGGTGGCGAAGGCGCCGAGCCAGTTCGGCTGCATCGTCGCCCAGCTCTTCAAGCCCTTTTCTTTCCAGAGTTCCAAAAACTGCCGGGCGTTCTCACCGGTGATCGGCACCTGTTCACGGCCCTGCTTGTCGAGGGCCAGCACGGCGCCTGCCGACAGAGCGCCGCCGAGCGACAGGATGCCGTCGATCTCGGGGTTGGCGAAGAGCAGGCTGGTGACGGCTTCCTGTGCCGGCGCGACGTTGTAGGGCGTGTTGGTCTCGGCAAGCACCGTCACGTCGGGATGGGCCTTGACCTCAGCGTCGGCGCCTTTGCGCCTGTCATCGCTGACCGAAACCCCGGCGGGGCCATTGAGGATCAGGATCTTGCCCTTGCCGCCGATGGCGTCGATCAGGAACTTGGCGGCCTGGTCGCCCCATTGCGAAGAATCGGTGTTGACCTTGGCGGTGACCTTGTCGGTGTCGACGAGGCTGTCGAAGTTGATGATGGCGATGCCCTTGGCGCAGGCGTCGGCCAGAACGCGTGCCGGTGCGGTCGACGAACCGGCGATCAGGATGATGGCGTCGACATCGGAATCGATCATCGACTGAATCTGCTGGATCTGGACGTTGGCATCGCCCTGAGCGTCGGTGACGACGAGCTTGTCGACCAGTCCCTGCTTCTTCAGGGTCTCGACTTCGGCTTCGATCGTGCCTTGGGTCTGCTTCATCCAGGTCGGCACGGAATAGATGTTGGCCCAGCCGATCGTGTACGGCGCCTTGCGGTCGCCCTTGATGCAGTTGGCGGCAGCATTGGCCTGCGAGGCGACGCCAAAGCTCAGCACGAGACCGAGGCAAAGCGCGCTGGCGGATGCGAAAAACGGTGATTTCATCATGACTGGTCCCTTCAGAGGTTGTGGCCTCGACGTGCAGAACAAGGGCGAGGAAACCCGTCGGTCGCCGGGTCTTGGAAACCGTGTGTCCTCTCGGGATTTGTCTGCGTCCGGCTCGTTAGTTTGTCTGGTATTTCAGACAATGTGTCTGTATATCGGACAAATTGGATGCTAGACCGAGCCTTGACATCTTTCAAGCGCCTTGAGACGAGAACCGAAATGATTTTGGCGGATGGTCATGAGCGACGGCACTAACGATGCGATCGGGAAGGAAGCCGGCGCGGAGCCGCGCAACGGCGAACGACGACGCGGCATTGACCGCGTCATCATGCTGCTCGAGGCGTTGCTGCGGCACCGCGCGCCAATGCGCGTCGGCGACATCGCCAAGATGATCGGCGCGCCGCGTTCGACCACCTACGAGATCGTCAACAGCCTGCTCGACGCCGAAATGCTCGAAAACGTCGGCGGTGAAGGTTACGTCTATTTCGGACGCGCCATGCATCTGTTCGGCTGGGCCTACTCACATCACAACGCCCATTACCGTCGCATCATCGAGACCTTGGATAAGTTGGCCGCCGAGACAGGCGAGACGGTCCAGCTATGCGGCCTGCGTGGCAACAAATACGTCGTTCTGGACTGCCGAGATTCGCCGGGCCCGTTCCGGATCTCAAGCGATGTCGGGGTCGAGGTGCCGATCCCATGGACGGCATCCGGACGGCTGCTCCTCGGCCATATGAACGAGCAAGAGTTGAGGGACTTCATCCCATCTGGCGACTACAAGCTTCCCGACGGCCGCATCATTGCACCAGCCGAATTCTTTGCCGATGTTGCCCTGGCCCACCGGCAGGGTTTCAGCGAGACCGCCGCTCTGGCGGACCGCTTCACCTGGTGCATGGCAGCGCCCATCCACGACGGCCACGGCGCCATCAAAAGGACCTTGTGTCTGGTGTTACCCGTCGACACGCCGGAGCCACGGCGCGACGAACTGCTTGCCTTGCTGCGCGAGCGCGCCCGTGGACTGTCTCTGGCGGGAGGCTGACGATCAGCCGTCGTGCCCTCTGGTTGAAGCCTCTTAAAGGCACATGGATTCCGCTCTTCCCCATCGGTTCCATTTAGGTTCGGGACCTTAGTCCCATAGTCGGTGGATAAGGTCCGAACCAGGGAACACGCAACCGGAAGCCACATTAGGAGAAGACCGTCGATCAAAGTCCCTTCATCGCCGGTTGAGGATCCCGCCGCTCTTACTGTCGAGAGCGCGGCGGGATCCTTACGCGCGGAGCGAGCACATGAGATTTGTCGAAATTTTCACAGATGTGCTTACGGCCCTGCTTCTCCCTTTATTCGTGTGCGGGATATTCGCTGTTTTCGGAGGCCATCTGGTTCCTCCACGCTACGCAAAGATGGTGTTGCTGCCGGACCTCGATAAGATGACGACTGCATCATCTACACCCAGCTTGCCCGATTCCATCGACTTGCAAGTTCAAAAGCGCCCAGAGGTGCAAAGGTCTGCCGGCGTGACACAGCGCGCAGTCGGTCTGGAGCCGCCAGTGCCATCCAGCAAGCGGTAAGAATCAGCGGAGGTTTCCCCAGCTATCAGAGAGCGCTGGCGATTATTGACAGACCCGGCTCTTGAAATTGGCTGAAATCGCCGCTCCACATTTCCGCATCTGTTTGAATTGTGTTTATCAACTAGTGCGAACGCTATGGCGAAGCAGGTTGAGTTGGCGGCGTTCCTGGCTGATCCCCGCCAGTGCTTGATCGCGGCGTGGGATCCTTGTCGAGCTTGGGATTTCGGTCCACCGGTTCGCCATTCACATCATCGGCCTTGGAGTTTGCGGGGTCCGTTTGGCCAGGATTTGGGCTGTAAGTATCTGGCGATGGAACCCGGCTGTTTTGTTGTGTCGCCGGTGTCTTAGCCTGCTCGCCATAGATTTCAGCGATCCCCCAGGCAACGAGCGCCAAGACAAGGCCTGCCAAGAGCACGCCAAGGACCGGTCGCCCCAAGCCACCCTGCCTGGCCCGCTTTTCCGGAATGTTTCTGCTCATGATCGCAACCTTGGGCTAAGAGGAGTGGCCCGCGCTCCAGGAGCGAAGACGCGGGCAGTCAAGAGCTCCGGCAGTCGGCCATGCGGCGAACAGGGAACTCGCTGCACATACCGAACTCGCTGGCGCTGTTGATGTTCCCACGGAATCCAAACAGCGCGCCGCCGGGAGCCGGACTGGCAATTTGGGTTGGAGTGGCTGGAACGAGCCAGCTCAAGGTCAACGAGCGGCGGTGTGCGTAAGCGGGCATTGCGAGCCAGACTGGAACTTTGCCGAATCTGCCGCGTTGCCGACCATGGCCGCCAGCGGCAGGAGCATCATCATGAACGTCGAACGTAACCCGGCCGAAGACAGAGGCGATATTCAGTCTGGGGTGACAGAGGACAAGACGCCGGGATTCGACCCGGCGGCGGCGCCTATGGAAACCGATGCCGAAGCAGCAGACACCTGCGCCGTGCCGGTTCCCGCAGCGACGGGCACGCCGGCTTTCGCTAATCAAGCAAGCTTCGCCAATGCGATGCGGCGGCCGGACGACGAGCGAGCCCCGGCCCCGAGTAAAAACGGCCCGGTGCTGGCCATTGTCGCGCTTGTCGTCGTTGCCGCCGTCGTGTTCGTTGTCGCCGCGATGCTGGCGCGATAGCAGATCCTGCGCTTGCGCCAAACCTCTGCCCTGCGAAGCGATCAGGGATGCGGTCGTGGCAGCAGGCGATCAGCGGCTGGAAAAACAAGCTGCAGGTTGCAGCGGCGCATGGCACGCCGGCCGGCACCCTGGCCGAGCAGCATTGCGGCATGGCCGAACCCGGCTCGGCCGCCAAGGGTTGAGGCCGGATGCTCGTTGGAAGCGGGAACATTTCACATCAAGCCAAGTTCGGGCTCGCAGGGCTTGTCGTCAAGGAACAGCACATGAAGGCCCTCACATGGCACGGCAAAGGCGACATACGTTGCGAACAGGTGGCCGATCCGACGATCCAGGATGAACGCGACATCGCTGCAGAAAGTTCAGAACGGCGATATCGACCCGTCATTCCATCGCGCTGGCCTCAAGGCCGGGCCCGAACTTACAAAACCTTCCGCGACAAGGAGGACGGCTGCATCAAAGTCGTGATGCGCCCGCACGGCTGACCGTTCTGTCCAATGGCCCGACTTTGTTGTCCGGCCGTCTGCATGCTGAAAAGGCGAGAGTTGAAAATGGCCAAGGACAAACCCGTATCGACAAACCCGGCCGCGACACCTCCGGTCAGATCGCCTGAGGCCGCCGGTTTGCCACATCCCCGTCGCGATGCTGAAGACAGCGATTCCGGCGCCAAGCCGACGGCACCCAAGACCGCTGGCGCCCAGCAAGCGTCCAGATCGCCACTCGACAGCCGCATTGCAAATCGCAATGCCGGCCGTCCTCGTCAGGCAGGCACGACGCCTCGGCCGACCGACGAACCGCTGGAGTAAAATGAAACCTAAGCTGCGGCGCGGGTATCCGCACCGCGGTGTGTGTGCGCAGTCAGGGTCTTCCTGCCCTGCCGACAGGGCCATACAGGTCTTGATCTCTCGTGGATCGTCGGGATCGGCAATCAATACTTTAGCGGGAAATTCGATGGTACCGTTGGCTGGGATCGAACCAGCGACCTCCGGATCCACAATCCGGCGCTCTAACCATCTGAGCTACAACGGCACGTTCGCCTGAGCCAGATCGTGGTGAAAATTCATTCTCCGAGATCCGCTCTGTCGTTCGGCGATGCGTCCAATACGGTCTATCAGAGACTAATTCAAGGCCTTTGATAAGGCAAAGCCGGTTCCGCCAACAGGCGCCGGTTTCTTCGGCAAAAGAAAAAGGCCGGCGGGAGGAGGTGCCGGCCTTTTCCTGTTACGAGCCAGCGGGAGGAGGTGCTGGCTGGTCACCCCGGAGAGCAGAGGGAGGAGGTTCCACTCGCCGGGTATTCATTTGGACAACTCTATCGCACACCTATTTGTCTGACGAAATGCGACGTTTTGATGCATCGCAGAGTTGTGCGCAATTATTAGGCGGCCTTGATGTCCTTCAGGGCCTTCTCGAAAGCGGTCTTGACCGGCTTGGAGACGTCTTCGGCAGCCTTCGAAGCAACAGCCTGGAAGTCCTTGGCCTGCTCGACCGTGGTCTCGACGCGCTTGCGCAGGAAGGCGGTCTGCAGTTCGACCACTTCCGACAGCGACTTGGCGCCGATGAGGGCCTCGAGATGCGAGAAGCCGGCTTCGGCATTGGCGCGCAGAGCGGCGATGGTCTTGAGCGACAGGTCGCTGGAAACGGTCTTGGCAGTCTCGAAGGTCGATTCCAGGACTTTCTGGGTCTCTTCGGCGCCGGTCTTCAGCTTGGAGTAGGCTTCCTTCGACTGCTCGACGCCCTTTTCGGCGAAAGCGCGGATCTGATCGGTTGCCTTGGAAGCGTCGAAGCTCGGGAATTCGACGTTTTCGATGGTCTCAGCGGTCTTGGCCTTGGTCATTTTCCATCCTTTCGGGGTAGCGGCTTTGACAAAAAGCCGTCTCGTTCATGTATGATGGCAATATAGCGGTTTTTTTGTGCGATGCAATATCTTTGTTGCAGTGCACCATAAATTTCTTCCCCTGCGTCACCCAAGAGGTTATCCAGGGACATTCCGAGAGGCTGTTAACCAAGTGGCCAGAGATTCCACCTGCTCCCGCCATGGATTGTGGACCTTCGCCGCGCGGGCTTTTATTAACAAAGCGTTAACTGCAAATTGCCCGCCTTGTAGGTTCGCCAAGAGGGGTTCGCCAAGAGGTTTCACCGAAAGGGTCCGCCAAGCGCATGCCTTCCGAGAACTACTCTTTCCTCGATGTCGCCGTGCTTGATGCGGTTCGCCAGCGCTTCGCCGCCGGCGACGCGATCGCGATTCTGTCGGCCGACCTCGAACAGGTGATCTGGGCCAACGGCCCGGGCGCTGCGGTGTTCGGCTATCCCGATATCGAGGCCATCATCGGCGCTTCGGCACAGCTGCCGCTGATCGCCAGGCGTCAGATCATGGCGACCGCGGGCTTCCCGCAGATCGGCAGCGACCGCGCCATTACGGTACGGCTGGCGACCGGCATCACCAGCCGCGCCGTCGGCTTCCTGGCCAGTGCGGTGACTATGCCGGACGGCGAAAGCGCCATTATGCTGGTGGTGCCGGCAGCGCAGGCCGGCTCGCGCAGTGCTGCCGACATTGCGGCCCGCGCGATCAGCGGCTTTACCGAAGACGGCCATTTCATCGCCTTTGTCGACGCCGCCGGCACTGTCGAAGCGGCTTCGGATGGCTTTGGCGCGCTCGCCATCCGGCCTGAGACGCTGGCCGCGCTTGTCGCCGACGTGGCGAGCCAGGGCGACCGCATCGTCAAGCGGCTGGTCCCCGGCGGCGCCACGTCCTATCCGGCCGGCTTCGCGCGCCTGACCGAGTCCAGGCATCTGCTGGTGGTCATCGACGAGGATCAGCTCGGTGAGGAAAATCCTGTCGGCGAGCTGGATGCCGAACCTGCTGCAACGCAGGTCGACGATGGCCCGGCGCAAGCCGCCGCGGAGAACGCGGTAACGGTGGATGCGGTGGCTGACCACCCCACCGCAAGCGGGAATCAGGGCGCCCCACTCGCGGCCGCGCCTGATGTCGGGGAGACAGGTCCGGCTGCCACCGAGCATGATGCTTCGGCGTCAACCGATACAAAGGCGGACCATCGCGAGCAGACGACCGGCCGCGAGCAGGCGGCGAATGACAGCGCGCCGGCGCAACATGATCATTGGTACTTCCATGCCGGCGAAGAGCCGCAGGCGGGCGAGCCGGACAGCCCGGCGCAGGCCGAGCCGGACTCTGTTTCCCCGGCCGAGAGTGCGCAGTTGGACAGCAGTGCCGCTGCGCCCGCCCTGCCGTCTGACGCAGCCCCACCGGCTACGCCTCCCGCCAAACGTGAGGTCGACCGCTCGGCGCCGCCGCTGCGCTTCGTCTGGCGCACCGACGCCGACGGCAAGTTCAGCGCGCTGTCGCCGGAATTCGGCGACATTGTCGGCAAAGCCGCCGCCGACGTGATCGGCCGCCGCTTCAAGGACGTCGCGACAACTTTCGGCCTCGACGCCTCGGGCGAGATCGCGGGCCTGCTTGAACGGCGCGACACCTGGTCGGGCCGCTCGGTACTGTGGCCGGTTGCCGGCTCCGACCTGAAGATACCGGTCGATCTGGCAGCACTGCCTGTCTATGGCCGCAGCCGCGCCTTCGAAGGTTTTCGTGGTTTCGGCGTCGCCCGCGCCGGCGATGCGGTGGTCGATCCGGAAGCAATCGGCATGGCGCTGGTCCCCAATGGCGCGCCAGCGGCAGCAGCTGAGCCGGCCCCGGAACAGCCCGTGGCGGAAGCTCCCAAGGCGGCCGATCCGTTCGAGGGCGAAGTGCCGGCGCTGACCATCGTGCCGAAGCAGGAACGTCGTTTTGCCGACAAGGTCATCCGGCTGGCCGAGCATCGGCAGCCCGCCAACGACAAGCAGCCGACAAGCGAGAGGGGCCTGTCGACGCTGGAGCGCAGCGCTTTCCGCGAAATCGGCGAGCGGCTGAAGAAGGACAATCCCCCGCCGGAGCAGCCGGAGACTGCCAAGCAGGCCGAACCGGCCAATCCGGATCAGGTAACGCCAGACCAGGCCAAGGCAGATGAGCTCAAGCCGGATCATGTCGAGGCGAACCAGGCTGAAACAGCCGCGCCAGCCCGACAACCCGCCGAGGTCTCGAGTCCGGACGAAGCCGGCCCGGCTGCCGTGGCTGAACCATCGGCAGCCGCACCCGAAAGCGAAACGGCTGAGGCCGAACCGCCGGAAAGCGATGCCGAGGACGAAAAGGACCTGACGCGGCTTGACGGCGAGCAGCCGGACGACGGCCTTGCGGACAGCGAAGCAGGCGAGGCGAAGGCGCCGACAGTGTCGCGCTCCCTGCTCGACTATGCCGATCCCGAACCAGGCTCCGTCACCGAAGACAGTACGGAAGCAACGTCGTCCAACGACGAACTTGCGCCGGCTTCCGAACCGGATGATACGCAAGCCCAAGAGATCGTCGAGGCCGCAGAGCCACAGCCGGTTGTTGCCGAGACGCCGGCCAATGCCGGTGAAGACGACAGCATGACGTCGGCCGACTTCCGCGATGCCGAGGACAATGAGGATTGGGCGCCGTCCGACGAGGCGACCGATTCCGCCGTGGAAGACGGGGACAAGGCCGGCGATGCGGACACAGTGCCGGCAGAACCACAGCGCCTGAAAGTGCCGCCGCTCAAGCTTGAGGGGTTCATGCCTTCGGCATTCTCGGCCGGAGATGAACACAAGGCCCCTGACACGTCGATCCTCGGCAAGCTGCCGGTGCCGCTGCTCATCCATTCGGGCGACGAGCTTCATTACGCCAATGAGGAATTCCTCGGCCTGACCGGCTATGACACGCTTGAGGACCTGAGCGACGCCGGCGGGCTCGACGCGCTGTTTGCCGATCCCTATTCAGAAATGGCCGGCGAAAGCGACCACACACTCAAACTGAAGACGCGCGAGGGCCAGGAATTTCCGATCGAAGCCATTTTGCGTTCGGTGCCGTGGCGCGCCGGCAAGGCGCTGATGCTGGTGGTGCGACGTACCGGCGATAACGAGCCGCCGATGGTTGCGCATCTCGCAGCCGAGGAGCAGACGCAGCCCGATGTCTCCGAACTCAAAGCGCGCATTGCCGAGATGCGCACCATCATCGACACCGCGACCGATGGTGTGGTGTTGATCGGCCGCGACGGCGACATCCGCTCGATCAGCCGGCCGGCCGAGGCGCTGTTCGGCTTCGACAGCGACGACGTCACCGGTAAACCGTTCGCCTCGCTGTTTGCCATCGAAAGCCAGCGCGCGGCGCGCGACTATCTGAACGGCCTGTCCGAGCCCGGCGTGGCGAGTGTGATGAACGATGGCCGCGAGGTGATCGGGCGCGAGGCGCAAGGGCGCTTCATCCCGCTGTTCATGACCATCGGCAGGCTGCCCAATGACAGCGGCTTCTGCGCCGTGGTGCGCGACATCACGCAGTGGAAGCGGGCCGAAGAGGATCTGACCCAGGCGCGCGCGGTGGCCGAGCGCGCCTCCTCGCAGAAGACCGATTTCCTCGCCCGCATCAGCCACGAGATCCGCACGCCGCTCAACGCCATTATCGGCTTTTCCGAGCTGATGGTGGACGAGAAGTTCGGCCCGGTAGCCAATGACCGCTACCGCGACTATCTCAGAGACATCAACCGCTCGGGCAACCATGTGCTCGATCTCGTCAATGACCTCCTCGACATTTCGAAGATCGAGGCCGGCCAGCAGGAAATGGACTACGAGGCGGTGTCGCTCAACGATACGCTGGCCGAGACGGTGGCGATGATGCAGCCGCAGGCCAACCGCGAGCGTGTCATCATTCGCTCCAGCTTCGCCTCGCGACTGCCGGAAGTCGTCGCCGACCTCAGAAGCGTGCGCCAGATCGCGCTCAACATCCTGTCCAATGCCATTCGCTATACGCAAGCCGGCGGACAGGTGATCGTGTCGACCGCCTATGAAACCTCCGGCGACGTTGTCATGCGGGTGCGCGATACCGGCATTGGCATGAGCCATGCCGAGATCGAGCAGGCGCTGAAGCCGTTCAAGCAGATCAATGCGCTGAAGCGCGGGCGTGGCGACGGCACCGGTCTCGGCCTGCCGCTGACCAAGGCGATGGTGGAAGCCAACCGCGCCCGCTTCACCATCACCTCGACGCCGGGCGAAGGGACGCTGGTCGAGGTTGCCTTCCCGTCGACGCGGGTGCTGGCCGAATAGGCCGGCGATTTCCGGGCGAGAATCCCGGACAAAGAAAAGGCGTCCAACAGGACGCCTTAAATGGGATTTGCTGTCACAACGGGGGCTTGAGCGAATCTGATCCTCAGGGGACGAGGAACGGGATTTCTCCCTCAAGTTACGTGCGACTATCGACGCCGGGCCTTAACAACTCCTTACCGGCCGTCCAAAAAATTTACGAATGTGTACCACTCATGAAATCTAGGTAAATTCGACCGACATATCTGGTTAACCATCCCGGCCGCGTCACTCAGCCAGCTGCGGCAGGTTCCTGAACAGCTCCAGCGCCTCTGGATTGGCCAACGCTTCCTTGTTCTTGATGGCGCGGCCATGCACCACGTCGCGCACTGCAAGCTCGGTGATCTTGCCCGATTTGGTGCGCGGAATGTCGCTGACGGCGACGATCCTTGCCGGCACGTGGCGCGGGCTGGCGCCGCTGCGGATCTTGGAACGAATGCGCTTTTCCAGATCCTCGTCCAGCGTCACGCCGGCGGCCAGCCGCACGAACAGCACGACGCGGACGTCATTGTCGAAATCCTGACCGATGCACAGCGCCTCAAGGATCTCCGGCATCTGTTCGACCTGATTGTAGATCTCCGCCGTGCCGATGCGCACACCGCCCGGATTGAGCGTCGCGTCGGAACGGCCGTGGATGATCATGCCGCCATGCGCGGTCCATTCGGCGAAGTCGCCGTGGCACCAGACATTGTCGAAGCGCTCGAAATAGGCGGCCTGGTATTTCTTGCCCTCAGGATCGTTCCAGAAGCCGATCGGCATCGACGGGAACGCTTTTGTGCAGACCAGCTCACCCTTTTGCTCGCGGATCGGCTTGCCGTCATCGTCCCATACATCGACGGCAAGGCCGAGGCCGGGACCCTGGATCTCGCCGGTCCAGACCGGTTGCGTCGGTACGCCGAGCACGAAACAGGAGACGATGTCGGTGCCGCCGGAAACCGAGGCGAGATGTACGTCCTTCTTGATGCCGTCATAGACGAAGCGGAAATCCTCCGGCGACAACGGTGAGCCGGTCGAGGAAATCGCCCGCACACTCGACAGATCATGGCTGCGGATAGGCTTGAGCCCGGCCTTGCGCACGGAACCGATGAATTTGGCTGAGGTGCCGAAAAAGGTCATCTTCTCGGCATCGGCGAAGCTGAACAGCACATTGCCGTCGGGGTGGAAGGGTGAGCCGTCATAGAGCAGCAGCGTGGCGCCCGAGGCCAGGCCCGACACCAGCCAGTTCCACATCATCCAGCCGCAGGTGGTGAAGTAGAAGAAGCGGTCGCCTTCGACGAGCCCGGCATGCAGCCGGTGTTCCTTGACGTGCTGGACCAGCGTGCCGCCGGCCGAATGGACGATGCATTTGGGAATGCCGGTGGTACCTGACGAAAACAGGATGTAGAGCGGATGCGCAAACGGCAGCCGCTCGAACGTGACCGCTTTGGCGGCAAAGGGTGACAGCGCCTCTTCGAGCGCCATGGCCTTATCGATGACCGCGGCGATGTCACGCGACGTACCGAGATAGTCGACGATCAGGACCTTGGCTACTGTTTCGAGCTTCGCTGCAACGGCAGCGATCTTGTCGGCGACCTCGATTGCCTTGCCATTGTACCAATAGCCATCCGGCGCAATGAATATGACCGGCTCGATCTGGCCGAAACGGTCGAGCACGCCCTGCTCGCCGAAATCGGGGGAACAGGACGACCAGACCGCGCCGATGGAGGCGGCCGCCAGCATGGCGGCGACGGTTTCCGGCATGTTGGGCATCATCGCCGCGATGCGGTCGCCCTTTTTCACCTTGAGCGACAGGAAAAGCTGCTGAAAGCGCGAGGTCAGCTGGTGCAGTTCGCTCCACGACAGCCGCCGCTCGATCTTGTCCTCGCCGCGAAAGACAATCGCGTCGCCGGAACCGGTCTTCTTCAGCAGGTTCTCGCCGAAGTTCAGCGTCGCATCGGGAAAGAACGATGCGCCGGGCATCTTGTCGCCATCGACGAGCACGGTCTCGCCCGCATCGGTCCCTTTGTCGCCGACAATGCCGCAAAAGTCCCACAGCAGGCTCCAGAAGCCTTCGCGATCCTCGACCGACCAGCGGTGCAGTTCGGCGTAGGAGGCTAAGGATGTGCCGCTTTTGGCCGCTGCTGCCTTCATGAACGCGGTCAGTGGTGCTGCGTCGATCTGGTCTTGCGTCGGGGTCCAGAGCGGTGCTTCGGCAGCCATTATCGATCCTCCTTGAAGCCCGTCGCGTCGCAAGATAGATATGCTTTTGTTTTGATGCACGTCGTTGTCCCGGAACCGCTGCACTCTCCGGGCGACATGCACTAGCCTCAGCTTTACAGGCGCGCTGTCCCAAAAACGCCGCGCCTCGTAGCAGGCTGAAGCTGCATCGCTTATGCCTACCACCGTGCGGCAGAGCAAGATTTTGTTCCGCTAAACTCGGCGATGTGTGCGCAATTGCCATCGCCGGGCCATAAAGACTTGAAATGCCTCAGCCCTAAGTCGTAGTGACGACTGGAAGGCGTGGTGACAACTGGCGGTTACACCCGTCAGGCGATTTTTATCGGAATGAAAGCAACCGGGGCAATATGCCATCACCTTTGATCCGGCGCGGAATATGGGCGATCGGCGTTGCCGTGCTCGTCATCGCGCTGGTCGTCGCCGCTCTGCCGCTGATTGCCTCGACCCGGATCGTGCGCGATCGCATTGCCTGGGAGATGAGCGCGTGGAGCGGATTCAGGGTCACCATCGCCGGTTCGCCGCGCATCGAGGTGTGGCCGAAGTTCCGCGCCATATTGAGCGACGTCACGCTGTCGCAGTGGACCGAGACCGACGCGCCGCCGGTGATCGAGGCCGAACGGGTCGAGGTCGACCTTTCGGCCATGGCGGCGCTGCAGGGCGATGTGGTGTTTTCGACGGCGCGGCTGGTGCGGCCGACGATCCGGGTCCAGCGCGCCGCAAACGGCATATTCCTGCCCGCCATACCAACGGGCGGACGCATCACCCGCTCCATCGACACGGCGCGCGGCGTGGTCAACGCCGATCCGACGAAGCCGGATCTGAGCAAGCTGCCCGCCGATCCGTTCGGCACCGTGGAATTCAGGGACGGCCGCATGGTCGCCTCCGTCGGCGGCAAGGACGTCGAATTGCTGACCAGCCTGTCCGGCCAGGCGAGCTGGGCAGCGATGAACAGCAACGCGACCTTGTCGGCGACCGGAATCTGGCGCGGCGAGAGCGTCACCGTCGATGCCGCCTCGCCCAAGCCGCTGGTGCTGTTTGCCGGCGGCGCCGCACCGGTCACGTTTTCGTTCAAGGCAGCGCCGGCCAGCTTCTCGTTCGACGGCACGGCCAGCATGTCGCAAAACGCCTATTTCGATGGCCAGGCGAAATTCGCCGCGCCCTCGCTGCGGCGCGTGCTGGAATGGTCGCAGGCCGGCATTGCTCCTGGTACGGCGATCGGTTCGGTCTCGATTTCGAGCAAGATCACGGCGACCGCCGGCCGCGTCAAATTCGAAAACACCGCGGTGACGCTCGACAACAACCCGGGAATGGGGGCGCTGGATTTTTCGTTCGGCGACGCCTTGCCGGTGATATCAGGCACACTCGCCTTCGATACGCTCGACCTCAGGTCGCTGTTTTCGGCCTTCACGCCGCTGGCGCCGACCGGCGAGACCGGTCCCGGCGAAATCGACACCAGCTTCGCCGACCGGATCAATCTCGATCTGAGGCTGTCAGCGGCACATGCCTCGGCCGGCGCAATCCAGCTTGCCGACGTCGCCGCTACGGCGCAGGTGAAGAACGGGCTTGCCGTCTTCGATATCTCCGATGCGTCGGCCTTTGGCGGCAACGTGCAAAGTAGCCTGCGTTTCGACCGCAAACCGGAGGGCTCGCAGGTCGAGATCCGGCTGCTCGCCTCCGACATTGACGGCGCCGCTTTCGGCACCGCGGCCGGAATGACGCGGCTGGTGCCGGCCAGCACCGGCACTGTCTCGGTCATTCTCAAAGGGCCGGGCAAATCCTGGGACTCGATCTTCGAGAACGCGGACGGCTCGGTCTCTGCGACGTTCGGGCCGGGCGCGCTGAGCGGGCTCAATTTGCCGGCATTTCTGAAGCACACGGAACAGGGCGGCTTCTTCGCGCTCGACGACGTCTCGGACGGGACACTGCCGATGGACGGCGCCGAGCTCAAGGCCACCATCTCGAAGGGTGTGGCAAGGCTGGACAAGGCCGAGGCCAATTCGGCGAAATACAAGGTCTGGCTGTCCGGCATCGCCTCTTACGGCGGACGCGGGCTGGCGCTTTCGGGGGGTGTCACCCAGGCCGACCCGGCAGCGGCACCGGTCAATGGCCAGCAGGGATCCAACCAGTCGTCATTCTTCGTCGGCGGCACCTGGAGCACGCCGTTCATCTCGCCGATCAGCCGCGGCGTCTCAGGCGAATAGGCGGACCCTTACCGGGACCGCCCTATCCCTCGTTTGACGCAATCAACCGCGCTGCGCGGCCTGTTCGTCGAGCTGGCGCTGCACCTCACGCCGCTTGTTGGCGACCGAAGCGATGATGACGCCTACCGCCACGACGGCGATCAGGATGGTGCAGGCGGCGTTGATTTCCGGCGTCACGCCGAGACGCACCTGGCTGTAGATCTTCATCGGCAGCGTGGTGGCGCCAGGCCCGGAGGTGAAGGAGGCGATCACCAGATCGTCAAGCGACAAGGTGAAGGCCAACATCCAGCCGGAGACGATGGCCGGCATGATCACCGGCAGCGTGATCTGAAAGAAGGTCTTTACCGGCGTTGCGCCGAGGTCCAAGGCAGCTTCTTCCAGCGAACGATCGAACGAAACCAGGCGCGACTGCACGACGACAGCCACGAAGCACATGGTCAAGGTGATGTGAGCAAGCGTCACGGTCAGGAAGCCACGGTCGAGACCGACGGCAACGAACAGCAGCAACAGCGACAGGCCGGTGATGACTTCCGGCATGACCAGCGGCGCAAACACCATGCCGGAAAACAGGATGCGGCCGCGGAAGCGGGTGTAGCGGGTCAAGGTCAGTGCCGCCAGCGTGCCGAGCACGGTTGCCACAGTGGCGGAGATGACAGCCACACGCGCGGTCACCCAGGTGGCATCCATCAGCCCCTGATTGTGGAACAGCGAGGCATACCATTTGGTCGAGAAGCCGCCCCAGACGGTGACCAGCTTCGACTCGTTGAAGGAGAAGACGATGAGCAGCACGATCGGCAGATAGAGAAAGGCAAAGCCCAGCACGACCGAGGTGACGTTGAAGCGGCTCCAGGTGGCGTTCATTTGTCCTGCTCCTGGGCGCGTGCCTGGGCCTGCTGGAAGAGCATGATCGGCACGATCAGGAGCAGCAGCAGGATGACGGCGACGGCCGACGACACCGGCCAGTCACGGTTGGCGAAGAATTCATTCCACAAGGTCTTGCCGATCATCAGCGTCTGCGAGCCGCCGAGCAGATCGGGAATGACGAACTCGCCAACCGCTGGAATGAACACCAGCAGGCAGCCGGCGATGACCCCGGGCAGCGACAGCGGGAACGTGATCTTCCAGAAGGCTGATGTCGGCGGACAGCCGAGATCCTTTGCCGCCTCGATCAGCGAGTAATCCATCTTTTCCAGCGACGAATAGAGCGGCAGCACCATGAATGGCAGGTAGGAATAGACGATGCCGATGAAGATCGCCGTGTAAGTGTTGAGGATGATCAGTGGCTGATTGATGATGTGCAGCGACAACAGCAGCTGATTGAGCAGACCCTCGGGCTTGAGGATGCCGATCCAGGCATAGACGCGGATCAGGAACGACGTCCAGAACGGCAGGATAACCAGCATCAGCAAGGTCGGACGGATCGTCGCCGGCGCGCGGGCCATGCCGTAGGCGATCGGGAAGCCGACGAGCAAGGTCAGGATCGTCGAGACAGCAGCGATGATAACACTGGTCACGTAGGCTTTGAAGTAAAGCGCGTCCTGCGTTAGCCAGACATAATTGTCGACGCTGAGTTCGCGGAAGCGGACAAAGAACCCGGACATGCCGTCCCTGAAATCGAGCGCCGGCGTGTAGGGCGGCATGGCGATCGCCGACTGCGACAGCGAAATCTTGAAGACGATGATGAACGGGATGAAGAAGAAGAACAGCAGCCAGAGATAAGGCACGATGATGACGAGCCGGCTGACAAAGCCGGCACCGAGCCGCATCAGGAACGGTTTGGCCGCGGCCGATGGACCGGCGTCGGTGAGTGCAATGTTGGACATGGCCGCCCCCTACCGTGTCAGCACGACGCCGGCATCCGGCCGGAAGGAGACCCAGGCGCGGTCGTTCCAGGTCAGCGGGTCCTCGGTGACTCGCGCCGCGTTGAGCGCGCTTGCCCTGATGATCTGCCCGTCATCCAGCCGGATGTGGTAGACGGTCATGTCGCCGAGATAGGCAACGTCGTAGACCTCGCCCTCAAGCGCATTGACGGCGTCGGCCGGTTTCGTCGAGGACACCTTGATCTTCTCCGGCCTGATGGCGAAGACGATGTCGGAACCGGCCTTTGTATCGGTGCTGTTTTCGACGACGATCTGGGCCCCTGTCGCGCCGGTGATGCGCGTGGTGTTTGCCGCACGCTCGGCGACCTTGCCCTCGAACATGTTCACATTGCCGACGAAGTGGGCAACGAAGCGCGAACTGGGGGCTTCATAGACTTCCGCCGGCGTCGCCACCTGCATCACCTCGCCCTTGTCGATGATGGCGATGCGGTCGGCCATGGTCATCGCCTCTTCCTGGTCGTGGGTGACGACGACGAAAGTGAGCCCGAGATTTTGCTGCAGGTCCATCAGCTCGAACTGCGTTTCCTCGCGCAGCTTCTTGTCGAGCGCCCCGAGCGGTTCGTCGAGCAGCAGCACTTTCGGCCGCTTGGCGACCGAGCGGGCGAGTGCGACGCGTTGGCGCTGCCCGCCGGAGAGCTGGTGCGGCTTGCGCTTGGCGAACTGCTCGAGCTTGACCAGCTTCAGCATCTCGGCGACGCGCTTTTCGATATCCGGTCCCGGCATGCCTTCCTGCTTGAGGCCGAAGGCAATGTTCTTTTCCACGCTCATATGCGGGAACAGCGCATAGGACTGGAACATCATGTTGACCGGGCGGCGATAGGGCGGGATGCCGCGCAAATCCTGGCCGTCGAGAAGGATACGGCCGGCGGTCGGCTCCTCAAAGCCGGCAAGCATCCTGAGCAAAGTCGACTTTCCGCAACCGGACGCGCCGAGCAGGGCGAAGAACTCGCGCTCGAAAATGGTCAGCGATAGATTGTTGACGGCTGTGAAGTCACCGAACTTCTTGGTGACGTTCTCGAACTGAATGTATGGCTTGGCATTCGGATCAGTCCAAGGCGCAAAATCCCTGCGGATGCTGCCAAGCGATTTCATGTCCCACTCCGTCCTGTTTTTTTGCTTCTTGCCCCAGAGAAGAATGGTCCCGGCAGATGACTGCCGGGACCAGTCGCGTTGCTTACTGGCCGGTGACGATCTTGGTCCAGCTGCGCGTGATCAGGCGCTGGGTCTTGGGATCGTAGGGCTGGACCGTATAGAGTTTCTTCAGGGTCTCGGCGTCCGGATAGACCGCCGGATCATCCAGCAGCGCCTTGTCGACGAACTGCTGCGAAGCCTTGTTGCCGTTGGCATACAGCACATAGTTGGACGACTTGGCGATCACTTCCGGCTTCATCATATAGTTGAGAAATTCGAGTGCCTCGGCGGCATGCGGCGCATCGGCGGGAATCGCCATCTGGTCGAACCACATCTGGGCGCCTTCCTTGGGCACGGAATAGCCGATCTCGACGCCTTGCTTGGCCTCGACCGCGCGGTTGCGTGCCTGGAAGACGTCACCCGACCAGCCGACCGCCAGGCAGATGTCGCCGTTGGCGAGCGCGTTGATGTATTCGGACGAATGGAATTTGCGGATATACGGCCGCACCTTCAGCAACGTCTCCTCGGCCTTTGCGATGTCGTCAGGTGAGGTGCTGTTCGGATCGAGGCCGAGATATTTGAGCGCCGCTGGGATGATGTCGGCCGGCGAGTCCAGCACATAGACGCCGCAATCCTTCAGCTTGGCCAGGCTGTCGGGATTGAAGAAAATATCCCAGCTGTCGATCTTGTCGGTGCCGAGTGCAGCCTGCACCTTCTTGATGTTGTAGCCGATGCCGACCGTGCCCCACATGTAGTTGATCGAATATTCGTTGCCCGGATCGTATTTGGCGGTGCGCTCCGAAACCGTGTCCCACATGTTGGAAATGTTGGGCAGCTTCGACTTGTCGAGCTTCTGGAACACGCCGGCCTGGATCTGGCGGGCCAGGAAGTTGCCGCTGGGCACGACGACGTCATAGCCGCTGCCGCCGGCAAGCAGCTTGGTTTCGAGGATTTCATTGGAATCGAAGGTGTCGTAGACGACCTTGATGCCGGTCTCCTTGGTGAAGTCGTCAATGATCGAACTGTCGATGTAATCCGACCAGTTGAAGACGTTGACGACGCGATCCTCGGCATGGCCGCCGACGGCGAAAAGCGTCAGAAATGCCGAGGTTGCCGAAAGCCAGAGCGCTTTGCGGATCATGCTGTTCTCCTTTGATGAGTGTTCCTTCGCCAAGTCGTCGCTGTTCGAGCGCGATTGGGCATTTGCTTCAGAGTATTGAGCTTTCCGGGCAGCCACAAGCATGAACTGCCGGCGCCATCCGGGCGGTTCGACGAGCGGCAGATGATGGCTCTGTGTGCCCGCATGGCGGGCGCGCTGACGCCGTCAGAGGCTTTCGCCGTGGCGCGGGCAGGGATACGACGCTGTGGTCCGGTCTTGGTCCGACCGGCGGGGACACTTGGCAAGATAAGCCTGTCTTGTTGTTGCCGTGCCCCCAGCCTGCCCGTGCCGCAGCAAGGTTGTCAATGGCCCGCGCGGGGAAGCTCGGTCAATAGGGCGTGCGGCTTCGCAAATTGGGGAAAGACGGGCGTAATTAGGGAAGACGGGCTCAACCAAGGGAAAGGCGGGTCAATTAGGGGATGGCAGGCCGGTGGTCCCCGGCCGTGCAGGTCTCGCCTGGCGCTTGAATTCAAGCGCGATATGGACGAGCAGCGCGGCGACCACCACCGCGCCGCCGATGATGGTGCGCACCGAGGGCACCTCGCCATGAACGAGCCAGACCCAGATCGGTCCGAGGATCGGCTCGAACGTGCCGAGGAGTGCTGCGATCGCCGCCGGAACCAGCCTCGCGCCGGTGGCGAAGAAGGCAAGGCCCAGGCCGAGATTGATGACGCCGAAGGCAAACAGGAAAGCCATGTCGTGGGCCGACGTGGCAAACTGCGTGGCTTGCGATGCGGCGAAAGCCGCTGCCAGCATCGTGCCGAGGCACGTCGCCGGCGTCATGCGCACATGGGCGAAGCGCCGGGTGATGACGGTGGCAATCGAGAACATGACGGCGATCAGCAGCGACAGCCCGTCGCCGATGGGCGATACGGCGCCGTCGAGCGATTCCGACACCATGATGGCGACGCCGGCGATGACGGCGGCGATCGCCACCCAGGTCGCGATGGCGACGCGTTCGCGAAACAGCACCCAGGCAAGCAATGCCGCCAGCAGCGGCACACCGGCCTGCATCAACAGGATATTGGCAACGGTGGTGTAGGCGAGCGCGACAACGAAGCACGTCGACGCCGTGGCGAAACAGACGGCCACGGCAAGGCCGGGCAGGCCCATGTCGCGAAACAGCCGCAACATGCCGCGCCAGCCGTCGCGCCAGGCCATGAAGCAAATCAGGAACACAGCCGCCCACAGCGAGCGCCAGAACACCACCGTCCAACTGTCAGCGGTGTCGATGAAGCGGGCGATGGTGCCGCCAAAGCTCCACATCAGCGCCGACAGGAACACCAGCAGGAAGCCGACCCGCTCTTCGCGCGGCGAGACGATCGGCGGTGCGGCGATTGGAGAAGATGCGGTATCGGTCATGGGGTGCGACTGTCGGCTATCTCGGGGCGGCATGATGCACAATGGACGACAGAAACGTGCCGCATTCGCCTAGCGCATAGGCTACCGCCGGACGTGATCCAGCCCGGCATTCCCTTTGGCGCACCGCCAACCGGCAGCCATACGGGCAAACTCCGCCGTTTCTAGGACGTGCCCTTGTTGCCGCGGATAAAGCGCCAAAGACCGGCCAACGGTACCAGCAGCAGAATGCCGAACTTTTTCAGGGCGATGAGCGCGACCGCAATCAGGCCGGCCTTTGCCGCGAGTTTTCCGGCGATGAGGCCGCCAATGCCAACCGCGGCGACCGTGTCGGTGCCTGGCAGAAATTCGGTGTATTTCTTGCCGGTGTTGAAGTCCGCCACACTCAGCACTTCGTCCAGGCTCTGCTTGATCTCCGGCAATTGTTCGACCGTAGCGATGTAGCTCATCACGAAGACGCCTTCCCGGCCGAGGAAACGGACGTCGTAATTGAGCGTGTGGACGGTATCGTCTCCGAACTGCAGTTCCTTGGCCCAGTGCAGCCGCTTGTGGACGAAATCATAGACCGGCGGCGAGGCCCAGCCGATTAGCTTGATCGGGGGAAAGCCGTCCTTTACCCGCTGATCGTTGGCCGACAATGTGTCCGCCTGCATGCTGCTCAGCAGTTCGGTGTAGTCGATGGATGCGGCGTCGGCGTCATCGACATGGCCGATCTTTTCATAGCGCAATTCGATGCCCCAACCGTTGCCGGCGATGGGCTCGTACTTGGCCGGGAAGATCATGCCGATTGCTTCGGACGCGGTATCAGGCGGATTGCCCCAGGCCTCGGTCAGGACGGACGTCGCGTCCTTCTTGCCCAGAAAATAGAACTTGTCCTTGAGATCGAGATGGATGCCTTCGGGAAGGTCGACCGCGCCGGTCTTTGGATCGATCTTGTCCAGGAATGCCTTGCCGTCGTCACTATACTGCTGATAGTCCTTGAAGAATTCCGAGGATTTTTCTGCCAGAACAGGCCCCGCCAAAAGGGCAAGCGCCACGCCAAGCCACAAAGCTTTCCTGTTCATAAGCCGTCCCCCCTTGGCTGCCCTGCAGCTCACCTTCGATAGCGCAGCGCGGATGCTTAATCAATATTTGGTCGGCGATGGTTCGGGCCGCGCTCTATTGCTTAGCGCAAACAGCTGCAGTCTTCCGCGACCTCCAGCCCGAGAAGCATCACTGGAAATCGAAGGCGCTCAGGCCCGTCACCATCTCGTCGAGGCCCAGCGGACGGGTCACCGGCGGCTCGGCGCGGGCGAGGCAGCCGATGCGTTCGCACAGCCGGCAAGCGGGACCGATCGGCGTGGCGGCGCCCTGTCCGGCCTTTGCCGGCAGCCCGGCGCCATAGACGATCTCGTCGCGAAAGCCGATATCGCAGCCCAACAGCAGCGCGGTGCGGCGCGGACGCTCGGAGAACGAACCCTGCGGCCCTTCGAGCGTGCGTGCGATGCAGAGGAACTCGGCGCCGTCGGGCATTTCCACCGCCTCCACCAGGATTTGGCCAGGCGAAGCGAAAGCGGCATGGACCGGCAGTTTCGGGCAGCCGCCGCCAAAGCGGCTTTGCGGAAAGCCCTGGCCGCCGGCCTTGCGGAAGCGGTTGCCGGCATTGTCGACCTCGAGCATGAAGAACGGGACCCCGGACAAGCCAGGACGCTGCAGCATGGTCAGGCGGTTCGCCGCCTGTTCGAAGGAGACGCCGAAACGCGAGCGCAGCACATCGATATCGTAACGAGCCCGCACGGCGGCGGCATGAAAGGCCTGATAGGGCATCATCAAGGCATTGGCGGCGTAGCGGCCGAACTCGAAGCGGGCGAGCCGGCGGGCTTCGTCCGTACCGAGCTTCAGCGCCTGAATTTCGCCGGCGATCGCGACCGTCATGCGGATCAGGCAGGCCTCCATGGCGACTTCGCGCAACTGGTCGAACGGCGACAGCCGCTCCGATAGAAAAAGACGCTGCGAATGACGGTCATAACGGCGGCGCCAGTTCGGCATGGTGGCGACCGGCAGCACTTTAACGACAATGCCATACTCGCGCTTCAGCCACGCCTTCAGCGCGCCGAACAGATCGTCGCCGGGGTCGAGCACCGAGGTGAAGGCCTCGGCCTCTTCCTCCAGTGCTGCAAAATGGTTCGGCCGGCGCTCGAAAATCTCGTGCACTTCGTCGATCGGCAGCCGCGCACCGGACAGCGCCGTGGCGCGGCCCTCGCGCGCCAGAAGCTCGTTGAGATCGGACAGCCGCTCGGCCTGCTCGCGGTAAGCGCGAAACAGTTTTATCATCGCAGCCGATGCGTTGGGGGCTGCCTCGGCCAGTTCGATCAGTTCCTGGTCGCCCGGCAGCTCACCGGCAAGCAGCGGGTCGCCGAACACTTCCTTCAAGGCCGAGATCGACCCTCTCGCCTCACCCTGCAATTCATGCGGGTCGACCTTGTAGACAGAGGCCAGCTTCAGGATCAGTTGCACCGTCAGCGGCCGCTGGTTGCGCTCGATCAGGTTGAGATAGGACGGCGAGATGCCGAGCCCCTCGGCCATCGCCGTCTGGGTCAGGCCTCTGGCGATGCGGATGCGGCGGATGCGCGGCCCGGCGAATATCTTCTGGTCGGCCATCGGCTTTCCTTGACAGGAAATTTACACGACTTGCGAGCGATGAACGGCGCACCATCTTTTACAATCATGACAGTTTTACAGCGATAAGCAGTCAAACACAACACAGGTTTTCTCTTATTTTCTACCGGAAATAGCGGTTTCCCTCGCTCTCGTCGCGGCGCAATGTAAATGATGTCACACACAGACGACGCACACTATCCCAGGGCGCGGCGTTTCAAGACACTGGCATCGATTGATCTGGAGTGACCAATGACTGATTTTTACAATCTTGTCCCATCCGCACCCGAAGGCCGCTTCGACAGCATCGAACGACCCTATTCGCCGGACGATGTGAAGCGGCTGCGCGGGTCGGTCCAGATACGCCAGAGTCTTGCCGAAATGGGCGCCAACCGGCTGTGGAAGCTCATCCACGAGGAAGACTTCGTCAATGCACTCGGCGCCATGTCGGGCAACCAGGCGATGCAGCAGGTGCGTGCCGGGCTGAAGGCAATCTATCTCTCGGGCTGGCAGGTAGCCGCCGACGCCAACACCGCGTCGGCCATGTATCCGGACCAGTCGCTCTATCCCGCCAATGCGGCGCCCGAACTGGTCAAGCGCATCAACCGCACGCTGCAGCGCGCCGATCAGATCGAGACCTCGGAAGGCAACGGCCTGTCGGTCGACACCTGGTTCGCGCCGATCGTCGCCGATGCCGAGGCCGGCTTCGGCGGACCGCTCAACGCCTTCGAGATCATGAAGGCGTTCATCGAGGCCGGCGCTGCCGGCGTCCACTATGAGGACCAGCTGGCCTCTGAGAAGAAGTGCGGCCATCTCGGCGGCAAAGTGCTGATCCCGACCGCCGCGCATATCCGCAACCTCAACGCGGCGCGTCTGGCGGCCGACGTAATGGGCACGCCGACGCTAGTCGTGGCACGCACCGATGCGGAAGCGGCAAAGCTTCTGACCTCCGACATTGACGAGCGCGACCAGCCTTTCGTCGACTACGATGCCGGCCGCACGGTTGAAGGCTTCTACCAGGTCAGGAACGGCATCGAACCGTGCATCGCGCGCGCCGTTGCCTATGCGCCGCATGCCGACCTGATCTGGTGCGAAACATCCAAGCCCGATCTGGCGCAGGCCAAGAAATTCGCCGAAGGCGTGCGCAGGCATCATCCGGGCAAGCTGCTCGCCTATAATTGCTCGCCGTCGTTCAACTGGAAGAAGAACCTCGACGACGCGACGATCGCCAAGTTCCAGCGCGAGCTCGGCGCCATGGGCTACAAGTTCCAGTTCATCACGTTGGCCGGGTTCCACCAGCTCAACTTCGGCATGTTCGAGCTGGCCCGCGGCTACAAGGCGCGGCAGATGGCCGCCTATTCCGAGCTGCAGGAAGCCGAGTTCGCGGCCGAAGTCCACGGCTACACCGCGACCAGGCACCAGCGCGAGGTCGGCACCGGCTATTTCGACGCCGTCTCAATGGCGATCAGCGGCGGCCAGTCCTCGACCGCCGCCATGCATGAATCGACTGAGCACGCCCAGTTCAAGCCGGCAGCGGAATGAACCGATCGACATAACCAACAGAGGAAACGCCCGAAGGGCAAGGGAGAAGAAAATGGCATCCATAAGCCGCGTCAAGGAACGTGCAGAAGAGCAGTCCACCACGATGAGTGTCGACCAACAGGCGACCATCCGCATGCTGGCCAACGACCTGCACCGGCTCAATCAATCGGTGATGAAGGCAGTCGAGGCCGGCGTCTCGGTGGAACTGGTGCGCTCGGCCCGGCATCATGGCGGCGACGGCAATTGGGGCGACCTGCTGATCCCGGTGATCGTCACGCAGAAGAGTCACGGCTGATCTTCCCTTACGGAAGCTTTGTGCTTGTGGAACCTATGGGCCCCGTCGCTCACTGGCCGATTTCAAGGTCACCCGCGGGTTTTCAGCGCGGGTGACTTTCGCTTTTGAGCGTAAACTTAACTACAGTTCGAAAACAGACCTTGTCTCCGAGGTTTAATATTTCCGGCTATATTTCGCAGGGCCGTCATTTCAGCTTGACATGGCGGGCGATCTCACGCCAATTGGCTCTCGGATTTCAACCCTGCATTGAAGCAGCGCCGAGTGCCCGCCCCGCCCATGTGCCCTGTGAACCGCGAGACCGACACCGCCAAACATCTGAATTCGTCAAGCAGGGACGCGAACTCCGAGATATCAACGGATTTCTCCCACGTGCTGGTCGTTGGAAAATCGCCGATCAACCGGGTGGTGGTGTCGAAGATCGTCGAGAAGTCCGGACTGAAGCCGATCTCCGAGTCGCCCGAAATGGCGGCCAAGACATTGCGAACCCTCATTCCGGGCGCCGTTGTTCTCGATGGCGGCCCCGACAACGAGGACTGCCGCGCGCTGATGGCGGCCATCGACGCCTTGCGGCGGACATCTGGGCGGTCGCTCCCCAAGGTGATCCTGCTTTCAACCAAGACCGGCACGCCCGACAGCCTGGGCCTGTCGAGCGTGGTCGATGTGGTGGTAACCAAGCCGATCACCACCGAAAGGCTGCAGCCGGTGGTCGACCGGCTGATCAGCCTCGGGCGCGGCTGATCGCAATCCGCCCGAACACGTGCGGGGCGGTCAGCCTTCCTTGCCGATGCTCTCGATCAAAGCCGGCAGTTCGCCCAGATCGACAATCTGGCGGAAGCGCGGTGCTGCCACCGGCGGTTCGACATGTTCGAGCACCCAGGTCAGTTCGTGCGGGACGTAGACGCCCCAACTCCCGGCCTCGATGGCCGGCACCACGTCCGACTTGAGCGAATTGCCGACCATCATGCTGTCCTGCGGGCTGCCGTGGCGGCCAAAGATCCTGGCATAGGTGGCGGCGCTCTTGTCGCTGACGATCTCGACGGCATCGAACAGGTCGCCAAGGCCGGACGCCGCCAGCTTGCGCTCCTGGTCGAACAGATCGCCCTTGGTGATCAGCACCAGGTGATAGGCGCCGGCGAGCTTTTCGACTGTCTCGCGCGCATGCGGCAGCGCCTCGACAGGATGGCCGAGCATGTCGCGGCCGGCGGCAAGGATTTCGGCGATGGTCGAGGCCGGCACGCGGCCTTCGGTCACTTGGATGGCCGTCTCGACCATCGACAAGGTAAAGCCCTTGATGCCGAAGCCGTAGACGGCAAGGTTGCGCTTCTCGGCCTCCAGCAGCCGTGCCGAGATGTGCTCGGCCTCGCCATGGTCGGCGAGCAGGGTTGCAAAATGCTTCTCGGTCAGGCGGAAGAACTGTTCGTTCTGCCATAGGGTATCGTCGGCGTCGAAGCCGATCGTTGTCAATTTGCCTGGCATACGGTGTCTTCTGCTGCTCGATCTGCGGGAGGTTGACCCTAATCTGCGTGGCGCGATTTTCAACCAGGAAGGCGAAGACAGGCAGTTCCCCTTCCCTTCCATCGCCGGCAGCAGCTATACTGTGAAAATTGCAACCCAAACTGGTGAATGATGCCGCCTGCGAAAAAGGAAGTCCGTCCGTCGACCCGCGGAGGACGCGTCCGAACGCCTGCCTTCGTGAAAAATCAACGCGGCGTGAAGAACTGGAAGGAAGTCAGCGCCTGGCTGGAATGGCGCGGCATCGAAGACATAGAATGCATCACGCCTGATCAGGCTGGCGTCGCGCGCGGCAAGATGATGCCGTCGAAGAAATTCACTTCCAACACCTCGCTGGCGCTGCCATCGGCAGTGTTCATGACGACGATTTCGGGCGGCTATCCCGAGGATGGCAACGGTTTCCACTATCCGGAGGATGATGGCGACCTAAAGCTGATGCCGGATCTGTCGACGTTGACCGTCGTGCCGTGGGAAGAAGACCCGACGGCCGCCGTCATCTGCGACCTCGTCCATCAGGATGGCCGTTCGGTCGAGTTCACGCCGCGCAACGTCCTGAAGCGCGTGGTAGCAGCCTATGACAAGCGCGGGCTGAAGCCGGTGGTGGCGCCCGAGATCGAATTCTACCTGGTGCGCAAGAACCCCGACCCGGATTACCCATTGACGCCACCAGTCGGGCGTTCCGGGCGGCCAATCGGCGGCGGAGCCGGCTATTCGATCGCCGGCGTCAACGAGTTCGACGAACTGATCGACGACATCTACCATTTCTCCGAAAGCCAGGGCCTGGAGATCGACACGCTGATCCACGAGGAAGGCGCCGGCCAGCTCGAGATCAATCTGCGTCACGGCGATCCGGTCGAGCTCGCCGACCAGGTGTTCATGTTCAAACGCACCATTCGCGAGGCAGCGCTGAAGCATGAGATCTATGCCACCTTCATGGCCAAGCCGATCCAGGGCCAGCCAGGTTCTGCCATGCACATCCACCAGTCGATCATCGACAAGAAGACCGGGCTGAACATCTTTTCGGCGAAGGACGGCTCGGAAACCGACGACTTCTTCCATTTCATCGGCGGCATGCAGAAGCATGTGCCGAACGCACTGGTGATGTTTGCTCCCTACGTCAATTCCTACCGCCGGCTGACGCAGTCGGCCTCGGCGCCGGTCAACAACAAATGGGGCTATGACAATCGCACCACGGCGTTCCGCGTGCCGCGCTCGGATCCGGCGGCGCGGCGTGTCGAAAACCGCATCCCGTCTTCCGACGCCAACCCCTATCTGGCGCTGGCGGCCTCACTTGCCTGCGGGCTGATCGGCATCACCAACAAGATCAAGGCCGAGCCTCCGGTGCTGACCACCGCAAACGCCGATGAGATCGACCTGCCGCGCGGCCTGCTCGAAGCCGTCGATCTTTTCGAAGGCGACGAGGAACTATGCGCTCTTCTGGGCAAGTCCTTCGCCGCAACCTATGCAGCGATCAAGCGGGCGGAGTTCGAGACCTTCATGGAAGTGATCAGCCCGTGGGAGCGGGAGTATCTGTTGCTCAACGTGTGAGCGGCGACTTCGTCGTGTGAATGGTGAATAGTGAATGGTGAGTAGTTTCATATTGGATGGATGAGCGCAGACGTCGTGCGTCTCGCAGCCATTCACCATTCACCATTGGCTGGTGTCCCCATGCCTTACCAATCACCTATCTCCCCCGGTCGCTCCTGGTACGAAGACACAGCCGGACCACGCCCTGAGTACCCTGCCCTGGAGGGCGACCGCAGCTGCGACGTCGTCGTCGTCGGCGGTGGCTTCACCGGGCTGTCGGCGGCCGCTCATTTGGCGAAGGCGGGAGCCGACGTCGTTCTGATCGAGGCGCATCGCTTCGGCGACGGCGCTTCAGGGCGCAATGGCGGCCAGCTCGGCACGGGCCAGCGCGCCTGGGCCGAAGAGATGGAGGCCGAATACGGCTTCTCCCGCGCCAAGGCGCTGTTCGACCTTGCCGAGGAGGCGAAAGCGCACCTGCTCGAATTCGCCGCCGTTAACCAGATCGACATCGACTATATGCCCGGCCAGTTGTCCGTGGCGCACAAGCCGCGTTATCTCGACGACTACAAGGCGCATGCCGAGATCATGGCCGGCCGCTTCAATTATCCGCACACCGCCTTCATGGATGCCAGGGAAACGGCCGAACGGCTGGGCTCCACACGCTACTTCGGCGGCACCCGCGACACCGGCACCGGACACATCCACCCGATGAAGCTGGTGATCGGCACGGCAAAGGTCGCGGCAGCGGCCGGCGCGCACCTGTTCGAGCAGACACTATCGACCGGTGTTACCTCCAGCGGCGGCAAGGTCAGGGTGACGACTTCGAGAGGCACCATCACCGCCCAGAAATGCCTGATCGGTGTAAATGCCTATGGCGGCACGCTCGAGCCGGTGAGTGCCGCGCACATCTTGCCCATCGGTTCCTTCATCGGCGCGACGGTGCCGCTGGGCGTCGATTCGAAAGTGCTGCCGGGCGGCGAGGCGGTCGACGATTCGCGTTTCGTCGTGCGTTATTTCCGCAAATCCAGGGATGGAAGGCTGCTGTTCGGCGGGCGCGAGGTCTATGGCGTCAACAATCCGAAGGACATCCATGTCCATATCCGCCGGCAGATAGCCGAGCTTTATCCGGAGCTGAGCGATGTCAAGATCACCCATGGCTGGGGCGGCTATGTCGGCATCACCATGCCCAGGAAACCCTTCGTGCGCGAGGTGATGCCCAATGTGATCTCGGCCGGAGGCTATTCCGGCCACGGCGTGATGCTGTCGAACTTCTTCGGCAAGCTCTATGCCCAGGCCGTCGCGGGCAACCGCGACAGACTGAAGCTGATCGAGGACCTGAACATCCCGGCTTTTCCAGGTGGCCGGCGCTTTAGAACGCCATTATTGTTCCTCGCACTGAACTGGTTTGCCCTGAGGGACCGAATATAGGGAAAGTATCTCATATCAGCCGGGGCTGGTACTGAGCTGATTCTATTGAGCTGTTGGTTGCCGCAGCGAGACGTTGCAGAATCCTTAACAAGAGCGCACAATTCCCCTGAGGGCGCACTGATGCCACAATCAAGGGCAAAGGATGCCGGTTCTGGGCGATTGACGGGGATTTCTGCGGGCCTGCCCGCTTTGTTGTTGGGACCGATGCCGATCGAATGCCGGGCTGCCGGCGCCGATCGAAAGAACACCGGCCCATCTTTTGGAGGTGGCAAGAGTGAACGAGCCCTTCAGTTTCGGCGCGCCGGAACGTCGGCGCTTCGCCATGCAATTCGGTTATGACATGCGGCCCTCCTTCTGGCAGGGGGTGCGCACGAATTCGCATCTGGTGATCGCCGCGGTCGGCACCGCAGCGCTGCTTGGCGTGGCAGGCATAGCGCTTTGGCTGGCATTGCCGGCCAACGACCGGCAAGCGATCGCCAGCACACAGCAGAACGTTCCGACTTTTCCGGTCAAGACGACCAAGATTGCCCCGGTCGCAGCGACGGCTGCAGCGGTAGCGGCGCCACAAGCCGCGCGCAAGGGCGACGCGGTTTCATCGACGGTCGCTGTGGGTGGGGCTGCGATGCCGCCGCTGTCGGCCAACGATCCGCGCTGGACTGCGGCGCAATCCAACAGCGACCCTGCCGCGACGCCATCCGATCAGGCGCCTACCGAGCAGGCTGCCGCCAAACCGTCCGATGCCGCGGCATTCGAAGAACCGGCGGCCCAGGGCGACGCCACGACGCAGTTGTCAAAGGTCGCTGCTCCCGCCAATGACGACGACGCGGAAACCGCCGCCATACCGACGCCAAAACCGCAACTTCCAGACGAGCAATCTTCCGCCGCAACGAACGATACCCAGGCCAAGGCCAAGCCACAGAAGGTGGCTGCTGCCGCCGGCACCGGACGCATCCTCAGGACGGTGACAATGCGCAGCGGTCCGCAGAAAAACGCCGCCGCCATGGGCACCGTGCCCGCCAAGTCGTCGGTGCAGGTGGTGAGTTGCAAGAAATGGTGCCAGATCGTCTACAACGGCAAGCGCGGCTGGATCTACAAGAGCTACATCAAGACCGGGGCTTGAGACACAAGCCGCCAGATCTGGTCAGCCGCCGAGCAACCACCTGAAACGGTGTCTCCTGCGAGCAAGTTTGCGCTTCGCCAGGAAATCCCGGTGTTCCTCGAACGGCACCTCATAGAGGCCGCACATTTGGCAGCTTTCTGACCTGCCGCATAGCGGGGTCCAGCATTTCACATCGTGCGTCCAGGCGAGCGCGATCCTTTCCAGATGAAGGTTGGACGAACTTTTCAGCAGAATCAGTTCTCCTGGGACTGCCGTCTGTTTGATGTGATCCGAAACTTCCTTGGGACTGCGAAGCTCAATGAACCGGCCGCTGTCGCGGTCGGCCTGGCTGGCGCGCGAGCGATGCGCATTGCCGCCCGTGTAGATGACCTCATCGGCGATTTCGCGAGCGATCTTGTACGCACTGCCGTATTTCCTCGACGAGCCGGCGTAGTCGGATATCTGCCCAAGCACAATGCGCTTGCGAGCGGCCTTGGCCTTTGCAATCATCTCCAGAGCAATGTTGAGCGAATGCCAGGGCGCTTTGGCCGTATCGACCAGGAATTTCGGACCCGCGGATACCTCTTGCACCGTAGAGCGGTTGGGCAGTGGTGCAAACGATGCCGTTCTTGCTACGACTTGCTCTGGCGGGACGCCAAGTTCCAAGGCGGCGGCCATGGCCGCTGCAGTCGGCAGCCAGAATTGCTCGCCGGGAAAAGGCGCTTGAATATTCAGGCTGCCACCGCGCCAATGAAGGGTGAACCGCAGCAATTCCGGATACGCGGCATGCACGTCACTCACGCGGTAGTCTGCCTCGCCGGACTGGCCGAAGGTCGCAATCCGGCATTTCGCGCCAGACGCCATGCCGATCACCAGTGGGTCATCGCAATTGAGAACCGCAAGTCCATCGGGTTGGAGTGCCTCGACCAGCGCCCGCTTCTCTCCCGCCACAGCTTCCAGAGTCCTGAACTTGCCGAAATGCTCCAGACGGATCATCGTAACCACCGCCACACTCGGCTTCAGCATCTGCGCCATGGCGCTGATCGTGCCGAAGTCGGAAGCGCCGGCTTCGAAAACGACGTAATCGACTTTGCCGGCCTTCCTCAGGCGCTTGTAAAGCGTTCGGATGAGCGCAGGCATTGTATTGGCCTGGGCCTGTAGATGCACCTTGCCTTGGGCGCCCAGTATGTGTGCAAGCAGGCTGGTGGATGTGGATTTACCGGAGCTGCCGGTAATGCCGATGAACGTCGCCTCGTTACGCGCCCGCACCCAGCGCGCCTGCAGCCGTCGCAGCGCCCAGCCCAAGTCCTTGCGAATTTTCAGCGATTCCAGTTTCACACCCCGCCAGCTTTTAGCCCAGCCTAATATTCGTCGTGCCAAGTTCCAGAGTCAAACGGGCGCTGGCGTGCTTGAGCCAAAGAGTTCTAGCGACCGAGGAGCCGCAGCAGTCTGTGCTTGCGGCGCTTCGATTTTCTCTGCGCCACAAACTCACGGTGCTGCTCAAACGGCACTTCATAGAGGCCGCATTGCTCGCATCCCTCGGTTTTGCCGCATACCGAAACCCAGCACTCGACGTTGTGGGTCCAGGCAAGTGCGACACGCTCGAGGTGCAGATTGGACGAGCTCTTGAGCAGGATCAACTCGTCAGGCTGCGCGGTTTGGGCGATGTAGTCCGACACTTCCCTCGCCGTGCGCAATTCGATGAAGCGGCCGCTGTCGCGATCTGCCTGGTTCGCCTTGGAGCGATGGGCATGATCGCCGGCATAAATCACCTGGTCTGCAATCTCGCGCGCGCTGCTGTAAGCTTGGGCATATCTGTTATTCGAGCCGGAAAAATCCGATAGCTGGCCAAGAACGATACGTTTTCGCCCAAATGTCGATCCGGCTACCATGTCGAAGGCAAGGCTCAGCGAATGCCAGGGCGCCTTTGCGGCATCCACGATGAAGTGGGGGCCACCCGCGGGGACGAGCACCTGGCCGCGATTTTCCAGAGGCTGGAACGTCGCGATCCTGTGCTTGACCATCTGCGCAGGCACGCCCAGCTCAAGAGCGGTTGCCACCGCCGCTGAAGTCGGCAGCCAGAAATGCTCGCCGGGGAACGACGTCTCGATATCGAGCACACCGCCGCGCCAGTGGAGCGAGAACCGCAACGGCTTGGGATAGGAGGCCTCGATATCGCTGACGCGATAATCCGCCTGCTCCGATGTGCCGAATGTGACGGAACGGCAGTCGCTCGCCGAGGCCATGCCCATCACAAGAGGGTCATCGGCATTGAGCATCGCGAAGCCGCCCGGCTCCAGCGCCGCGACCAGGGCGCTCTTTTCTCGAGCGACGTTTTCCACAGTCTTGAAACTGGCCCGATGCTCCAGCCGGACCATTGTGACAACAGCCACGTTGGGGCGAAGCAATTCGGCCATGGGCTTCATTGTATCCGGGCCGAATGCAGCAGCCTCGAAGACGACGTAGTCGGTTTTGCCGCCCTTTCCCATTCGCCTGGATAGCGTCGAGACCAACAGTTTCATCGTGTTGGCCAGAACCTGTGTATGGACCGAACCATGACCGGCCAGGATGTGTCCAAGCAGGCTTCCCGCCGTGGTCTTGCCGGAGCTTCCGGTAATGCCGATGAAAATTGCCTTGCTTTGTGCCCGCGCACGCGTGGCCAGGTAAAGCCGCAGCCGCCATCCCAGATCGTAGCGACTTTTCTGCTGCCTGATCTTCATCACCCGCCAACACTATCCACGATCCGTTATGCCTTTCGGGGGATCGAGAAGTCAAACTGGGGTCCGGCGTGACGACGTCAACTGTTCGTTCCTCGGCTGGCCGGCGCACCGATGCGAACTCTTGCCGACGTGGCTCTGTCTGCCATGCATTGCTAACAGCGAGGTACTTCCCGAATTGCTCAAATGCAGCGGCCGCCGTCGACCTCCAGCGCCACGCCGGTGATGAAGGCGGCTTCGTCCGACGCGAGCCAAAGCGCAGTGTTGGCGATATCGAGTGGCGTCGACAGACGGCCGAGCGGTATCGAGGCACGGAATTTCTCGCGGATTTCGGGCTTGTCAGTGCCCATGAATTTCTCCAGCATGCCGGTCTCGCCGGCGACCGGGCAAAGGCAGTTCACGCGGATGTTCTTGGGCGCGAGTTCGACCGCCATCGACTTGGTCGCGGTGATCGCCCAGCCCTTCGAGGCATTGTACCAGGTGAGCCCCGGCCGCGGCCGCAGACCGGCGGTCGAAGCCGTGGTCAGGATGACGCCGCCTCCCTGCCGCTCCATGATCGGCACCACGGCAAGTGCGGCGTGGTAGATCGCCTTCATGTTGACTGAAGTGATCAGGTCGAAGGTCGCCTCGTCGACGTCGAGCATGTCGCCATTGCGATGGGTGTAGCCGGCATTGTTGACCATGATATCGATGCGGCCGAAGGCGCTTTTTGCGGCATAGACCATCTCGTCGAATTCGGAACGCTGCGAAACGTCGGTCTGGGTCCAGATCGCGGCCTGGCCGATCTCTGCTGCAACGCGCTCCGCGCCCTTGGCGTTGAGGTCGGCGACGACGACCTTGGCGCCCTCTTCGGCAAAGCGCCTGGCCATGCCTTCGCCGAAACCTGACGCAGCACCCGTGATGACGGCAACCTTGTTTTCCAGACGCATGCTTTTTCCGCTCATTGAAGACCCACCTCGCAAGCGCATTTTCCTTTTTGTTTGATGCGTGTCTGTCTCCCAGAACCGCTTCGCACTTCTGGGCGACACGCATTAGCTTTCGTCACATTCCCGCTTTATGTTGCAGGCGCGAAAGCCCCGGGACCATCGCTTGACGAAAAGCCTCCGGGTGGCAGCCAGTGTCAAGGCACATTTGGAGCGAATCAATATGCAGTGATTTGGCCTCGATGTGACACCATGGCACTGGATAGTTTAAATCGATTAGATTATATCCTGCCGCGTCACAGCGAGCGGCGTCAAAGCGGACAGACCATGACCAGCCAGATCATTCCCGTCGATCCTTTCGACTTCATCATTTTCGGCGGCACCGGCGACCTGTCGGAACGCAAGCTGCTTCCCTCGCTCTACCACCGCCAGCGCGACCACCAGTTCTCCGAGCCGACCCGCATCATCGGCACCTCGCGCTCGAAAATGAGCGACGAGGAATTCCAGGCTTTGGCCAAGCAGGCGATCTCCCAGCATGTGAAGCCGGCCGACATCGACGCCGAGGAACTCAAGACATTCCTTGCCCGGCTGTCCTACGTGTCGGCCGACGCGACGACGGGTGCCGGCTTCGACAAGCTGAAAAAGGCGATCGGCGAAAGCGACCGCATTCGCGCTTTCTATCTGGCGGTTGCGCCGGCGCTGTTCGGCGACATCTCGCACCAGCTGAAAGCCCACAATCTCATCACGCCGAATTCGCGCATCGTGCTGGAGAAGCCGATCGGCCGCGACCTCGATTCGGCGCGCAAGCTCAACGACGTGGTTGGAGACGACTTCCACGAAAGCCAGATCTTCCGCATCGACCACTATCTCGGAAAGGAGACGGTGCAGAACCTGATGGCGCTGCGTTTTGCCAACGCGCTCTATGAGCCGCTTTGGAATTCTGCCCATATCGACCATGTGCAGATCACGGTGGCCGAGACCGTCGGTCTTGAAGACCGCGTCACCTACTACGACAAGGCCGGCGCGCTGCGCGACATGGTGCAGAACCACATGCTGCAGCTGCTCTGCCTGGTTGCCATGGAGGCGCCATCGTCGATGGATGCCGATGCCGTGCGCGACGAGAAGCTGAAGGTGCTGCGGGCGCTGAGGCGCATCAACGGCAATGAGGCACCCAAGCACACCGTGCGCGGGCAGTACCGCGCCGGCGCCTCTGCAGGCGGCGCGGTGAAAGGCTATGTCGAGGAACTCGGCAAAGACAGCTCCACCGAGACTTTCGTCGCCATCAAGGCCGAGATCGGCAATTGGCGCTGGGCCGGCGTGCCGTTCTATCTCCGGACCGGCAAAAGGCTGGCGACCCGCGTTTCGGAAATCGTCATCGAGTTCAAGCCGATCCCGCATTCGATCTTCGGCGACAGCGCCGGGCCGATCTCAGCCAACCAACTGGTGATCCGGCTGCAGCCCGACGAAGGCGTCAAGCAGTTCATCATGATCAAGGATCCAGGCCCGGGCGGCATGCGGCTGCGCCAGATCCCGCTCGACATGAGCTTTGCAACATCTTTCGACGGTCGCGCGCCGGACGCCTATGAACGGCTGATCATGGATGTTATCCGCGGCAACCAGACGCTGTTCATGCGCCGCGACGAAGTCGAGGCGGCATGGAAGTGGATCGACCCGATCCAGAACGCCTGGGAAAGCGCCAGGCAGGAGGCGCAAGGCTATACGGCCGGCACATGGGGTCCCTCGGCCTCGATTGCGCTGATCGAACGCGACGGGCGGACATGGCACGAAAGCAATTGAGCGAGCCCGTCTATAACTGGAACGGCTTTGCCGGGCGCCAGGATCTGGCGGCAGCCCTTGCCGGCAATGTCGCGGCGCGCCTGACCAAGGCCATCGACGAGCGCGGCACGGCCCTGCTTGCCGTTTCCGGCGGCACCACGCCGGCAAAGTTCTTTGCAGCACTTTCGGCCATTCCGATCGCCTGGAACAAGGTGACGGTGACGCTGGTCGACGAACGGTTCGTGCCGGCCTCCTCGCCGCGCTCGAATGCGGGGCTGGTCGCGGCCAACCTGCTGCAGAACAAGGCGGCTGCCGCGCACTTCGTGCCGCTCTACCATGAGGCGGCAAGCATCGAGACCGCCGCGGCGGCCGACGATGCGGCGCTGAAGGCTCTGCCCTGGCCCCTCGATGTCGTCGTGCTCGGCATGGGCGGCGACGGCCACACCGCCTCGTTCTTTCCCGACGCCGAGAATCTCGGCGATTTGCTCGACCCGGCCTCATCAAGGATCGTGCTGCCGGTTCACGCGGCAAGCGCCGGCGAACCCCGGTTGACGCTGCCGCTGGCGCGGATCGTCGACGCCGGCTTCATCGCGCTGCATATAGAAGGCGAGGACAAGCGCACCGCCTTCGACGGTGCGATGGGACCGGGTGCGAAAAAGCCCATCCGCAAAGTGCTCGAAGCGGCACCCATCCCGGTAGAGGTGTTCTGGGCACCCTGATTTCACGCAAAGCAGTCCCGGCAGACGGTGGAGGACGTTCTTCCGGGGCTCGAAAGGACCGACCATGACAGCCAGACGCGACATCGAAGCCATCACGGAACGCATCCGCCAACGCTCGAAAGCCGGCCGCGAGCGCTATCTCGGCCGCATCGCCGAGACCTCCAGCCGCGCCGCCAACCGGGGGGTTCTGTCTTGCGGCAACCTCGCGCATGGCTTTGCCGTCTGCAGCCCGTCTGAAAAGCTGGCGCTCGGCGCCGACAAGGTGCCGAACCTCGGCATCATTACCTCCTACAATGACATGCTGTCGGCGCATCAGCCCTTCGAAACCTTCCCGGCGCTGATCAAGGAAGCCGCGAAGGAAGTTGGCGGCATCGCGCAAGTGGCCGGCGGCGTGCCCGCCATGTGCGACGGCGTGACCCAGGGACAGCCCGGCATGGAGCTGTCGCTGTTTTCGCGCGACGTCATCGCCATGTCGGCGGCGATCGGCCTGTCGCACAACATGTTCGACGCCGCCGTCTATCTCGGCGTCTGCGACAAGATCGTGCCGGGGCTGGTGATTGCAGCCCTCACCTTCGGCCATCTGCCGGCGGTGTTCGTGCCGGCCGGGCCGATGACGACGGGCCTGCCCAATGACGAGAAGGCCAAGGTTCGCCAGCTCTATGCCGAGGGCAAGGCCGGACGCGCAGAACTGCTCGAAGCGGAGTCCAAATCCTATCACGGGCCGGGCACCTGCACCTTCTATGGCACCGCCAATTCCAACCAGATGCTGATGGAGATCATGGGCCTGCATACGCCCGGCGCGTCCTTCGTCAATCCAGGCACGCCGCTGCGCGACGCGCTGACGCGCGAGGCGACCAGGCGAGCCCTGGCGATCACCGCGCTCGGCAACGCCTACACGCCGGTAGGCCGCATGATCGACGAGCGCTCTTTCGTCAATGGCGTCGTCGGCCTGCACGCCACCGGCGGCTCTACCAACCACACCATCCATCTCATCGCCATGGCCGCGGCGGCCGGCATCACGCTTACCTGGCAGGACATTTCCGACCTGTCGGAAGCGGTGCCGCTTCTCGCGCGCGTCTATCCGAACGGGCTTGCCGACGTGAACCATTTCCATGCCGCCGGCGGGCTCGGCTTCCTGATCCGCGAATTGCTCGACGAAGGCATCCTGCATGAGGATGTGCAGACGGTATGGGGCGAAGGCCTGAGGCCCTATGCGGTCGAGGCCCGGCTCGGCGAAGATGGCGGCGTCGTGCGTGAAGCCTCGCCGCTGCAGAGCGGCGACGAGAAGGTGCTGGCACCGTTCAAGAAAGCCTTCCAGCCGACCGGCGGCCTGAAGGTGCTCGCCGGCAATCTCGGCCACGCCGTCATCAAGACGTCCGCCGTGAAGCCGGAACGCCGCGTCATCGAGGCGCCGGCCAAGGTGTTCGACAGCCAGCAGGGACTGAACGAAGCCTTCAAGGCCGGCACGCTGACCGGCGACTTCATCGCCGTCATCCGCTTCCAGGGCCCGAAGGCAAACGGCATGCCGGAACTGCACAAGCTGACCACCGTGCTCGGCATCCTGCAGGATCGTGGCCAGCGCGTCGCGCTGGTCACGGACGGGCGCATGTCTGGCGCTTCCGGCAAGGTGCCGGCGGCGATCCATGTAACGCCGGAAGCGGTCGAGGAAGGGCCGATCGCCAGGATCCATGACGGCGACATCATCCGGCTCGACGCCGATGCCGGCACGCTGGAAGTGCTGGTGCCGGGGCCCGAGCTCGCGCTGCGCCGCACGGCCGACATCGATCTCATCGGCAACGAGTTCGGTTTCGGCCGCGAGCTGTTCGCTGGTTTCCGCCAGTTGGTCGGCCGCGCCGACCACGGCGCCAGTGCTTTCGGCACGGCCTGAACCATCATTCCCTGCCATATAGAAAGGGCGGCTCGAGGCCGCCCTTTCTCATGAGGAGTGGAACGCCAAATTACGGCTGAACCGTAATCTCGCTCCGTTCGCCGGCCTTGACCGTCACCGGCATTTCCTTGTCATGGCCTTGATCGGACAGGTGGCGGACGACGACATAGTCGCCGGCCGCGATGGTCTGCTGCCAAGTGTCACCATAGTTCAGGCCGAGCGCCTTGCGGTTGCCCTGGATGTCCTTCTTCGACGACAGCACCTCGATCGAATAGGCGCCCGGCGCCGACATCACCAGCACGCCGGCATCGAGCGTCACCTTGACGTCCTTGACGTCGCCAACCTTGACGCTGAAAGGCTGCTCGACGGTTGCGAGCTCAAGCGAGGTGACCGCGACATAGTCGTCCGGCGGCAGCCAGAATTTGCTGTCGGGCCCATAGGAGTGGGCGACATCGTCACGCGAGCCGTCGATCTTTTTCTTGGCCTTGACGATCTGGACGCTGATGCCCGAGGAGTCGGCCTTGTCGCCACCTGCAGTGTAGTAGGCGTTGACGGCGGCATGGCCGACGCCGACGACTATGTCTTTTTCCACAGTCTGCCCGGCGGCGAGCTGGATGGTCTCGGTCACCGAGCCGCTGCCGATCGCAACCGTCACCTTCTGCTCACCAGCCGGCACGATGATCCTGGTGTCGCCATAGTGGGTGGTGCTGCCGCCCCGGAAGGCGAAGTCGACATGGGCTTCGTCACTGATCTCGGCGCCCTGGCTTGGCTTCGGATGGATGAGCATGGTGCCGGCGTTCAAGGTGAAGAGCGGCTTGTAGACCTGGCCCGCCTCGATCTTGACCTTCTGTTCCGCCCGAGCTTCGTCGGCGCGCGCGACGACGACATAGTCGCCCGGCTCGAGATTGGCCTCGTAGTTGTTGTACTGGGTGGTGACGGCCTCGCCGCGCGTGCCATCGGCCTTGGCCTTGTAGACCTCCCAGGCATTGCCGTCGGTGATCGGATCGCCGCCTTCCGCCATGACCACGCTCGGGATGAAATTGAATTCGGGCTTTGCCGGTTCAGGGGCAGGCGCCGGAGCGGGTTCGGGTGCCGGCGCCGGAGCCGGCGCGGCGACGGTTTCGACCAGTGCTTCCTGCAGCGCCTTCTCGTCCGAGGCCTGGATATATTTGCCGCCGGTGTTGTCGGCAAGGCAGGCGATCTGCTTGCCCTCGTCAGCGGTCAGGCCGAAGCCGACGACGTCGACGGTGAAATCGACGCCTGAGGCCTCCAGTTCCTTGCCCAGCGCGCACGGGTCACCTTCGCAGGTTTCAAGCCCATCGGTGATGAGAACCACGGTCGCCTTGTCCTCGGTGTATTTCAGAGCTTCGGCCGCCTGCTTGACGGCTGCGGTCAGCGGCGTCTTGCCGAGGAATTTCAGGCTGTCGGCAGCGGCCGAAATGGCGCTAGCCGAGCCGGCTTGCGGCGGCACGATCAGCTCGATGTCGTCGCAGCTGCCCTTTTCGCGGTGGCCATAGGCCATTAAGCCGATCTCGTCGTCCCCCGGGACCGACTGCAGTACGGTCCTCAGCGATTCGCGCGCGATCTCGAGCTTCGGCTTGCCGTCGATCTGGGCCCACATCGAGCCCGAAGCGTCAAGAATGATGATGACCTTGTTGGCGGCAAAGCCGAGCGAAGTCATCGACAAAAGGAGCAGCGCCGCAGCGACGCTCCGCAAAAGTCCCGCCATCGAAATCTCCTTGAGGCCGCCCTCTGATCCGCGCCGGAAGCTATTTGACAGCGCGTCCGGACACAAGCCTGGAGCGGGTTACTAGATCATGATGAGATTTGGATGAAATCTCATCATGATCTAACCCTTTGTTGGAGCACGATCCTTTCCAAAAACCGGCACCCACTTTTTGGGATCATGCTTCTAACGGTTGCAGTGTAACAGGATCGGCGCCGGCAGAGCTGGTAACACGAAATCAGTAGGTGGTGCGCCGCTCTTCGGAAGGCGGACGGCCAAACTGCAGCCGATAGCTCTGCGCGAAATAGGAGTGCGAGGTAAAGCCGGTGGCAATGGCCACGTCGAGGATCGGCATGTTGGTCTGGCGCAGCAGTTCGCGCGCCCGCTCAAGCCTGAGCCGCATGTAGTAACGACCGGGCGTGACGCTCAAATGGCGCAGGAACAAGCGCTCGACCTGGCGCACCGACAGGCCCGCCGATTTAGCAAGCTGCACGGCTGATAGCGGCTCGTCGAGATGGTCGGCCATCAGTTCGACGATGCGCCTTAGCTTCTCCGACTTGCCGGTCAGGTCGCGCTCCGGCCCGACGCGCTGGCGGTCGCCGGCGGAGCGGATGCGCTCATGCTGGAACTGGTTGGCAACGCCGTTGGCGAGGTTCGAGCCGAAGTCGCCACGCACGATCTCCAGCATCAGGTCGATCGAGGTGGTGCCGCCGGCGCAGGTGTAGCGCTTGCGGTCGATCTCGAAGACGTTGCCGGTGCAATTGATGTCGGGAAAGCGCTCGACGAAGCCGGCGCGGTTTTCCCAATGGATGGTGCAGCGATAGCCTTCGAGCTGACCGGCTTCGGCCAGGAGGTAAGAGCCCACCGACAGCGCGCCGAGCGCATTGCCGCGCCGGCCCCAGCTGCGCAGCGCCGCCAGCACCTTGCTCTTGCCGGGGAACTCGACCGACAGGCCCACCGACACGAACAGGATATCGACCGGCGGCAAATCGGCGACGGCATAGTCGATCTTGAGCGGCAGGCCATTGGAGGCCATGACGGGATCGCCGTCGGCCGAGACCGTGGTCCAACCATAGAAATCGCGGCCGAGCAGGCGGTTGGCCGAGCGGAAGGTATCGATCGCCGCTGCCAACGAAAACATCGAAAACTTGTCGACCAGCAGGAACGCGAATTGCCGGCCCCCTTGAACGGGATCATCCGGCCGTTCAGAGGGTATAGTAAGGTTCGGCAAAGAAGCTGCTTTCTGGCTCAGAAGGAAGGCCGCTTCAAGCCGGCCGCAAGGTAGGCTGAGGCTAACGTATTGGCCATCAGCATGGCAATGGTCATCGGTCCGACACCGCCGGGCACGGGGGTGATGGCGCCGGCGGCCTTGGCCGCTTCGGCATAGGCTACATCGCCGACGAGGCGGGTTTTGCCCTCGCCCTTCTCGGGTGCGGCAATGCGGTTGATCCCGACATCGATCACGGTGGCGCCGAGCTTGACCCAGTCGCCCTTGATCATTTCGGGCCGGCCGACGGCGGCAACCAGAATGTCGGCTGTGCGGGCCAGTGCCGGCAGATCCTTGGTGCGGCTGTGGGCGATGGTGACGGTGCAGTTGGCGGCAAGCAACAGATTTGCCATCGGCTTGCCGACGATGTTGGAGCGGCCGACGACGACCGCGTTGAGGCCGGAAAGATCCTTCCCGCGCACGCGTTCGATCAAAAGCATGGAGCCGGCCGGCGTGCAGGGCACGAAGGCTGTTTCGAGTTCGCCGGTGCCGAGCTTGCCGACATTGATGAAATGAAAGCCGTCGACATCCTTTTGCGGTGCGATGGCCTGGATGATCTTGCCGGCATCGATATGGGCGGGAAGCGGCAGCTGCACCAGAATGCCGTTGATGGCCGGATCGGCGTTGAGTTCGCCGATGATCTTCAGCAGTGCCGCTTCGGACGTGTCGGCCGGCAGCGTGTGCTGCAGCGAATGAAAGCCGCATTCCTTGGCGGTGCGCGACTTCGACGCGACATAGACCTGGCTTGCCGGATCCTCGCCGACGATGACCACCGCTAAGCCGGGCTGGGCCTTTCCCTTGGCGACCAGGTCCTCGGTCAAGGCCTTGACCTTCTGAACCACGTCTGCGGCGACGATCTTTCCGTCAATCACTTCGGCCATGAACCATCCTCGACATCATTCCAGCCAAGGCGCGGCGCGCGCCTTGAACGTTGCTTCGTGCATGTCGTTGTTCCAAACGTTCCGCCCATTCGGGTAAAGCCCGACGGCAGCGCTTTTTGGGCGCCATGCTGCGCGGCATTGTCACGAAATTTGGCCTAAGCAATCCCGTCAAAGCGCCGTCACATGCCGTAAACTCGAAACCGGCAGCTTTTATTCTGTGCTGACGGGCTCAGAGCGACTCATCCTTTCACGGAAAGGCTGAACCGCTCTATTTCTTGTTGTGACGCAATTCCCAAGGGAAAGCGCGCTACGCGCTTTTCCCGGGAAAACCGTTTCACACTTTTCCTGGAATTGCTCAGAAATAGCGGCGGTGCGAACGGCTTTCGGTGAGTTCGCGCACCGCTTCGCGAAATTCGCGCAGGCTGGCGCGGATATCGTCGATTTGCGCCTGCTGGTCTTCCGGCGCCGCCCCAGCGGGCTGCGGAGAAGACCACGGCCCGGACGCCGCGGGCATCGGCTGAGCCTGCGAATAGGCATAGTCAGCCGGCTGACGAGGCTGCGCGTAGCCAGGCTGCTGCGCAGGGGAATTGGCGTGCGGAACCTCGTTCCGGAAGTCCGGCTGGCGATAGCCCACAGGCTCCTGCACCGGCCTTGTATATTCGGCGGCTGGTTGGGCGCGGTAGGTCTCGACGGGTTCGCCTGACGTCCCGCTACCCGGCGCGGCTTTGCGCATCGCCGAGAACAGTCGGTCGAACAGACCTGGGCTCCGGGCGGGAACGGCCGCGGTCGGCAACACCGGAGGTGCTGCCGGTGGCGGCGCCACAGGCAGCGGCGCGCGATAGACCTTGTCCTCGACCGGAGGGCGGCGCTCGTCCATTCTGCCGCGCGAACGCGAATTGGCAGCGCCGCGCAGGCTGGCAAAGGCGCCGCGCATCGCGCCGACACCGATGCCCGAAGCAAGCCCGAGCAGCAGGCCGGCCATCGATATTACAGCCCGCGACGGTCCGTTGGGTTCGACCGGCGGTTGCGCGGGGGTCATCAGATTGATGTTGGTAGTGTTGATGTTTTGCTGTTCGCCGGTCTCCTTGGCGCGCAGAAGGTACTGTTCGTAGACGGAGCGTTTGGCCGTGGCATCACGCTCCAGTTCGCGCAGGCTGACCAGATCGCTGTTGACATCGCCGCTCTGGACCTTTGCCTGAGCCAGGCGGGAAGCGAGATCCTGCTCAAGCTGGACCGAGCGCTTCAAGTCGACCTGCAGCGACGAGGCGATGCGGCGCAGTTCGCCTGCGATGCGCTCGCGCGAGCCGTCGAGCTGGGCACTGAGCGCCTGGTATTCGGGATGACGCGGTCCCAGACGCACGGCGGCGCGGTCGGCCTCCTGCTTCAAAACTGCATATTGCGCGCGCAGTTCGCTCATCGTGTTGGAATTGATTTCTTCCGGCAAGGTGCCGTTGATGACCGAATTGACGTCCAGCGAACGCGCCGACGCCGCCCGGGCATTGAGTTCCAGCGTGCGGGCCCGGGTGACTGAGAGCTGCTCGTTGAGCTTCAGCATCTGGTCGTCGCTGATCAGATGGCCCTGCGCGTCGACGAGATCATGCGTGGCCCTGAAATCCTCGACCTTGCGCTCCGCCGTCTCGACATTCTTGCGCAGGTCATCGAGCTTGGCCGTCAGCTGGTCCGTCGCGCGCCCGGCCATCCCGAACTGGTATTGGGCCGCCTCCTGCTGGAAAACGTCCCTGGTCCTATTGGCTATCTCCGCCGATTTGTCGGCGCTTTGAGTGGTGGCGCTGATGGAAACGACAAAGCTCTTGCCGCTGCGCTCAACCGACAGGCTCTTGGCCAGATTGCCGACCGCCAGCGCCTGGCGGCGCACTTCACCGCCGTCGCCAAGGCCATCCTGGCGCGAGAGTATCGAGCGAATGAGTGACAGGACGCCAAGGCCGCCAGAGCCCTGTCCGTTGAACTCCGGATCGTCGACGAGATTGAGATCGGCCACGACCTTGTCGAGGACCTTGCCGGATGTCACCATCTTGATGCGGGTTTCGACAACAGCCAGCGCCGCATCAGGCTGCCCGACCGGTTGGGTGAGATCGTTGTCGGAAAGCTTCAGGTCGCCTGGCTCGATGACCATCTGTGTGGTGGCTTCGTATTTCTTCGGTGTCGAAACGGCGACGGCGACGCCGAGCACTGTGCCCAATATCGTCGTCGAGACGATCAGCAACTTGGAACGAGTAATGCCGCGGACGACCTGGAGCGGATCGATCAGCGGCTTCCATTCCTGCCCGTCATCGTCGTCGCGGTCCGGTTGCTGCTCGTGGAAAGAGCGGGGCTCATAGGCCGCGCGGGAGCGAGGCTCCTGACGCCGGCCGGAAACAGGCTCCTCACGCGCGCTGGCGGCCGAAAAGGGTTCGCCGTCGGCCTGGAACTGCGGCGGCTCGGGCGGTGACGTTGGCGCCGGATTCGACCGCGCCTCGCGTTGCGAGCGGGCTATGCGGTGACGCGTGGCGGCATCCTCGCGCCATGACGGATCCACCCGGTCACCGATCGAGACCGCCGACGCATCCGCCGCCTCATCGCCGCGCACGGCTTTGCCGAGCGCCAGGAGGGAGCGCTCGCGCCTCCAGTCTTCACGGTTTTCCCTGTCGACCATTGTCTCGAAACTTTACCTTCGACGGCGCGGGAGCGGCGGTCGGCCAATCGTTAAGTCACGCTAAACAGGCATGGGAAACAAAAGGTTAATTTCCGAAGTCTGCAAGTGAAAGTTTCTCGCTTCGCCACGCATTGCCGGGATCTGTAAAATGGCGTCAGAACCGCACGTTAAGCTTTCCGGATTACGGCTTTCCTCGATATGACGCAGGCCAGCGACATACCGCAAAGGCGGACACTCGCCCGCATCGGCACCTTCCTTGCCGAAAGACGGGGGCTGGTTCGCGACTATCTTTCAGCGATCAGCGGCGCCGGCGGGCGGCTGGTGTTCTCGCTCGCCTATTTCATTGCACTCGCGAACACGCTGTCGATTGCCGAGTTCGGCATGTTCGCCACCGCCTCGGCGGCCGGCGTCATGCTGTCGCGCATCCTCGCTTTCGGCTTCATCTCGGCGCTTTACCGCACAGCCACCATCCGCCCCAATCTGATCGGCACCTTCACCGCCGGCTTCCTTTTGCTTGGCGCCGTGTCCTTACCACTGCTGGCGGCCGCCTCGTGGGGCGTCTACCTGATCTTCTTCGCCAGCACCGTTCCGCTGGCCGTCTTTGCCGCAATCGTCTTTGCAGAGGCGCTTTTGTGGCGGCCGGTCGAGGTGGTGCTGATCGTCAACAACGGGCTCGGCAAATTCGGCCGCGCCGCCGTGCTGTCGATCGTGGCCACGGCGTTCCGCGCGCTGGGCGCCGTGCTGTTCATGCTATCGGGCCAGCACAGCGTCTGGATCTGGTCGTTGTTCTACATCGGCGCCAACGCCGCCTCGCTGCTGCTGGCCTTCGGCTTCTATTATCCACGCCAGCGGCTGAGGCTGCGCACCGAGCTCTATCTCAGGCGGCTTGCCGATTCGATCTATGTTGCCGGAGCCGAAGTGCTGTTCTACCTGCAGTCGGAATTCGACAAGCTGCTCGTGCTGGCGATCGGCGGGCCGCATCTGGCCGGTATCTATGCCATCATCATGCGGCTGGTCGACCTGACGGCAATACCGATCCGCACCTTCTCGATGATGCTGGTGCAGAAGATGATGCGGGCGCCGGAGCTGTTGTCGCGACTGCGGGTCAAGAGCGGTATCGAAGCCGGCGTGTTCCTGGTGTCGACATTGGCGCTGGCCGCACTCGGCATCGTGCTGCATTTCTTCCCCAATGCACTTGGCCGGAATGTCGCCGAGGCGTCGCCCTTGGTGGCATTGGCAATCGGCGTGCCGGGACTGCGCAACCTGGTCGAATACCAGGCCGAGCTGCTGTTCGCGCGCGGCCAGACCGCGCTCAGGGCGCTCAACCTCGGCCTGCTGGCGGGGCTGAAGGCGGTGCTGTTGACCTATGTGCTGACCACGATTGCCGACACGCCCAGGCTTGTCGTATCGCTCAATGTCGTCTTCCTGCTGCTCTATCTCGCCTCGGCGCTGCTGACCTATTCGGCGCTGCGCAAGCCCGCCAAGGCAGTCTAAGCCAATCCGATCAAGCGGCGGATGCGGCCAATATCGGTGCCGATGAAGGATTGCATGCCGATCGCCACCTGCCCCGGTGCCATGGCGGCGACGAAGCTGCGGAATTCGTCATCCGACAGCGCCTCCCCGGTCCAATGCACGCGGCAGAATTCCTCCGAGCCGTGGAAATGGCCGGCGCCCCCCAGCACATCGTCGACATAGCGGCCATAGATCATGCATTCGGAGAACCGGCGCACTGAAGCGATGACCTCGACCCAGCCGCGCGCGTGCACCTTCTCGATCTCGGCGCACATCGCCGTCACGGTCTGACGGCGCCAGGCGATCAGCGTCGAAATATAGTCGTGGTTCGAAACCTCGGATGCATCGATACCAATCGCCGAGGCCGCATTGCGCGACCAGATGCGATGCTCGTCGTGACCGTCGCTCGACAGCACGCCGTCGCGCCGGAACAGCCGCACCTTGCCGTCGCGCCAGAAGGCGCTCAGATCGAATGGCTTGAGGAAGGCGACGTCGGAATCGCAGAAGACCAGCACGTCTTCTCCAGCATGCGCAGCGATGGCGATGCGGCGCAGCTGCTGCACATGCCAGCCGCGCAGCGGCTGGGTCTTGAAACTGAGCCAGATGCGACGGCGAAAGAGGCTCATCGGATCGTCGAACACACGCAGCCAGCGCGGCAGCAGGTCGCGCTCGTCGACAACGCTGCGGCGGTCGTTTTCCAACTGGCGAAACAGCGCCACGTCGCGGTGCTCGACCAGAATGTAATGATGCGCCACGCCGGAGACATGGCGGTCGAGGGTCTCGCACAACAGGCGGCAGCGTTCGAAATCCGGCGCATAGCTGGCGGTCACCACCGCCGCCGTCGGCGTTTGCGGCAGGGCACCGGTCTCGGCTGCAGGGCTCGGCACGACGCGGCTGTTCACCGCAACTCTCCGGCGGGCTCGGGCCGACGCGAGAATTTCTGCCTGACGACACGCAGCAGGAACACCGGATTGCCGACGACGTAGCGGCGCCACAGCCGGCCGGGCTCGATGCACAGACGGAACAACCATTCGAGCCTCAGCTGGCGCATCCACAGAGGCGCCCGCGGCACCGTGCCGGAGAGAAAATCGAGCAGCGCGCCGACGGCGATCGGCAGCGTGCAGTGGCGGGCATCGATATGACGGGCGATCCACAATTCCTGGCGCGGCACGCCCATGGCCACAAGCAGCACGTCGGGCCGCAATGCCTCGATGCGATCGACGATCGCCTGCTCTTCGGCGGGGCAGAAATAGCCGTCATGGATGACGACGAATTCGTGCTGCACCGCCAGAGCGGCTAGCCTGACCGACGCCGCCTCGGCGTTGGCGCGGGTGGCGCCAAGCAACCCGACGGTCAGCGGCCTCGCCGATGCCTGCAGAAAGGCCGGAATGAGATCAGTGCCGTTGAGATTGTCCGGGAACGGCGCGCCGTAGAGCAGCTTTGCCGCCAGATCGACGCCAACGCCGTCAGGCAGGATGAGGAAATCGTCGAGCGCCTCGGCAAAGACCGGATCGGTAGAGGCGATGTTGGCGTTGTGAGCGTTGAGAAAACTGACCTTGGTGAAGCGCCGCTCGGCAATCAGACGAGCGAGCAGCGCGATCGCGTCATCCCAGCCGATGGCAAGGACCGAAATGCCAAGGATCGTCTTCAGCGTATCGAGCCCGAAGGCGGCGCGGGCGGTGTGCATGTTCATGCAAACACCTCCTCCCCCACCGACCCGAGCTTTTCCAGGCCGAGCCTGATGGCGGCATCTAGTGCCTTGATCTGCCGGCGGTGAAAGGCGCTGCCATCGACATCCTTGACATCGGCCGCCGCTGCCTCCAGCGCGCCGGCGAAGGCGGCCGGATCGTCGGTGACGAAGCAATTTGCCGGGCGATGATCGATGCCGCGCAGCGAACGGCTGGTGGCGACCGACGGCAGGCCGAGTTCGAAGGTTTCGATGGTCTTGAGCTGAACGCCGCTGCCCGCGGTGCTGATCAGTGGAATGACGGCGGCGCCGCGCACGAAATCCTGGGCGTCGGGCACGCGGCCGACAAATTCGACACCGGGATGGGCAGAGGTGATATCCGACGGCATGTTGCCGGCGACCCTGAGGCGAAAACTCCGGCGAAGATGCGGCACGACTTTTTCCAGGAACCAGTCGAGGCCGATGCGGTTCGGCTGCCAGGTCCAGGTGCCGATCAGCGCCGCGTCGCAATCGATGCGGCGCGGCTTGACCGGCTTTGGCGCCGTGGCAGTGGTCACCAGCGGCAGCACCGCCGAGCGGTCGTCGCTGGCAACGCCGAGTGCGGCGCGGTCTTCCTCGGCCAGCGTGAAGACGAAGCGAGCCCGGCGGCAGAGCCGCTCCTCCATGGTCTTGAGCAGCCTGGCCTCGCGGGCAAACAACAGGCGCTGGAAGCGACTGTTTGCTGCTGCCGCATTCTCTTTGGCCGAATCATGTTCGACATTGTGGGCGACGAAAATCGAGGGACGGTCGGCGAACAGTTTTTCAAAGGCGCCGGCGAACTGCACCGAATTCAGGACATAGCCGTCGAAGGGACCGGCGCGCTCGATCGCGGCACGGACTTCGCTGTCGGAAACCGCGCGCAGCTTCACGGAAGCGAAGGTGAGCCCTGACAGCACCGCCTTGCCAAGCCAGGCGAGCTTCTGCCGCGCCGAGGCGCTTTCCGTGCGCACGTCGACGGCGCCGAGCACGATGGTGTTTTCGGGGTCGCTGGGCGCCTTGCCCGGCCAGATGAAGCCGATGACGGTGACGCGCACGCCGGCGCGCCGCAAGGCGGCGACGATCGCAGCATTGGCGATCTCATAGCCCGAAGCGAGAGCGCCGTCGGGCACGATCGATGTGGCGAACAGCAGATGCATCTCACCTATCCAGGCGTCAGCCACTAGCAAAGCTGGGTGAACCCTTGATTAAATCACGCAACGCAACGGCTGAAAGGCGCGGACCGGCAGGCGCCGCTGCGAAAGGTGATTAACGAAACGTTATCGTCGCGGTGTTATCGAAAGCCAGATTCAAAACATGCGGCTGGAGCGAATGATCCCTTTGCCATCGGACGGTTCGGTATCGATTGCGGGACGCTCTCCGGGGCTCGCCGCAGAGACGATCGAAGCCGTCGTCACGCTGCCGACCTTCAAGCGGCCGCAACTGCTGCTGGAAACGCTGGCGTCGCTGAAGGCACAGCAAACCAGCCGGCGCTTCGCCGTCATCGTCATCGAAAACGAGGCCAAGGCGCGTGAGGGCGCCAAGGCGGCCGTGCCGCTGTTCGAACGCGACGATATGAAAGGCATGGTCATCATCGCGCATGAGCGGGGCAATTGCAGTGCCTACAATGCCGGCTGGCAGACGGCGATCCTTCATTTTCCGGATTTCCGCCACCTGCTGGTCATCGACGATGACGAGATCGCCGACGCGGACTGGCTGGAGCGCATGTGCAGGACGGCGGAGACGCTTGGCGCCGACATTGTCGGTGGCCCACAAGTGCCGGTGTTTAGCGATCCTTCTCACGCCAAATGGGCCGAGCATCCGGTCTTTGCGCCCCCCTATCGCGAGACCGGGCGCGTGGCCGCACTCTATTCCTCGGGCAACCTCCTGGTCGGGCGCAATGTGCTGACCACCATGGGACCGCCCTTCCTCGACCTGCGGTTCAACTTCATGGGCGGCGGCGATTCCGACTTTCTCAGCCGGTCTGCGCGGAAAGGTTTCGTGCTTGGCTGGTGCGCCGAGGCAAAGGTGCGCGAAGGCGTTCCGGCCCGGCGCGTCGAGGCTGACTGGATCCGCGCCCGATCCTTACGCAACGGTGTAATCTCGACGCTGGTCGAAAAGAAGAAGCGCGCCGGCACGCCATTCGCCGGCGCCAAGGTGTTTGCAAAAAGCCTGGCGCTGCTGATAGCCTCGCCCGTGCGCGGCGCAATCAAATTGGCGCGGACAGGATCGCTGTCGACGGCGCTTTACCCCGTCTATGTCTCGCTCGGCCGCGTGCTTGCCGAATTCGGATACGCCAATGAGCAATACAGGCAGCCTGAGAAGAACTGACGAGCTGCTGCTGGGCGGCATCGTCACCCGCGACGGCGTGGCGACGGCGATTGCCGCGCTGTTGTTTGCCGTCATCATCGTATCGTTCCGGCCGTTTCAGCCGGCAGGCGCGGTACTGACCGGCGACGGCGGCGACATCGTCAACCAGCTCGGCTTCAGTTCGCTCGGCGCCATTTCGACCTTCTCACTGCTGACGTTCGCCGACCCCAAGATGGTGCGCTCGCTGCTCAGCCCGTCCTGGATCCTGATGCTCGGCTTTTTCATGCTTTCGGTCATCAACGCGACCGACCCGTCCTCGGCCATGCGCGCGGCCTTCTTCACGCTGCTTGGCGTTCTGACGATAGCGACGGTCCTGGTGCTGCCGCGCGACGCCGACAGTTTTTCGAAAGTCATCATATTCTGCGCGATCGTCGTTATCGGCCTGTCCTATATCGGCCTCATCGTCTTTCCGCATGAGGCCCTGCATACGGCCGATTCGCAGGAGCCCGAACATGCCGGCCTGTGGCGTGGTGTGTTCGCCCACAAGAACATTGCCGGACCAATCATGGCCTGCTTCAGCTTCGCCGGCCTCTATCTCTTCCGGCGCGGCCAGAAGTTCTGGGGCGTGGCGATCTTCGGCGCGGCGATGATCTTCATGCTGCACACCGGCTCCAAGACGACGGCCGGCCTGGTGCCGTTCTCGATCCTGATCGTCGTGCTGCCGGGCCTGATCGGCATGCGGTTCGGCACGCCGATCCTGTTTGCACTGGCGATCATTGCGACGGCCATCGGTACCTTAGGCATCGTCTTCATCCCCCCGGTGAAAGAGCTGGCGGCCACCTATTTCCCCGACCTCACCTATACCGGGCGCACGACGCTGTGGGAGTTCTCCGGCGAGATGCTGGCGAAGAAGCCCTGGACCGGCTACGGCTATGAAAGTTTCTGGGGCACGCCGCTGCTGCTCAGTCAGGACCAGCCCTTCGACCGGGCCTGGGACATCCGGACCATCGTGCATGGCCATGACGGCTATCTCGACATTGCGGTGCTGATGGGCATCCCGGCGCTGTGCGTTGCCGTCTACACTTTCGTGATCGCGCCGCTGCGCGACTACATGCGCATCCCGCCGCGCAAGGAGAACATCTATCTCGGTGACTTCTTCATGATGGTGGTGCTGTTCACGGCGCTGAACGCGTTCCTGGAAAGCTTCTTCTTCCATCGCGGCGACCCGGTGTGGCTGTTCTTCGTGCTCGGCGTGCTTGGCTTGCGGCAAGTGTCGCTGCGGCCGATCGCGGTACGCCGGCGACCTTGACCGGCTGGCCTGATCCAGCACCCCTTGAGGGGCTTTCCCGTCTGCCCGCTAGCGTCTAAGGAGAACCCTTGTCTCGGAGGGCTCTCAATGACGATCAGGCTTGTTCTCGCCGGTTGCGGCAATATGGGTTACGCCATGCTTGCGGGCTGGCTGAAATCCGGCAAGCTTGCCCCGCAAGCCGTGTTCGTGGTCGAGCCCAATGCCGAATTGCGCAAGCGCGCCGAGCACCTCGGTTGCAGTGTCGCCGCGGACGCGAACGGGATCCCCGCCGACGCAGAGCCCGACCTCGTCGTCATCGCCGTCAAGCCGCAGGTGATCCGCGACGTCACCGCCGCCTACAAGCGCTTCGGCGACGGCAGGACCACCTTCGTCAGCATCGCCGCGGGCACGCCGGTCGCCACCTTCGAGCACATCCTCGGCCATCTCGCGCCTGTTATCCGCTGCATGCCCAACACGCCGGCCGCGATCGGCAAGGGCATGATGGTGGTCTATTCCAACCCGCTGGTGACCGACGACATCAGGCGTTTCGTTGCCGAGCTGCTGTCGGCGAGCGGTGTGGTGACGACGATCGACGACGAAGGCCTGATGGACGCGGTGACGGCGGTTTCGGGGTCCGGTCCGGCCTACATCTTCCATTTCATCGAGGCGCTTACGGTTGCAGCCGAGAAGGCCGGGCTGCCGACCGAGACCGCCAGGCTGCTTGCCATGCAGACCGTCTATGGCGCTGCTGCACTCGCTGCCGAAAGCGGCGAGGAGCCCGGCGTCCTGCGCCAGCAGGTGACCAGCCCCAACGGAACCACGGCAGCCGCCCTTGCCGTGCTGATGGGCGAAGACCGGCTGACGAAGCTGCTGACCGAGGCGGTGGAAGCCGCGCGGCTGCGGTCGGTGGAATTGGGGAAGTAGCCCAGACGCTCGCGGGGCCGTATCAGCCCCACTTCATCTCACCCTTGGCGACCTTTGCGCCCAGTTCCAGGGACGAGACGTCCAGAAGATCGGGATAGCGCCGCTTCATCGCTGCAATCAGCTCGACGCTGGATTTCGCTTTTTCGGCTTCCTTATTGAAAGCTTCGAGGTAGGCGCGGGTGAATTCCACGGCCGCCAGACCGTCCGGTGCACCGGCTACCTGATGGGACGGCACCACGATGTTGGGTTTGCGGGACGCGATTTCGTTGAGCGCGGCAATCCATTTCTTGCGGTCGTCTACGGTTGGCTCGTCGGCAACCCAGACATGTACGCCGGACGAGATCAGCACGCCGCCGAACACCGCTTCAAGGCTGGGCACCCAGAGATACCGCCGGTCTTTCAGATCGGCGACGGTGACGATCTCGATCTTGTTTCCTTCGATTTCAAGTGAGGTGATATCGGATGCCTCGGGAATGACGACATCCGCCAGGACCTTCGGTCCATTGTCCTTGAGCTGCGGGCCCCAGACATCCAGCTTGGCTTGCACATTGGCTTTGATGGCCGCCACCGTCGCAGCGGCCGCGATGATCTTGGCGCCGGGGAAAGCATCCGCGACGGGACGCAGGCCAAAATAATAGTCAGGGTCGCTGCAGCTGACATAGATCGTGGTCAGGGTCTTGCCCGTCGCCTTGATCGCATCCGCGACCGCACGGCCATCGGACAGGGTAAATCCGCCGTCGAGGAGGATGGCTTCTTTTTCCCCGGTCAGCAGCACCGGCGTGCGGCGGAAACCATTCTCGTCAGCCTGAAAATGGGTCCATTCCAGCTTGGCGGCGGCCTTGGCTGCAAAAGCCAGAGGCTGAAGCATGGCAACCATGCCCGTTGCCAGAAGGGTTTTCATCGTCTCGCGTCTTGTCCAAATGGTTTGCAAGATTTCAATCCTCAATGGGGGTTCAACTGATCGAGATTGGCATCTCGGCATCGTTTGAAAAACCCGGACCAAAAAGGATCACACAATGGCAGCCGATGGTCTGCGTCGTCAGCACGAGCGCAATGATCAGGCGTGTTGCGCGACCAGGTCAACAGCCCATGGCGCGAGCGCGGCAGCATTTGGCCTGCTGGGCGGGAGCGGCTGACGAAGCTGCTGGCCGAATCGTGGAACTGGGGGAGTAGGATCAGGCCAGATCGGTGTGGGAAAAGTCTTTCCCTTTGTAGAGTAAGGGCATCCCACAGCTTTTTGCCGAGGCATATGACAGGCAGTCAGCGAGATTGAGCTGAGCCGGGTGGCCGCGACGTTTGCCATAGTTCGAAAAAGCCTGGATCGCGAGCTTGGCATCACCGATTTCGATCGGAACCACCTCGATCTCGGCCTCACGCAGGAAGTCCTCTATCGCCTTTTCGGCGAAGAGCGGCTCCACCACCAACTTCGATGAAAGCCGCATCGCCGCTTCGAGCACGACCAGCGGAGATGTTATCCGTATCGAGGCCTGCCCGATCCGGCGGCTCCAATCGGCGGCGTCTTCCTCTCCGGCGAGGACAGCGATAACCACCGAGGTGTCGATGAACATCAGGAATGTCCCCACATCTCGTCGATCTCATCCTTAGTCAAATCCCTGCCGCCGCTTCCCGCCTTGGCCTTCAGATCGTTCGATATGGCGGCCAGCCGCTCAGCCAGCGGAACTCGTTCACGTTCGCGCTGAAGCTCGGATTCGAGCGCCTCGATCACCGCCTCGGTCATTGAAATCTTTCGCTTTTCGGCAAGCTGCCGGGCGAGGTCACGGGCGCGCGGGTCTCTGATCTGGAGATTCATCCTGGAAGCCTCCGTTCGGTGCCACTACAACATAGGGAGTTGTCATGACAAGGCCAGCCCGACTGGCCTGTCATCCAATCTCAGCTCCCGTACAGCATCTCATCCTGCAGCTTGCGCAAAGCGAACAGCCTGGTCGTGCGGTCGGGTGTGGCGTTGTCGGTGGTGATGAGCTCGCCCTTCCTGACCGGCTTCAGCACCTTGCCGCCTTCGAGCAGGCCGACCGGCACTGCCAGATTGGCGCGCGCCTCTTCGACGGTCATGGTCCAGGAGCGGTAGCAAGTCTCGCCGATGGCATCGAAGGTCTCGCCCGTGGCGAGATCGCGCTTGGCGACCGCGCAGACCTCGGCCACCGGATTCGGCAGCGGCACCATGTCGGGGCGGCCGTAGAGCATGATACGCGCTGCCGTCAGCGGCACTTCCAGCGAGGTCAGATGGTAGGGCCGGAAGAAGCTGTAATAGGGGCCGTGGCCGATATGCAGATCGTCCATGCGCTCGACGATGCGCGGATGCGTCGCCTCGACGATGACGAAGACGCCCGGCGCCACACCCTTGCCGATCGTGTAGTCGACAACACCCTTCTTCGACAGGATGCCGCCATCGGCGCGCGGTATCAGCACCTTGGCCAGCTGGTCGCGGTCGGCCTTGGGCCCGTGCATGCCCGGCACATCGGGCACCAGCCCGGTGGCGTTGGCGATGGCGCACATCTCGACCATGGTTTTCGAGCCGTCGACGAACTCGACCAGCATGCGCGGGTTCATGTTGCGGCGAAGGGCTTCCTCGCGATAGTCATCCGGAACGGCATCGTGGTTGAGCGGGTTGTTCTTGCCCTTGCCAGCCGAGACGATGGTGTAGCCGAGCGCGGAGGCAAACTCGATCAGCTCCATGCAGCTCGAGGGCTCGTCGCCGGCGCCGACCGAATAGACGACGCCGAGCCGGTCTGCCTGCTGCTTGAGGTAGCAGCCGATCGTGACGTCGGCCTCGACATTCATCATCACCAGGTGCTTGCCGTGCTCCATCGCCTTCAAGTCGAAATCGGCGGCGACACCAGGCTTGCCGGTGGCGTCGATCACGACGTCGATCAGCGGATTGGTGACCAGCATCTCGTTCGAGGTGATGGCGATTTTCCCGGCCTCGATCGCCGCGGTGACTTTCGAACCCATGTCGGCCTCGACCGCCATCGCCTCGTCGCCATAGGCGATGCGGATGGCGTCGCGCGCCGTGTGCGGACGCCGCGTCGAGATGGCGCAGATCTCGATACCGGGCATCAGCATGCCTTGCGTGACCAGGTCGGTGCCCATTTCGCCGGAGCCGATGACGCCGATGCGCACCGGGCGGCCCTCGGCGGCGCGCCTGGCGAGATCGCGGGCCAGTCCGGTCAGGGCGACATTGGTCATGCAAGCGTGTCCACGGCTTCTTGATTGCAGGCGGGAATAGCAGGGAACGGCCCCGCTTTGCCAACGAAACCAGCGGACGGCGGCAATTTCTCCGGCAACAGGCCCGGCAGGTGAGGCCAACCCCAGTAGAGGCTGATTGACCCGCCTCGGCGTCAAACCACCCTGATATAGCTCGTCATGCCGGTTTTCTGATGTTCGATGATGTGGCAGTGCAGCAGCCAGTCGCCGGGATTGTCCGCGACGAAACCGAGCTGAACCTTCTCGTTGGGCTGCATGAGATAGGTGTCGGAGATGACCGGCTGAACCTGGCGTGTCGACGACGACAGCACCTTGAAGCTCATGCCGTGCAGATGCATCGGATGCGATTGCGGCGTCAAATTCTCCATGTCGATGACATAGCTTTTGCCGAGCTTCAGCTCGGCCAAAGGCGCGGTCGGGTCCGGCGTGTCGCCCGGCCACGGTACCTTGTTGATGGCCCAGAAGGAGTAGCCTAGCGTGCCGCATATGCTGTCGCTCGGCACGTTTTCCGCCGTGGCGCTGAGCGAGAGCGCGATGTGTTTCGCGCTGGCGAGATCCACCTCCGGCACCGGGTTGGCTTCCAGCGGTGCGAGGTCGCGCAAATCGCGCTTGAGCGAGCTGCCGGTGGCGCGCAAGGTGGCGAGGACCTTGGGTTTGGTGCCTCTGATGTCGCCCAGGCTGACGATCGCGCCCTCCTGGTCAGGCATGCGGATGGCGAGCTCCATGCGCTGCCCCGGTCCGAGCAGCAAAGCATCGGGCGCAAAACGCTGCGGCACCGGATTGCCGTCCAGCGCGATGACCGCGGCCTCCCCACGCTCGACGCGAAAGGCGTAGATGCGGGTGACATCGGTGATGGCGACCCGCAGCCGCACCAACCCGCCGGCCGGCGCGTCGAATTGCGGCTGGTCGAGCCAGTTGGCGGTGCGCACCGTGCCATAGGTTCCGGTTTTTGCGGCATCGCGCGGCCGGAATTGCTGGATGAACTGCGCGTCGTCGCCGAGGCGCCAGTCGCGCAGATTGACGATTGCCTCCGCATCGAATTTCGGATCGCCCGGGTTTTCGACCACGATCACGCCGGTCAGGCCGTGGCCCATCTGCTCCAGCGTGTTGCAATGCGGGTGATACCAGAACGTGCCGGCGTCGGGCGGGGTGAAGGCGTAGTCGAAATGATCGCCGGTGTAGACGTAGGGCTGAACCAGGAAGGGAACACCGTCCATCTTGTTTGGAACGCGAATGCCGTGCCAATGGATGGTCGTGGGGTCGTCGATGGCGTTGACGAGACGCGCGGCAAAGGGCTCGCCCTTTTTCATCCTGAGCACCGGCGGCATTCCGGCCTCTCCATAAGTCAGCACATCGCGGGTCTGGCCGATATCCATGAACCTGGCCTGGATCTTTGCCGTCTTGAGCACCACCGGCTCCGGTGCGGCCGCGGCCCAGCCACCAAGCCTGGCCATCGCTGCAAGGCCGATCCCACCAGCGCCGGCAACCGCAGCCGTTTTCAAAAGCCTGCGGCGGGTGAGTAAGGTCATCTGGCGCTCCAACGGAATATGATTACCTGCCGCCCTGAATGACGGGGGGCGACCGGCGCACAAGCCGATACTGCCACATCGCATCTCTGTCACGCCATGGCGAGCCGGTGACATCCTTGCACAACAGCGTGAACGCTGGCGTGCCCACCATTCGCCCGCATCCGGGAGCGCGGGCTCGGATTAATGCAACTCGGCCAGCAACGCCTGTGCCTCGGCGAGGTTCTTTTCGGAACCGGCGGCGAGATCGTCCATCTTCTTGTCACGGAAGATGACGAGCGCGTCCTGGCATGCGGCGATCGCTTCCTGTGCCATCGCCTTGTCCTTGTGGGCGGCGCCCAGATCGACCAGCACGTCGCACAGGCTGTCCTGCGTGAAGGCGACAGCCGGCACCGAATTGATCTTCTTTTGCACCACGATCGCCTCGCGCAGGACCAACACCGCCTCCTCGAAATGCGCGACATTGTTTTCGGCGCGGCCGGCCATGGTCAAGGCATAGCCCATCTCGTTGCGCGCATTGGCCCAACGTTCGGGATCGCGCTCGCGACCGAGCTGCTCGGCAAGCGCCCGGTTGACGACAATCGCCTCCTCGTACAATTCAGCCGAAGGCTCGCGGGCCGCGATCATGCTCAGCGTCTGCGCGAGACTGGTCTGGTTGGTGATCCAGAGATCGGGATCGCGGGCGATCGTTCGCACCGTGGCGAGGTCGCGGTAGATCTGAGCGGCTCGTTTCAGCTTGCCGACATCGTTCGCCCAGTAACCAAGACTCGACAGCCCGCCGGCGAGATTGTTCTGATTGTTCTCCCAGACAGCCAGCGCATTCTCGCGCGTTACCACGCTGAGCGCTGCGTCATAGGCGGCAATCGCGAGGGTGAGCAACTCGACGTCCTTGCCGTCCGCGGCCATCAGCAAGGCATTGCCGATATCGCCCTTGGTGCGCGCCCATTGCATGCGGTCGGGAAAACCGTCGTAGATCCGCGCTGCCCTCTCGAAGCTCTCCACGGCCTTGGCGTAGAACGTGGCGTCGCCACCAATCCGGCCCTGGCTGTAGAGGGCAAAGCCGAGGTCGTAATTGATATTGGCCCACTCCTCCGGGTCGGCGTCCTTGGAGTAGGCGGGGAGCGCGGCTTCCAGCATGTCGGCTGCTTGCGCCAGCAAGTCCAGGTTGGATGTATTGTCGCCCAGGATCGACAGGGTCTGGCCGAGCACGCGGCGCGTCTGGCCGATCTCCGTGACATCACCGCCTTTCGTCTGCCCGTCGAGCGCCGCCCGCAGCGCGTCGACCGATTGCTGCAGCAGTAGATCGTCAGAGGCCAGCTTGCCTGACATCATCAATGCGCAGCCGAGGCGGAATTCCGTCTTGGCCCAATTGGCTGGGTCCTTGTCGCGGGTGCGAACCCTGAGCACCTGACCGTAGACATCGATCGCCTGCCGCAGGATCGAGATGTCCCCCGCGCGTTCGCCCCAGTTCGACAGCGTGCCTGCAAGGCTGTAGCCGATCGAAGCGAACTCGCGCGGCGCGGCGGTTGCGGTATAGACCTCCCATGCCTGACGATACGCGGTCACCGCCTGAATGTAGTAATCGGTTCCCGTATCGAGATCGCCGAGCGTGTCGTTGACCGATCCCAGGTTCTGCTGCAGCGAAGCCCAGTCGAGCGGCAGTTTCTCACGCGGATATTCGGACAGAGCGGCCTGGTACGCGGTGGCTGCCTGCAGCAGCAGTTCCTTGTTCTTCTGCTTGGCGCCGAGGCGCTGCAAGGCGTTGCCGAGCGTCAGCTGGCCGTTGGCCCAGCTCGCCGCGGCGTGCTCGCGCGTCCAAACCGTAAGCGATGCAAGGGCGGCGTCGCGCGCCTGCTCAAGCGTGGCGACATCGCCGTTAATGGTTCCGATCGATTCCAGGGCCGTGCTCAGATTATTCTGGATTGTCGCCCATTGCGCCGGCGCGCGTTCCCTGGTCATTTCGCCGGTCGCCGCCTGATAGGCAGCAACCGCCTGCTGCATGGTCGCGATATCCTTTTCGCGCTCACCGAGGCGGTAGAGCGCTGCCCCCAGATTGACCTGGCTCAGCGCCCAGTCGAGCGGTACGCGCTCCCTGCTGTATTCGGTCAGCGCCGCACGATGCGCTTCGATTGCGGCGCGAAAACTGTCCGATGTGGTCTGGCGTTCGCCGATCTCGGACAGCACGATGCCGAGATTGTTCTGCGTCGCCGCCCATTCCAGCGGCAGTTTTTTCGACGACTGTACCTCGAGCGCCGAGCGGAAGGCCGCGACTGCCCGCTCAAGCAGTGCCGTCCCGTTCTCGCGCTGGCCGAGCCGCCAGTAGACCGTGCCCAGATTGCCATAGGTCGATGCCCAGTCGTCAGGGTAGGAGTCATGCGTATAGACGGTCAGCGCCTGCTCATAGGCGGCAGCTGCCTTGTCGAGGTTTTCGCGGCCTGCTTCCCGTTCGCCCAACGTAGCAAGCGTGGCGCCCATATTGTTCTGGGTGGCCGCCCAAAGCAGCGGCAACTTTTCGCGGGTGACATAGGTCAATGCCTGTTCATAGGCTGTCAGGGCCTGGGCGAGATACGCATTGTCGCCGGAGAAGTCCCCTTGTTCCGACAGAGCGTTGGCCTCTGCCGCCTTGTAGTAGAACGCGTCTTCGTCGCTCCATTTGGCAGCCTGCTCGAAGGCCTTGGCGTAATCCTGCGCAGCCTCCTTGAAGTTGAAGGAGATTTCATAAGTCCTGGCACTGCTGGCGAAGACCTTTGCGAATTCCAGCCGCTTTGCCTTCAGCTCGGCCTCGGCCTGGTCGACCGTAGACGAAAGTTCGCCGATGCGGGCCTTGGCCTGCTCGTTGAATTTCTGCGCCGCTTCGAGCGCGCCTTCCTGAACCGCCTGTTGGGCGAGTTTCGATGCCTGGCAATTTCGGGGTCCGGGTTTTTCAAAGTCTCGCGTTCAGCCAACACGTGTTTCAGCCGTTCTGTCTGGCCACGCAGCAGCTTGTCGAGCTCAGCCGGATCCTTGGGTATGTCGACCCCGAGCGCCTTCAGCATGGCGTAGAGCCCATCCATCGGCACCTTGCCGTCACGCGCTATGGTTTCGATCTGGCGGCGCTCCGGATCGGGTAGCGTCGAGATGGTCAGCAGGAGCTGGCGCCGCTCCCTTAGGATTTCCCCCTCGTCGCCTTTCGGCGCCTCGGCGGGGGTACCGAAATAGAGCAGCCGGCGCAGGCTCTCATTGACCCAGGGCCGCTGCTGGCCATTGGTCTTGAGATAGACCTCCTCGCCGATCATGCGCAAAACGGTGCCGAATTCCTCGCCGCCCATCGTGTCGATGTGGCGCAGGATCGCTGCCGCATAGGGGCTGTTGCCGTCGGCCGGACCGTCCAGCGCAACCTTGCCGGGCTCGGCGGCAAAGGCGATGACCTGGCCGAGGCTGCCGTCGACCGAGCCCTTGGCGTCGGCGCCGCCCTTCAGGGAAACCACGCCGCGCGTTTCGCCGAGACCGCCGGCGCCGATCGGCTTGCCTTCGTCGCCCGGCGCCAGCTTCAGGAGCGTGCCCGGCGGGAACGGATCGTTGCGGCAGGCGTCCAGCAGAACGATGGTGACCGGCACCTTGGCCTTCAGTTCGGCGACGATGGACGACAGCGGCACCAGCTTTTCGCCGGCATTGTCGAGCGCCGAGATATCGGCATCGACAGGGACCAGATAATTCTCGCCGCCGGCTTCGATGCCGTGGCCGGAATAGTAGATGATGGCGACATCGGCGCCCTCGGCATCGCCGACAAAGCCTTCGAGATCGCGCCGCAATTTGCGCGCGTCGCGGTTGGTGGCGACATTGGTCTCGAAGCCGAGCCTGTCGAACATCTCCTCGATGGCGCGGGCGTCGTTTTCCGGATTGGGCAGTTTGCCGACATGCTGGTAGTCGGACTGACCGATGATGAGCGCGACGCCTTTCAGCGCCTTCGGCTCTTCAGCCAAAGCGGGGCCAAACGCGCATAGGCACAGCGCCAGTGCCGCAGCAATTGCCGCGCACATGCGCCCTGTCGCACCTGCCGTTCGCCCGAAGAGCATTCTCTACCCCAAATCCCGACGCTATCTTCCGCAAGCGAGATGGCATCATGATGGCCGGCCGATGGCAAGTCCTTGGGCGAGCTGTGTTCTTGTCGTGGATATGCGTACGAGGCGGCTGGCTTCCAGCGTGCGCGCGGTAGTGTTCAGCATGCCGGATACGGCCAGTCCGGCCTGTTCATGAGTTGACAGGTCCGGACTTGTTGAGCAGTCGTCCGGCCCGTAGAGCCTCTTTCTCTCAATGTTTCCGGGCGAGGGGGGCCACGGTTGGATGGCGGGATTGGCACTTTTGCGTCAGCCGGCTTTTTTGGTCCGCAACGAGACCCCGACTTCGCGACTGCATCTTTTTAAAATCAAAGGAATGAACTGGTGCTGCGAGAGAGGATTGAACTCGGCCAGTCGAAACCATTTGTGTTGAATTGATTACCTTTTTCGGCGCCCCTTGCAAGCCCTGTGTATAACCTCGGTGTGCAACTGACCAGCCCTTCGGCATGTAGCCGGCGCGATCATCACCTCCTATAGGTAACAGTCTGGATTTGCCGGCCCGACAACTGTAGCGTGACGGCGGCGCAAACTGCTGGGGCTTTGGAATGGGGGACGCCGTAAAGTTGGTTAAGGAGAATATTGTCAGATATTTTGTAGATAATGCAATTGCCTATAAGATGCGTATTCAGCAGCTGCACATTGTCTCCCCATGGATTGCAAGCTCGGCATCTCGGTACGACGCTGTCGGGGCGCTTGGTGCGCTCCTGGCCGACCGAAGAAACGCGACGTGCACCATCGTCACTCGTCCACCCACGGAAGCGTGGCATCTCAATGCCGTTAGGGGGCTTGCAGAACGTAGAGGAACAACCGTACTCACTATAAAAGATCTCCATACAAAACTCTATATTATGCAGTGCGACGGTTTTCGCCTCGCGCTCTTGGGCTCACCCAATCTCACACCTAGAGCGAACGATACCAACTTGGAGCTTGCAATCGAATTTCGCTCTACAAATGAATTCACAGAGACGCCCGAGCTAGAGATAATCAAGGGTCTCATCCGATACTCGCAAGACCTAACGGAACTTTCAACCGCAAAACTGTTCACATCTTGAGGAAGTGCTATGACCGTCAGCGACTGGTTCTTTCTAAATCCCCATCGCAATAATTTCATGCCAAGCGTGACCCGCGATCGCAATCTATTTCTATGCCACCTCGACATCCAGAAGCAAATTCAGGAAATTATTGAGCGATCATTTGCACTCAAAATTCCGGTAAAAATGATCCTGTATGGCGATTGGGGCGTCGGCAAAACTCATACTATTCATCACCTCGCCTGGTGGATGGAACAGAATGCCGCCCTTTACCCAACCAAAACATATCTGGTTGAGGTCGGAGACGTTACAAAGAAATCTCGGTTCGATATCTTGATTCGCCGGTTTCTGGATCAAATCGGCATTCGGGAAATTATACGTCTGGTCCACGAATATAGGCAAAAAACTGGCGTGCAAGTTGCCAAAGGACTGGCCGAATGTGGCGTTCCAAAGCCGATTTGTGACGTGTTCAATAGCTTCTTAATGGTCGCACCCGGTGACACACCGCCGGAAGCCGTTCAGCAAGCTTTCAATTTTCTGAAAGCGCAGGATGTGAAAGGTTCGCTGTCTTTGGGGATGACCGGAACGTTGTCTGAAAGCGAAGATTTCTATGGAGTTTTGGTGAGTCTTGGTGAATTATATAAGAAGGTTGATGAAAAGCAGCTTATTCTGATAGCGGATGAAGCAGCGAAACTTGAAGCGGTGGAAGGAGACGACCCGACAAACTCTCATTGGCTCTCCACAAACCGAATGATATTTGACGATCAAAATGTCCACTTTGGCTTTATCTATACGATCAGCTCAAAAGGCCGAAAGGGCATTCCCCCCTTCCTTGTTGACGCGCAGATTGAAAACCGGCTGGGGAAAGATAACTATATCGAGCTGAACCCGTTGGCACCCGCCGATGTGACTAGCTTCTTGCAACGTCTTTTTGCGGATTTCCTGGATTGGAATAGGATTTCTGAAGCGGTTAGCTCGGGCACGATCCCGTCCGGAGTTTATGATCAATCGTCCTATCCATTCGAGCCGAGCGCAAAGGCTGCGTTCGTTGACTATTTCAATCGTACCCAGCAGGATTCCAAACCGCGGGATATTTGCAAGAAGCTCGATGCAGCGGCGTTCATTGCCTTCAAGGGCGATAAGCGGGTAATCGATATGGACTCGCTCGACAAGGCGGGGCTTTGACCGTGGTGAGCTACGAGCTCGAACCGGAACTATCAAAAGACGCAAGGGTTGTGGCTGGCGATCCGGCCGCCCGTGCCCGGGATACCTTGCTGTTAGGAGAACTCGCCGAAAGCGGGCGCCGAAGGCGGCTCTACGTGGATATCTCGGGGGAGCAGGTTGTCGCGATTTTTGGAAAGCGAGGGACCGGAAAGTCTTTCACTCTAGGTGTGGTATTGGAAGGTTTAGCTGCGGCGAAAGGAGAGACCGCCCTATCCACCAAAGTCACCCCCCGCGCGGCGCTCGTGCTGGACATCATGGATATCTTTTGGACCTCCACTATCGCTCTTGCACCCACGGGTCCGCCAGAACTTGTAAAGCAGCATGCAATTATGAAGCAAGCGGGCTACACACCAATCGACTTGTCTGTTGATCTGTGGATTCCCGCTGGTTTTGAGAACCCCTCTACTGACCCTGCTGGCGTTGGTTCGCTCGTAATTTCAGCATCCGACATGGGCTTAGACGATTGGGGGGCACTTTTCGGAATTGATATCTACACAGAGCCACGGGGGATGCTCATCCACGAGCTTATACATTCGGTCAGCATAACAGGATACGCCGACGCTAGCGGCACCACCCACCCTCCAAAAAGTGACTACTCGATTTCCGACCTTCTGGCTTGCTGCGAGAACAACAACACGCTTCTGGCAAACTTCCAAGACGGGACGGCTAGGAGCGTCAGACAGCGGCTGCTGACTTTCAGCGTGTTGCCGTTGTTCCAAGGAACATCCACGCCGCTTAGCGCAATACTGAGGCCATTCCGCACAAGCGTACTCATGCTCGCCAGGGTACCTGACGGGCTAAAGAATGTCGTAGTCGCGGTGCTGACCCGAAGGATAATGCGGGAGAGGCGTGATGCATCGCACGCACAGAAGCGGCTCGACCTTCAGGCAAATTTGTCGGTCGAAGAAAAAAACAAGCTGCAGAACGTTGTCAATGGCAGCATACCGAGAACCTGGGTCTTGATGGATGAGGCGCATGTGCTCGCGAGCAGCGATGCTCCTCCCGCCGTCCGAGAATCGTTGATTAAGTTTGCAAAGGAGGGCCGCAACTATGGTCTTTCGCTTTGTATCGCCACTCAACAGCCCAGCGCAATTGATCCCAAACTTATGTCACAAGTTGAAACGCTTTTAGTGCACCAGCTTACAGCACCCCGCGACGCGCAAATAGCTCAAGAAATGATACGGTCGCCGCTACCGAGCAGCTTGAAAATCAATGGCGAACCAGCCTCGGTATCTGCACTCATACGACAGCTGTCACCCGGCACTGCTATTTTTTCATCCGGCAATGCACCGAATTTACCTCGATGCTGCGTCGTCAAGGTAAGGCCGCGTGTAACGGCGCATGGTGGGTACGAAGCTTGATGCTTTTCGGCCGCGCAATAGACGGGCTCGACGAGTTTATGCAGCGTCTTGGGCATTTGACGGCCCTTTTGATAGCCGCCGACGAGTCTACTTCTTCTCACAGGACGGAGCGTCGGTTCCAAGAGCTGCTCACGGCGGCAGTTTCTGCGTCGGAGGAGGATGTCGATCTTGCCCGGTATCTGCTTGCAAAGAATCTGGCCCATAAGTGCGATATGGATTCCCCACGCACTGAAGATGTCCATCGGAAATATGACAGCTTTTGCGTTACGCTCGGTTCACCTCCATATCTGAGATCCTCGTCCGGTCACGGTGACTTTGTCGTTGATTGGCAGGATAAGTGTTTTGCGTCGCCTGAGGTCCTATCGAAGACCGGCGCTATTAGCACTACGGTGAGGTCCGGGTCTAAGACGCCAATTTCTCACATCTTGGACTGGGCTAACTTACTTGGCTTGATTAATTCCAGCGCGAATCTCTCAGCCGAAGGCCGCGCTGCGCTATGGCTACATCGGCGATACGGACAGCGCGAAAACCCCTACATCCTTTCTTACGAGAAGATTGTTTACGCGTATCTGGTGTTCAAGAGTGACTTTGACGTCTTGACACGACTTATTGCAGGAGTGGCGCGTAAGGCTGCCGTTGATAAGAAGTCTGGGACTGATCTATATCTTGAAATTCTTGGTGAAATTTACGAGGACTCATCTCTTGACAATTTACCTGGACGCGAGCGGCAGAACTTAACTCACATGTGGAGAGATGTTTATAAGGGCACCTCCAGGAACAACGGGAGCGCCTCGACCGCATGGCATCGCGTGTCATCTAGGCTCGAGATTCTTGTTGATTTGGGACTATTGACGAAGCGAAAAGGAGAAAACGAATTCAAACACGAGTACAAATATTTTATCTCCCCTCGGGGAGAGTCAGTCTCTCGGACTTTTGAAGGTGCGTCTGACCCCGACGCTTGGATTGCCGAACAGTTGGTGTTTGCTACATTTGGAATAGATAAGTATGTCGATCTGTCCGTTGATGAAGTTGTCAAGGATGTGACGATCACGGTTGACAGTCTCGGCGTCAGTATAGGCTTAGTTCCAATAGACCCGCTGTGCTTATCTATTGCCGCGCTACGCTGCGCAGCAGGGTCCCCTACAACATTCGGCACAGTGCGAAGCGCCATAGAAAATGCCGCTGTCGAACGCCCGGAAATTTTCCGTCTCGCCAGGGGGTCCTACGGCCCGAGAGCTGAATATGTATCGATAAATCGACGGGGACTCGTTGGATCATGAGCGCTTACATTCGCGAGGAAGCGTTTTCGTTGGTCCCGTCACTGGAGACCGCAAAACATTGGGCGGGACGCAAATCGACATTGGAGCGCATTGATAGGCTTTCTCAACATCTTTCCACGCGTAGCGATTCGTCGATCGATATCCTTTGGGCCAGTTTCGGCTCCGGCAAGACGCACACGCTGCGATATATCGAGCATAGCGTGCAGCAGAGGAATGAACGTGCTCTCTGTGCTTTTGTTGAGCTTAGCGAGAGTACACGTTCATTCTTGGATTTGTACCGTCAGCTGTCCAGTGCCATCGATTGGAGGAGGATTGCTAGGCTTGCACAAGATAGCGCCGTTGCCCTTCCTTCGGACCTGCGCCGAGCCTTCCATTTCATAGCAAATGACGACACCTTAAATGCCAGCCTCGCTCTTGATTGGCTAGCAGGTCAGAAGCCGGATTTGCGATTGCTGCGTCAAGCGACAAACATACAACGCCGTATCGAGGCCGACGCCGATGCCGTTGCCGTCTTGGCCGCTGTCACACAGATGCTTTCAACCCTTGGGGGGAAGCTAGTCATTCTTATCGATGAGTATCAGCGAATTACCGCCATCCCGCAACGTCAGCGGACTTCCATAACGTCCACGATTAGAACTCTTTTCAACTCTTGCCCGAAAGGACTAGGCGTGGTGTTCGCGCTAACATCCGCATTGGAGCAGACGGCGTTATCACTTGTGCCCGGAGAAATCAGAACTTTGATCGGCCCTAAGCCGTCGGTGACCCTTCCTGAACTTGAAGCGGAGGAGGCTGCCATCTTCTGCGTCGAAAGGATGAGGCAGTTCCGGCCGAGCGGATACAACGGCGACGATTATAGCCCGTACGGTAAGACGCTCCTATTGGATATGATCTCATACCTCGATAAGCGGCCTGACGTTCGGCTCACACCACGAAACATTATTCACGCCATGTCTTGGCTTTATGATGACGTGGTGGATGCGGATCCCAGTCAGCTGAAAGAACTGAAAAAGATCGATGTTGGCGCCTCTCTAGGCGCATTAAATTGGGAGGCATCGGGATGATCGCTCGTTTGCTTACATCAAGACCGGAAGAAGATTGCGATAGTGCGTGGGTAGGCGGTTTTCGCTTCTACACAACCGACGGTGAGCCACCTGAAGGAGCAATAGAACATCTCGCGGAGGTTCTGTCCGATACCCTAAAAAGCGGCTTGGTATCGAACCGATCATACGCCAGGCAGACGCTTTTGCCCTATGTTGATTCGCCCAAGCCCGATAGGATATTTCAGGCGCTGCTTGGTTTGCTGCTTCATCGTGATTTGGTGAGGAAATATCAGTGTCGCAGCCAGAATGGCGACAGCTTTTCAGTTTTTGTCCATCAGGAAAGGCATGAAGAATGGTACGCGCTGTTGGCGGATTTGCTGGAGCGGGCTTCGCGTTTCCAAAGCAGTAATATAAAGGTGGTCGCCCAAGATCGATTCGGCGGCAAAAAGGGCGCTTGGTTCTGGGTATCGTATGCTGCAGGCTATCTGGCTGAAAAGGGTCTCGTACACCAACTTGATCGGTTTTCGTTTGAACCCCAGAAATGGGTAAGAGATGCCGCATCTCACGCTAAGCGAGCTTTCTTTCTTGTGGACGGGCGAAGGATACCGGTCAATAGAGCCGGGGCTTAAACAGTCTATCGGAATTGCCCGGGACGGCAATCCATCGTTTCAGCGGATCGAAGTTAGCAACTTGGCAGCCGAATCGATCGAGCTTGCTGTAGTATGCACCTCGGCTTTCTGTGGTTTCTTTCTCCCCGAGAATCGCCTTCTGTTAAGTGACGGGTCCATCAGACCCACCTCCTTCCTGATCGACGCGTTCCCAATCAGCCAATTTACGGTAGAAAGCCCGATTGGGCTTGCTCAGTCGGACGCGTGGTTTTCATCGGTTGATGAGGTGCACTTGGCTCGCGCACTATATCGTTCTGCCGTTATGACAGACGAACTCGGTTCACTTTATATCCATCTAAAATCCGGCACCCAGGCTGGCCTTGAGCCCTGGATCAAAGACTCTATTTTGGTAGTACCCAAAAACAAGCTGGAGGTGTTCTGCAGCGAAGTTCTCTCGTACCCGGGCGCAGCGGTGTCTCTTCTTGCCCGGGATGGAGAGGTGGGTAATATGCATTTTCTAGACGCTCCGCTCGCAAACAGCATATGTCGACTTTTGCGATCAACGTTGTCTTATAGCTCGCAGCTACATACCCCTGACATTAAGTTGGAATTTGAGACGCCTATGTCGCCCAGCGACACCATGTTTCCGCTGAAGTGCGGATTTCGTGTTGCCCTGGGCGCGAGGTGTTGGTCGGTAGTGTGGGAAGACACGAGTTGGCGACCAATCGTAAATGGTTTCATCGCCTATCCGGATCGAGAACGGTAGTGTCACTTCGACACGGATGATAGCCAGAACAAGCGGGGATCAAAGATCAAACCATCAATCGATCTTGAGGGGGGCAAGGGACGGATTCCTTGGCCGATTGCAGATGTTCAGGAAAAGTCGTTCAAGCCGCGCGGCATCGATTTCGCACTGCCAGACTGTATGGACCGTCCATCCAGCCTTCTCTAATTCTTCACGCGCATTTGCGTCCCTTGTAGCGTTTGCCTGAATCTTGTGCTTCCAGAATTCCTGGTTGGTGGTCGGCAGGGTTGCCCTGCGACAATCCACGTGCCCATGCCAAAAGCAGCCATGAACAAAAACGGCAACCCGCCTTGGCGAAAAGACTATATCAGGCATTCCAGGGAGGCGTTTGTCATGCAGGCGATAACGTAGGCCCCGGTTATGGAGATATCGTCGTACAGCTAATTCTGGGCGAGTGTCTTTCCCGCGAATGCGGGACATAATCTGGCTGCGCTTTTCCGTATCAAAGATATCCACTTTGACGGGGCCTTAGTGTCGCGCCGAGGCTGCGATTAGATAACCTGCAAAAAACTTTGCAAGACGCGGCGGTACGGCGTTTCCGATCATTCTAGCGATCGGCTCGATCTGCTCAGTAGGATAGAAAACATAGTCCTCGGGAAAAGACTGCAGTATCGCCGCTTCCCGTAACGAGATGCCCCGATTCTGCAAGACATCGAAATGGCCAAAACGGCCGTTTGAAATAGAATGGCACTTCGTTGTGATGGTCGGAGACGGCCGGTCGGGGTGCATGCGGGTGTAGACGTCTGTGAAGCACTTATTGTTCAGACGCTGATTAACCTTCCGGTGGCAATCCAGCGTCAAATCCCCGAAAGACGTTGTCGCCAGATATGCGTTCGACTGCCCCGGCTTGGCAGAAGACATGCGCTTCAGATTGAGATCACTTAACGTCCGTGCGCGGTGATTTGGAATGTCCCTGTGCGTCTCGCCGGCCTTGATCGACGGCATATGGCCAATGGCTTCAGCCACCGAAACCATTACAGCACCGGGATCTGAGGGAGGCACAGTTAACTCGCCGCTGATCGTATCATTGAGATACCCTTCGCGAACAAGCTCTTTCCGTACAGCCACCAGAATTGACCGTTTTCGGAATTGCGGTATGCCGAACTTCGATGTGCAGACAACCTTTGAGCCGGTGGCGTAACCTAAGTTTTCCAGATGACGTCGGAAATCTTCCCAGATGCCCCCATACTTTGGGTCCCTTATGCCTGCAACGTTCTCGGACAGCACCATTTCCGGCATGTACCGTTCAACGTAAACGGCAGCTTGAGCCAGAAGATTGCGATCCTTCTCTCGACCCTTTTTACGACTTTCACTAAGTGCTTTGCGTGACACCGAGGTAAACGGCTGGCATGGCGCACATATGGCGAAAAGCAGGGGAACTTTTGGCACTTTCCCTTTGTAGTAGCCAATAAGGCTATCGAGCTTATCCATCAACTCTAGCTGCTGCCCTGCCTCGTAATCCGTATCTTTTGGGAATACGTCATAGTGCAGAAATCTCGAATTGGCGAAATCTACCGAGGAATTAAAGTTATTCTCAGAATAAGTCACTCCGCAACGCTGATCTTTGTCTATTCCTGCAATAACATATCCGCCGGCATCGATCAGTCCTCGTGTCGTCCCTCCTGCGCCGCAAAAAAAGTCTACGGCTAGGAACGCTGGCGCCCCGTTTTTCGTAAGTCTACGGACCGTGCCCATCTCGAATCCTTCTTATCGCTCAGCCCGGGAGCAAAATACTACAATCTTACGCGGGGGCGTCACGCATATATGATTCTATCAATATGTTCAACTAGTTATGGCTTTCCAACGCACGATCCTCTCCGCTCGAAGGCGGCCGGCGTTGGGATCGATGCCGTGGGCGAGTCGGCTAAAAACGGGAAAAAAATCTGAGCGGGTGAATTGAACAGCTCTCGACTGCGCTTTCGCCGGGTTCGGCATTGAGGAGCGCCACTTGTCGCCGATAGAGGTCCCCAGCGAGGGCCACAAGCTGGATATGGGGGAGCGGCACTGGCCCAGCCCTTAGCGCCTTCCAGCGCAGAGCGACCTTTGCGGCCTCCTGCGCGAACCTCGCTTTCGCTTCGGCGGGGTCTTTTGTGCGGAGAGAGTAGAGAAGTTCAGCCCTTCCGACCTTGCGCTTCAGATCGGCGGGGACGCGTTGGCGGAAGTAATATACGCCTGATTTGCTTTTTTGTGGGCTCGGCATCGGAAGGACCATGTGTAGCACCTCTGTGTAGAACCGAGGTGTCTCCAAATCCCTGATAACGCCTATCTTTCTGATTTCCAACAGAAAAGAATGGTGCTGCGAGAGAGGATTGAACTCTCGACCTCTCCCTTACCAAGGGAGTGCTCTACCACTGAGCTACCGCAGCCGCTGATGGCGGGGCTTCTGCCATATAGAACCGGCAAGCGCAAGGCGTCTGTGAACGGCTTTGCCAGACAAGTTTCGCTGACACGGCGGCGCCACAATGCTAGCTATCCCTTGAACGGCAGGCCCTGCCAGTCGCGGGCGGGACGGAACGATGGACGACAAGACAAATCCACCGAAAAAGGCTGATCCGGCAAAAAAGGACGGGACTAACCGCAAGGACCGTCTGGCCGAGCAGTTGCGCGCCAATCTCATGAAGCGCAAGACGCAAGCGCGTTCGCGGCGCACGGGTGACGCTGACCAGCGCCCGGAAGGCCTGGCGGCTGCTGAAAAAATGCACAAGGACTGACCGATATCAGCCACACTGGCCGGTCACCTTGGCCAAAGGGGCTCAGAAATCCTATTTCTTGAACCAAGCCGGCCAATGGTCTAGACGGGCCGATACTCAAACTGACGAAAACCGGCCTTTCGGGCCGAGGGGACATTTCTCTCATGGATCGCATCAGAATTGTCGGCGGCAACAAGCTCGCCGGAAGCATTCCGATTTCGGGCGCGAAAAACGCTGCTTTGCCGCTGATGATCGCCTCGCTGCTCACCGACGACACGCTGACGCTGGAAAACGTGCCGCATCTGGCCGATGTCGAGCAGCTGATCCGCATTCTCGGCAATCACGGCGTCGACTATTCGGTCAACGGCCGCCGCGAGAAGCAGAATGAGGGCTATTCGCGCACCATCAACTTCTCGGCCCGCAACATCGTCGACACGACCGCGCCTTACGAGCTGGTGTCGAAGATGCGGGCATCGTTCTGGGTGATCGGCCCGCTGCTGGCCCGCATGGGCGAGGCGAAAGTGTCGCTTCCCGGCGGTTGCGCCATCGGCACGCGGCCGGTCGACCTGTTCCTTGAAGGCCTGCAGGCGCTGGGCGCCGACATCGATGTCGACACTGGCTATGTGCTGGCCAAGACCAGGAACGGCCGCCTCGTCGGCAATCGCTATGTGTTCCCGAAAGTCTCCGTCGGCGCCACCCATGTGCTGATGATGGCGGCGGCGCTCGCCAAGGGCGAGACGGTGCTGGAAAACGCCGCCTGCGAGCCCGAAATCGTCAACCTCGCCGAATGCCTCAACGCCATGGGCGCAAAAATTTCCGGCGCCGGCACTCCAACCATCACCATCGATGGCGTCGAATCGCTGTCGGGCGCGCGAGTGCGCGTCATCCCCGACCGCATCGAGACCGGGACCTATGCCATGGCTGTGGCCATGACCGGCGGCGATGTCGTGCTCGAAGGCGCCCGCCCCGAGCTGCTACAGACCGCGTTGGATGTGATTGCCCAGACCGGTACCGAGATCACGCCGACCAATTCCGGCATTCGCGTCCGGCGCAACGGCGCCGGCATTTCGCCGGTCGACGTAACGACGGCGCCGTTCCCGGCCTTCCCGACCGATCTGCAGGCGCAGTTCATGGGCCTGATGACCATGGCCAAAGGCAAGTCGCGCATCACCGAGACCATCTTTGAAAACCGCTTCATGCATGTGCAGGAACTGGCCCGGCTCGGCGCCCACATCACGCTGTCCGGCCAAACGGCGATCGTCGACGGCGTCTCCAAGCTGAAGGGCGCGCCCGTGATGGCGACCGATCTGCGCGCCTCGGTGTCGCTGGTCATCGCCGGTCTGGCGGCCGAAGGCGAAACGACGGTCAACCGCGTCTACCACCTCGACCGCGGTTTTGAGCGGCTGGAAGAAAAGCTCTCCAATTGCGGCGCGGTGATCGAGCGGATTTCGGCTTGACCGCACGGCAGTTGCTTCAGACAGACAGGCGTCTGGTGCTGCCTTCATTCGCTACCAACACTTCAAACCCGAGGCCCTAGCCTCGGGTTGAGTTTGTGTCGCGGTTGCACGGACCGGAAAGACCGCCTAACAGAAGGCTGAAACCAACTTTCAGGTGTGCATTCGGCATGGCAGCCCTCAAACTCGTTGCGCTCGACGATCAGGATCTGAGCATCGTCTCGGCTCACGTCCAGGACGCCGTGATGAAGGTCTCGGATCTCGAATACCTGCCTTCGGCCAAGCGTTTCATATTGACCATGAACCGCTTCGTCTGGGAGGCGAAGTCCGGGCTGTTCAGCCAGCACAATGAGCGGCGCCAGGCGGTGTTGCATTTCGACCGCGTGCTCGGCGCCAAGACCAGCGGCATTGCCCGCGATCGGCCGACCGAGGTGCTGTCGCTTCTGGCAATCAGCTTTATCGAAATCAGCAAGCCGGCCGGCATCGTCGAATTGGTCTTTTCCGGCGGCGGCGCGATCATGCTCGACGTCGAATGCATCGAGGCGCGGCTTGCCGACATAGGCGGCGCCTGGGAAGCCACCTCGCGTCCGGTGCACAGGGTCTAGAGCATGATCCCCAAAAGTGGGTGCCGGTTTTTGTTGGACAAAACGGGAATCGTTTGTCCAGAGATCTTGCTCCAACAAAGGGTTAGATCGTGATGAGATTTCAACCAAGTCTCATCACGATCTAGACGCAGCCGATGGCCATTACGCTTATCCAGTCCGATGCCGGTTTCGAGCAGCGTTTCGCCGCCTTCCTGACCACCAAGCGGGAGGTATCGGAAGACGTTGACACTGCCGTGCGCGCCATCATTGCGCGGGTTCGTGCCGAGGGCGACGCTGCCCTGGTCGACTACACGCTGAAATTCGACAAGGCCGACCTCAATAGCCTCGGCATTGCCGTGTCGAAGGACGACATCGCGCAGGCCTACAAAGACGCCGATCCGCAGACGGTCGATGCGCTCAAGTTCGCGCGCGACCGCATCCGATCCCATCACGAGCGACAAATGCCCAAGGACGATCGCTATACCGATGCCGCCGGGGTCGAGTTGGGTTCGCGCTGGACGGCGATCGAGGCGGTCGGGCTCTATGTGCCGGGCGGCACGGCAAGCTATCCAAGCTCGGTTCTGATGAACGCCGTGCCGGCCAGGGTGGCGGGCGTCGAGCGCATCGTCATCGTCGTGCCGGCGCCGGGCGGCATCATCAATCCGCTGGTGCTGGTGGCAGCCGATATATCAGGCGTTTCGGAGATTTACCGCGTCGGCGGCGCGCAGGCGATTGCCGCCCTTGCCTATGGCACGCAGACGATCCGGCCGGTCGCCAAGATCGTCGGACCGGGCAATGCCTATGTCGCCGCCGCCAAGCGCCAGGTGTTCGGCACGGTCGGCATCGACATGATTGCCGGACCGTCTGAAGTGCTGGTGGTGGCCGACGGCAGCAACGATCCCGACTGGATCGCCGCCGATCTTCTGGCGCAGGCCGAGCACGACGTGTCGGCGCAGTCGATCCTCATCACCGACGATCCGGCCTTCGGCAAGGCCGTCGAACAGGCGGTCGAGCGGCAGCTGCAGAACCTGTCGCGCGCCGAGACGGCGGCTGCCAGCTGGCGCGATTTCGGTGCGGTGATCCTGGTGGAGACCATCGAGGCCGCGCTGCCGCTGGTCGACCGCATCGCCGCGGAACATGTCGAGCTTGCTATCGACGATGCCGAAGGCTTCCTGGCCAGGATGCGCAATGCGGGTGCTGTGTTTCTGGGACGCCATACGCCCGAAGTCATCGGCGACTATGTCGGCGGCTCCAACCACGTGCTGCCGACGGCGCGTTCGGCGCGCTTCTCTTCGGGCCTGTCGGTGCTCGATTTCGTCAAGCGCACCTCGATCCTGAAGCTCGGGCCGGAGCAGCTGAGAGCACTTGCGCCGGCGGCGATTGCGCTGGCCAAGGCGGAAGGCCTCGACGCGCATGGCCGCTCCGTCGCCATCCGGCTGAACATGTAGGCGGCGATGGCGGACGGCGATCAAACCCGCGCAAGGCTGATCGATGTCGAGCTCGACGAGTCGATCGGCCGTTCGACGCCCGATGTCGAACATGAGCGCGCGGTGGCGATCTTCGACCTGATCGAAGAAAACAGCTTTCAGCCGGTCAATGATGACGGCGCCGGGCCTTATCGGCTGAAGCTCTCGCTGGCCGAATCCCGGCTGGTGTTTGCGGTCGCCCGCGAGGATGGTGCTGATGTCGTCACCCATATCCTGTCGCTGACGCCGCTCAGGCGCATCGTCAAGGACTACTACCTGATCTGCGAAAGCTATTACGACGCCATCCGCTCTTCGACACCGAGCCATATCGAGGCGATCGACATGGGCCGGCGCGGCCTGCACAATGAAGGCTCGCAGACGTTGATGGACCGGCTGGCCGGCAAGATCGACATCGACTTCGACACGGCGCGGCGGCTGTTCACGCTGGTCTGCGTGCTGCACTGGCGGGGTTAGACCTGACTGGGGCGCCCCGCTCGATCCTGTTCTTGTGCGGCATGAACGCCGTGCGCTCACCGATGGCCGAGCAGCTGGCGCGGCGCATGCTGCCGCCGGCCACTTTCGTCGCCTCTGCCGGCGTGCACAGGGGCGAGCGCGATCCGTTCGTCGACGCGGTGCTGGCCGAAGAGGGCCTGACGCTGGGCGAGCGCCAGCCGCGCTCGATGGACGATCTCGAGGACGATTATTTCGACCTGATCGTCACCCTGGCGCCGGAAGCCCACCACGCCGCGCTCGAACTCACCCGCTCGCTTGCCGTCGACGTCGAATACTGGCCGATGCCGGATCCGACCGATGTCGGCGGCAGGCGCGAGCAGATCATGGCCAGCTATCGCGACGTGAGAGAACGGCTGAAAGCGCGCATCAGCCGACGTTTTCTGCTTCCGGAGGTAAAAAACGCGGCGGATTGATGCATGTCGCTCAAAAGCGGTCCCGGTTTTGAGACAACGACATGCATAAAACGAAACCTTGGAGCGCTTCGCATATGACGCGATCTAAGCGTGTTCACAAGCGCACGATTATCATATAGGTTCCGCCGAAATTCCGGCCTGGGCGCTCCAGGGCGCCGGAACTGCAATCCAAGCAAAGGTATCGAATGCCGAAGGAAGAAGTCCTCGAGTTTCCGGGTGTCGTGACGGAATTGTTGCCCAACGCGATGTTCCGGGTGAAGCTCGAAAACGAACACGAGATCATCGCCCATACGGCTGGCCGCATGCGCAAGAACCGCATCCGTGTGCTGACCGGCGACAAGGTCCTGGTCGAGATGACGCCCTATGACCTGACCAAGGGCCGCATCACCTACCGTTTCAAGTAACAGTCCGGCGCGAACCGCGATGAGCATCCTGCAGAAGCTCGTGCTTGCCTCTGGTTCGCCGCGCCGGATCGAACTGTTGCAACAGGCCGGCATCGAGCCGGACCGCGTGCTGCCAGCCGATGTCGACGAAACGCCGCTGCGCGCCGAACATCCGCGCTCGCTGGCCAAGCGGCTGTCGAAGGAAAAGGCCGAGAAGGCGCTGGCCTCGCTGAAAAGCGAGGAAGACTATGCGCCAAGTTTCGTGCTGGCCGCCGATACGGTGGTCGCGGTCGGACGCCGCATCCTGCCCAAGGCCGAGACGCTGGACGACGCCGCCAATTGCCTTGGACTGCTTTCGGGCCGTTCGCACCGGGTCTATTCCGGCATCTGCCTGATTACGCCGGGCGGCAAGCTGCGCCAAAGGCTGGTTGAATCCAGGGTACGCTTCAAGCGGCTTCCACGCGAGGAGATCGACGCCTATGTCGCCTCCGGCGAATGGCGCGGCAAGGCCGGCGGCTATGCCGTCCAGGGTCTCGCCGGTTCGTTCGTCGTCAAGCTGGTCGGCTCCTACACCAACATTGTCGGCCTGCCGCTCTACGAGACGGTGGCGCTGCTTTCGGGCGAAGGCTTCAAGGTCCACACCAGCTGGCATACCGCGCGGCCATGAGCCTGGACGATAAGGTCACACCACTGCGCCCGAAGCGCCCCTGCCCCGAATGCGGCAAGCCGTCGGCGCGCGAGACCTATCCGTTCTGCTCTAAGCGCTGCAAGGACATCGACCTCAACCGCTGGCTGAAGGGCGCCTATGTCATCACCGCGCGGGATGACGAGGACGAGAGCGACGAGCCGAAGTAGGGTTTGGGCGGTGCCGGCCGCGCAATTCCACTTCGCCGACCTTACGCAATTGCTGCTTTGCCGGCGTCGGTATTGTCTGCGACAATTGCCCCGGAAAATCAGCGCTTAGGCGCTGGACAGGCCGGATTCCCGTGCTATAACCCACGCGCTTTCAAGGGGTGCCCCACGGCGCTTTCCTGAAATCCGGTCAGGCGATGTCTCGTTTGCCGGCGAGGCCCAGATAGCTCAGTTGGTAGAGCAGCGGACTGAAAATCCGCGTGTCGGTGGTTCGAATCCGCCTCTGGGCACCAGTTTTCTCTGAACACCAAGGGCTTGACTTCCTGGCGCCGCACCGACGGATTCCTGATTTCGGCCTGCCGGCTGTGCCGGCAAGCCTGCGCAACCGAGTTATGAACTTTCGGGGCGCACGGTCTCCACGCGCAGCGAGCCGGCTGGAAGCGGCTGCAGCAGTTCGGCTTCCGGCTTCGTCAGACTGAGCCAAGCCGCCCAATCGCCGGGCCGAAGCACCACGACCTGCCGACTGTGATAGGGCGCAATATCCGGTCCAGGCTCGGTTGTCAGCATGGTGAAGGTTGGCGGCTTGTTGCCGGCAGCTTCACGCCAAAGCCCTGCGATGGCCATGAACGGCGAGCCGTTGAGCGTGAAGCGATGCTTGGCCTTCGGATACTTCGTGCCCGTGAACTCGAAGAAGGCGGATGCCGGCACGAGGCAGCGTTTGCTGCCGGCGAATCGCCGGCCTTCGGAGCGGAAGTTGAACACTGGTCCGCCTTTCGGGCCGGCCGGCGGAAATCCGAACGTCATCGACGTCAGTTCAACGCCGGTGTCGCCGGCGGCGCGCATGATCGGGGCTGGATCGTTGATATGGATGTCATCAACCCGCGGCAGGTCAAGTTCGGTCTGATGAGTCGGGATCTCGAGTGCCAGCGACTCCAGCATCCGGCAATATTCAGCCCAGAGAATATGCTGCTCATAGTCGTTGCACATGGAAGGCTCCCGACCGGTCTGCCAGTTTACCTCACGCCAAACAAAGAGGCGATGGACCGCTCAACCCTCGCGGTCGCGCTCGAGCAGTATATCGGCCTCGATCGCCGCGGTGACGAAGGCGGCGCGGGCATAGCGCGCCTCGTGAAGGCCTTCCAGAACGCCAAGGCAGGCTTTACGGGCGGCGACGTGATAGCCGCCTGTCTTCACGGGCCATCGGTTCATGAGGATGTCAGCGGCCTGCGCGACACGCTCCACCTTGTAGATCGTGTTTCTGGACCCGCCAAGCGCCACGCGAACCGGCTCATCGAAATGCTGATCTTGCATGCTTCCCCTCCCGAACGCGATCGAGAGTCAATTCGGGGGAGGCAAGTTCGGTTCCACGGGAGCGATTTGCCAACGCAATAAACCCGTCTTCTGAAATCACTTTGCGCGCATCGGCCAAATGGCGGATTCGCTTTGCTTGGTGATCCCCTCCACCTAGGGCAAACTGCCTGCCGGGGCTGCAGGAGGAGAAATGCGAGCACGCGCAGCTACGATCGGCGATCTCGAAAGTGTCTTCCGTGATCTGTCCACGCGGATGTCGGACGAGTATGTGGCCGCCGGCAAGGACAGCAAGGTCGCCTACGACAATCTGATGATGAATTTGAAGGAAGGCCGAGCGCACGCGCTGGTCGAGGGCGACAAGACGGTGGCGATCGTCGCCTGGCACGAGAACAGCGACGCCGCCGACACGCTGTTTGCCGCGCAGGAGGGTTTCTTCAGCGCCGCGACGGTCCGCTTCTGCAGGCGCCACATCCGCCACATTCAGGCGCTGGCCGGCAACCTTCCCATCCACTCGCGCAGCTGGCTGCAGCGGGCCGACGTCGGCAAATGGTTCCGTGTCATCGGTTATGTCGAACGCGGCCGAGAGAACGGCGCCACTGTGTTCGAATTGCCGCCGGCACGGGGAGCGTCAGCTGCGCGGGCTGCCTAGGGCTGCGCACCCACGCATGCCATCACGGAAAAGCCCCCGCCAGGATGGCGATGGGCCAATATCGCCTGCAATGGGCTCATATCGGGGGCTCAGATATCGGGCTGATCCAGCGCCTCGAAAATCACCCGTTCCAGCGGACCGAGATCCTCTTCGATCTCGCTGACCTCAAGGCCTAAATGCCGAGCATCCAGGGCAGCTCGCGTGGTTAGGGTTCGAGCCGTTGCCTTGTCGGCAGGCAGTTCGCCCGGCAGGTGCTCGTGGATCCAGCCCTGCAGGAAATCAACGCCGCGCTCGCTCATCGATTTATCCCTTCCCTTATCTGGGGGATCATTCCCCCAGAATGACCCCAGAAGCGACGATCTGAGCCGTCAGGCTGGTGAGCCTGCCTCGCTTCACGAGCGTCGGCTTTTGGTAGATTTTCTTCATGGCGGTGCCTTTCGCGACAAATCGCTCGTCGGCAACAACGTCCGTCGCGGGGCAGCGTTCCATGGCGGGCTGTTGAGCCCGACCCCCTGACACATCGTATTTGAGAACAGCCCCGCTCCCGCGACCCGTGATGTTGATGCCGCGGCAGGTTGCGAAGCCAATGCGGGGCGTGGCATTTGTCGATGCCGATCATTGGGATGGCAAGCAGGACATGGCACGGCCACCAGACATCGCCCGACACCAGGCCGCCAAGGCAGGCGTTAGCCTGAACCGGGCGCTTTCCAAACTCGGCCTGTGTTCGCGCAAGCAGGCCGAGCTGCTGATAGCCGAAGGGCGCGTGCGGGTTGGCGGCAAGGTGGTGCGCGATCCGTCGCTGCGTGTCGATCTCGGCCGCGACCGCATCGCTGTCGACGGCGAGCAGATCGTCGGCGAGGCAAAAGTCTACCTGATGATCAATAAGCCGCGCGGACAGGTCACCACGCGCGATGACCCGCAGGATCGTGGCACCGTCTATAACTGCCTGGTGGAACTGGAGTTGCCTTTCGTGTCGCCGGTCGGCCGCCTCGACAAGGCCAGCGAAGGCCTGTTGCTGATGACCAACGACACGCGCTGGGCCAACCGCCTGCTCGATCCGGCCTCGCATGTCGCCAAGACCTATCATGTCCAGATCGGCACCGCGCCCGACGAAGCGATGCTGGCGCGCTTTCGCGACGGAGCGATCGTCGACGGCGAACTGCTGACCGCAAGTTCGATCGAACTGCTGCGCAGCGGCGGCCGCACTGCCTGGCTGGAAATCGTGCTCGACGAGGGCCGCAACCGCCAGATCCGCCGCCTGCTCGGGGCATTCGACATCGAGGTGCTGAGGCTGGTTCGGGTGGCGATCGGCGGTTTGCAGCTCGGCGAACTCGCCAAGGGCAAGGCGCGGCATCTGACATCGGAGGAATTGGCGGTGCTCGCGCGTTAAGAGGCAGGCTTGCCGCGAAACCCTACTTCTGGTTCCACCTGCGTATCACCGGCTCGCTCAGATCGTGCTCATAGCCGAGGATGCTGAGGCTCGCGGTATCAAGTACGAAGTGCGCACCGCCTTCGGGTGGCAGACCGAGCCAGCGCGCGGCCAGCACGCGCAGGAAATGCGAGCTTGAAAACACCAGCACATTGCCCTCGATTGCCCGCAGCCCGGCGATGATCCTGTCGGCCCTGGCGCCAACATCCGCTACCGACTCGCCGTCGGGACAGCCGTCACGGAACAATTGCCAGCCGGGGCGCTGCACAAGAATCTCCTTGGTCTTAACGCCCTCATAGGCGCCATAGTCCCATTCCTGCAGGTCGTCCTTCTTGACGGCAGCAGCGCCGAAGCCGGCAAGCGTGCAGGTGCTGAAGGCGCGCTGCGACGGGCTCGACCACACCGCCTGGAAGGACAGATCCTTGAGCCGGTCCGCCACGCCGCGAGCCGCCGCCTCGCCCTTTGGCGTCAACGGTATGTCGGTGCGGCCGGTGTGTTTTCCCGAAGCGCTCCACTCCGTCTCGCCGTGACGGACCAGATAGATCTCGGGGTATGCACTGCTCATTCGCCGGCCTTTCGGTTGAAAACCGCCGACATCCTAGCCGGGAAGCTTTGGCCAACACCAGCCGCCATGCGCGCCAAAACAAAAGGCCGCAACGGGCGAACCGGCTGCGGCCTTGTGGCGAACGTCTGCGTTCAGTAATCAGGCGGGCTGCAGATCGCCCGACAGCGCCAGGTCGGCTTCCTCGGACAATGTGCCGGCCATGGCGGCGGCGAACTTGGTCTGGTCGAGTTCGCCTTCCCAGCGCGCCACAACGATCGTCGCCACTGCATTGCCGACGAAATTGGTCAGCGCTCGGCATTCCGACATGAAGCGGTCGACGCCGAGGATCAGTGCCATGCCGGCAACGGGTACCGTAGGCACGACAGAGAGCGTGGCGGCCAGCGTGATAAAGCCGGCGCCGGTGATGCCGGCGGCACCCTTGGAGCTCAGCATGGCAACCAGCAGCAGCAGGATCTGGTCGCCATAGGTGAGCGGCGTGTCGGTCGCCTGGGCGATGAACAGCGCCGCCAGCGTCATGTAGATGTTGGTGCCGTCGAGGTTGAAGGAGTAGCCGGTCGGGATGACCAGGCCGACCACCGAGCGGTTGCAGCCGGCGCGCTCCATCTTGGCCATCAGGCCGGGAAGAGCGGCTTCCGAGGACGAGGTGCCGAGCACCAGCAGCAGCTCTTCCTTGATGTAGCGGATCAAGGCGAGGATCGAGAAGCCGTTGTACCAAGCGACAGCGCCGAGCACGACCAGCACGAAGAGCAGCGACGTCAGGTAGAAGGTGCCGATCAGAAAGGCGAGGTTGGCAATCGCGCCGATGCCGTATTTGCCGACGGTGAAGGCCATGGCGCCGAAGGCGCCGATAGGGGCGGCCTTCATCAGGATGGCGACCAGGCGGAAGATAGGCGAGGTCAGCGCCTGCAGGAAATCGACGACCGGGCGGCCGCGCTCGCCGACCAGAGCGAGAGAGATGCCGAACAGCACCGAGAAGAACAGCACTTGCAGAATGTCGCCTTGCGCGAAGGCGCCGGTGATGGTGTCGGGGATGATGTTGAGCAGGAAGCCGACGATGGTCGTGTCATGCGCCTTCTCGGTGAAGGTGGCGACCTTCGAGGGGTCGAGCGTCGCCGCATTGATGTGCATGCCGGCGCCCGGTTGGACGACGTTGGAGACGACCATGCCGACGACCAGCGCCAGGGTCGAAAAGACCAGGAAATAGATCATCGCCTTGCCGGCGACGCGGCCAACCTTTTTCAGGTCGGAGACGCCGGCAATGCCGGTGGTCACCGTCAGGAAGATGACCGGCGCGATCACCATCTTGACCAGCTTGATGAAGGCATCGCCGAGCGGCTTCAGCGAAGCACCGAGTTCGGGATAGAAATGACCGAGCAGCACGCCGGCGGCGATCGCCGTCAGGACCTGCACGTAGAGATGACGGTAAAAGGGTAGCTTGCCGCGCGGTTCGGCGGCAGCGAATGCTGGCTGCATGACGTCCTCCATGGCGCCCCGATCGAAAGCTCGACCTCCCGGGGCAGTTGTTTTCCGCAGCCTTGCGACTGCTGTATTGGTCACTGCAACTGCCGTGCCAGACTGTGCGGCATACCGCAGCCATTGATTTTGTTGGGTATTCGTCCGATCGAGGCTGCTGCCGCTCAACGCAAGTGCGGACATCCGCATGACTGAATTGTGCTTTGTGCGAAATCATGCACAAATAGGGAATGCTGCAACGCCCTGCCGCGGTCCTGTCGCCGACGCCCGAGCAACTCGGCAAACGCGCGCGTCGCGCCTGGCTGCTGTTTGCGGCGATCGCGCTGGTGATCGTTGCCACGGCGCTCACCGGCGCCGGCCTCTACGCGTGCCGCGCCGAGGTCGCGGCACTGGCGGCGCAAGGCCGCACCGATGCCAATCTGAAGGTTGCGTTGCTGCGCGCCGTGCTGGAAAGCCCGCGGGCGCTGCCGCTGCTCTTGTCCGAGGACCAGCAGGTGCATGACGCCCTGCAGAACAAGGGCGCTGTCACGATCGACGTGCTCAACCGCAAGCTCGAAGGGCTGGTCTCCGGCACCAAGGCTTCGGTGCTTTACGTCACCGGCGTCGACGGGTTTGCGATCGCCTCCAGCAACTGGCGCGAAACAACCAGCTTCGTCGGCAACGACTATGGTTTCCGCGCCTATTTCTCCGGCGCCATGCAATCGAGAACGGCCGAATATTTTGCGCTGGGCAACATCAGCAAGCGCCCGGGCCTCTATATTTCGCGTCGCGTCGGCAATGCGGCGGCACCGCTCGGCGTCGTCGTCGTTAAGATGGAATTCGACCAGCTTGAAGCCGACTGGCATGAGGCCAACCGGCCGGCCTATGTCAGCGACGACCACGGCGTCGTGCTGATCACCAGCGTGCCGTCCTGGCGCTTCATGACCACCGCGCCGCTGACCGGCCCGGTGGCTGCCGCCATCCGGAGCAGCCAGCAATTCGGCAACGCGCCGCTGATCCCCTTGCCGATCACACGCCCCGAGGCATTGAGCCCTGACGTGTCGATGGTGCATGCGATAACACCGGGCGGCAGCGATGCCGAATATCTCAGGCTTTCGACACTGGTCCAATCGACGCCATGGCGGCTCGATTATCTCGTGCCGGTCGAAGCGCCGATCGCGGCTGCGGTGCGTGAGATGCGGCTGCTGGCGCTGGGCGTCGTGGTGCCGTTGCTGGCGCTGGCCGGCTATCTCCTGTGGCGCCGTCAGTCGGCGCAGATGCGCATCGCTGCCGAACAGGCAGCGCGCATCGAGCTTGAGCGCCGCGTCGTCGAGCGTACGCATGACCTCAGCCTGGCGCGCGACCGGCTGCAGGCCGAGATCACCGATCACCGCAGCACCGAAGCCAAGCTGCAGGTCATGCAGCAGGAATTGGTGCAGGCCAACCGTCTTGCTACCCTCGGCCAGGTTGCCGCCGGGGTCGCGCATGAGATCAACCAGCCGGTGGCGACGATCCGCGCCTATGCCGACAATGCGCGTGTGTTCCTGGAGCGCAAGCAGACCGCCTCGGCCGAGGAGAACCTTGGCGCGATTGCCGCGCTGACCGAGCGCATCGGAGGCATCACCGAAGAGTTGAAGGTCTTTGCCCGCAAGGGGCGCACGGCAGCCGAACCGGTCGAATTGCGCGGCGTCATCGAGGGCGCCGTGGTGCTGCTCAGAAGCCGCTTTGCCGGTCGGCTGGACGCACTCGATATCACGCTTCCGCCGGTAACGCTCAAGGTGATGGGCAACCGGCTGCGGCTCGAACAGGTGCTGATCAACCTGTTCCAGAATGCGCTGGAAGCGCTGGACGGGCGCGACGGCGCCAGGGTGCAGGTGTCGGCCCAGGAGACGGCCGACGGCGTGGCGCTTGCCGTCGCCGACAATGGGCCGGGCATTTCGCCTGCCATCCTCAAGTCATTGTTCACGCCGTTCAACACCTCGAAGGAAAAAGGCCTCGGGCTCGGCCTCGTCATCTCGCAGGACATCGTCGCCGACTATGGCGGACGCATCGAGGTGGCGAGCGACCAGGCCGGCACGCGCTTTACCATTCACCTCGCCAGGGCAGCATGATGGACACCGCACCGGTCGTATTGATCGACGACGATAGCGAATTGCGGAGGGCCACGCGGCAGACGCTGGAACTCGCTGGTTTTTCCGTCTCGGCCTTTGCGGTGGCGAACGAGGCGCTGGCCGGGCTCGACGCCAATTTTCCCGGCGTGGTGGTGTCCGACATCCGCATGCCCGGCATTGACGGCCTGCAGCTCTTCGACCGCGTCTTGCAGCTTGATGCCGACATTCCGGTAATCCTGGTCACCGGGCATGGCGACATCGCGGTTGCGGTCAAGGCGATCAAGGATGGCGCCTACGACTTCATCACCAAGCCTTTCGCCGCCGACCGGCTGGCGCAAAGTGTGGCACGGGCGGCGGAAAAGCGCCGGCTGGTGATGGAGAACCGCGCCTTGCGCGAAAGCGCCGAACAGGCGCAGGACGGCCTGCCGCTGATCGGGCAGACGCTGGCGATGGAGCGATTGCGCCGGACGCTGCGGCAAATCGCCGATACCGATGTCGACGTTCTGGTGACCGGCGAGACCGGCTCCGGCAAGGAGGTGGTGGCGAGCCTGCTGCATCGCTGGAGCCGCCGCGCCAGGGGCAATTTCGTGGCGCTGAATTGCGGCGCGCTGCCGGACACGGTCATCGAAAGCGAGCTGTTCGGCCATGAGGCCGGCGCCTTCACCGGCGCACAGAAGAAGCGCATCGGCCGGATCGAGCATTCGAGCGGCGGCACGCTGTTCCTCGACGAGATCGAAAGCATGCCGGCCTCGACCCAGGTGCAGATGCTGCGGGTGCTGGAAATGCGCGAGGTGACGCCGCTCGGCACCAATGAAATCCGGCCGGTCGACCTGCGCGTCGTCGCCGCCGCCAAGGTCGATCTCGGCGACGCCAGCCGGCGCGGCGCCTTCCGCGAGGATCTCTACTACCGGCTCAATGTGGTGACGATCTCGATCCCGCCGCTGCGCGAACGCCGCGACGACGTCGCCCTGCTGTTCTTCTACTTCGCCGAGCGTGCAGCCGGCCGCTTCCGCCGGCAAATGCCAGCCGTGCCTGCCTCAGTGCACCGCCATCTGAGCCAGCACGACTGGCCGGGCAATGTGCGTGAACTCGCGCATTTCGCCGAGCGTTTCGTGCTGGGACTCGAGGAAGCGGCGCAAGCGCCACCTTCCGCCCCGGCGGAGCCGGATGACGCCAGCTCACTGCCGGAACGGCTGGAACGCTATGAAGCCAATGTCATCCGCGAGGCGCTTGGCCGCAATGACGGCGATGTCCGGCGCACGATTGAAGCGCTCGGCATTCCGCGCAAGACCTTCTACGACAAGCTGCAGCGGCACCGCATCGTGCGCAGCGATTTTTCCAGGTAATTCATTTTCCAGGTATTCAGGCGTGTGGACCCGAAAGCAGGGTAGATTTTGTGAACCGGCGCAAAAAAACCGTGGCAAGTCGGCATCAGAAAGTGTTGAAGACCGCATCGGCGGCCTTCGGCACGGCGCGATCCGGTTGCGCTCGGCAGATGTTGATGATTTGTTGCCGGTCAGCGGAGAATGAATGATGCGAGAACCTGTCGGTCAAGATGAATATGGATCGACCAACCCGTTCGATCCGGACGATCTGACGAATTTGAACGCGATCGGCCCGGCCATGGGCGGCGGCAACGACTTCGAGAAATACGCCGTTGCCGTGATCATCGTCTTCGGCGCGCTGATCATTGGCGGGCTGATGGCCGCTTCCATGACCTTTGGTCACCGGAACGGCTTCCTGTTTGCGCTTGGCGGCGCAACCGCGGCCTGGATATCGGGCAATGCGCTGCTCCTCGACCGTCCCCGCATCTACGCGGCGTTCGTCGCGATCGCGGCGCTGATGCTCGTCGGGTCGACGCTTACGCTCGTCCTCTGATCAATCTCTTGTTTTGATCAGTAGCCAATCGCCTCGCCGGATGCGGCGCGGCTGTCGATGGCGCCGTTGTAGCGGGCGCCGCCGCCCTTCTCGATTTCCGCCAGGCTCTTGCCGCCGACAAGAATGCCGGCCGCCTGACCCCAGGTAGAATCCGCGAGATCGAGGTGGTAGCCCATGCCGGCCAGCAGTTTTTCAGTGTCGGGCGACAGGCCGAACGGTTCGACATAGATCGTGTCGGGCAGCCATTGATGGTGGATGCGCGATGCGTCGATCGCCTCCTGGATGTTCATGCCGTGGTCGATGACGTTGACGATGGCTTCCAGCGTGATGGTGATGATGCGCGAGCCGCCGGGGCTGCCGATAACCATGAACGGCTTGCCGTCCTTGGCGACGATGGTCGGGCTCATCGATGACAGCGGCGTCTTCTTCGGCTGGATGGCATTGGCCTCTCCCTGCACGAGACCGTAGAGGTTGGGCACGCCAGGCTTCTGGGTGAAATCATCCATCTCGTTGTTGAGCAGGATGCCGGTGCCGTCGGCGACCACGCCGGCGCCGAACGAACCGTTCAGCGTATAGGTGACCGCGACCGCATTGCCGTCATCGTCGATGATCGAATAGTGCGTCGTTTCCTTCGACTCGCCGAAGCCCTTCGGCATCAAATCCTGCGAGACGCCGGCGCGGAACGGGTCGATCTTGTCGCGGATCTCCTTGGCGTAACCCTTGTCGAGCAGTTTCGAGACCGGATTGTCGACGAAATCGGGATCGCCGAGCGCCGAGTTGCGGTCCACATAGGCGTAGCGCATCGCCTCGACCATGACATGCACGGTCTCGGCCGAGCGGGCGCCGAGATAAGACAGCGGGTAGCCCTCCAGCACGTTGAGGATTTCGCAGATGATGACGCCGCCGGAGCTTGGCGGCGGCGAGGACGTGATCTCATAGCCCCGATAGGTGCAGCTCACCGGTTGCAGCTCGCGTACCTTATATTGCTCGAAGTCTGAGTTGGCCAGAATGCCGCCCTTGGCGCCGCTCGCCTTGACGATGGCGTCGGCGATGGCGCCTTTGTAGAAGGCGTCGGCGCCTTTTTCGGAGATGGCGGCGAGCGAGGCTGCAAGATCGGGCTGGAGGAGACGCTCGCCGGCGCCATAGGGTTTGCCGTCCGGCTTCAGGAAGATGGCGGCGGCGGCAGGGTCCTTCGCCAGCCGTGCGGCATTGCTCGCGAATGAAGCAGCGTCGCCCTGGTCGAGGATGAAGCCATCCTTGGCATAGGCAATTGCCGGCGCCATCAAATCCTGGCGTGGCAGCGTGCCATATTTTTCACGAGCCATCTCGAACCCTGCCACGGAACCCGGTACGCCGACCGCAAGGTAGCCATCAAGGCTGGCGCCCTTCACCGGATTGCCGTCCTTGTCGAGATACATGGTCTTGGTTGCCGCCAGCGGCGCGCGCTCGCGGAAATCGAGGAAGGTCGATTTGCCGTCCTTGAAGCGGATGGTCATGAACCCGCCACCGCCGATATTGCCGGCATTAGGGTAGACGACGGCGAGCGCATAGCCGACGGCGACCGCCGCATCGACGGCATTGCCGCCCTTCTTCAGCACCTCGACGCCGGCTTCCGACGCCAGATGCTGGGCGGTGACGACCATGCCGTGCTCGCCCTTCGCCGGTTGTGGCGAGGCGGCATGGAGCGCGCCGGATGGCGCGAGCGCAATTGCGAGCGAAAGGGTGACGCCAATCAGCGTCCGGCGGGTCAAGGGCATGGCGGTGCTCCAAGTGCGGTGCCTAGAAGAGCTACATGGAGCGGCCGAGTCCATCATCAATATGAGCGAACACATATTGATGTTCGCCTGCCGGCAGAGGCAAGCTGATCTCCCCCCTGTGGTGGAGATTAGCCAATCTCAAACAATCCCGCCTGAACCGCCCACAACCGCCGGCCGTTCCGCCGCGACCTTCGCCCGGTAGCCCGCCGCGCGATATGCGGCGACTGGATCGATGGCGCCGCCTGTCTTCAGCCGCGCCATGGCAAGGATCGGCTCGACATCGGTGCGGTAGGCAGCTTTCAGCGTCTGCGTCGCCATCAGCGCATCATTGCCGTCTTGGAAACCCTCGAGCGCCTTGCGGTCGACCAGCAGCGCCTGCGCATAGGCGCGCTGCACCTCGACCGCCGACAGCATCAGGCTTTCGATCGGATCGGTGACGTTGTGGCTCTGGTCGAGCATGTGGGCGGGATCGAAACCCTCGGCGCCGGACAGCTCGGCATCGACCAGTTCGTTGAAGACCAGGAACAGCCGATAGGGATCGATCGAGCCGGCATCGAGATCGTCGTCGCCATATTTGGAATCGTTGAAGTGGAAGCCGCCGAGTTTCTTGAACTGGATCAGCCGCGACACGATCATCTCGATGTTGACGTTGGGCGCATGGTGGCCGAGGTCGACCAGGCAGTAGGCCTTGTCGCCCAGCTCCTTGGATATGAGGTAGTTGGTGCCCCAGTCCTGCACGACCGTGGAGTAGAAAGCCGGCTCGTACATTTTGTGTTCGGTGAACAGTTTCCAGTCGGCGGGCAGTCCGGCATAGATCTCCTTCATCGCGTCGAGATAGCGCTCGAAGGCTTTGGCGAAATTGACCTGGCCGGGGAAATTCGAGCCGTCGCCGATCCACACTGTTAGCGCCCTGGACCCCAGCGTCTTGCCGATCTCGATGCATTCCAGATTGTGCTCGACCGCCTGGCGGCGCGTGCCGGCATCGGCATGCGACAGCGACCCGAACTTGTAGGACAGTTTTTGGTCCCTGGCATCCGAGAAGGTGTTGGAATTCATGGCGTCGAAGCCGAGGCCGAAGCGCGAGGCCGCCTGCTTCAGCCGGTTCGGATCGGCCTTGTCCCACGGTATATGCAGCGAGACGGTCGGCGTCGCCTGTGTCAGTTGGCTGATGACGGCGCAGTCCTCGATCTTGTCGAAAATGTCGCGCGGCTCGCCGGCGCCGGGAAAGCGGGCAAACCGCGTGCCGCCTGTGCCGACGCCCCAGGACGGAATGGCGACGGCGAATTTCTCGACCTTGTCGCGGATGGCATCGATGGCGATGCCGCGGCGGTCGAGGCGTTCGCCGAGCGAGGCGTAGTCGCGTTCGAGGTCGGCTTTGCGGGCGGCGTTGTGGGCGGCGACGAGGTCGGCGGAAATGATGGTTTCGGACAAGTGCTATTCCTCCCAATGCGTTCAGTCAGCGCTGCCCCTCATCCGGCCCTTCGGGCCACCTTCTCCCCGTATAGTGACGGGGAGAAGAGAAGCGCTCCGCCCTTAACTCAGCGCGTAAAGCTCTGCGCGTTGCCGGCGTCGACGTTGATGATGTTGCCGGTGGATTTGGCCGACATGTCGGACGCCAGGAAATAAATCGCTTCGGCAATGTCTTCCGGAAACACCGAGCGCTTCAGCATCGAGCGCGAGCGGTAGTGTTCTTCCAGATCGTCGGTCGACATCTTGTAGGCGGCGGCGCGCTGTTCCTTCCACTCGCCGGTCCAGATCTTCGAACCGCGCAGTACGGCGTCCGGATTGACGACATTGACCCGGATCTGGGCTTCCGCGCCTTCCAGTGCCAGGCAGCGGGCGAGATGGATTTCGGCGGCCTTGGCGGTGCAATAGGCGGCGGCGTTGGGTGACGCGGCAAGGCCGTTCTTGGAGGCGACGAAGACGACATTGCCGCCGATCTTCTGGGCGCGGAACAGCCGGAAGGCTTCCCGCGAGACCAGGAAATAGCCGGTCGACAATATGTCCATGTTCTTGTTCCACAGCGCCAGCGTCGTCTCCTCGATCGGCGCCGAGGAGGCGAGACCGGCATTGGACACCAGAATGTCGACGCCGCCGAACTCGACCGCTGTTTCGGCAAAGCCGGAGACGACCTGTTCCTCCGCGGTGACGTTGATCAGCACCGGCCGGACGAAGTCCTTGCCATAGGCTTTCGCCAGTTCGTCATTGGCGCTGGCAAGTGCGGCCTCGTCGATATCGGCCAGCACGACGCAGGCGCCTTCGCGCAGCAGTCGGCTGGCGGTGGCGCGGCCGATGCCGCCGGCGCCGCCGGTGACCAGCGCGATCTGGCCCGCGAGCGACTTCGGCTTCGGCATGCGCTGCAGCTTCAGATCCTCGAGCAGCCAGTATTCGATGTCGAAGGCTTCCTGCGCCGGCAGGCCGACATAGGACGAGACGGTCGAGGCGCCGCGCATGACGTTGATGGCATTGACGTAGAACTCGCCCGAGATGCGCGCTGTCGCCTTGTCGCCGGCGAAGGTGAACATGCCGACGCCGGGCATCAGGTAGACCACGGCGTTGGGGTCACGGATCGGGGGCGAGTCCGGATGCTTGCAGCTGTCGTAATAGGCCTGGTAGCCGACACGGTACTCAGCAATATCGTCGGCGAGTCGGGCGATAACGGCTTCGACGTCGGGCTTCGCTGGGTCGAACTCGATAACCAGCGGGCGAATTTTTGTGCGCAGGAAATGATCCGGGCATGAAGTGCCGAGCGCCGCCAGCGGGCGCAAATCCCTGCAGTTGACGAATTCGAGCACGGCGGCGGAGTCGTCGAAATGGCCGAGCTTGTGGCTGTTCTCCGAAATCAGGCCGCGGATCCTCGGCATCAGTCTCGCCGCGATGGCGCGGCGCTCAGCGGCGTCTAGCGATTTGACGACTTCGCCGCCGAAGATGGCGAGACCCTCGGAGCGGCGCTCGAACCATTCGATCGCCTGGTTGATGACCGAGATCGTCGTCTCATAGCACTCCTTGGGTGTGTCGCCCCAGGTGAACAAGCCGTGGCTTTCGAGGATGACGCCCTTGGCTTCGGGGTGTTCGACGCAGAATTTCTCCAGCCAGAGGCCAAGTTCGAAGCCCGGCCGCTTCCACGGCAGCCAGCCGATGGCGTCACCGAATATCTCCTTGGTCAACGCCTTGGAATCCTTGGCCGCGGCAATCGCGATAATGGCATCGGGATGCATGTGATCGACGAACGGCTTCGGCACATAGGCGTGCAGCGGCGTGTCGATCGAGGCCGCGCGCGGGTTGAGGTTGAAGGTGCAGTGGGGAAGATAGCCCACCATCTCGTCCTCATGCGCGACGCCACGATAGAGGCCTTTCAGCGCCTGCAGTTTGTCCATGTAAAGCGTGGCGAAACCGTCCAGCTTGATCGAGGCGCTGTCGCCGCCCGAGCCCTTGACCCATAGCACTTCGACTTCGGCGCCGGAGAGCGGGTCCTTCTGCCGGATCTTGGACGAGGTGTTGCCGCCGCCATAATTGGTGACACGCTTGTCGGAGCCGAGCGTGTTGGAGCGATAGACCAGAAGCTCAGGCTCGCTCAGCCCCTTGGCTTTAGCATCGTCCCAAAGGTTGGCAAGGCGCGAGCCGGAGCGCTTGTCGAGCATGATTATCCTCCCTGGGACGCAAAAGGCGCGGTCCATTTTGCCGGAAATGTCTACGCAAGCATCTCGGTTGTCAATCATAAACGATCAAGATCGATCATATTGCACTGCACAATGAAATTATATGAGCGGAAATGATTGACACTGGCGGTTTTCTAGTGCCTCATGACCATGCAGGGAGGAACCATGCACGAAAAAGAGCGCCACAGGATCATTCTGTCCGCCGTCCAGGAAAAGCCTGTGGTGACGGTGCAGGAGATGGTCGACCTGACGGACTCCTCCGAGGCGACGATCCGGCGCGATATCGCGGCTCTTCATGTGCAAAAGCGCCTGCGTCGCGTGCGTGGCGGCGCCGAGGCGATCTCGCCACCGCAGTTCATCGGCCTCGCCGGCCGGCCCTTTTCCGTCAACGAAACGCTTAACGCTTCGCAGAAGCGCGCGATTGCGCGCGAAGCGGTGGAGCTGTGCAAGGACGGCGAACCGATCATCATCAATGGCGGCACCACCACCTTCCAGATGGTGCATTTCCTGACCGGACGCCGCATGCCGATCTTCACCAATTCGTTCCCGATCGCCGAGCACCTGCTCAAGCATTCGAAGAACACCGTCATGCTGTCGGGCGGCACCATCTACCGCGAGCAGAACATCATCCTCTCGCCCTTCGACAATGACGTGACACGTAATTTCTACGCGCGCCGCATGTTCATGGGCGCTCAAGGGCTCGGGCCGCTTGGCCTGATGGAAGGCGATCCGCTTTTGATCCAGGCGGAGCAGAAACTGATCGACCAGGCCGACGAACTGGTGGTGCTGGTCGACTCATCGAAATTCCGCCAGCGCTCGAGCCTGATCCTGTGCGGGCTCAAGCGCATCGCCACCGTCATCACCGATGACGGCATCGAGGATCGCGAAGCCAACATGCTGGAGGCCGCGGGTGTGACGCTGATCGTCGCCCGCAAGTCGGCAAAGGAAGAATCCTCGCTGCAGGCCTGAGGCCAACCGCAGCGACGATGGAATGCAACGCTCAAGGGAGGAAATACGATGAGCTTTCTGAAGAAATTGATGGTGACGGCCGCGTTCTCGGCCGCCATGTTCGTGAATGCCGCCTATGCCGAGAACGTCAAGATCGCGCTGGTGGTGAAGTCGCTCGGCAACGGCTTCTTCGACGCCGCCAACAAGGGTGCCGAAGAGGCGGCCAAGGAACTCGGCGATGTCGACATCATCTACACCGGCCCGACCAAGGCGACCGCCGAAGCGCAGATCGAAGTGGTCAATTCGCTGATCGCGCAGAAGGTCAACGCCATTGCGATTTCGGCCAATGACGCCGACGCGCTGGTGCCGGTGCTGAAGAAGGCGATGGAGCGCGGCATCACCGTCATCTCGTGGGATTCGGGCGTCGCCAAGGAAGGCCGCCAGCTGCACCTCAACCCGTCCGACACCGGCCTGATCGGCGAGACCATCATCAAGCTTGCCGCCGACTATCTGCCGGAAGGCGGCGAAGTCGCCATTCTGTCGGCTTCGTCGACCGCGACCAACCAGAACGCCTGGATCGACGCGGCCAAGAAAATCCTGCCGGAAAAATTCCCCAAGATCAAACTCGTCGCCACCGTCTACGGCGATGACGATTCGGCCAAGAGCACCGACGAAGCCAAGGGCCTGCTGAAATCCTATCCGAACCTCAAGGCGATCATCGCGCCGACCACCGTCGGCGTCGTTGCCGCTGCCCAGGTCGTCACCGACGCGAACCTGATCGGCAAGGTCAATGTCACCGGTCTGGCGCTGCCGTCGGAGTTCAAGAAGTTCATCGACAACGGTTCCAGCCAGGCGGTTGCCCTCTGGAATCCGATCGACCTCGGCTATTCCGCCGTCTACCTCGCTCATGATCTGGCGGTGAAGAAGGAAGAGGCAAAGCCGGGCGCAACGCTGTCGATCGGCCGCGTCGGCAAGGTCACGCTCGATGACAGCAACTCGGCTGCGATGGCTCCGCCCTTCCAGTTCGACAAGTCCAACATCGAAAAGTTCTCCAAGATCTATTGATCTCGGACGTCTCGGACCAAGCGCGGCGGGACCAAAATCCCGCCGCGACTTTAAACGGACCTTGTTTCAGGGCTTGATACGGATATGGACACGACAGCCCAGCACGGCATTGCGAAGGAGGAGCCCACGGGCCCTGCCCCGCGCCTGACGCTGTCCGGCGTCTCCAAAAGCTTTCCCGGCGTGCGCGCGCTGCACAATGTCAGCCTGTCGCTTTACCCCGGCCAGGTTACGGCGCTGATCGGTGAAAACGGTGCCGGCAAGTCGACGCTGGTCAAGATCATGACCGGCATCTACCAGCCCGACGCCGGCACGATCAGCATTGACGGCCAGGCCGTCACCCTGCCCAGCGCGCATGCCGCCTTCGGCCACGGCGTCACCGCCATTCATCAGGAAACCGTGCTGTTCGACGATCTGAGCGTCGCCGAAAACATTTTTCTCGGCCATGCGCCGCGCACGCGGCTAGGCACCATCGACTGGCGCACCATGCGAAAACACGCGCGCGAAGTGCTCGACACCATGCATGCCGGCCATATCAACGCCGATGCGCGGCTGAAAGACCTCGGCATCGCCAACAAGCATCTGGTAGCGGTTGCTCGCGCGATGTCGATCGATGCGCAGATCGTCATCATGGATGAGCCGACCGCAGCCCTTTCGATGAAGGAGATCGAGGAGCTTTTCCTGCTGATCGAATTCCTCAAGGAGGAAGGCAAGGCGATCCTGTTCATCAGCCACAAGTTCGACGAGATCTATCGGATCGCCGATCGCTACACCGTGTTCCGCGACGGCGAGATGGTTGGCGAGGGCCTTATCAAGGATACCGGCCAGAGCCAGATCGTGCGCATGATGGTCGGCCGCTCGGTCGATCACATCTTTCCGCAACGCAAGGCCGAGATCGGCGCGCCGGTGCTGTCGGTCGCTGGCCTTTCGCACCCGACCGAATTCAACGACATCGGCTTCGAACTGCACAAGGGCGAGATCCTCGGTTTCTACGGCCTTGTCGGCGCCGGGCGGTCAGAGGTGATGCAGGCGATTTCAGGCATCACCCGCATATCGGGTGGAACGATCACGCTGGAAGGCAAGACGATCACGCCGAAATCGGCGGCGGATTCCATCGAAGCCGGCATCGTCTATGTGCCGGAAGAGCGCGGCAAGCAGGGCGTGGTGATCGGCCTGCCGATCTTCCAGAATGTCTCGCTGCCTTCGCTGAAGCGCACCTCCAAATCCGGCCTGCTGCGATTGTCGGAAGAATTCGCGCTCGCCCGCTCCTACACCGAGCGGCTTGACCTCAGGGCCTCCTCGCTCAGCCAGGATGTCGGCACGCTGTCGGGCGGCAACCAACAGAAGATCGTCATCGCCAAATGGCTGGCGACGGCGCCCAAGGTGATCATCCTGGATGAGCCGACCAAGGGCATCGACATCGGCTCCAAGGCCGCCGTGCACGGCTTCATGGCCGAGCTCGTCGCGCAGGGCCTGTCGGTGATCATGGTGTCGTCGGAACTGCCGGAGATTCTGGGCATGTCCGACCGCGTCGTCGTCATGCGCGAAGGGCTGGTTGCGGCGGTCTACGATAATAAGGGGCTGGACGCCGAAACGCTGGTCCGGACGGCAGCGGGGATCGCGGCATGAAGGCTCTCCTTAAATACCGCGAGATCTGGCTGGCAGCGGCGATCGTCGTTTTGATTGCTCTGATCTCGACGCGTTTCCCGGCCTTTGCCGACCCCGGCAATCTCGCCCAGGTGTTCAACGACACCTCGATCCTGATGATCCTGGCGCTGGGACAGATGGTCGTCATCCTGACCCGCTCGATCGACCTGTCGATGGCCTCCAACCTGTGCTTCACCGGCATGGTGGTGGCGATGCTGAACGCCGCGCATCCGGCGATCCCTATCCCGCTGCTGATCGTCATTGCGCTGGCCGTCGGACTGGTGCTCGGCGCCATCAACGGCCTGCTGGTGTGGCGGCTGAACATACCTTCGATCGTGGTGACATTGGGCACGCTCACCATCTATCGCGGCGCCACCTTCGTCCTGTCCGGCGGCGCATGGGTCAATGCCGACAAGATGAGCCCTGAGTTCATCGGCTTCCAGCGCGCAGCTTTCCTGGGCATTCCGGTTCTGTCCTGGATCGCCATACTGGTCATAGCGCTGTTCTTCGTGGTGATGACGCGAACCGCGCTTGGCCGTTCGATCTATGCCATCGGCGTCAACCCGACGGCGTCGGTCTATGCCGGCATCGATGTCGGCCGAACCAAATTCATCGTCTTCTGCATTTCCGGCATGGTCGGCGGGCTCGCCGGTTATCTCTGGATTTCGCGTTATGTCATCGCCTCGGTCGAGGTCGCCAATGGCTATGAACTCAATATCATCGCCGCCTGCGTCATCGGCGGCATTTCGATTGCCGGCGGCATCGGCTCGGTCGGGGGCGCGGTGTTAGGGGCGCTGTTCCTCGGCATCATTTCCAACGCGCTGCCCGTCATCAACATCTCGCCCTTCTGGCAGATGGCGATTTCAGGCAGCGCCATCATCCTGGCCGTCGTGCTCAACGCGCGTGGCGAACGTCAGCAGGGGCGGATTATCCTGAGGAAGGCGGAAGCGGCATGACCGACACCCCCGCCCCGCGCCACATTCCCGACCGACTCGACAAGCCGCTCTCCTCGGCGATCTTTTCCTGGGAGGCGCTGCTGGTCGTCGTGTCGGTCGCCATCTTCGCCATCAACAGTTTCGCCTCGCCCTATTTCCTCGACGCCTACTCCCTGTCGGATCTGACTTTCAATTTCACCGAGAAAGGCCTGATCGCCTTCGCGATGGCGCTGCTGATCATTTCGGGCGAGATCGACCTGTCGGTCGCCGCCATCATCGCGCTCGCCTCGACCATGATGGGCATGGCTGTGCAGGCCGGCGCCGACACGCCGGTGCTGGTGGCTATCGGCATCGTCGTCGGGCTCGGTTGCGGCGCCTTCAACGGGCTCCTGGTGACAAGGCTCGGCCTGCCCTCCATCGTCGTCACCATCGGCACGATGAGCCTGTTTCGCGGCATTGCCTTCATCATCCTGGGCGATCAGGCCTACAAAGGCTATCCCGAGAGTTTTGCTTTCTTCGGCCAGGGTTATGTCTGGTGGGTGGTGTCGTTCGAACTGGTGCTCTTCCTCATCGCGGCCGTCGCCTACTGGTTCCTGCTGCATCGCACCAGCTTCGGCCGCCGTGTCTTTGCCATCGGCAACAATCCGGTCGCGGCACAGTTTTCCGGCGTTCGCGTCGGCCGCATCAAATTCATCCTGTTTTGCCTGACCGGGCTGATGGCCGGCATCGCCTCGGTGCTGATCACCTCGCGGCTCGGCTCGACGCGGCCGTCGATCGCGCAGGGCTATGAGCTTGAGGTCATCACCATGGTGGTGCTGGGCGGCGTCAGCATTCTGGGCGGCTCCGGCAGCATTGTTGGGGTCGTGCTCGCCGCCTTTATCATGGGGCTGGTGACCTTCGGCCTCGGCCTGCTCAACGTGCCCGGCATCGTCATGTCGATCTTCATCGGCCTGCTCTTGATCTTCGTCATCGCGCTGCCGATCGTCTGGCGACGGCTGCGCGGTAACAGCTGATGCCCGAGAAATACGCCTTCAAGATGCAGCTCAAACCCGGCATGAAAGCCGAGTACAAAAAGCGCCACGATGAGATCTGGCCGTCGCTGGTGGCGCTGCTGAGAGAGGCCGGCGTTTCCGATTATTCGATCCATCTCGATGAAGACACCAACATCCTGTTCGGCGTGCTGTGGCGGCGGGACGACCATGGCATGGCCGACCTGCCGAAGCACCCGGTGATGCAGCGCTGGTGGGCGCACATGGCCGACATCATGGAGACCAGGCCGGACAACCAACCGGTGGCCATCCCCCTGGAAACAATGTTCCATTTGGCATGAGTGGGCTGCGCCATATCGCCGTCATCGACATCGGCAAGACCAACGCCAAGGTCGCGCTGGTCGATCTCGTCACGCTGAGCGAAGTGGGGTTGCGCCGCATGGCGAACGCGCCGCTGCGGCAACCGCCCTACCCGCATCACGATGTCAAGTCGCTGTGGAGGTTCATCCTCAACAGCCTTGCCAGCCTCAACCGCGAACAGCGTATCGACGCGATTTCGATCACCACGCATGGTGCGACCGGCGTGCTGGTCGACGCAGCGGGCGAACTGGTGCTGCCTGTCCTCGACTATGAGTTCGACGGCCCCGACAGGCTGGCTACAGAGTATAGTGCGATCCGTCCGCCCTTCATTGAGACTGGGACGCCGCGCCTGCCGCTCGGCCTCAATCTCGGTGCGCAATTCTTCTGGCTTGAGAAGCGTTTTCCCACCGAATTCGCCAGGGCCGCCGCGATGCTGATGTATCCGCAATACTGGGCGCTGCGCCTGACCGGCGTTGCCGCCAACGAGGTGACCTCGCTCGGCTGCCACACCGATCTGTGGAGCCCTTGGGAGGCGGACTTTTCCTCGATGGTCGACAGGCTGGATTGGCGCAGGCTGATGGCGCCGGTGCGGCCGGCCAGGGGCCAGCTCGGCCCGATCCTGCCGGTGCTTGCCGCGCGCACCGGGCTCGATCCGCAGACCCCGGTTTTCTGCGGACTGCACGATTCCAACGCCTCGCTGCTGCCGCATCTCCTGTCCGACGCGCCGCCCTTCTCGGTCGTCTCGACCGGCACCTGGGTGGTGTCAATGGCGGTCGGCCGAAGAGAGATTGCGCTCGATGCTGCGCGCGACACGCTGGTCAATGTCAGCGCGCTTGGCGCTCCCGTCCCCTCGGCGCGGTTCATGGGTGGCCGCGAGTTTTCCCAGCTGACCAAGGACAAGCCGCAGGACTGCAGCGGCAGCGAGGTGCTGGCCGTTCTGACAAAAAAGATGCTGCTTTTGCCTTCTACCCAGCAGGGATCAGGACCGTTCCCGCACCATGCCGCGGCATGGCTTGGTGCCGAGGGCATCAGCAAAGGCGAGCGGTTCGCCGCCATCTCCTTCTATCTGGCGCTGATGACGGCGACCTGCCTTGAGCTGATCGGCGCCGACGGCCCGACCACCGTGGAAGGACCGTTTGCCCGCAACCGCCTCTTTGTCGGCATGCTGGCGGCAGCGACCGCGCGAATCGTCATCGCCTCCGAGGCCGCCACCGGCACCAGCATCGGCGCGGCGCTGCTGGCAACGGATCAGTCCGTGCCACACGGCAAGGGCGAGAGAACTGAACCGCAGACCGACCCGGTCTGGGCGGCCTATGTCACCGCGTGGCGCGCGGCAGTCGACGCGCAAGGCTGATCACAAAATCCGCTTGCCAAAGGCCGACATGACGAAGTTGACGGCGTCGGCGCCAATCCGCGGCTCCAGACCGGCGGTCAGTCCGGAAACATCCATCGACAGCAGGCCGCCGGAGAGCGCGATCGCCTCCATCGCCTGATGTGTCTCGCGCACCGTCAGCCCGCCCGAGCCCGCAGCCCAACCAGCAAATTCGGTCGCCGTCGGCGAATAGCTGACGTGAAAGCCCTGCGTGCCCGACGTCGCGATGCGGATCGCGTCATGCATGAGGTCGCGCATGCCCATGGCGTCGATATCGGTCATGGTGAAGGCCGAGACGCGCGAATCCTTGAGCACCCTCGCCTCGGCAGGATCGGCGTGACGCAGGCCGACGATGACGACATTTTCCGGCGACAGCTGCGGCTGCAGCGCGCCGGGCTTGTGATCGAGACCGAGCGCGCGGGCCAGCACCGAGACTTCAGGCATGTCTTCGGCCTCCTCGTCCTCGGGCATCAGGGCGGCGATGGAATCGATCCAGATCAAGCCGAAGGAATGCGTGGCGCGCGCCGTTGCGGTCAGCGCCTTGTGGGCGATACGGCGATCGGCGCCGGCAGCGAGCCGGATCAAGCCCGAGGGCGGCCGCTCGACGTCGGCGAGTTCGACCACGTCGAAATTCATTGCCTCCAGCCGCGCGCCGGTTCCCTCGCGGGCGATAATCCCGCCGGCTTCCGGTTCGGCCGAGATCGACACCATCTTGCGGCCGGAGAAATCCGCGACGTCGTGCATCGGCGCCTTCTCGACATATTCCGAGGTCATCGCCAGAAGCATGGCGCCATAATTCATGCGGAAGGCGACGCGGTCGCCGACGGTGGGTCGCGGATCGGCATCCTGCACATCGAGCAGCAGATGGTCGCTGGAAGCGCCGAGCACCCTCACCCCTTTGGCGATCGGCGTCAGCCCTTCCACCAGCACGTCCTCGCGGCCTATATTGGCGATGGCGCGCAGCCGGTCGCCCTCGTCGGCGAAGACCGGCTGGTTGCCGAAGGCGTCGTAGCCGGACGTGCCGATCGGCCGCGACGGCTTGAGCTTGACCTCGATGACGTCGCTGGTCAGCCGGCAGGCATCGGGTTCGAGTTCCGGCCATGGCACGTCTCGGAAAGTTTCGACGCCACCTTGCAGGATCGCCTCGCCCACGCGCAGATTGTTGATGCCGACCGGCAGCTTGCCTTCGAGCAGCAGCGTCAGCGACGACGAGGCGCCGCCGGAAATGAAGTCGAGGCTTTTGCCGGACAGGCGCTCGGTCTTGTAGGCATGGGCGACGAGCTGGCCAAGGTTCTCCGGCGTCGGCATTATGGCGCCGAAGCAGCCGAGATTGGTGCCGATGCCGGCGATGCGCACGCCCTTGAATTCCAGGATCTGCTCGACAGTGGGGATCAGGTCGCTTGGCCAGATGCCTTCGCGGAGATCGCCGAGATCGATCATCAGCATGATGTCGTGGACGCGGCCCATGCGCTCGGCAATGCGCGATATCTCGCGGATGGTGGTCAGTTCCGACTGCAGGCTGATGTCGACGGTGCGCACGACCTCCTCGACGCGCGCCATGGGCGGGCTGCGCAGCAGCATGACCGGCGCATTGATGCCGCTGTCGCGCAGCCGGCGGATGTTTTCGAAGCGCGATTCCGCGATGCCGGCAACACCGCCGCGCAGCATGGCCCGCGCCACCTGCGGCATGCCGCATGTGCCCTTGGTGACACCGAATATCTTGATATCAGACAATGCGCAGCGTTCGACGATGGTGCGGGCGTTGCGCTCGATGCGGCCAAGGTCGATAGCGACTTGCGGTCCCGACATCGCTCAGCTCCCGTAGACCAGCCCTTGGGGGTCGATCTCCGGCTTGCGGCCGGCGACGAGGTCGGCCAGGAACTTGCCCGAGCCGCAGGCCATCGTCCAGCCGACATGGCCGTGGCCGGTGTCGAGGTAAAGGTTCTTGTATTTCGCCTTGCCGATGACCGGCACCGAGTTGGGCATCATCGGCCGCAGACCTGCCCACAACAGCGCCTTCTTCTCGTCGAAAGCGCCGGGGAAAAGGTCTTTGCCGGTGCTCAGCATGGACTTGAAGTCGCTGGGCTTGAAGCTGCGGTCGAAGCCGGTGAACTCGGCTGTCGAGGACATGCGCAGGCGGTTTCCGAGCCTGGAGTAGCCAACCAGCCGGTCCTCGTCGGCGCCGCCCATGGTCGGTCCCTTGCTCTCGTCCTCCAGCGGGATGGTCGCGCTATAGCCTTTAACCGGATAGACGGGCAGGTCGATACCGTAGCGGCGACCGATCAGGCCGCTCTCGGGGCCCATGGCGATGACGACGGCGTCGCCCGTCACCGGGCCGGCCGATGTCATGACCGCACGCACCCAGTCGCCCTCTATGTCGAGCCCCTCGATCGTGGTGTCGAACAGGAATCTGACGCCAAGCTTTTCGGCCGCATAGGCGGCGAGCCCGTCGACGAATATCCTGGAATCCCCGGTCTGGTCGATCGGCGAATAAACGCCGCCGGCGATCTTTTCCTTCACGCCCGCGAGCCCGGGCTCAAGTTCGACCAGCCGGTCGCGGCCCACTATCTCGATCGGCAGGCCATGCTTCGCCAGAAACTGGTAGTTGTCGGTGCCGGTGTCGAGGCTGTGCTGCGAGCGGAAGAAATAAAGAATGCCCTTCTTGCGCTCGTCATAGTGGATGCCGGTGGCGTCGGAGAGCGCGTTGATGCAGTCGCGCGAATAGAGCGCCAGGCGCAGTTTGACCTGGCTGTTGGCGCGCAGCCGGGCCACGGTGCACTGGCGCAGGAAACGCAGGCTCCAGGCGAGGAAATAAGGATCGAAGCGCAGCCTGACCTTGATGCCGAGATCATGGTTCCAGAGAGCGCGCAGGAAGGTCTTCAGCGCCGCCGGCGAGGCCCAGGCGGTGGCGTCGCCCGGCGACACCAGACCGGCATTGGACTGGCTGGTGCCGCGCGCCGGCGCCGGATGGCGCTCGATCACGGTGACCTCATGGCCGTCGGCGGCCAGATAATAGGCGGCCGCGGTACCGACAACGCCGGCTCCAAGCACCGTTATCTTCATGCCACCCCTCTTCGCGGCACAGCGCCTCCACGCCGCACCGCCATTGCTTCAATAGCCCTTCGACGCGCGCCTTGCGAGCCCTCGGAAGTGCCCGGCTCAGCCCCGCGCGGAGTTCTTGCCGGTGAGGATACGCTCCCAGGCGAGTGCATCGGCGACGATCTGGTCGAGGTCGTCGCGTTGCGGGGTCCAGCCGAGTTCGGCGCGTGCAAGGTCCGAATTGGCAACCACGGCGGCGGCGTCGCCGGGGCGCCGGTCGCCCATCTTGACCTCGAAATCCCGGCCGAAGGCGCGCCGCACGCTGTCAATGACCTCGAGCACCGAATAGCCGTGGCTGTAGCCGCAATTGGCGACGAGGCTGCCGCCGCCGGCGCGCAGCCGCTGCAGCGCCAGCCGATGCGCCGCGGCCAGGTCGCTGACATGGATATAATCGCGCATGCAGGTGCCGTCCGGCGTCGGATAATCGGTGCCGAACACCTGCATGAAGGGGCGTTTGCCGAGCGCAGTCTCGCAGGCGACCTTGATCAGATGCGTGGCGCCAGGCGTCGACTGACCCGTCCGGCCCCTGGGATCGGCGCCGGCGACGTTGAAGTAGCGCAGCGCAGTGTAGCGCAAGGGATGCGCAAGCGCTGCATCGCGCAGCATCCATTCGCTCATCAGCTTGGACAGGCCGTAGGGCGATTCCGGCGCCAGGCGGGCATCCTCGCGCACCGGCTCCAGGCCGGCGCCGCCATAGACGGCGGCGGTCGAGGAGAAGATGAAATGCGGCACGCCCTCGCGCACCGCGGTTTCGATCAGCGTGCGGGTCTTGGAGGTGTTATTCTCGTAATAGGCGAGCGGGTCGGCAACCGACTCCGGCACCACGATGGAACCGGCGAAGTGGATGATCGCGTCGACCTCGTTATCCCGGATGATCTGGCCGACCAATTCCCTATCGGCGACATCGCCGACGACAAGCTTGGCTTCCGGCGCTACCGCCCATTCGAAGCCGGTGGAAAGGCGGTCGAGAACGACGACGCTCTCGCCGGCATCCAGCAGTTCCCAGACCATGTGGCTGCCGATATAACCGGCGCCGCCCGTTACCAAAACCGTCATCCGTGTCCTCTTTTACTCATGATTTATCGGAAACTGTCTCAATCACCGCCTTACTGGAAAGCCTGCGGCAAGGCCATTAGAAACGCCTGAATGTTAAATCCGTAACAGTCTCACCGGCCTGTGGCATCGTACGGAAACAAAATTGATCCACATCAAGGGAATAGGCCACGATCCGGGGTCGTTAGGAACAGGCTTGGGGCGTGGCATTTTGACCAAAACGGCCCGGTGGACGACGAATGGGCCAACGATTATGATCCCGCGCAAAACTGGGAAGGCGACATGAACTATCAGCGGTTCTTTGAGGAAGCGATCGATCAGCTCCACGCCGAGCGGCGCTACCGGGTTTTCGCCGATCTCGAGCGCATTGTCGGCAAGTTTCCGCGCGCTATCTGGCGTTCCAACGGCCGCGCCGAGGAAATCACCGTCTGGTGCTCCAACGACTATCTCGGCATGGGCCAGAACCCCGATGTCATCGCCGCTTTCCAGAACGCGGCCGGCAAGATGGGTTCGGGCGCCGGCGGCACCCGCAACATTTCCGGCACCTCGAACCCGTTGGTCGAGCTCGAGCTGGAACTGGCCGACCTGCACGACAAGGAAGCGGCGCTGGTCTTCACCTCCGGCTTCGTCTCCAACGAAGCGTCGATCTCGACCATTGCGCGGCTTTTGCCCAACTGCCTGATCATTTCGGACGAGCTCAACCATGCCTCGATGATCGAAGGCGTGCGGCGCTCGGGCGCCGAAAAGAAGATCTTCCGTCACAATGACGTCGCGCATCTCGAAAGCCTGCTGCAGGTGGCGGGCCGTGAACGCGCCAAGCTGATCGTGTTCGAGAGCGTCTATTCGATGGATGGCGACATCGCGCCGATCAAGCAGATCGTCGAACTGGCCGAACGCTACAACGCCATGACCTATATTGACGAGGTCCATGCCGTCGGCATGTACGGACCGCGCGGCGGCGGCATCACCGAGCGCGAGGGGCTGGCCGACCGCATCGACATCATCGAAGGCACGCTGGCCAAGGCGTTCGGCACGCTGGGCGGCTATATCGCCGGCAACAGCGCCGTCATCGACGCGGTGCGCTCCTATGCGCCGGGCTTCATCTTCACCACGGCGCTGCCGCCGGCGATCGCCGCCGCCGCCACCACGTCCATCCGCCACCTCAAGCGGTCGCAAGCCGAGCGCGATGCGCAACAGCGCCAGGCGTCGCGGACCAAGGAGGTTCTGTCTGCAGCCGGCCTGCCGGTGATGGAATCGCCGACACACATCGTGCCGGTGCTGGTCGGTGACCCCGAACTCTGCAAGATGGCCAGCGACCGTCTGCTCGGCGTGCACGGCATCTACATCCAGCCGATCAACTATCCGACCGTGCCGCGCGGCACCGAGCGGCTGCGCATCACGCCGACGCCGTTCCATACCGATGCGCTGATTGCGGGACTTCAGGACGCGCTGGTCGAGACATGGGATGCGCTCGGCATTCCCTACGGCTCCGCCGGACGGCCCACTGTCGCCAAGAGCGACCGGATTGTGCCGCTGCTGGTGCCGAAGTCGGGCGGCTGAAGCCGCCGCCCATTTATCTCAAACCGTCCTCATCCATCCCGCGAAGCGATGTGCCGCCTCCTCGAGCTGGTCGAGGCGGCGGTGGAAGCACAGGCGCAAAAACGCCTCTCCGCCAGGGCCGAAGGCGGTGCCCGGCGCCAGGCCGACATTGGCCTTGTCGACGATGTCGAAAGCAGCCCGGCGCGGATCGGTGATGCCGTCGACCGTGAAAAACAAATAGAACGCGCCTTGCGGCACGGTGAAGCGCGCTTTGCCGGTTGCGCCGAGAATATCGCAGACCAGGTCGCGCGCTTTCCTGGCGCGCTCCACCTGCTCGACGATGAACGCATCACCGTGGTCCAGCGCCGCGACGGCGCCGCGCTGCATGAACTGGGCGACGCCTGAGGTCGAATACTGGATCAGGTTCTCGAACACCTGCTGCAGCTCGGGATGGGTCTTGATCCAGCCGACGCGCCAGCCGGTCATCGCCCAGTTCTTGGAAAAGGAGTTGACGAACAGGATGCGGTCTTCCGCGGTCGAAATGTCGAGGAAGGACGGCGCACGGCCGTGGCCGTAGTGGAACAGCGAATAGATCTCGTCGGCGATGATCCACAGGCCCTTTTCGCGGGCGAGATTCAGGATCGCCTGCAGCGTTTCCTTATCGGCCGTCCAGCCGGTGGGGTTCGATGGCGTGTTGACGAACAGCGCCTTGGTGCGCGGCGTCACCGCAGCCGCAATCTTGTCGACATCGCAGGACCAGCCATTGCCCGACTGGTCGAGCGTGACCGCAACCGGGGTAGCGCCGGAAATACCGGCGGCGGCGGCGAAATTCGGCCAGGCCGGGGAGAGATAGACCACCTCGTCGCCGCTGCCGGCGACCGCGGCTAATGCCAACTGAATGGCATGCATGCCGGAACCGGTGGCGATGAATTCCTCTTCGGCGAGGCTCTTGCCGAAATGCCTGGCATAGTAGCGAGAAAGCGCTTGCCTCAGCTCCGGAATGCCTTTCTGCCAGGTATAGAATGTCTCGCCATTGGCGAGCCCCTTGGCGGCGGCTTCCGAAATGAAGGCAGGCGTCGGCAAATCGCCTTCACCGGCCCAGAGCGGGATCATGCCCTCGCGCGTACGGCCGTAATTGACGACGGCGACAATGCCGCTTTCGGGGGCGGCCACCGCTTCGGCGCGCAAGCTATCGATCAGGGTCATGAACAGATCCGTTTTGATGTCTGCTTTGATGCATGTCATTATCCAGAACCGCTGCGCACTTATGGGCGACATGCATTGGCGGATGCTCTTAGCAGATGCGGCAACAGAAAACCCCGGCCGCGAACGACCGGGGTTTTGGTCCAGAAATCTGGCCTTTTCTATTTCCTGGCGAGGAGATCGCGAATTTCGGTGAGCAGTGCGACGTCAGCCGGCGGCGGAGCCGCAGGTGCGGCCGGCTTCTCGCGCTCGAGCCGCTTGCGCATGTTGTTCACGGCCTTGACCATAAGGAAGATGATGAAAGCCAGGATGACGAAATTCAGCGCCACGGTGATAAAATTGCCGTAGGCGAACACCGCGCCTTCCTTACGCGCGTCGGCAAGATTGGTCGAATGCACTGTTGATGAGAGGCCTATGAAGTAGTTGGAAAAGTCGACGCCACCAAGTGCGCCGATGAAAGGCATGATGATGTCATTGACAAGAGAATCGACGATCTTGCTGAAGGCCGCGCCGATGATGACGCCGACCGCAAGGTCCATCACATTTCCTTTGGAAATGAATTCCTGGAATTCTTTCAGCATTCGACCCTCCTTGTCATGACGGACCGCGCTGCCGCCGTCCCTCCGGCGTCGGCCCGTGCGCACCATAACAAAAACCTGCGGTTGCAACAGAAGCAAAAGCTGGAAAACACCGCTTTCTCCTTACCTTGGGTCACGGTTCGACAGGGCGGCGTCGCGGCCATGCGCCGGAAAGCCGCGATGGACTTGACCTTAGAGCTGTGATTGCCTCTCGGCAGGCCGGGGTGAAAGCTGGCCGAGGAGGATTTTCGGGCCGTGCAGGGCTGGTTCATCGTCATCATTGCGGTCGCCTATGTAACGCTGCTGTTCGTCATCGCCAGCCTCGGCGACCGGCGTTCAACGGCGGTGGGACCCGGCCGCGCCCGGCCCTTCATCTATGCGCTCAGCCTCGCCATCTACTGCACCTCCTGGACCTTCTTCGGCTCGGTCGGCCTGTCGTCCGAGCGCGGCCTCGAATTTTTGGGCATCTACACCGGGCCGGTGCTGGTGTTCGTGTTCGGCTTTCCGCTGCTCAATCGCATCGTGGGGCTGGCCAAGAGCGAGAAGATCACCTCGATCGCCGACTTCCTCGGCGCGCGCTACGGCAAGAGCTTTGCCGTCTCGGCGATCGCCACGCTGATCGCCACCATCGGCGCGGTGCCCTATATCGCACTGCAATTGAAGGCGATCTCCGGTTCGGTCGGCCTCATGGTCGAGCATTATACGGGATCGCCGCCCTCCTTCGATCCCTTCGTCAGCGACATCTCGCTGGTGGTGGCCATGCTCTTGGCGCTGTTTGCGGTGCTGTTCGGCACCCGCCATGCCGACGCCACCGAGCACCAGGACGGGCTGGTGCTGGCGGTGGCGGTCGAAACCGTGGTCAAGCTCGCCGCCTTCCTGGCGATCGGCCTGATGGTCACCTTCCTGATCTTCGGTGGCCCGGGCGACATGATCGACAAGCTGGCCGAAAACAGCCAGGTGCGGCAAGCCATGGGCTACAACACCTCGCTCGCCACCTGGCTGGTGCTGACTTGCCTGAGCGGCTTTGCCATCATCATGCTGCCGCGCCAGTTCTACGTCACCATCGTCGAGAACCGCGGCGAGGCCGAACTGCGCACCGCGACATGGGTGTTTCCGCTCTATCTCGTGGCGATAAACCTGTTCGTGCTGCCGATCGCCTTCGCCGGCCTGGCGCTGGTCGGCGCCAAAACCACCAGTGACCTCTATGTGCTGGCGCTGCCCTTGTTCGGCGGCCATGACTTCCTCGCCATGGCCGCCTTCATCGGTGGGCTGTCGGCGGCGACCGCCATGGTGATCGTCGAAAGCGTGGCGCTGTCGATCATGATCTCCAACGACCTCGTCATCCCGCTGTTCGTGCGCCGCCTGCTCAAGACCACGACCTCTGAGAATGAGGATTGGTCGACGCTGATCCTCAACGTGCGGCGCGGCGCCATCTTCATCCTGTTGTTCATCGCCTTCCTCTACTACCGCGAAAGCACCAACTCGGCGCGGCTGTCGTCGATCGGCCTGATGTCGTTCGCGGCAATCGCCCAATTCGCGCCGGCGCTGATCGGCGGGCTGATCTGGCGCGGCGCCAATGGCCGCGGCGCGGCCCTTGGCATGGTCGCCGGCATCCTCGTCTGGGGCTATACGCTGCTTTTGCCGTCGCTCTCGGCAGCCGACGCGGACATCGTCGTGCAGGGGTTGTTCGGTTTCGAGGCGCTGCGGCCGCAGGCTCTGTTCGGCACCGTCGCCGAACCGTTGAACCACGGCGTGCTCTGGAGCCTGTCGGTCAACACGCTGTTCTTCGTGCTCGGCTCGCTGTCGCGCGCGTCAGTGCCGCTGGAGCGGATCCAGGCGTCGATCTTCGTGCCGCGCGAATCCGGCCCGATGCCCAGCCTGCGCCGCTTCCGCACCGCCATCACCGTCAACGTGCTGAAGGACACCATCTCGCGCTACCTCGGCGTCGAGCGCACCGAGCGCTCCTTCCAATCCTTCGAGAAAAGCAATGGCGTCTCGCTGCACGGCAATGAGCAGGCCAGCATGGATGTCATCCGCTTTTCCGAGCAGCTGCTGGCGAGCGCGGTCGGCTCGTCTTCGGCGCGGCTGATCCTGTCGCTGCTGTTTCGCCGCAACGACCGCGAGTCCAAGGACGCCTTTCGCCTGCTCGACGACGCCACCGAAGCGCTGCAGCACAATCGCGACCTGCTGCAGATCGCGCTCGACCAGATGGAGCAGGGCATCACCGTATTCGACCGCGATTTTCGTCTGATCTGCTGGAACAGACAATATCGCGCGCTGTTCGACCTGCCCGACGAGATGGGCCAGGTCGGCGTCTCGCTCGACCGCATCCTGCGCCACCTCGCCGAGCGCGGCGATATTCCGGCCGACCAGCGCGTGGCGATGCTCAACCGGCTGACCAGCTTCGTCAGCCCATGGCAGATGGAGTTGAAGACCAGTGGCCGTATCCTCGAACTGCGCTCCAACCCGATGCCGGACGGCGGAATCGTCGCCACCTATGCCGACATATCAGGACGCGTCGAACAGGATTTGGCGCTGAAGCGGGCCAATGAATCGCTGGAGCAGCGGGTCAAGACGCGGACCATCGAACTGACTAGGGTTAACGAGGAGTTGACCCGGGTCAATGAGGAGCTGGCGCAGGCGCAGATGCTGGCCGAGGAGGCCAATCTGGGCAAGACGCGCTTCCTCGCCGCCGCTGGCCACGACATCCTGCAGCCGCTGAACGCCGCCCGTCTCTACTGCTCGTCGCTGATCGAAAAGGCCGGCAAGGGCCCGGCCGGGAAGGCTGCTGTCAACATCGAATCCTCGCTGGAATCGGTCGAGACGATCCTGGGCGCCGTGCTCGACATTTCCCGCCTCGACGCCGGCGCGATGAAACCCGATGACAGCGCCTTCCGCCTGGACGGGCTGCTGCGCCAGATCGGCAATGATTTTCAGCCGCTCGCCGCCGAAAAGAAACTCGATCTGACGATCATAGCCTCGTCGCTCAGCGTGTTGACGGACCGCAACCTGCTGCGCCGGCTGATCCAGAATCTGGTCTCCAATGCCATCAAATACACCCCCCATGGCCGCATCCTGGTCGGCGTGCGACGGCGCGGCGAACTCGCCGAAATCCAGGTGATCGACACTGGCATCGGCATTGCCGGCGACAAGCTGAACACGGTCTTCAACGAGTTCACCCGGCTGGACGAAGGCGTGCGCGAGGCCGAAGGTCTCGGCCTTGGCCTGTCCATCGTCGACCGCATCGCGCGGGTGCTGCGGCTCGAGATCCAGATCTTTTCCAACCCGGGCAAGGGTACGCGCTTTTCCGTTATCCTGCCGGTTGCGGCGGTTGAGGCGCCGCGGCGCGAGGTCGAGCCGAAGGCGCCTGCCCGCACCGCGAATTCGCTGGCCGGCCTGCGCGTCATGTGCATCGACAACGACGCCCGCATCCTCGACGGCATGCGGCTTCTGCTCGAGGGCTGGGGCTGCAGCATCGGCACGTTTTCGGGTTCGGAGGATTTTGGCAGGGCCGATCGTCCCGACATCGTGCTTGCCGACTATCATCTCGATGGCAGAAGCGGCCTCGACATCATCGCCCGCCTGCGTGACATCCATGGTTCGGACCTGCCGGCCGTGCTGGTCACCGCCGACCGCTCCACCGAGGTCCGTGCCGCTGCCGCCGCCATGGACGTGCCGGTGATCAACAAGCCGCTGAAACCGGCCGTGCTGCGTTCCATGATGGCAAGGGTCAGGCCGCTGGCATCGGCGGCCGAGTAGGGTTCAATGCATGTCGCCCAGAAGTGTGCCCCGGTTCTGGGACCACGACATGCATCGAACAAGAGCTAAAGCGGGTCGCATGAATCCGTTCAGCGCGATGCGCTTTAGCCTGCTGGCTGCAACGGATCGCTGCCGATCTTGGACAGCTGGATCACCGCCTGGGTGCGGCTGTCGACGCCGAGCTTTTGCAGGATGGCCGAGACATGCGCCTTGACCGTCGCTTCGGAGACGCTGAGTTCGTACGCGATCTGCTTGTTGAGCAGGCCTTCGGCCAGCATGCCGAGGACACGCGTCTGCTGCGGCGTCAGCGCCTGCAGCCGCTTGATCAGGTCGGATATTTCGGGGTCGCGCTCGACGCCGAGGTCGATGCCGACGGGGGCTGCGATATCGCCTGCCAGCACCGATTGCACAGCGCTGCGGATTTCCTCCATGCTGGCCGATTTGGAGATGAAGCCGGATGCGCCGAGATCGAGCGCACGCCGGATGGTCACCGGGTGGTCATGCGCCGACACCACCACAAGGGGCACCGCCGGGTGGATGCCGCGCAGCGCGATCAAGCCGGACAGGCCGCTGGCGCCCGGCATCGACAGATCGAGCAGCACGAGGTCGACATCCTCATGGGCCACGACCAGCGCCTTGGCGCTTTCGAAATCGCCGGCCTCGTGAATGGCGGCGACATCGCCGACGCCGGCAAGCGCCTCTTTCAAGGCGCCGCGGAACAGCGGATGGTCGTCGGCAATGACGAAGGTGTAGCCCGACGGCAAATGTTCCTCCCCAAATCCCGTTGTTGCCCAAACTTCGTTATCGATTGACGGCTTTTACGGGATCGGACGATTATGCGGCGAAGCGCTTTGTTTTCAAGCGGCAATGGCCGGACGGCACTTTGCGCCGGGCAGCTCAATCTTTTGCAAGTTGAGCTTGGCGCCGTCGCCATTGTCGTTGTCCATCTCCTTGACGATGCCCATGAAGCCGCGCAGCATGCGCTCCATATAGCTCATCGTCTTGTCGAAATCCTCTTCGCTCGGCAATTTCGACTCGAGACGGGCCGACAGCGAATTCTCCAACCTGGCGACGCGTTCGTCCATGGCCTTCATCGAGGCCTGCAAACGCTCGACCTCGTTCTGGAAGGCGGCGCGTTCGTCGGCCGCCATCTTGCAGACGAGCTGGCCGGAGCGCTCTTCGCAGATCGACATGGCGCCGGTCCGGGTGTCCATGCGGACATAGCCGTTGGCCGATTTTTCCAGCCGGTAGTGGTCGGTCTCTTCGGACCAGGCCGATGCCGCGACCAGCGAGACCAGTGCGGCGGGGATCAGTATGTGCTGCAGACGCATGTTCCATCCTCCACGAGCCAGTGTGCGCAACCTATCACAGCTTTGCGCCGTAAATGCGGACGAGTTGCCCTTCCCCGCATGAGCCATCCGGACCAGAGCGGGTCGCCGTTCCACGGCGCTCCGCCCTATCTCCTTGTTTTAACGCAATTCCGGGTGGAAAACCGCTTCACACTTTTCCTGGAATTGCTTTATAGCGCAACAATGTCTCAGATCATCTACAAGATCGCGCCCGAAGCCCTTTGGCGCGAGGCCGAGAAAAACGGCCGCTTCACCGGCGCTCCGATCGACGTCGCCGACGGCTTCATCCATTTCTCCACTGCTGATCAGGCCAGGGAGACGGCGGCGAAGCATTTCGCCGGCCAGACGGATTTGCTGCTGATCGCCATCGACGGGGCGCTGCTCGGTGACGCGCTGAAATACGAGGTCTCGCGCGGCGGCGCGCTGTTTCCGCATCTCTATGGCGTGCTCGACATGAACGCCGTGCTGTGGGTGAAACCATTGCCGCTCGGCGCTGATGGCGCACACCAGTTTCCGGCGCTGGAGGCCGAATGAGCGTGTTCGATCGCATCGGCCAGAAACTGCTGTTCACCTTCGATCCGGAAACGGCGCATGGCATGTCGATCGCGGCGCTGCGATGCGGTCTGCCGGTCGGCGCGCGGACGGTGCGCGACGACAGGTTGAAGCTCAGCCTCTGTGGCATCGCCTTCCCCAATCCGCTCGGCATGGCCGCAGGCTATGACAAGAATGCCGAGGTGCCTGACGCGCTGCTTGGCCTCGGCTTCGGCTTTGCCGAAGTCGGCACCGTGACGCCGCTGCCGCAGGCCGGCAATCCGAAGCCGCGCATTTTCCGGCTGGCTGAGGATGATGCGGTGATCAACCGGCTGGGTTTTAACAATGAGGGCCACGAAGCGGCCGAGATGCGCCTTGCCGCGCGCAAGGGACGCGTCGGCATCGTCGGCGTCAACATCGGCGCCAACAAGGACAGCGCCGATCGTGTCCATGACTATGAGCTCGGCGTCTCCCGCTTTGCGAAATACGCCAGTTATCTCACCGTCAACATCTCGTCGCCCAACACGCCCGGCCTGCGCAACATGCAGGCGCGCGAACAGCTCGGCGAAGTTCTGGCTCGCGTCATATCGGCCCGTGGCTCGGCATCGGCCCAGCCACCAATCTTTCTCAAGGTCGCACCCGATCTGATCGAGGCCGAGCTTGAAGACATCGCCGCCGAAGTGACCGAAAAGCAGATCGACGGCGTCATCGTCTCCAACACGACGCTCTCGCGATCCGGATTGCGTAGCCCAAGCGGCGCCGGCGAGACCGGCGGTCTCTCGGGAAAACCGCTGTTCGAGCGTTCGACCATCGTGCTGGCCAAGATGCGTCGGCTGCTCGGGCCGGAGCGCGCCGTCATCGGCGTCGGCGGCGTCGATTCCGCCGAGACCGCGCTGGAGAAAATCCGCGCCGGCGCCGACCTCGTGCAGCTCTATACCGGCATGGTCTATGCCGGACCGGCGCTGCCGGGGCGCATCCTTGCCGGGATGGTGCGATTTGCCGACAAGGAGCGGCTGAAATCATTGCGCGAACTGCGCGACAGCCGGCTCGATCAGTGGGCTGCCAGGCCGCTCTAAAACGCCGTGCGCAACCGGAGCCGCAGGATGGCCAGCAGGCTGAAGCCGCGCACCAGCAGGAAGACGTGCAGCGCCGCCCACAGGCCGTGATTGCCGAGAGACGGCGCCAAGCTGAACAATGCGGCGCTGAAGGCCAGGAATGACACCAGCATCATGTTGCGCATGTCGTGCGACCAGGTGGCGCCGATGAAGACGCCGTCCATCTGGAAGGCCAGCACGCCGCTGAGCGGCGTCAGGGCCGCCCACGGCAGATAAATGTCGGCTATAGCGCGAACATCCTGCGACGTGGTGATCAACGAAATCAGGCCGGCGCCGCCGAGCCAGAAGATCAGCGTGGCGGTTCCGGCGAGGCCGAACCCCCAGAATAAGGTCAGACGTACCGCCCGGCGGAACGCCGTCTCGGCACGTGCGCCGATCGCGCGTCCCGCCAACTGTTCGGCCGCGGTGGCGAAACCGTCGAGAAAATAGCCGGCGACGAGGAAGAAGTTCATCAGCACGGCATTGGCGGCCAGCGTCAGCGTGCCGAACTGCGCGCCTTGGCGGGTGAACAGCGCGAAGGCGGCGAGCAGCGAGAACGAGCGGATCATGATATCGCGGTTGAGCGACAGCATGCGCAGGAAAGCGGGCATGTCGAGCAGGCGATGCCGCGGCAGGCGGGGTGCGGCCCGGAACCGCCAGACAACGATGGCGAGACCCAACAGCATGGCCAGACATTCGCCGGTGACGGTCGCCCAGGCCACGCCGGCGACGCCCCAGCCAAGCTTCAGGCCGAGCAGGATGCAAAGCACGATGTTGATGCCGTTGAGCACCGCCTGCAGCATCAGCCCAAGCCCGCCCTCGCCGCGTCCAAGGACATAGCCGAGGATGGCGTAGTTGATCAGCGTGAAGGGGGCGGCGAGCATTCTGATGTGGATATAGACCCCCATCGCCTCGCCGACGCGCGCTTCGCCGCCGATGAATTTCTGGCCGGCGATGGCGATCAGCGGCGCAAGGACGACAAGCACGATGCCGGCGGCGACCGCGATCAGCACGGCGCGCCAGAACACCGCCTGCTCCTCGGTTTCGTCGCCGCGCCCAAACGCCTGGGCGACGAGGCCGGTGGTGCCGGAGCGCAGGAAATTGAAGGTGCTGAAGACGACGTCGAAGACCAGGGCCCCGGCCGCCAGGCCGCCGAGCAGGGCGGCATCGCCGAACTGCCCGACCACCGCCGTGTCGACGATGCCGAGCAGCGGCGTCTTCAGATAGGCGAGCGTCATCGGCACGGCGATGGCGAGCACCGAACGGTTGGTGACGGCGAAGGGTCTCGCGTCGGCTGGGGTTGCACCCGTGTCCAGGGGATTGCTGCCTTGCTGGTTGCGGCTTGATCGAACAGCCGATGTGCCCCATTTTCCCGCCACCGCGCAATCACTCTTGCCGTGACGGCCAACCGAAATGTTCTTCTGGCGCGAGCCCGCCGGATCCCAGTACTGGTTTTAAGCAATTCCCAAAGGGAGGCGCTACGCGCTTCTCCCGGGAAAACCGCTGCACACTTTTCCTGGAATTGCTTTAGCCATGCCCCTGCAGATCGTCCATCATCCCGACTACGATGCCGGCTTCGCCGTCAATCATCGCTTTCCGATGAGCAAATATCCGCTGCTGATGCAGGCCTTGCATATCAGGGGTCTGATCCATGCCGGGGCGCTGTCGATGCCCGAGCCGGCGCCGGCCTCCTGGCTGAAGCTCGCCCATGCGGCTGATTATGTCGACCAGGTCATCACGTGTTCAGTGCCTGAAAAGATCGAGCGCGAGATCGGCTTTCCCGTGGGACCGCGCGTTTCGCTCAGGGCGCAACTCGCCGCCGGCGGCACGGTGCTGGCGGCGCGACTGGCGCTTATCAATGGCATTGCCTGCAACAGCGCCGGCGGCAGCCACCATGCGCGGCGCGCGCAAGGCGCGGGCTTCTGCACCTTCAACGATGTTGCCGTCGCTTCGCTGGTGCTGCTAGCCGAAGACGCGGTGAAAAACATCCTGATCGTCGATCTCGATGTGCATCAGGGCGACGGCACCGCGGACATCCTGAAAGGAGAGCCACGCGCGTTCACCTTTTCCATGCATGGCGAGCGCAATTATCCGGTGCGCAAGATTGCCTCCGATCTCGACGTTGCCCTGCCGGACGGCACCGGCGATGGCGCCTATCTCGAACGGCTGGGTGTCCTCCTGCCGGAGCTCTCGGCCAAGGCGCACTGGGACATCGTCTTCTACAATGCCGGTGTCGACGTGCATGCCGAGGACCGGCTCGGCCGGCTGTCGCTCAGCGATGACGGCGTACGTGCCCGCGACGCCATGGTGATCGGTCATTTCCGCGCGCTGGGCATCCCGGTCTGCGGTGTCATCGGCGGCGGCTATTCGACCGATGTCGCAGCGCTCGCCGCGCGCCACGCCATCCTGTTCGAGGTGGCGTCGGACTTTGCCTAAGTGGCCTTTGGTTTGAGCATGATCTTTTCCGAAAACCGGTTGCCACTTTTCGGGATCATGCTCCGCTTCACTTGCGGTAGTTCGCGACCCTGAGCAGGATGAACACCGGCACGACGATCGCGGCGCCGAGCAGGATATAGCCCAAGAAGCGATAGACCGCGTTGAAGCCGAGGTTCCAAAGATCGATGAAGAAACCCTGGATGCGGTAGAAGACGTCCATCGGCGTCCAGCCGAACGCATTCATGACCAGGCCGACCAGGAACGAAACGACCAGCAGCTTGACGATCACCCTGACGGGCGAGTCACCGAGAAAGCGCGTCACTGTGGACAAGGGGCCTGCCTCCAGATTGGTGTGCCCGGATTCGGGGTACAAACCCACGAATACGCACTTGCTGCGCCCGCATCAAGGCGGGCGGACGGCGCAATCGGTCGGGTTTCCAACAGCCGTTTCCGAACAGCTGTCCAAGGGCGATTGCCCGAAGCACGCCCATCATGATATCGAGAGGCCGACGCGGGTATGATGTAATGGTAGCTTGTCAGCTTCCCAAGCTGAACGCGAGGGTTCGATTCCCTCTACCCGCTCCAGTTCCTATCCCACTTCCCGCAAGATAAAATCGTGCAGCATCTTGGCTGCCGGCGACAGCACGCGGTTCTTCACCGTGATCAGGCTGTAGGGGCGGACCTCGATGTCGAACTCGGTCTGGACGACATCGATGGCGCCGGCGAGACCGTCGGGGTTCTGGATGAATTTTGCCACCTGGATCGACACCGGGGCGATGGCGTCGGACTGCGCCACCATGACCAGTGTGAGCAGCAGCGACGAGGTGTTGAGGATGCGGTCCGGCAGGGCGATGTTGCGGTTCAGGAAATTGCTCTCCATCGCCTGGCGCAGCGGCGACCCGCCCGACTGGAACACCCAGTCAAAGGCGGCGGTGTCCTCCAGCCTCACCGCCTTCCCATTGTTTAGAGGATGGCCGTTGCTCAGCGGGTGGCCTCGGCGCACGATCAGGCAGGCCTTCTCGACGCCGATGACGCGCGATTCGAACAGGCGCGGATTGAGGTCTTCGGGGACACGGGCGATGATGAAATCATGGCGCGTGGCGATCAGTTCGCGCGCCAGCACATTCGACGTCTCGACCTGCATGGTAATCTCGATGCGCGGATAAAGGCGGCGTATCTCGCGGATCGCCGGGACCGCCAGTTCGATCGCCGGCGCCGTCACCGCGCCAAGGAACACCGAGCCGCCCTTGCCGGCCTTGAGCTCCGATATTTCGCGGTCGGCCTCGCGCATTTCGAGCAGGATCGAGCGCGCGCGCCGCGCCAGCGCCTTGCCGTAAGGGGTGAGCGTGATGCCGCGCGGCAGCCTTTCGCACAGCTTGACCTCAAGCACCGCTTCCATCTCGGAAATCATGCGCGAGGCCGCCGGCTGCGAGATGTTCATCACCTGGGCGGCCGCGCTCACCCGACCGTGATCGTCCAGCGCTGCGATCATGCGCATGTGACGCAGGCTCAAGCCACTGCGCAGAAGTGTCTCGCCATCGCCCGGCAATTCATCGTAACCGCTTGAAATTCCCTGAGGACCTCGTAAAGCCGCCATGCCTTTTCCCGCTTCCGCCACTGTTCCAGCCCGGTTTAGTCATATACCGGTTTTGGTATAGCAACCACCGAAGATCGCATTTGACAGTTATGGCAAAGGGTCACACTTTCGCGCGTCCTCAAGACTTGACGGTCGATGACGAGCAAAATCGTATCGATTTAAATCAAGACTGAGGGCCGATTGGGAGGATACCGGAGATCGATTATGACGGCGGCGGCGCTTTGGTGCATCCGCCCGACTGCGCGGCCCGCGAAGCCCCGAGGTGTCGCGTCCATCAACCAGGGAGAGTTTTACGTGAAAATCATCAAGACACTGGCCGCCGTCGCGGCCCTTGGCATCGCTGCCATGACCTACTCGGCGCACGCAGCCGACAAGGGTCTTGTCGGCGTGCTGATGCCGACCAAGACCTCGCAGCGCTGGATCAATGACGGCGATGCCGTCAAGTCCCAGCTCGAAGCTCTCGGCTACACGGTCGACCTGCAGTACGCGCAGGACGACATCCCCAACCAGCTCAGCCAGCTGGAAAACGAAATCACCAAGGGCCCGAAGGCGCTGATCATCGCTTCGATCGACGGCACGACCCTGTCGGACGCGCTGCAGAAGGCCGCTGACGCCGGCGTCGTCGTCGTCGCCTATGACCGCCTGATCAAGAAGACCGCCAATGTCGATTACTACACCACCTTCGACAATTTCGGCGTCGGCGTGATCCAGGCGAACTCGCTGGTCAAGGGCCTCAAGGAGCGCTTCCCGAACACCAAGCCGTGGAACGTCGAACTGTTCGGCGGCTCGCCGGACGACAACAACGCCTTCTTCTTCTACAACGGCGCAATCTCGGTGCTGCAGCCGCTGATCGATGACGGCTCGATCAAGATCAAGTCCGGCCAGACCGGCATGGACAAGGTCGGCACGCTGCGCTGGCTCGCCGCCACCGCCCAGGCGCGCATGGACAACCTGCTGTCGGCCAACTACTCGGACGGCAGCCGCGTCGATGGCGTTCTTTCGCCCTATGACGGCCTGTCGCGCGGCATCACCGCTTCGCTGCGCGCCGTCGGTTACGGCACCGACGCCCAGCCGTGGCCGATCGTGACCGGCCAGGACGCCGAGACCGCTTCGGTCAAGCTGATCATCACGGGCGAGCAATACTCGACCGTGTTCAAGGACACCCGCGAACTGGCCAAGGCCACCGTCGAACTCGTCGACAAGGTGCTCTCGGGCGGCAAGCCGGACGGCCTCGATGAAAAGACCTACAATAACGACGTCAAGGTCGTCCCCTCGATCCTTTTGACGCCGCATGAGGTCGACAAGTCGAACTACCAGGCACTGGTCGTCGACTCCGGCTACATCAAGGCCGACGAACTGAAGTAATCCGTTTATAAAGACAGGGGTCCTGCGCGACGCAGGACCCCTGTCCGTTCACAAGCGACCCCGGTATTGTTTCTACCGGACTTAGTTTGCGTGCATGTCGTTGTCTCAAACCGCAAGCACTTTGGAGCGACATGCAACAGGAGGAGCTTGCCCTGATGACGACGATTTTGGAGATGCGCGACATCACCAAGACGTTCCCCGGCGTGAAGGCGCTGTCGAACGTCAACCTCAGCGTCGAAGAAGGCGAGATCCACGCCGTGGTTGGCGAGAACGGCGCCGGCAAGTCGACGCTGATGAAGGTCCTGTCGGGCGTCTATCCCGCCGGCACATATGACGGCCAGATCATTTTTCAGGGTCAGGAATGCCAGTTCAAAGGTATCCATGACAGCGAACACAAGGGCATCGTCATCATCCACCAGGAGCTAGCGCTGGTGCCGATGCTGTCGATCACCGAAAATATCTTCCTCGGCAACGAAAACGCCCGATACGGCGTCATCGACTGGGATGCCAACGAGGCGCGCACCGCTGCCCTGTTGAAGAAGGTGGGCCTCAAGGAGGACCCCAAGACACTGATCACCAATATCGGCGTCGGCAAGCAGCAGCTGGTCGAGATCGCCAAGGCGCTGAGCAAGGACGTCAAGCTTTTGATCCTCGACGAGCCGACCGCGTCGCTCAGCGAGAAAGACAGCCAGGCGCTGCTCGATCTTCTGCTCGAATTCAAGCGGCAAGGCATGACCTCGATCCTGATCTCGCACAAGCTCAACGAGATCAACCGGGTCGCCGACAAGGTAACCGTCATCCGTGACGGGCGCACCATCGAGACGCTGGCCAAGAAGGATATCTCCGAAGACCGCATCATCACCTCGATGGTCGGCCGTTCGCTAGACGACCGCTATCCGCCGCGCGAGCCCAAGATCGGCGAAGTCGTGTTCGAGGTGAAGAACTGGTCGGTCTATCACCCGCTCCATGCCGAGCGACAGGTGATCAAGGGCATCGACATCAATGTGCGCAAGGGCGAGGTGGTCGGCATCGCCGGGCTGATGGGCGCCGGCCGCACCGAATTCGCCATGAGCCTGTTCGGCCGCTCCTATGGCCGCCGCATCACCGGCGAAGTGCTGCTCAAGGGCAAGCCGGTCGATGTCTCCTCGGTAAGCAAGGCGGTCCAACACGGCATCGCCTATGTCACCGAGGACCGCAAAACCTACGGCCTCAACCTTATCGACCATATCAAGCATAACATTACGCTGGCCAATCTCGACGGCGTGTCGCGCCACAGCGTGATCGACGACATGCGCGAGCTTGCGGTCGCCAACGACTATCGCAAGAAGACCAATATCCGTGCGTCAAGCGTCTATCAGATGACCGGCAATCTTTCCGGCGGCAACCAGCAGAAGGTGGTGCTGTCGAAATGGTTGTTTGCCGACCCTGACGTGCTGATCCTCGACGAGCCGACACGCGGCATCGATGTCGGCGCCAAATATGAAATCTACACGATCATCGCGCGCCTTGCCTCGGAGGGTAAGGCGATCGTGGTCATCTCGTCGGAAATGCCGGAATTGCTGGGGATTACCGACCGCATCTACGTCATGAACGAAGGGCGCATGGTGGGCGAAATGCCGGCGGCGGAAGCAAGCCAGGAAAAGATAATGCGCGCCATCGTCCGGGGAGAAGGAAAAGCAGCATGAGCACCGAAAGCGCCCCCGCCCCGCAGGGCAACGTCGCCGACGAACAGCGCCCGCGCATCGCCGTCTCGGCGCTGGCGACGAATTTACGCGAATACGGACTGATCATAGCCCTGATCGTCATCATGCTGTTCTTCCAGTTCACCACGTCGGGGACGTTGTTCAAGCCGGTCAATCTCAGCAATCTGGTGCAGCAGAACTCCTTCATCATCGTGATGGCGCTCGGCATGCTGCTGGTGATCGTATCGGGCTATATCGACCTCAGCGTCGGATCGGTCGCCGGTTTCATCGGCGCGCTGGCGGCAAACATGATGGTTATCTGGCAGCTCGGACCGCTGAGCAATCCGCTGGTGGTTTCGATCGTCTGCCTGGTCGCGGGTGGCCTGATCGGCGCCGCGCAAGGGTATTGGATCGCCTATCACCGGATACCGAGCTTCATTGTCACGCTGGCCGGCATGCTGATCTTCCGCGGCATTTGCCAGGCGTTGCTTGGCGGCGGCTCGTCGGTGGGTCCGCTTCCCGACGACTTCAAGATGCTCAGCTCCGGCTTCATCCCGGATGTGATCGGCCCACTGACGCTCGTCCCGCCGGTCGTGAACGCAGCCGGCAAGACCATCATGGGCAGCGGCGTGACCCTGCACATGACGACGGTCGTGCTGGGGCTGATCGCCGTGCTCGCCTATGCCTATTTCGGGGTCCGCACCCGGCGCAAACGAGAACGCCATGGTTATGAGGCCGAGCCCTTCACCCTGTTCGTCGTCAAGACGCTGGTCGCCAGCGCGCTGGCGCTGTTCCTGGTCTATGAGTTTGCCAGCTACCGCGGCCTGCCCGTGGTGCTGCTGGTCATGGGCGTGCTGATCACGCTGTTCGTCTTCGTCACCAAGCGCATGACCATCGGGAGGCGCATCTACGCCATGGGCGGCAATCCCAAGGCGGCGCAGCTGTCGGGCATCAACACCGAGCGGCTGACGCTGATGGTGTTCATCAATATGGGCGTGCTGTCGGCGCTTGGCGGCCTGATCATCGCGGCTCGTCTCGGCCAGGCGGTGCCGGCGGCGGGTCTCGGCTCGGAGCTCGATGTCATCGCCGCAGTGTTCATCGGCGGCGCCTCGGCGATGGGCGGCGTCGGCCAGGTTATCGGGGCGGTCGTCGGCGGCTTCATCATGGGCGTGATGAACAACGGCATGTCGATCATGGGCGTCAATGTCGACTGGCAGCAGGTGGTCAAAGGCCTGGTGCTGCTCGGCGCCGTGATCTTCGACGTCTACAACAAGAACAAGGCCTGACAAGCTTCAGCGAGGCAAGCAGGAGGCATACGGTCGCGGCGCAGCCGGCAAGTTGTCGGCATAAGAAGTCCCCCGAGGGATGGAGCTCGCGAGCGCAATCCGGACGAAGAGTTCAACCCGTGGCGCGGCGAGGTCCGAGCCGCGCAGGTCAAGGTTTGCCAAGGGGCAACCCGGCCAAGGCACATGAGAGAGGATTTCATCATGCTAATCTCCCAGATCCTCGACGACGCCGAGACCATCCGCGTCGTCGCCCGCAATGGCGGCGGCAAGACCAGGATCATCAACGGCGCCCGCAGCGTCTATTCGCTGGCCATGGAAGCCGCGCGCACCGGAACGGGCCTCGCCGCGCTGATCGAGCGCAAGGGGTTCGGTGAAGCGATAGACCTCGACGCCGTCTACAAGAAGGGCCGGCTGGTGTCGCCGATCAACCATCCCGATCCTGCGCATCTGCATCTGACCGGCACCGGCCTGACCCATCTCGGCTCGGCGGCGACGCGCGATTCCATGCACAAGAAGCTCAGCGATGGCGGCGAGGAGCAGCTTACCGATTCCATGAAGATGTTCCGCATGGGGCTCGAAGGCGGCAAGCCGGCCAAGGGCCAGACCGGCGTGCAGCCGGAATGGTTCTACAAGGGCAACGGCACCATGGCGGTGGCGCCGGGCGCCGCACTGATGTCGCCGGCCTTTGCGCAGGACGCCGGCGAGGAGCCGGAAATCGCCGGCATCTATGTCATCGGCGACGACGGCGCGCCGTTCCGCGTCGGCTTCACGCTGTCGAACGAGTTTTCCGATCATGTTACCGAGCGGGTGAACTATCTGTTCCTGGCACATTCCAAACTGCGCAACGCCTCGTTCGGGCCGGAAATCCTGATCGGCGACCTGCCGGCCGACGTCAGGGGCTCATCGCGAATCTATCGCGACAGCAATTTGCTGTGGGAAAAGCCGTTCCTGTCGGGCGAAGCGAACATGTCGCACACAATCGCCAATCTCGAACATCATCACTTCAAATATTCGGCCTTCCGCCAGCCGGGCGACGTGCATGTGCACATGTTCGGCACGGCGACGCTGTCCTTTGCCGACGGCATCAAGACTCAGGCCGGCGACGTTTTCGAGATCGAGGCCGCGGATTTCGGCCTGCCGCTGCGCAACCCGCTGGAGATTGAGCAGCCGGTTAAGGTGGCGGTGAAGGCGCTTTGAGGCAGCATCACAATTTGGGAGCCGGAAATGAACGGAATGCGGCTTGTCATTGTGTTCACGGGCGTGGCCCTGTTCCTGACCCAACCGTCGGTGGCCTTTAGCGCCGGCCAGTGCAGCCCGAAGTCCTATCGTGAAGCCCGTTTGGCGATGACGAGCCGTCTTCTAGCAACCGGCTATTCGAAAGCCCAGGTGAGCTTTCTGATGCGCAACACGGATCACATGACATCAGCGCTTCGCAGCGACAGGCTGAACAACAATGGCAAGGTCTGCGGCATCGACTCCGCCAAGGCCCATGTCCTCGGTTGCCTCGACAAGCAGTTGTTCCCGTTGAAGCGCGGCTCAAACGCTTCGCTCGACGAGGTCAAACTGACCGAAGGCTTTTGGGGCAGGAAACGTTTGGCCGCACGCGAACTGCTGTTTATCGGCCATTTTCATGCCTGCCTTGGCGCCGCGAAATCGTATCTCTTTCGCGGCTGACGCCGGCGGACGGGACTCAATAGATATCGAAATCGAAATACTTGGCCTGGATCTTTTTGTAAGTGCCGTCGGCGACGATGGCGTCTATCGCCGCGTTGAGCTTGTCGCGAAGTGCCGTGTCCTCCAGGCGGACAGCGATGCCGGCTTGCGTCTCGGTGCCCTTGACGTCACCGACAAGCTTGCAGCAGCCGTCGCTCGCCTTCTTCAGCCAGTCCATCAGCACGAATTTGTCGGAGATGACGGCGTCGAGACGGCCGTTCTGCAAGTCGGTGATCGCCTCTTCCTGGGTGGGGTAGAGTTTCGCCTCGGCGCCGGCCTTGCCATAGGCGTCCTGCGCATAGTCGGCCTGGGTGGTCGAGGCCTGCGCGCCCACCGTCTTGCCGGCAAGGGCTGCCGGTTCGGTGGAAGTGAGGTCGCTGTCCTTGGGCGCCACCAGCGCCAGCGGCGTCGTGTAGTATTTGTTGGTGAAGGCGACCTGTTTCTTGCGCTCCTCGGTGATGCTCATCGAGGCGATGATGGCGTCGAACTTTTTCGCCTGCAGCGCCGGGATGATGCCGTCCCAGTCCTGGGTGACGATCTCGCACTCGACCTTCATCTGCGCACACAGCGCATTGGCAATGTCGATGTCGAAGCCCTCGATCTTGCCGTCCGCGGTGATGGTGTTGAAGGGCGGATAAGCGCCCTCGGTGCCGATCTTCAATTTCTCCTGCGCCTCAGCCAGCGAGCCGGCCGATATCACCAGCATGGCAGCGCCCGCTGCCGATATGATCCATCTTGAAATCTGCATTTTGGTTCCCCTTGCGCGCCGTTCTCTTGTCGGCCACCGAAAGGCAGCCAAGCATGGTGAGGCAGCGCAGGCAAGTATTTTGCCTGACGGTGATCGAAGGTTCAGCCGGCGGGGCGGAAATGCTTGGAGAGCTTGAGGCCTTGCGCCTGGTAATTCGAGCCGAGATCGGTGCCGTAAAGCGCCTGCGGCCGCTTCAGCATGTGTTCGTAGACCAGCCGGCCGACGATCTGGCCGTGGTCGAGGATGAACGGCACTTCGTGGCTGCGCACTTCGAGCACCGCCCGGCTGCCGGTGCCGCCTGAGGCCGAATGGCCGAAGCCCGGATCGAAGAAGCCGGCATAGTGAACACGGAATTCGCCAACCAGCGGATCGAAGGGCGTCATCTCGGCGGCGTAGAGCGGCGGCACGTGCACGGCTTCGCGGCTGACCAGGATGTAGAACTCGTCCGGGTCGAGCACCAGTTCGCCGGCGCCGCTCTTATAGAGCGGCTCCCAGAAATCGACGGCATCCTGGGCGGCGCGCTTGTCGACATCGACCAAGCCGGTGTGATGCTTGCCGCGATAGCCGACCAAGCCGTTCTGGTCGCCGTCAAGATCGATCGACAGCGCAATGCCGCCGCCGGAAATGTTGGGCGGCTCGGTCGCCACCAGCATCTCGGCGCGGTGCAATTCGTTCAGCTCTGCCTCCGACAACAGCGCGTTGCCGGTGCGAAAGCGGATCTGCGACAGTCGCGATCCGGCGCGCACGACGATCGGGAAGGTGCGCGGACTGACTTCAAGATAAAGCGGCCCGTGATAGCCGGCGGCGATCTTGTCGAACTCATGGCCGCGATCGGTCATCACCCGGGTGAAGATGTCGAGCCGGCCTGTCGAGCTCTTCGGGTTGGCCGAGGCGGACACGTTTGCGGGCAGCGCCAGGCTTTCGAGCAGCGGCACGATGTAGACGCAGCCGGTTTCCAGCACCGCGCCCTCGGCGAGACTGAACTCATGCAATTTCAGCCGGTGAAGCTTGTCGGCCACCAGATGATCGGGACCCGGCAGGAAGGAGGCGCGCACGCGAAAAGCCTTGTCGCCGAGCCTCAGATCGAGGCTCGCCGGCTGCACCTGGTCGACATCGAGCGCGTGCGGCGACTCCAGCGCGCCGGACTGAAACAGCGCGGAAATGTCCTGATCGGGAAGAATGCCTGTCTGCCGCAAAAGGCTGGCTCCGCTCCAAGGTCGGTCTCTTTGTGGCAGGTTCTTGCCGCAAAACCGCTGGATATTATTGCGGAACCTGCCTGGTACAAACCTCTTAATGAAGCCGGCAATTGACGCAAGCGCAGGTGAGGTCTAAAGGGTCGTTATCCCGTGGTGATTTGGCCGGTCGGCTTGCAGCCACGTTAAACAAGTCGCTAAAGGACCGTCGGGCCGCAAGGCCATATGGACCGGTTGCGACTTTCGCGGCCGGTTTTTTTGTGTCTGGAACAAAAGCGATGAGCACCAAGAAGCGTAACTGGAAACCTCAGACCGCACTCGTGCACGGGGGAACGCTGCGTTCCCAGTTCGGCGAGACGTCCGAAGCGATGTACCTCACCCAAGGCTATGTCTACGAGACGGCGCAGGCTGCCGAGGCCCGTTTCAAGGGCGAGGAGCCGGGCTTCATCTATTCGCGCTATGCCAACCCTACCGTCGACATGTTCGAAAAGCGCATGTGCGCGCTGGAGGGTGCCGAAGATGCGCGCGCCACGGCGTCCGGCATGGCGGCGGTGACGGCAGCGCTCCTGTGCAGCGCCAAGGCCGGCGACCATATCGTTGCGGCGCGCGCGCTGTTCGGCTCCTGCCGCTGGGTGGTGGAGACGCTGGCGCCGAAATACGGCATCGAGGCAACGCTGGTCGACGGCACCGACATCGCCAACTGGGAAAAGGCGGTGCGGCCGAACACGAAACTGTTCTTCCTGGAAAGCCCGACCAATCCGACGCTGGAAGTGGTCGACATCGCAGCGGTGGCGGCGCTCGCCACCTCGATCGGCGCCAGGCTGATCGTCGACAATGTCTTTGCCACGCCCTTGCAGCAGAAGCCCTTGCAGCTCGGCGCCCATATCGTCGTCTACTCCGCGACCAAGCACATTGACGGCCAGGGACGCTGTCTCGGCGGCATCATCCTGTCGGACAAGAAATGGATCGACGAGAATTTGCACGACTATTTCCGCCACACCGGCCCGAGCCTGTCGCCGTTCAACGCCTGGACGTTGCTCAAGGGCCTGGAGACGCTGCCGGTTCGGGTGCGCCAGCAGACTGAAAGCGCGGCCAAGATCGCGGATTTCCTGGCAGGACGGCCGGAAATCGCCCGCGTCATCTATCCCGGCCGCGCCGACCACCCGCAGGCCGACATCGTCAAGAAGCAGATGACGGGCGGATCGACGCTGATCTGCCTCGACGTGAAGGGCGGCAAGCAGGCGGCCTTCGCCTTGCAGAACGCGCTCGACATCGTGCTGATCTCCAACAATCTCGGCGACGCCAAGAGCCTGATCACCCATCCGGCGACCACCACGCACAAGAACCTCAGCGACGAAGCTCGCGCCGAGCTTGGCATCGGGCCGGGAACGCTCAGGCTTTCGGTCGGTCTTGAGGATACGGACGATCTGCTGGAGGACGTTGCGCAGGCGCTGAAGGCAGCCGGGTAGGCCGCGAGGCGTCACGCTCCCGACGAAGCCTCTTCCAGCTCGGCTGCCTTGGTGCCGATGATCATGGTGTTGCCGCGCCAATCGACGGCGCCGCTCAGCCAGCCGCGCGCCCAGATGGCGGGAAGCATCATGTCGCGGACCATCATCGCCGGGACCATGCGCAGCGACAGATGCCAGCCCTTGGCCGCGGCCAGCGCGCATTCGGGAATGTAGGCCGCCGTCAGCACGGCCAACACCGTGGCCGGCAGGCTGATGCCGGCACTTGCTGCCGCCACCAGCGCCAACGCCAACGGCACGGCGACGCCGGTCAGGATCTCGGGTGCGAAAAACAGCGGGAAAGTGACGCGGCGCAACCGCGCCCAGCGCGCCTGACGCGACCAGATGTCGGCAAGTCGGCGCTGCCCCAGTGGTTGCTCGAAAGGCGAGGCAACGAGATTGACGCGCAGGCCCAGTCCGTTGACCAGCTTGGTTGCAGCAGCATCCTCGGCGATCTCGGCGGCCAGCGCGCGGATACCGCCATTGGTATCGAGCATCGGCTTGTTCCACAGCATGCTCTTGCCCTGGGCAAAGCCGAGGCCAAGCGCCTCGCCGGCATATTGCCAGCGCGCCTGCAGCGTGTTGAGGAACGCGCATTCGACCTCGGCCCAGAAGCCTTCCGGCCGCGAGCCGATCGGCGTCGAGCAGATAAGCCCGGTATTGGTCCGCCAGGCCGCCATCAGGTGCTGGACATAATCCCTAGGCATCAGCACGTTGGAATCCGCCAGAATAACCCAATGATTGCGCGCCGCTTCCCAGCCCTTGACGCAGTTGTTGAGCTTCGGGTTGCTGCTGACGCGGTCGTCGCCGATCAGCAGCCGGGCCGGCACGTTGGGAAACAGGACGATCGCCCTGTTTATCAGTTTGACGACGGGATCGTCGGCGTGAGCGACGCAGAAGATCAGTTCGTAGCGCGGCCAGTCGAGCGAGAAGGCTCGCTGCAGCGTCTCTTGTGTGAACGGCTCCACGCCGCGCGACGGCACGACGATCGAGACCGGTGGCTGCTCGTCGGACGGCGGAGGGATAAGGCGACGCGCTTGCAGTTTCGACGAAGCAAGCAGGATGCTGGCGAGATTGGAAAGAAGCAAAGCGGAGGAAGCGAAGGCGGCTGTGAGAGCTGGTTCCATGAGATCTGGTCACTCCGGAAAGGCCGCTCGCGGCTGCTTTGTCAGTCGACAGATGGGCCTTGAGGCGCCGGCAAGGTTTGCGCACACCAACACTGTCATGTGTCACTTAAATGACATTGTTTGTCGGCACCTCCGCTTTGAGGCTGGCAGGACATGCCGTTGTGCGCGTATCAAACCGCATAGCGCGACAAATGTTCCTTGCCGCGCAACCGGAGCAGCCCATGTATCGCGCCGTCACGCGCAACATCGAAGTGCAGGTCAGACCGTTCTACCTGGAGGACCGCTCGGACCCGGCGGAGAACCGTTATGTCTGGGGCTACCAGGTGACGATCGACAACCAGTCCGACGATTTCGTGCAGCTTATGTCGCGTTACTGGCACATCACCGACGGCAGCGGCCGGATCGAGGAAGTGCGCGGCGCCGGCGTGGTCGGCGACCAGCCTGAGCTCAATCCCGGCGACAGCTATCAATACACGTCAGGCTGCCCGCTCTCGACGCCCTCCGGCTTCATGGTCGGCCACTACACCATGCGCAACAAAAAGGGCGAGACGTTCGACGTCGCTATTCCCGCGTTTTCGCTGGATCTGCCGGGGACGCGGCGGACGGTGAATTAGGGGTTTTCTCCCCATCTCTATACGGGGAGAAATGCCCGGCAGTGCAATGAGGGGCGCCGCCGGACTCATGAGGTTATCTTCCACGCACATGACGTAGGCTATGCGCGGCCATTCACCAAAGTTCGCGCTGCCCCTCATCCGCCCTTCGGGCACCTTCTCCCCGTGAACGGGGAGAAGGAAGAGATGCTACTGAGCTGCAAACTCCGCCGGGTCGAAGTCGTACTGCTTCGAGCAGAACTCGCAGGCGACGTGGATGCCGCCATCTTCGGTGCTGTCCTTGATCTCCTGCGCGGAAAACCCCTCGAGGATGCCGCGTATCTTGTCCCTTGAGCAGGAACATTGGTCGGCGACCGGCACGCCGCCGAAGACGCGCACGCCATGTTCGTGGAACAGCCTGTAGAGCAGCCGCTCGGCGCCGATGGTCGGGTCGATCAGCTCGGTCGGCTCGATGGTGCCGAGCAGCGCCACCAGCTCGCGCCACGAATTGTCGGCCGGCTCCTGCGTCACGTCACGCGGATCGCCGTCGCCGCCCGAAATGTCCGGCACGCGCATGCGCTCGGGTGACTGCGGCAGGAACTGCGCCAGGATACCGCCGGCGCGCCACTGCTCGCGCGCACCGCCGGGGCCGGGCGTCAGTAGCTTGGCCACCGACAGCCGGAGATCGGTCGGGATCTGCTCCGACTGGCGGAAATAGGTGCGCGCGGCGTCTTCCAGCGTCTCGCCGTCGAGTTGGACGATGCCCTGATAGCGCTGCGTGTGCGCGCCCTGGTCGATGGTCAGCGCCAAAACGCCGCTGCCCAGCAGCGTCTGCTGCGAGGTCTGGCCTGCGGCCACCAGGGCCTCCAGCCGGTCGGCATCGAAGCGCGCATAGGCGCGCAATGCCGAGGGCGTGGAGAAATCCGCGACCAGCATGTCGACAGGCCCGTCGGTGCGGGTCTGCAGGATGAACTTGCCTTCAAATTTGAGCGAAGTGCCGAGCAGCACCGTCAGCACACAGGCTTCCGCCAGCAGGCGGGCGACCGGCTCGGGATAGTCATGACGGTTGAGGATGGCGTCGAGCATCGGCCCGAGCTGCACGGTGCGGCCGCGCACGTCGAGCGGGCCTACCTCGAAGGGCACGACATGATCGTCGCCGGCATAGCCGAACTCGCCGAGTTTGGGGTGATGTTCAGTCACTTGATGCGTTTCCAACATGACAAAGCTCCAGGGCGCGGCCATGCGGCCCGGAGGGGTGCATGCGTCCAAACGCGCTTGATTTGCGTGATGGGGCGCAAATAGGCATCGCGCCGCCCCGGATCAAGCGCTTGGAGATCAAGCGCCTGGAGATCAAGCGCCCAGACACCAGGCCAAAACCGCCTTCTGGGCGTGGAGCCGGTTCTCGGCTTCGTCGAAGACCACCGAATGCGGACCGTCGATGACCTCGTCGGTCACTTCCTCGCCACGATGCGCCGGCAGGCAGTGCATGAACAGGGCGTCGGGCTTGGCCCTGGCCATCAGCGCCGCATTGACCTGATAGGGCGAGAAGACATTGTGGCCGCGGGCGCGGTGTTCCTGGCCCATCGACACCCAGCAGTCGGTGACGATGCAGTCGGCTTGGTCGACGGCTTCCTCGGGCGAGCGGGTGAGGTGCAGCTTGCCGCCATTGGACTTCGACCAGTCGATGTGCTTCTGCGCCGGCTCGCTGCCTTCCGGCACGGCGACATTGAGGTTGAAGCGGAACCGCGCCGAGGCCTCGAGCAGCGAATGCAGCACGTTGTTGCCGTCGCCGGTCCAGGCGATGGTCTTGCCGGCAACCGGACCGCGATGCTCCTCGAAGGTCATGATGTCGGCCATCAGCTGACAGGGATGGGTGTCGTCGGTCAGCCCGTTGATGACCGGAATCGTGGCATTCTCGGTCAGCTCGAGCAGCCGCTCATGCGACGTGGTGCGGATCATGATGGCGTCGACATAGCGCGACAGCACCTTGGCGGTGTCGGCAATGGTCTCGGAGCGGCCGAGCTGCATTTCGGTGCCGGTCAGCATGATGGTCTCGCCGCCGAGCTGTCGCATGCCGACGTCGAAGGACACGCGCGTGCGCGTCGACGGCTTGTCGAAGATCATGGCCAGCACCTTGCCTTCGAGCGGTCTGGTCCGTTCGCCGGCCTTGAGGCGCGCCTTGCGCACCACCGCATCGTCCAGCATCAGGCGCAGATCGCCTTCGGAAACGGCGGAAAGATCGGTGAAATGGCGAAGGCTCATCGGGAATGGTTCTCGGGATTACTTCGCGGCGGCCGCGGCGATGGCGTCGGTCAGGCCCTTGGCGCCGGCGCGGATGCGATCGAGCGCTTCACCGATCTCGGCGTCGGTGACGGTCAGCGGCGGCAGCAGACGAATGACGTTGTCGCCTGCCGGCACCGCCAGCAGATGCTGGTCGCGCAGCGCCATGTTGACCTTGGTGTTGGGCATGGCGCATTTCAGGCCAAGCATCAGGCCGCTGCCCCTGATGCCTTCGATGACATCAGGAAATTCGTCGGCGACCGCCGCCAGGCCCTGCTTCATCAGCAATGCCTTGCGCTGGACGTCTTCGAGGAAGTCGTCTTCCAGCACGACGTCGAGCACAGCGTTGCCGACCGCCATGGCCAGCGGATTGCCGCCGAAAGTGGTGCCATGCACGCCTGCCGTCATGCCGACGACAGCGTCGTCGGTGGCGAGGCACGCGCCCATCGGAAAGCCGCCGCCAATGCCCTTGGCAATCGCCATGATGTCGGGCGTCACGCCGGTCCATTCATGCGCGAACAGCTTTCCGGTGCGACCGATACCGCACTGGACCTCATCGAAGATAAGCAGCAGGCCGTGCTGGTCGCAGAGCTGCCGCAGCCGTTTCAAGGATTGCGTCGGCACCGGGCGGATGCCACCCTCGCCTTGCACCGGTTCGATCAGGATCGCGGCGGTCTCTGGTGTGATCGCCTTTTCGGCGGCGTCGATGTCGTCGAAGCCGACCTGGTCGAAGCCTTCGACCTTGGGCCCAAAACCTTCGAGATATTTGTACTGGCCGCCGGCGGCGATGGTCGCCAGCGTGCGGCCGTGGAAGGCGCCTTCGAAGGTGATGACCCGGAAGCGCTCGGGATGGCCCTTGACGAACTGGTAGCGCCGCGCCGTCTTGATCGCGCATTCGAGCGCCTCGGCGCCGGAATTGGTGAAGAACACCTTGTCGGCGAAGGTGGCGTCAGCCAGCCGCTCGCCGAGCCGGGCCTGCCCCGGGATCTCGTAGAGATTGGAGACGTGCCAGAGCTTGGCCGCCTGTTCGGTCAGCGCCGAGACCAGATGCGGATGGCTGTGGCCCAACGAATTGACCGCGATGCCGCCAGCGAAATCGAGATATCGCTCGCCCTTGTCGGTAACCAGCCAGGTGCCTTCGCCATGGTCGAAGGCCAAAGGGGCGCGGGCAAAGGTCTCGTAAAGCGCCGAACCGCTCATTATATGCGTCTCCGGTACCGGAAAAATCAAAAAAGCCGCCAAAGCGGCGGCCTTTGCGGCTTATCGTGTTTTTCGGCCATGAAGTCAACGAAAACGTCGCGCAGAGGCGCGCGGCAAGCTCCCGACGAGACGCCGGCTCATAAGCGACCGGGCAAGTTGGGGAAAACCTAAAAAACCGATTCGTGTTGCACCTGGGACTCTTGTCACCGAGTCAACACATGAGGTAATTGTAGTCGGGAAATAACTAGATTTCGTGCGGCGGACCTAATCACCTAATATATGTGGTGTCTGCCCCGGCAAAGATTGCCGGGTCGGGAATGGATTTCGGCTGCCGCACACTTAGCAGGAGCGCGGTCTCATGAACTGGACTGACGAGCGGGTCGAACTTCTCAGGAAACTGTGGTCGGAGGGCTTGAGCGCAAGCCAGATCGCCGCACAACTCGGCGGGGTCAGCCGCAACGCGGTCATCGGCAAGGTGCACCGGCTGAAGCTGTCGGGCCGCGGACGCTCGACCGCGACGCCGGCGCGTCAGAAGAAGACAACGCAGGGATCTTCGATCCAGAAATCGGTGCCTCGCGCCGCAACCACGCAGCGCCATGTCACGACTTCGATCGGGGCGAACGCACTGCAGGCGCAGTTCGACGCCGAGCCAGTGGCGCGCCACTACATCCGCCCGATCGAAAACGTCGTCGTGCCGATCTCGCGGCATCTGCAGCTCACCGATCTCACCGAGCGCACCTGCAAATGGCCGAATGGCGACCCGCTGTCGGAAGACTTCAACTTCTGCGGCAACGAGGCGGCTGAAACCGGACCTTACTGCAAGTACCACGCAAGGGTGGCGTTCCAGCCGGCTTCAGAGCGGCGCAGGAGCCGGTAGTTAGGAATAGGGATTGGGGACTGGGCAGTAGGGAATGGGGTAGCGCTCGTGAGGCGCCACCTTATTCTCCCTACTGCCTACTGCCTACTGCCTACTGCCTACTGCCTACTGCCTACTGCCTACTGCCTACCATCACAGCCACCCACTCTTCCGAAATCGCCAATACAAAAACGAGCAGATCAGCGCGATCGAGACCAATACGACGGGATAGCCGTATTGCATCTTCAGTTCCGGCATGTCGTCGAAATTCATGCCGTAAATGCCGGCGAGCGCCGTCGGCACCGCCAGGATCGCCGCCCATGAGGCCAGCTTCTTGGTGTTCGCGGTTTCCTGGCTCTGGCCGACCAGCAGGCTGGCTTCGAAAGCGAACGCCAGAACCTCGCGCAGGCTGTCGATCTTTTCCTGCACGGTCCGGATATGGTCGGTGACATCGCGAAACAGCGGATGCATTGCGGTATGGATCTGCGGCAGTTCGGCGCTGGTCAGCCGGCGGCAGACCTCGACCAGCGGCAGCGCCGCATTGCGCAGGCGCAACAGATCGCGGCGCAGCATATAGAGCCGCTCGATGTCGGGACCGGTCATCGGCTTCAGCAGCACCCTGTCCTCGATCGCCTCGACCTCGTCCTCGATCTGCTCTAGCACCGGCATGTAGTTGTCGACGATGAAGTCGAGGATGGCGTAGAGGACGAAATCCTCGCCCTTGGCCAGTGAGTGCGGACAGCTTTCCCAGTGCTGGCGCACGGCGGCGTATGAGGTCGAGGGACCATGCCTGACGCTGACGATATAGCCTGAGCCGACGAACAGATGCGTCTCGCCGAAGGTGACGCGTCCGTCGATCAGCTGTGCAGTGCGGGCAACGATGAACAGTGCATCGCCATATTGCTCGATCTTCGGCCGCTGGTGCGGATGTTCGGCGTCTTCGATCGCCAGTTCGTGCAGATGAAATTGCGCCTTGACGCGCAGCAGAAGCTCGCGGTCGGGTTCGAGCAGCCCGATCCAGACGACATGGCCCGACTTCTTGGCCCATTCGCCGGCTTCCTCGATCGGTATGTCGGCGATGCGCTTGCCGGCGGTGTAGACGCTCGACGCGATGATGCCGGACGATGCCGGCGCCGGCTTGAACTCTCGGACATATTCCATCGCAGCCTCCTGAGCGCCTGGCCTTGGCCAGGAACCGAGACGCTAACATCCGGGCAGTTTAGCGCAATATGATTAAGCGTTCGAGGGGCGCGATCACTTCACCGGCAGCACCGGCAGGGCAACCTTGTCGGTCTTGTCGCCCTTGGGACGCTCGGCCGGCAACTGCTCGCCGGTGACGATGTAGTAGATCGTCTCGGCAATGTTGGTGGCGTGGTCGCCGATGCGCTCGATGTTCTTGGCGCAAAACAGCAGATGCGTGCACGGCGTGATGTTGCGCGGATCTTCCATCATGTAGGTCAAAAGCTCGCGAAACAGCGAGGTGTACATGGCGTCGATCTGGTCGTCGCGGTCGCGAACGAAGCCTATTTTCTCGACCGAGCGCGAGGCATAGACGTCGAGCACTTCCTTGAGCTGGGTCAAAGCGAGTTCGGCAAGCGCCTCGAGGCCGCGAAACAGGCTGGTCGGCTGGCGGCCGTCAATGACGCTGACCACACGCTTGGCGACGTTCTTGGCGAGGTCACCGACCCGTTCGAGGTCGGCCGAAATGCGGATGGCGCCGACGATCTCGCGCAGATCCGTCGCCATGGGCTGGCGCTTGGCGATGATGACGATGGCTTTGTCGTCGATTTCGCGCTGGCCATCGTCAAGCACGATGTCGTCACGAATGACCTTCTGGGCGAGGCCGGGATCGGCATTGACCAGCGCCTGGATCGCCTGCTCGACCATGCGCTCGGCATGGCCGCCCATCGCAGCGATGCGCTTCGCCAGGTATTTCAGCTCTTCGTCATAGGCGCTGACAATGTGTACGGACTGCATGGGCGAAATGCCTTCCTTAAATCTTTGGCCTTTTGAGTCGTTTCCTCGACCCCTGTGCTGATACGCTAGCCGGATGACAGAAAGAAGAAACAGGCAGTTAGCAGATAGTACCGCCTCAGCCTGCCGGCAAATGGACCGTGAACGCCGCGCCCTTGCCAACCTCCGACTTGATCGAAAGCCGGGCGTTGTGGCGCGTCAGAATATGCTTGACGATGGACAGGCCAAGACCGGTGCCTTTCTGCGTGCGGCTGCTCTCCACGTCGACGCGATAGAAGCGCTCGGTAATGCGCGGTATGTGCTCTTCCGGGATGCCCGGGCCGTAGTCCCTGATGGTTACATCGATGCCCGGTTCCGGGCCGGCCTCGCCCCGCGCGATCGACACCGTGACGCGTCCGCCAGGCTGGCCGTATTTGCAGGCGTTTTCCAAGAGATTCTCGAACACCTGGAACAGCTCGTCGCGGTCTCCGGGCACGTCGAGCGGCCCCTCGGCGTAGTCGCGTTCGATGACGACGCCGTTCTCGCTGGCGAGCGGGCCTAGTGAATCGATGACGCTGTCGATGGTCTGGCGCAGATCGACCTCGGTTCCCGGCCTCAGGTAAGGCTTCATTTCAAGCCTCGACAGCGACAGGAGATCGTCGATGAGGCGCGCCATGCGGCCGGTCTGGTTCTGCATGATCTGCAGGAACTGCTCGCGCGCCGCCGGATCGTTGCGGGCCGGGCCGCGCAACGTCTCGATGAAGCCCGAGATTGAAGCAAGCGGGGTGCGCAACTCGTGGCTGGCATTGGCTATGAAGTCAGCGCGCATGCGGTCGATGCGGCGCGTCTCACTCTGGTCCTTGAATACCAGCACATAGAGATCGGTGGCGTGGCCGACCGAGGACGCGCTGACCCGGTAGGCCCGTTCAACCGGCAGCTTCTCGGTGTAGTCGACGGCATCGGAGGCGACGGTTCCCGACAGCACGCCGTCGAGCAAGGCCTGCATTTCCGGCGCGCGGAATTTTAGCGACAGCGACAGGCCGGGCGCGATACCGACAAAGGCGGCAAAGGCGGCGGCATTGGCGTGGACGATGGTGGCGGTGCGGTCGAAGATGATCAGCGGATCGGCAACGGCAGCCGCAAGATATTCGCCGGAAAGCCGCTGCAGCCCGCTCGCCTCGATCGTGGCAATGGTCTCAGCAGACCGGCTGGCGCCTCCGGTTGGCAGAAGCGCGGCGGCCAGCAGCACCGTCAACGCAGCCAGGACGACATAGGCGGAGATACCGGCAAAACCATAAACGGCCATGATGGCGATCGCACCGGCGGCAAGCAGCCATCGGCTGTTCCACAGCCGGCCGGCGACGGCCTGCCCCGTGGTTGTCCGCTCTGCGCCGGTGTCAGCCATTCGTGCTTTCCGTGCTTCTGCGCCGGTCCCGCCGAAACTTCCGCTGGACCGGGTTTGAGGCCCCCCATAGCATGAGTCCGCAAGCTGGAAAGGTTCGTCTCGATGAAAAAAGCCAAGGAAAGTCCCGCCGCAGAGCCGGCAGAGGGGCCGCTGAAGATCAAGGTGGACGGCAAGGAGCGGGAGTTCGACATCGAAAACCCCGAGCTTCCCAGCTGGATCGAGGACCACAAACTGACCGCAGGCGACTACCCCTACGACAAGAAAATGAAGACCGAGGAGTATGACGAGACGCTGGAGCGGCTGCAGATCGAACTGGTCAAGGCGCAGGCCTGGCTGCAGGCGACCGGCAGCAGACTGATGTCGCTGTTCGAGGGGCGCGATGCCGCCGGCAAGGGCGGCACCATCTCGGTGCTGCGCCAGTATCTCAATCCTCGAACCGCGCGCAATGTGGCGCTGACCAAGCCGACCCCAACCGAAGTCGGGCAATGGTACTACCAGCGCTACGTCGCCCATTTCCCGACATCGGGCGAATTCGTCACCTTCGACCGGTCCTGGTACAACCGCGGCGGCGTCGAGCCGGTGATGGGCTTCTGCACACCGGAACAGCATGCAAAATTCCTCGACGAGACGCCGCATTTCGAGCGGATGATCTCCAACGACTGCATCTATTTCTTCAAATTCTGGCTCAACATCGGCCGCGAAACCCAGCTCGAACGGTTTCACGACCGCCGCTGGTCTCCGCTGAAGAACTGGAAGTTCTCGCCGATCGATATTGCCGGCATCACCAAATGGGACGACTACACCAAGGCGCGCGACCAGATGGTCGAGCGCACGCACAAGCAGTTCGCGCCCTGGATCATCGTGCGGGCCAATGACAAGCGACGCTCGCGGCTGGCCGTCATGCGGCGCATCCTGTTGTCACTGCCCTATGATGGGCGCGATCTCGACGCCATCGGCAAGGAAGACAAAAAGATCGTCGGCGAAGGGCCGTCGTTTCTCGAGAAGTAGAGACTGGCCTCGATAGGCAGAGGCTGAAATTACAGAGCCCACCCCCACACGGAGGTGGGCTCTGTGGCCATTGTCTAAAGCGCATCGCATTTGAACGGATTCACGCGACGCGCTTTAGGTCTTTGTTTCATGCATGTCGTTCTCTCAAAACCGGGGCCACTTTGAGCGACATGCATTAAAGCGCGTCGGGTGAAGACAGTCTCACGACGCCTGCCGCATGCCGAGCATGTGGGGGGTGCCCCTGGCCAACACCGGGGCGTGATGGTTGCGGCGCGAACGCACGACATCCAGCGTATGCTCGTTGAAGGTCAGCAGTGTGGCGACGACCTGCTGGTTGCCATAGGTGCGCTGGTACCCGAGCGGCGTCGCCAGGAAGTGCAACTGCAGCGTCCGCAGCACCCACACCGGCTCGACCTCGATAATGACCTGATCGACATTGCGAGCAAGGCCCCATTCGACGAAGCCGGCGATCAGTTCGGTGCCGACCGTAGACACGCCGCGCTTGCCATCGCGAAAGCCTGGCGCCACCGCGTAACGGGTTAGCTCCCAGACATTCGGTCCCGAAGGGCGCTTTCCCTCGCAGAGTTCCGGCATCACATCGCTAAGGAGATGCGGCCGTGTGGTCGGCAGCATCCGATGATAGCCTGCAAGCTCGCCATTGCGTATGACAAGGTGGTGTTCGGCCTCATCATGGTCGAATTGATCGATTTCGAGGCCGTCCGGGCGATCGAGATCGGTCCACCGCATCTCATCGACGAAGACCTTGTAACGCAGGCGATGGACGGCCTCCCATAGGTCGGGACGTTCCATCAGTTGTTGAGTGGTAAGGGAAAATAGCATTAGCCGTCTCCTGGGCTTAAGAGGAAGATACGGCCGGGCTTTCCCGAAAAAATTGCGCGAAGGTGTTGGCAAGGATTTCCAGGCTGCCACAGCCGACATGGCTAATATAGCTGCGTCTAAACGCCTCCGCGATGGCGTGCACCCTGTTGGCGACGCCGAGTCTGCTTTTGGCGTTAAGAAAGCATTAGCCGTCTCAAGAGGACGACAGGGGCCGGTCTTTTCTGAAGATATGACGCCAACAATGCGGCCATAAATTTCGGGCCGCCAGAACCGGCCTAGCTGATATAGCCGTGCCTGACTGCTTCGGCGACTGCCTGCACACGGTTGGCGGCGCCTAGTTTGCTCTTGGCGTTGAGAAGGTGTTTCTCAGAGGTATGCTCCGAGATGCCGAGGATCTGCGAAATCTCCCACTCGGATTTTCCGACCGCCGCCCATTGCAGGCATTCGCGCTCGCGCGGCGTCAATTCAATGTGATCGATAGATTTGCCGGCCGTCGTTTGAAGCTGCATGGCGCGGCCGATGGCATAGGTGGAGGCCAGCGAGACCATTGCGAATTCGGCTTCGGACAGTTCGACCGCCTCACCGCCCAGCGAGACCAGCGCGATCTGGCCTTCGAGCGTGATCAGCGGGAAGGCGAGGCCGTCACGCAGCTTGAACTGGCGGGCGTCGCGCATTACCTCGGCGCTGCTCTTGTCGGCGGGCATGCTTTGAACGGCATCGCGCCATTGGAATGGCGCCCGAAACTGCTTCAAATGGCTGACGACCGGATCGTGGTCGACGTAGTTGCGCGATAAGTAACGCTCCAGCCATTCGCTAGGCCAATCGCAGAGCAGCACATGGTCCTTCGTCTGGCTGCTTGGTGTACCGGGCTGCGGCACCGTTGCGGCTATCAGGGCCGTCAATCCGAAATTCGAGGTGACACTAAGTAGCTGCTCGCACACCGCAGCCGACGTGTCGGCACGCTGCACCCGGTCAATATATTCAAGTGTCCGGTCAAAATAACCCATCGCAACATCTACCCCATGTTGCCTACCGCTCTTGAGACCGATGCTACGTGCCTGCCCCGCACTTAGCCATCAACCCCGGATTGCAAAGCCACATCCTTAGCTTTTCTAACGCCAGCGACCGCCAACCCCGGGCCGACTCTGTGCGGCTATTTGCAACCTCGCCAAAGCATAACCCGAAATTTGCCCTTTGAAATCAAAAACAATTGTGCCTGCGCCGTTTTCGTATCACAAGCCAACGGCCAAGACGGGCGGAGTTTTTTGTGACATCACGCTGGATAACCATCGCCTTGCTGTCGATGCTGATCGGAGTGCAGCCGTTTGCCGGCGCTGTGCGGGCAGCGGAACCGCAGGTGCCGGTGCTTTGGGATGCCAAGGAGCGGCTGCCGAAGCCGGACCTTGCGGCGCTGCCGAGGCTCAGGTTCCTCACCACAACCGATTTCCCGCCCTTCAATTTTCTCGACGGCACGGGCCGACTGTCCGGCTTCCACATCGACCTGGCGCGGGCGATTTGCGCCGAACTCGACATCGCCGACAAATGCCAGATCCAGGCGCTGCCCTGGGCCGAACTCGACGACGCGTTGCAGAAGGGCGAAGGCGAGGCGATCATCGCCGGCATCGCCGCAACGCCGGAGACGCGGGCAAAGTACAGCTTTTCGCGCTCCTATCTACAGTTTCCGGCGCGCTTCATCATGCCGAAGACCAAGGCCTTCGCCGAGCCGATCCTCGACAAATTGCGCTCGAAGCGGGTCGGCGTGCTGGCCGGCTCGGCGCATGAAAAGATGCTGCGCGATTATTTCGGCACCGTGCAGATCATCCGCTTTCAACGGCCGGAAGACCTCTACAGCGACTTGAAGAGCGCCAAGATCGATGCCGCCTTCGGCGACGGCATGCGCTTTTCCTTCTGGCTGGGCGGCACGGACGCCGCCGGTTGCTGCCGCTTCGCCGGTGGACCCTACCTGGCGCCGGAATATCTGGGGTCCGGCATGACCATTGCCACCCGGGCCAGCGACCCAGCGCTGGCCGCAGCCATGGACTACGCGCTGCAGGAGATATCGGTGAAAGGCACCTTCGCCGAATTCTACCTGCGCTATTTCCCGGTCAGTTTCTTCTGATCCGGTTCCCGGTCAGCTTTTTCTGATCCGGTCCCGGTCAGCTTCCTCTAGGGGCTGGATCAGGTCAGCGTGCGCAGGCGGGCCTTCGCCCCGCGCGCGATGGCTGCGGCGGTCAGCGTGTCGAGATCGAGCTCACGCCGGATCAACTGCAGCACCCGCAATTCCTCCATGCGCATTTCTAGATCGACGGCGGCAACCTCGAAGGCCGCGGCATAGGCGGTGTCGTGCAGCCGTTCGGGCAAAGTCTCGGCGACACGCTCGAGCACGCCTTCCAACCCATCCTTTTCATGCAGCATCTTCTGGCAGTCCTGCGCAATGGCGATCAGCCTGTCCTGCTTGAAATCCTCGAACACCGGCCAGCTGCGGACGACGTCGCCGATGCGCGCCAGTTCGACATCGGTCATGTCGCGATCGGAAGCCGAGGTGATGACCATCAGGTAGATCAGGGCTTCATGGGTGGACGGCAACGGCATTCAAAACTCCTTGATAGTGAGGGTCGAAGGTAGGGACGCCACGGCGCCGTCGCAACGAAAACGCCTGATATCGTTGACGCTCCGCCCTGTCGCGCCTAGAGACCCGGTTGAAAAATCTTACCAGCCGCGAAAGCCGGCCATGACTGGAACTTTGACATGACGGGATCAAACATCGCCGATCTCAACCCCGAAATGCTTGCGGCAGCCGCCGAAAGCAAGGCCTGGCCGTTCGAGGAAGCCAAAAAGATCATCGAGCGCTACAAGGGCGGCGACTTCCCGGAGATCGTCCTGTTCGAGACCGGCTACGGCCCGTCGGGCCTGCCGCATATCGGCACGTTCGGCGAGGTCGCGCGCACCTCGATGGTGCGCCATGCCTTTCACGTGCTGACCGGGAACAAGGTCAAGACCAAGCTGCTCTGCTTCTCCGACGATATGGACGGCATGCGCAAAATCCCCGACAATGTGCCGGATCGCGCAGCGCTCGAGCCCTATCTGCATATGCCGCTGTCGGCGGTGCCCAATCCGTTCGGCGGCGACTATCCGAGCTTTGGCGACCACAACAACGCGATGCTGTGCCGCTTCCTCGACACGTTCGGCTTCGACTACGAATTCGCCAGCGCCACGCAGTACTACAAGGCCGGCCGCTTCGATGCGATGCTGGTGCGCGCCGCCGAGCGCTATGAGCAGATCATGGCGGTGATGCTGCCGACGCTGGGGCCGGAGCGGCAGGCAACCTACAGCCCGTTCCTGCCGATCTCGCCGAAGAGCGGGCGCGTGCTCTACGTGCCGATGAAGCATGTCGACGCCAAGGCCGGCAACATCACCTTCGACGATGAGGGCACCGAGACCACGCTTTCGGTGACCGGCGGGAAGGTCAAGCTGCAGTGGAAGCCGGATTTCGGCATGCGCTGGGCAGCGCTCGGCGTCGATTTCGAAATGTTCGGCAAGGACCACCAGACGAACGCGGTGATCTACGACCGCATCTGCAACATTCTCGGCGGGCGCGCGCCCGAGCATTTCGTCTACGAACTGTTCCTGGACGAGAACGGCCAGAAGATCTCGAAGTCGAAGGGCAACGGGCTGACCATCGACGAATGGCTGCGCTACGCGCCGACCGAAAGCCTCGGCCTCTATATGTATCAGCGGCCAAGGCAGGCGAAAAAGCTCTATTTCGACGTCATCCCACGCGCCGTCGACGAGTACTACACCTTCCTCAACGCCTATCCGCGCCAGGACTGGAAGGAGCGGCTGGGCAATCCGGTCTGGCACATGCATGACGGCAAGCCGCCTTCCATCGACATGCCGGTGCCGTTCTCGCTGCTGCTCAACCTGGTCAGCGCCTCCAACGCGCAAAACAAGGATGTGCTGTGGGGCTTCATCTCGCGCCATGCATCTGGCGTGACGCCGGCGACGCATCCCGAACTCGACCAGCTGGTCGGTTTCGCCATCCGCTACTTCGACGATTTCGTGAAGCCGACGAAGACCTTCCGGCCGGCCGACGATGTCGAACGCGTGGCGCTGGAAGCGCTTGGCAACGCGCTTGCTGGCCTGCCGGCCGGCGCCGACGGCGAAGCGATCCAGAACGCTTCGCTCAACGTCGCGCGCAAGATCGAACGCTATCAGGACCATTCGAAGAAGAGCCCGGACGGCGGCCCTGGTGTCTCGGGCTCTTTCTTCCAGATGATCTACCAGGTGCTGATCGGCCAGGAACGCGGACCGCGCTTCGGTTCGTTCGCAGCCCTCTACGGCATCGCCGAAACCCGCGCGCTCATTGAGCGGGCGCTGGCTGGTCAGCTGGCGGCGTAATTTCCGTCCCGGCCGGCGGCGTGTCTATCGCCGGGGCATCGAGGATCGGTTGCGACGCCGTCGGTGCCACAACAGGCGTTGGCGCCGGTGGCAGGCCGCCAAGATCGGGCGCGGCGCCGAAGACGCCCTTCTTGGCGGCGCGCGCCTTGTCGCCCGCTTCGACATAGGGGCCGGCAGCCGTGGCGCGCGCCCAGCCGTTTTCGACCAGCCACTGGCCGACATCCAGCTTGCCGATGCGGCATTCGGCGGCGATCAGCGCACGTTCGGCCTCCGGCGGCACCTTGCAGGCAACGGCCCGGCCGCGCAGGAAAGACCGGAACGCGGTGCGCGCCCTGATACCGCAAGCCCAGGACTTGCCGCCCTCGGTGCAGGTCTCATCTTGCCTGACGATGTCGATGCCGGAGACCGTCACGGAATAACCATTGGCTTCGATCAGGCCGGCGGCGGCCGCGACCGGCTGGAACAGTTTTGTTCCTCCCCAGTCGTCGACCGCTCTGCGCCCACGCGGCTTGGGCGGCCCGGCCAGCGCCAGGTCGCTCAGCGGCGCGCGTGGCTCAACCCGTTCAAGTTCTTCTACCGGCAGCGGCGGCGGAGCGATGGCCTCGGGATCGATCGCCCTCGAATGCACCTGAGGCGAGTGCATCGGAGGCTTGACGGGCCGGACCTCGGGGATCGCCGACGTCGCCGGCTCCTCGGGCACGGCCTCGGTGTCCGGGTCGATCTGGTCGACAGTAATGGCGGGGCCGTCGCGATGCAGCGCGCGACCGCCGGCGACGACAATGGCGACCATCACCGGGATCGCCAGGAGGGCTATGAGGATTTGAAGCAGACGCACCGCGAGACCTACTGGCTTGCCCAGACGATCCGCGCCACCCATTCGACATCGCGCATCGCGATGTCGCGGTCCGGGTGGTCGGGGTTGAGCGAAATCAGCACGATCGATTTCGTCGTCTGGCGGTCGAGCACCTTGGCCATGACTTCGCCGGCATTGGTCTTGACGACGACGCGGTCGCCCTTGCGGGTAGCGGCGCCCGGCTCGACGATCAGCACATCGCCATTGCGGTACAGCGGCAGCATGGAATCGCCCTGCACCTTCAACGCATAGGAGGTTTCGGTCGCCCGTGCCGGAAGCTCGACAAGGTCCCAGCCCTGGCCTGAGGGATAGCCGGCATCATCGAAGAAGCCGCCGGCGCCGGCCTGGGCAAAGCCGAGCAGCGGCACCGCCGAACGCTGCGCGGCTACCGAGCCCGAAGCGGCCTTGGCACGGCCTTCGACCAGCCCGGTGAATTCGTCGAGCGAGGCGCCGGTCGCCTCGATGATCTTCGCCAGCGATTCGGTCGACGGCCAGCGCGGCCGTCCATCCGAGGACAGCCGCTTCGATTTGTTGAAAGCGGTGGAGTCCAGACCGGCTCGCCGGGCCAGGCCGGAGGCCGACAACGAATAGCGCTCAGCGAGAGCGTCGATGGCTGCCCAAACTCGGTCATGCGAGAGCAATTCGCTCTCCTCAAAACAGGAAAAAATACCTTTTCCTTCTAACGCGCGGTCATCCGATTGTCCACCGGCGCGCGGCCCGATCCCCTAAAAAGCTGTGTGCGGCGAAGTCGTCATGGATGCCTCAAACTGCCTTGGCAAGGCTGCGCAATCCCTGGTCGGAGCTCATGAAACCCCGCTCGGCCTAGGTCGGCGGTCGCGGTTGAACGGAGCGGGCAAGCGTACTGTTGGACGCGCCAAGGACGCTGTAGCATTTTGATTTGGCGCATGACCCCGAAAATCGATTCCGATTTTCGGGGTCATGCGCGAGGTCGGCGAGCATCATGTAGCGGGCGTTGTTGAGATGGAGGTTGAAGTCGATCTCGGTCGGCAGGCAGCGAAAAGCCAGTCGGCTTTCGCTACCGACCGCATAAGGCCACGGCGCCTTGCCGTGGCCATCATGCGCGCAAGGCGCCCCCAGACGTACATGGGGCGCTAGCTCAAGCGGCCTTCTTCACCTCGCCTTTCGCATAGGGATCGAAGCGCTGGTAGAAGGTCTCGCCCTTCTCGGCCAGGTCGAGCAGCAGCTTTGGCGCCTTGAACTCGGCGCCGTATTTCTTCTGCAGGCCTTTGGCTATTCTGACGAACTCCCTGGCGCCGATGCCGTCAATATAGGACAGCGCGCCGCCGGTGAATGGCGCGAATCCAAAGGCGAGGATCGACCCGAGATCGGCCTCGCGCGGATCGGTGACGATGCCTTCCTCCATCACCCGGGCCGCTTCCAGCGCAATGGTGACCAGCAGGCGCTGCTGCAGTTCCTCATAATCGACCTTCTCGGCCTCCAGCTGCGGATAGAGATCCTTCAGGCCCGGCCACAGCTTCTTCCTGGCGGGCTTGGCGGGATAGTCGTAAAAACCCTTGCCGTTTTTGCGGCCGAAGCGGCCATGGGTGTCGACCAGCGTGTTGATCAACGCCATCTGCCTGGGGTCGACGGCCTTGTCGCCGAGGTCCCTGATGGTCTGCTTCATGATCTTCTGGGCAAGGTCGATCGCCGTCTCGTCGGTCAGGGCCAGGGGGCCGACCGGCATGCCGGCGGCCTTGGCGGCGTTCTCGATCATCGGCGCCGGAACGCCTTCGATCAGCATCTTGTAGGCTTCCGACATGTAGCGCAGCACGCAGCGGTTGACGTAGAAGCCGCGCGTGTCGTTGACGACGATCGGCGTCTTCTTGATGGCGCGCACGAAATCGATCGCGGTGGCCAGCGCCTTGTCGCCGGTCTTCTTGCCCAAAATGATCTCGACCAGCATCATCTTGTCGACCGGCGAGAAGAAGTGGATGCCGACGAAATTCTTCGGCCGCGCCGAATTCTTGGCCAGTGCGGTGATCGGGATGGTCGAGGTGTTGGAGGCGAAGATCGCCGACGATTTCAGCACGGCTTCGGCCTGCTCGGTGGCAGCCTTCTTGACGGCCGAATCCTCGAACACCGCCTCGACCACCAGATCGCAGCCGGCGAGATCGGCATAGTCGGCCGACGGCGTGATCAGCGACAGAAGTCTGTCCTTCTCCTCGGGCTTGACGCGGCCCTTCTTGACCTGATCGGAGATCAGGCTGTCGGAATGCGTCTTGCCCTTTTCGGCCGACGCCATGTCGCGGTCGAGCAGGACGACCGGGATGCCAGCCTTGGCGGTGACAAAGGCGATGCCGGCGCCCATGAAGCCGGCGCCGAGAATACCGATCTTCTTGAACTTGGTCTCCGGCACGCCGGCCGGGCGGCGGGCGCCCTTGTTGAGCTCCTGCAGCGAGACGAACAGCGAGCGGATCATCGCTGCTGCTTCCTTCGACTGCATGATTTCGGTGAAATAGCGCTGTTCGATCCGCAGACCGGTGTCGAACGGCACCAGCAGGCCTTCATAGACGCATTTCAGGATCGCCGCGGCGGCCGGATAATTGCCGTAGGTCTCGCGGCGCAGGATGGCGATGGCCGGCGGCCACAGATTGAAGCCGGCCGGCGTATAGATTTGGCCGCCAGGCAGCTTGAAGCCCTTCTCGTCCCAGGGCTGGACGGCTTTCAGGCCGTTCCTGATCATCGCCTTGGCGGTCTCGATCAGCTTGCCGGGTTCGGCGATCTCGTGGATCAGCCCCATCGCCTTGGCTTTCTGCGGCGACAGCGTCTGGCCGGTGGTCAGCATCTGCAACGCCTGCTGCTGGTCGGTCAGGCGCGGCACGCGTTGGGTGCCACCGGCGCCGGGGAAGATGCCGACCTTGACTTCCGGCAAGGCCATCTTGACCTTTTCGGAGTCAGCGGCAACGCGGCCATGACAGGCCAGCGACAGCTCGAACGCGCCACCCATGCAGGTGCCGTTGATCGCCGAGACCCAAGGCTTGCCCGACGTTTCGAGCTTGCGCCACAAGCCACCCATGCGGCCGGCATTGTCGAACAAAAGCTGTGCCGCCTTCTCCGGGTCCTTGGTCTTCTCCTTGGCAAATACGGCCAGCATCTTCTGCAGCATGGTCAGGTCGGCGCCGCCGGAGAAGCTGTCCTTTCCCGAGGTGATCACCGCGCCCTTGATGGCGGCGTCGGCCACCACATGGTCGATGATCTTCTCGAGCTCGTTCATCACCTCTTCGGTGAAGACGTTCATCGAGCGGTCCGGCATGTTCCAGGTGACCAGCGCGATGCCGTCTGCGTCGGTGTCGACCGTGAAGTTTGTATAAGTCATGTCTCTCTCCTTCCGGCCGAAAATCAGACGCGTTCGATAATCGTTGCGGTGCCCATGCCGGCGCCGATGCAGAGCGTCACCAGAGCGGTGTTCAAATCGCGGCGCTCGAGCTCGTCCAGCACCGTGCCCAGGATCATCGCGCCGGTGGCGCCGAGCGGATGGCCCATGGCGATGGCGCCGCCATTGACGTTGATCTTGTCGTGCGGGATTTCGAATGCCTGCATGTAGCGCAGCACCACTGAGGCGAAGGCCTCGTTGAGCTCGAACAGGTCGATATCCGACAGCTTCATCTTGGCGCGCTTCAGAAGCTTCTCGGTGACGTCGACCGGACCGGTAAGCATCAGCACCGGCTCGGAGCCGATGTTGGCAAAGGCGCGGATGCGGGCGCGTGGCTTCAGGCCCATCGTCTTGCCGGCCTTCTTCGAGCCGAGCAGTACGGCGGCCGCACCATCGACGATGCCGGACGAGTTGCCGGCATGGTGGACGTGGTTGACCTCTTCGACTTCCGGATGCTTCTGCACGGCGACCGCGTCGAAGCCGCCCATTTCGCCAGGCATGACGAAGGACGGGTTGAGCGAGGCCAGCGACTGCATGTCGGTCGACGGCCGCATATGCTCGTCATGATCGAGGATGGTGAGGCCGTTCTGGTCCTTGATCGGTATGACGGAGTTCTTGAAACGGCCATCGGCCCAGGCCTTGCCCGCACGCTTCTGGCTCTCGACCGCATAGGCATCGACGTCGTCGCGCGAAAAACCGTATTTGGTGGCGATCAGGTCGGCCGAAATGCCTTGCGGCACGAACCAGCCGGGCAGGCCGACGGACGGGTCCATGAACCACGCGCCGCCCGAGGCGCCCATGCCGACGCGCGACATCGATTCCACGCCGCCTGCAATGACGATCTCGTCGGCGCCTTGAGCGATCTTGGCGGCGCCGAAATTGATGGCGTCGAGGCCTGAGGCGCAGAAGCGCGAAATCTGCATGCCCGGCGCCTTGTTATCGTAGCCGGCCTCGAAGGCGGCGGCACGCGGAATGACGGAGCCGGCTTCGCCGACCGGATCGACGCAGCCGAAGATGATGTCGTCGACGTTTGCAGTGTCGAGGCCGTTGCGGTCGCGCAACGCTTCAAGCGTCCTGGCCGCAAGCCGCACCGCCGGCACCTCGTGCAGCGAGCCATCCTTCTTGCCCTTGCCGCGCGGTGTGCGCACGGCGTCATAGACATAAGCTTCAGCCATTTGCTTGCTCCTTGCTTTGCCGACGTCGCTCTCAGAGAGAGCGGCCGATCAGCAATTTCATGATCTCGTTGGTGCCGCCGTAGATGCGCTGGACGCGGGCGTCGCGGAACATGCGGGCGATCGGATATTCATTCATGTAGCCATAGCCGCCATGCAATTGAAGGCATTCGTCGACGACTTTTCCCTGCAGGTCCGAGAGCCAGTATTTCGCCATCGACGCCGTCACCGGATCCAGCCCGCCATTGATGTGGCGGGTGACGCAATCATTGTAGAAGACGCGGCCGATGGTGGCCTCGGTCTTCAGTTCGGCGAGCTTGAACTGGGTGTTCTGGAACTCGATGATCGCTTTGCCGAAGGCCTTGCGGTCCTTGACGTAGTCGATGGTCAGAGCAAGCGCGCGCTCGATCATGGCGATCGCGCCGGTGCCGATCTGCAGGCGCTCCTGCGGCAATTGCTGCATCAGCTGGATGAAGCCCTGTCCCTCTTCGTGGCCAAGCAGGTTCGAGGTCGGCACGCGCAGATCATTGAAGAACAGCTCCGACGTGTCGTTGGCCTTCAGGCCGATCTTGTCGAGGTTGCGGCCGCGTTCGAAGCCTTCGGCCTCGTCGGCCTCGACGACGATCAGCGAGGTGCCCTTGGCGCCTTTGGCCGGATCGGTCTTGGTGACGACGATGATGAAATTGGCCAGCTGGCCGTTGGTTATGAAGGTCTTGGAACCGTTGATCTTGTACTGGTTGCCGTCCTTCTCGGCCCGCGTCTTGACGCCTTGCAGGTCGGAGCCGGCGCCCGGCTCGGTCATGGCGATGGCGCCGATCAGTTCGCCGGTTGCCAGCTTCGGCAGCCATTTCTTCTTCTGCTCCTCGGAGCCGTAATGAAGGATGTAAGGGGCAACGATCGCATTGTGCAGGCCGATGCCGAAACCGTCGACGCCGACATGGCCGATCGCCTCGATGATGGCGCTCTCATGCGCGAAGGTGCCGCCGGAGCCGCCATATTCCTCCGGCATCGAGGCGCAGAGCAGGCCGGCGGAACCTGCCTTGCGCCAGCTCTCGCGGTCGACCATCTCGTTCTTCTCGAACTCGTCGTAGCGCGGCGCGATCTCTTCCGACATGAAGCGATGCGCCATGTCGTAGAGCATGCCGACTTCGTCCGCCGCCCAGGCGGGCTTCGGCAAGGAGAGCACTTCGGCTGGATTTGTCATGCCGTTTCTCCCGCGCCAACGTCCCCCTCCCCCTCGAGGGGAGGGTGGCCGCGAAGCGGTCGGGTGGGGTCGCCGATGACGTGCTCGACCTTATCTTCGGAATTGACGCGGGTTTGGGGCATTGCGATCATCTCCTACCAAAGCGCCAACCAGCCGGCGCACTGCACGCAAGGACCCCTCCCGGCCCTTCGGGCCACCCTCCCCTCAAGGGGGAGGGGGACGCCAGCCATTTCTAGAACGCTTCCGCAGGCAGCGCCATTAGCGTGTCCGCACCACTGGAAATGCGGGCGAGATGTGCCGATGTCTCGGGCATGATCCGCTCCATGAAGAAGCGCGCCGTCACCACCTTGTTGTCGTAGAAAGCCCCATTTTCGTGGACAGATTGGGAGCCATTGGCGCCGGTCTTGCCGAGCGCGGCCTTGGCCATCTGCGCCCACATGTAGCCGAGCGCCACAAGGCCAAAGAGATGCATGTAGTCGGTGGATGCGGCGCCGGCATTGTCGGGCTTGGCCATGCCGTTCTGCACCAGCCACATCGTCGCCGCCTGCAGATCGTTGAGGCCCTTCTTCAACGCCTTGGTGAACGGCGCCAGCTTCTCGTCGGCACGGTTCTCCTCGCAGAACTCGCCGACGTCCTTGAAGAAAGCCTGCACTGCGCGGCCGCCATTCAGGCCAAGCTTGCGGCCGACAAGGTCGAGCGCCTGGATGCCGTTGGCGCCTTCATAGATCATGGCGATGCGGGCATCGCGCACGAATTGGCTCATGCCGTGTTCTTCGATATAGCCGTGGCCGCCGAACACCTGCTGCGCCATGACGGCATGGTCGAAGCCCTTGTCGGTGAGCACGCCCTTGATCACCGGCGTCAGCAGGCCTGTATAGTCGTCGGCCGCCTGGCGATCCTTGTCGTCGGCGGAGCGGTGGGCGATGTCGGACTTGATCGCCGTCCACAGCGCCAGCGCGCGGCCGGCCTCGTTGAAGGCCTTCATGGTCATCAGCGAGCGGCGGATGTCGGGATGGACGATGATCGGATCGGCTTGTCTGTCCGGCGCCTTGGCGCCCGACAGCGAGCGGCCCTGCAGCCGGTCCTTGGCGTAGGAGACCGCGTTCTGGTAGGCGATCTCGGACAGCGACAGGCCCTGCAGGCCGACGCCGAGGCGGGCTTCGTTCATCATCGTGAACATCGCCTTCAGGCCGCCATTGGCCTCACCGAGCAGCGTGCCTTCGGCCTCGTCATAATTCATGACGCAAGTCGAATTGCCGTGGATGCCCATCTTCTCCTCGATCGACCCGCAGGAGAGCGTGTTCTTCTCGCCCGGATTGCCCGAGGCATCGAGCTTCAGCTTTGGCACGATGAACAGCGAGATCCCCTTCACGCCTGCCGGCGCACCTTCGATGCGGGCCAACACGAGATGGACGATGTTTTCCGACATGTCGTGCTCGCCGGCCGAGATGAAGATCTTCTGGCCTGAGATCTTGTAGGTGCCGTTGCCGTTCGGCACCGCCTTGGTGCGCAGCAGACCGAGATCGGTACCGCAATGCGGCTCGGTCAGGTTCATGGTACCGGTCCAGGACCCCTCGACCAGCTTCGGCAGCCATGTCGCCTTCTGCTCGTCGGTGCCGTGTGTGATGATCGCAGCGATAGCGCCTTGCGTCAGGCCGGGATACATCATCAGCGCCATGTTGGCCGAAACCATGTATTCGGCAACCGCGGTGTGCACGGCATAGGGCAGCCCCTGGCCGCCGAACTCGACGGGCGCCGCCAGTCCCATCCAGCCGCCTTCGCGATACTGGTCGTAGGCTTCCTTGAAGCCCTTCGGCGTCGTCACCGAGCCGTCCTCATGGCGCACGCAGCCTTCCATGTCACCGACGCGGTTCAGAGGATGCATAACGTTTTCGGCGAGCTTGGCGCCTTCGGCGAGGATCGCCTCGACAACGTCGGGCGTCGCGTCGGCAAATCCGGGAAGGTTGGAGTAGCGCTGATAACCCAGCACCTCGTTGAGCACGAACAGCGTGTCCTGGACCGGCGCCCTGTAGATCGGCATGTGTTTCCTCCACCATGCGGGTCTTGGCCGCGAGATCGAGCCCCGAAACATGAGGTTGGGGCGGCATGCGGGCCAATGTTGAAAGCGGGATAGCAAAAATTGACGTTTGCGTAAACGTCAATTTTGTCGCCGGGACAAAATTTACCTATGCCAGCCTATCGGCACGAGCGGTGCATGGCTTTGTGCAAAGCGAGGGGGGTCAAACAAAAAGAGCCGCGCGGGCGGCCGCGCGGCTCTTCCGTTCAAAGCTTTCGCCGGGAGCTGCGGAGCGAAATCAGCTGGCGGCGCTGGCCGGGGCCGAACGCTCGGACAGCATCTGGCGCACGGCCGACATCGAGCCGCTCAGCTCGTTGATGGCGTCGTCGATCAGCGCGCGCTGCTTTTGCAGGCGGGCTAGCTGCTTCTCCGACTTGTCGAGAGCCAGCCGCAATTGCTTGGTGTTGGATCCCGTGGGATCGTAGAGATCCATCATCTGCTTGACGTCGCGCAGCGAGAACCCGACCTTGCGGCCGAGGAGGATCAGCTTCAGCCGCGCCTTGTCGCGGCGCGTGTAGAGGCGCGTTGCCCCATCGCGTTTCGGATTGAGCAGGCCCTTGTCTTCATAGAAACGCAGCGTGCGCAGCGTCACGCCGTATTTCTTGGCCATCTCGCCGATGCGCACGAGCTCCTCACTGGCTTCGGCAGACATATTGTTGGTGTTGGCCGCGGCTTCGCCGGGCGAAACAAGTTTCATAGTCACTGGCTTTCCCCTGTCGTGGCATCGCGGTCTCGGACCTTGCAACGCCTGAGTGGAAGCGGGGGCATGCTTCCAGTCGTGGTTTCAACTAATTCATCGCAAAAGGCACGAACGGCGCCCCTCTTACGTTTACGTCAATTCTATAACGATAGCCGTCGCATGACGCAAGGGCGTTCTGGGATTGCGAAACCTTATGCCGCACCCCCGGCGCCGGGTCCGAACGGGCACCGCCTGTATTTCAGCAATGCCGTAACTTCTTAAGCTTGGTTAACACCTTGTTTACCACGATGGGTGAAATGTGCGGATGTCGGTCACCCGTGTTTATCCTGTAGCGAATTTTTCACGGTTTTTCGGAGAGCGGGCCTGGCCCGGGAAGCTCGTCTTCCGCCGCAGCAGTGCCGCGCGGCCGCCTTCGTTCCCGACAAGGACTTGGGAAACTGGCAGCAAGCCAGCCATTCTGAAAACGGACGCATCGATGAACAGCAAGCGGTCCTATCTCGATACACTCAACGCCGGCAGGCCGCGCAGGCCGAACACCACGCTTGATGAATTGAACCGCTCGCTGGAAACGCTGGAGCAGCGGCTGGAGCGCAAGCGCGAGGACGCCGCCGAGCGCTTCGATCCGCGCCGGCCGCCGGCAGAGCCGCGCTACGCAAGCGCCCAGCCCTACGCCCCGCCGCGCTGGTACGAGGACCCGCAGCCCACGCCGCGGCCGAAAGGCGCCGGGCCGGCCGGCTTCGACCAGAACTATCAGGCGATCGCGCGCGACATCGACCGCGTGCGCGGCCAGGAAGACAGCGTCGCCGTGGTCGGCAAGATCGCCGGCGAATTGCGCGGCCTGCGCGAGGAACTGCGCCATCAGATGACGGCCGGCCTGCAGCGCGAATTCGCCGCGTTGCGCAAGGACATCGAACGGGCCTTCCAGGCGAGCAACCAATCGGGTGGTCAGGCAGGCGGCTTGCCCGGCAAGGGCAGCGCCGAACTCGGCGTCGAATTCGAGCGGCTGTCCGGCGCCATCCAGACGCTGGCCGAGAAGAGCGACGACCGAAGCGTCAACATGCTGCGGCTCGAGCTCGAGCAGGTAAAGACGGCGCTCGACACATTGGCGCGCGAGGAAAGCGTGCTGAAGGTCGACCGCCGCTGGGACGATTTCGACCGCCGCTGGAGCGCGTTCGAGGACCGTGTCGACGCCGACCAGCGCAACCGCGCCGACGGCCCCGGATTTTCGGCCCTGACCGACCGGCTCGAACAGATCAGCAATGCCGTCCACAATCTGCCGGAATCGCTGTCGCTGCGCTCGATGGAAGAAAAGGTCCGCACGCTTGCCGGCGCCGTCGATCATTTCGTCAGCCAGCAGAGCAACCGCGGCGGCGACACGCTTGGCCTGATCGACGAACGGCTCGACGAGATTTCGCGCGCCATCGTCGCCTCGACCGTCGCCGCACAGGCCAATTCCTTCGACCCCGAACCTTTTGAACGCATCGAGAAGCGGATCGCCTCGCTGGCGCAGCAGATCGAGGAAGTCGTGCAGGTTCGTCCGAGCGGCGAGGTTCTCGACCGTCTCAGCACGCTGTCGAACAGGGTCGACGAGCTTGCCGGCCGCGCCAATCTGCCGGAACAGGCGATGGAGCGCCTCGGCAAGCAGATCGCGATGATCGCCGACAAGATCGACCGCGCCCCGGCCATGCCCGACGCCGACTATATCTTCCAGGGTCTGGAACAGCGCTTCGACGTGCTGTCGGGCATGATGGAACGTCGGCAGGGCGACGCCATCGAACAGGGCAACATGCTGTTTCGCGATCTCGAGCGGCGGCTGGACGAGGTTGCCGACCGGCTGGACCAGCGCCAGCCGCAGGCTGACAGCGCCGGCATCATGGACGCCATCGACGCACGCTTCACCGCGCTCGCTCAACGCATGGAGACGCGCATTCCCGATCCTGCCAACGAGGCGGCGATCCGCGGCCTGGAAAGCCGGCTCGAAGACATTTCAAGCCGGCTGGAATCGTCGGCCGCGCAGGTCGCCGGCATCGATCCGGCACTGATCCGCAGCCTTGAGGCGCAGGTCTCCAGCCTATCGGCGCATCTGTCGAAGCCCGGCACGCCGCTGCCGGAATTCGAGGACATCAGCCCGCGCCTCAACGAAATCGAGAAGTCGCTGGCTGGAACCCGCGAATCCATCATGGGCGCGGCACGGGAAGCGGCCGAGAGCGCCGTGCGCTCGCTGGCAGATTCCAACGCCAACACCGCGGCCGTTACCGGCCTTGCCCAGGATCTGAAGACGCTGGAAGCGCTGACGCGCCGTTCGGACGAGCGCAATTCACGGACATTCGAGGCTATCCACGACACGTTGCTCAAGATCGTCGATCGTCTGGGCTCGCTGGAGACCAGCGAACCGGCCGAGGCGGTGAGCGAGCTTCTGGATGCCCAGGCCGAGCCGGCGCGGCGGGCCCGCGCTGCACGCGCCTCCAAGATTTCGGTGCAGGACGCGCCGTCGATGGATATCGACCAGCCGCTGCCGCTGACCGGAGACATGGCCGACCTGGACGGCCGCGCCGCCGCCATCATGCGCAGCGAGCCGGATATGCGCAGCGACCCGGGTACGCGTAGCGACCTGGGTACGCGTAGCGACCCGGTCATGGGCAGCGAACCAGTGCGGCGCTCGCCAGCCGAGGCTGCCGCGGCCGCTGCCCAGGCAGCGCTCGGTTCCGACAGGATTGCCGAGAAAGGCGAAGGCACGGCCAAGAAGTCGCTGTTCGGTGGATTGGCGCGCGCCTTCAGGGGCAAGAAGCCGGCTGACATGCCGCCGCTTGCCGGCTCGGGGCCTAATGTCGACATGCCGAGCGTCGATCTCGACGAGCCGCTCGATCCGAAGCTCGCCAACCGACCGTTGGAGCCGGGCTCCGGCGCGCCCGACCTCAACGCCATCATGAAGCGCGTGCGCGACGAGCGCGGCCCGCCGGTGCGCCAAAACTCCGGCGATGCGTCGAAATCCGACTTCATTGCCGCGGCCAGGCGCGCGGCGCAGGCCGCGGCCGCCGAGGCCGACGCGTTGAAACGCCAGTCTACCATGAAGGGCCCGGTCAAGGCGCTTCGTATCGGCGACCTGCTCAAGGCGCGGCGCAAGCCGATCCTGATGGGAGCGGTCGCGATCATGCTGGCGCTTGCCGGCCTCCAGTTGGGCAAGGCCTTCTTCGCCGACCCGGTCGAGGTCGCAAGCAACGATACAGCGCCGATCGTCGCCTCGCAGCCGGTCGAGACTGCCTCGGTCAACGCTGCCAGCCAACCCAAGGCAGATGCGCAGGTGACCATGCAGGACGCGCCGGCCCGGATCGTCAGGCAGGCGGAGCCCTCAGAGCCAGCAGGCGGCAACGATGCGCCAATGAATGCGGCCTCGGTCGCCGGGCCCGAAGTGCCGGCGGTGGAGCCCGCGCCAGCGCCGATGGCTCTGGCCGATCCGGCCCCCGCGCCAAATGCAATGCTGCCGACCACCGCCACTGCGGGACCGGCGGCTGCCGACGCGCAGCCTGCGGCCGCCGTCATGGCGCCCTCGGCCTCGGATACGACGGCCTCGGATACTACCGGCGCCGTTCCGCCGGCTGATGCCGCGGTACCAGCTGTCGTGGCCAAGATAGACGTTCCGGCCGATGCAGGCCCGCAAGCCTTGCGCGACGCGGCTGCCGGCGGTGACGCCAAGGCGCTGTTCGAGCTCGGTTCGCGCTATGCTGAATCGCGCGGCGTCAAGGAAGACATGGCGGCAGCGGCCAAATGGTACGAAAAGTCGGCCGAGCTCGGCTTCGCACCGGCGGAATACCGCATCGGCAATTTCTACGAGAAGGGCATCGGCGTCACGCGCGACGTCAAGAAGGCAAAGACCTTCTACCAGCTCGCCGCCGCGCAGGGTAATGCCAGCGCCATGCACAACCTGGCCGTTCTGTTTGCCATGGCCGCCGACGGCGTGACCGACAATGAATCGGCCGCGCACTGGTTTCAGGCGGCGGCCGATGTCGGCGTCAAGGACAGCCAGTTCAATCTCGGCATCCTGGCGGCAAAGGGCGTCGGCATGAAGCAGAGCCTGGAGGAATCCTACAAATGGTTCGCGCTCGTCGCCAAGACCGGCGACAAGGATGCGGCTGCCAAGCGCGACGAAGTCGCCACTGCGCTGCGCCCCGAACAGCTGGAGCGGGCCCGCGCCGCCACGGAACTGTGGAAGCCGAAGCCGCTCGACCCGGCGTCCAACTCGGCCGATATTCCTGAATCCTGGCAGGAAGGCACGCCGCAGACCACCGCCAGCGTCGACATGAAGAAGGCGGTCAAGAACATCCAGCTCATCCTCAACAAGAACGGCTACGATGCCGGCGGCGCCGATGGCGTGATGGGCGGCAAGACCAAGACCGCAATCATGGCTTTCCAGACCGACAACAAGATGCAGGCGACCGGCGAAATCGACGAAAAGCTGGTGAAGGCGCTGCTGGCGCACAAATAACGGCAGATGCGTCGCTAACGCGACGCCCTGCCATACATTTGCCTGTTAACTGCTTGAGATGTTTTTTGTTTCGGTAGGGCGGCGGGGTCTGATCCCACTGCCCCGGCGGTGCAAGAAAGAATTGGCTTTTCGGTGCGACAATGCCCTGGAATGGCTGCAATCGCCGACAGGCAAACTGATCGAGACTGACGGGTGGGCATCTATCTCCCGATCGCGGAAATTTCCGTCAACGTCTTCGTGCTGCTGGCAATGGGCGCGGCGGTGGGTTTCCTGTCGGGCATGTTCGGGGTCGGTGGCGGCTTTCTGATCACGCCGCTCTTGATCTTCTACAACATCCCGCCGGCAATCGCCGTTGCTACCGGCGCCAACCAGGTTATCGCCTCCTCTTTCTCCGGCGCGCTGTCGCACATGAAGCGCGGCACGCTCGACTTCAAGCTCGGCGGGGTGCTGCTGGCCGGCGGCATCGTCGGCTCGACCGGCGGTATCTTTGTCTTTGCCTTCCTGCGTCGGCTCGGCCAGCTCGATTTGTTTATCTCACTGCTTTACGTCGTGCTGCTTGGCACCGTCGGCGGGCTGATGCTGGTCGAGAGCGTCAATGCGCTGCGCGCGACGCGCAGCGGTGTGGCGCCGGTCTTGAAGAAATCCGGCCAGCACAACTGGATCCACCGGCTGCCGCTGAAGATGCGCTTCAGGGCCTCGAAGCTGTTCGTCAGCGTCATTCCGGTGCTGGGGCTCGGCGCCGGCATCGGCTTCCTGTCGTCGATCATGGGTGTCGGCGGCGGCTTCATCATGGTGCCGGCGCTGATCTATCTCTTGAAAGTGCCGACCAACGTCGTCATCGGCACCTCGCTGTTCCAGATCATTTTCACCTCGGCCTACACCACGCTTGTCCACGCCACCACCAACCAGACGGTCGACGTCATGCTTGCCTTCCTGCTGATGGCGGGCGGCGTTGCCGGCGCGCAATATGGCGCCAAGGCAGGACAGAAGCTGCGCGGCGAACAGCTCAGGGCACTGCTGGCGCTGCTGGTGCTGGCGGTCGCGATCCGGCTTGCCATCGATCTCTTCGTCACGCCGCCAAACCTCTATTCGCTGACCGCCGCGGGCCTGAACTGATGCCGCGGTGGGGGATTTTTTCGGCCACCGCTTTGCTTTTCGCCCTCGCTCTGCCGGCGGCAGCGCAATCGCCGAACCCCTTGCCGGAAGGCATCCAGATCGGTCTCTCCACGGACGCCGTATCGATCACCGCCGGCTTTTCCGGCGCCGACCTGACCATTTTCGGTTCGCTGGAAAACCCCGACCCGCTGGTCGCGCGGCAGGGGCGCTATGACGTCATCGTCGTGCTCGAAGGGCCGCCGCGGCCGGTTGTGGTGCGCCGCAAGGACCGGGTGCTCGGCGTCTGGGTCAACCTGGAATCGGAGACCTTCGAGAACGTGCCGGTCTCCTACTCCGTCGCCACGACACGGCCGCTGCAGGACATCACCGAACCCAACAGCTACAAGCAGCTGTCGCTCGGCGCCTCCAACCTTTACATGCAACCGGCCGACGTAACCGACAGTCCGGCGACGATCGAGGAATTCACCGTGGCGCTGCGCGAGCGCAAGGCGGCGACCGGCCTCTACAGCGAGAATGTCGGCGGCGTGCAGTTCCTGTCGCAGAACCTGTTTCGCGCCACGGTGCGGCTGGCGCCCAACGTCCCGGTTGGAACCCATAAAGCCCGCGCGTTCCTGTTCAAGAGCGGTCTGTTCCTCAAGGAAAGCTCGGCCCAGCTCGAAATCCGCAAATCGGGCTTCGAACAGTCGATCTTCCGCGTCGCGCATGATTACTCGTTTCTCTACGGCGTCTTCTCCGTGTCGCTGGCCATGATCACCGGCTGGCTGGGCAGGCTGATTTTCCGCAGGGATTGACGCGCAGGACCCATTTCCGGGGAAAAGGGGTTCCCCTTTTCTCAGTCTTGCGATAGACCGCCGCCTCCCAACCCTCGGGTAACACGCACAATCATTCGGCAGAACGGTCAGGCCTCTGGACGGCGCGCGTCTTGCGGACGCCTGCCACAGCGACGACCCAATGACAGGAGGCTGCAATGCACCAGGCAGTTGGCGGCATCGATTTCGGCACGTCCAATTCTACGGTGGGCGTGATCCGCAATGGCCAGGCACGGCTGGTGGCGCTGGAAGGTGAACAGCCGACATTGCCAAGCGCGGTTTTCTTCAACTTCGAGGACGGTCACACCTATTTCGGCCGCCGCGCCATTGCCGACTACACCGATGCCATCGAAGGCCGGCTGATGCGGTCGCTGAAGAGCGTGCTCGGCAGTTCGCTGGCGCATGAGAAGACGCGGATCAAGGCCCGGCAGATCGGTTTCATCGACATTGTCGGCATGTTCGTCGGCCATTTGAAGAAGCGGCTTGAGGAAGATGCCGGCGCTCCGGTGGAGAACGTTGTGCTCGGCCGGCCGGTGCAATTTGTCGACGACGATGTGGAAGCCGATGCCAAGGCGCAAAGCGAGCTTGAAAAGGCGGCGCGCGCACAAGGTTTCAAGCACATCGCCTTCCAGTTCGAACCGATTGCGGCAGCACTCGACTATGAGCAGGACGTGAAGCGCGAGGAACTGGCGTTGATCGTCGACATGGGCGGCGGCACGTCCGACTTCTCGATCGTGCGGGTTTCGCCGCAACGCGCCCGCTCACGCGACCGCAAGGACGATATCCTGGCCAATCGCGGCATCCATATTGGGGGCACCGATTTCGACCGGCTGCTCAGCATTGACCATGTCATGCCCAAGCTCGGCTACCTGACGCCGACAAAAGACGGCAAGCGCAACCTGCCGGCGAGCTATTTCATCGATCTCGCGACGTGGCAGCGCATAAACCTCGTCTACACCGCCAAGGCGATGACGCATCTGAGGCAAATCCGCTTCGAGGCCGTCCGCGCCGACCTTGTCGACCGCTTCATCCATATTGTCGAGCACCGTTACGGCCATGCGCTGGCCGGCCTCGTCGAACGAGCCAAGATCGCGCTGACGGATCAGGCTTCGGCCGATGTAACGGTGGCGCTGCCCGGCGCGCATTTCGCCGCCGAGATCTCGCGAACCGGCCTGGAAGAGACCATCGCCGCCGACATCGAGCGGGTATCCGCTACGGTGCGGCAGACGATTGCCGATGCTGGCGTGAAAGCGTCCGACATCACCGCCGTGTTCCTCACCGGCGGCTCGACCGCCATCCCGCTGGCACGGCGCGAAATCCTGTCGCTGGTGCCGCAAGCCGCCGTTATCGAGGGCGACATGTTCGGTTCGGTCGGCCTTGGCCTGGCGCTGGATGCACAGCGGAAGTTTAGCTAGAGCTCACGATGCGGTTCCCGCCCTCAGCGCCGAGATGCGCCTTGAGCGCCATCTGGGCCAGGCTTGCCTGGCGGTCACGATGGGTGATCATGGCGAAGTCGCGCTTCGGCAGTTCGAGCGGCACCGACCGGAGACTGCCCTCGGCGACGGCGCGTCCGACGACGAGGTCCGAGATGATGGTGGCGCCGGCGCCGGCCTCGACCGCCTGGCGAACCGCCTCGTTGCTCGGCAGCACCAGAAATATCTGCAGGTCGCCAAGCGATATCCCCTCGCGGCGGGCCAGGTCCTCCAGCACCTCGCGCGTGCCCGAACCACCCTCACGGATGATCCAGCGCAACCCTCTGATATCCGGGCGGCCCGGCGCGATCTCGGCGATTTCGGGATGCGAGGCGGCGACGACCAGCATCAACCTGTCGACGTCGACCTTGGTGCGGCGGAGGATGTCTGACTCGGTGCGCCCCTCGACCAGACCGAGATCGGCGGTGCCATCGAGCACGTTGGCCTCGACCTGCCTGGTGTTGCCGATGCTGACGCTCAAGCGCACCGCCGGGTAGGCCTCGTGGAAAGAGGCCAGCCGGCGCGGCAGCCAGTAGCTGGCAATGGTCAGGCTGGCGGCGATGGACAGACTGCCGGCGACCGTCTGCGAGACATGCTCCAGCACATTTCGGGCGGCGGCGGCGCGTTCCAGCACCGCCTTGGCCTCGGGCAGGAAACGGTGGCCGGTCTGAGCCAGCTCGATGTTGCGGCCGACACGGTTGAACAGATGAACGCCATGCTGCTCTTCGAGCGCGCGGATGGCGGCCGACGCCGCCGACTGGGAGATGCCCAAAAGCTCTGCCGCCTTGGTCATATGGCCGCGTTCGGCAACGGCAACGAAAATGCGCAACTGGTCCAGCGTCATGTGTGCATTAAGAACCAATTCCGATCGAATTTACAAGAACAACTGATTAGACGGATCGATAGCTTTATTCTACTTTTTCAGTCGAAGTTAGAAAAAATTCGCCAACAAATCGCGGCCAACAAAATGATCGGGCGGTTCAGATCCCTTTTTGCGCATTGGACCCGTGGCCTCAGGCGGCGGCTGGCCGGCGATCGATATCATCCTGAAGAACACTATATGCGTGGCCCCGGACCGAAGACGCGGGCCAAATTCGCAGGTAGCAAAAGCACACCGGCATCATGAACCCAGCTGCGCCGCGCGGAGCCAATTCCGCACCGTCGCAACGGCCGCTTGGCGATACACGCGCGCCTGATGAAGGCGACGGCGTCGACACCTCGCCCGCTATCTCCGACAGCATCGCCAAGACCACCTGTTATATGTGCGCCTGCCGGTGCGGCATCGACGTCCACATCAAGGACGGCAAGGTGCGCTACATCAACGGCAACAAGGACCATCCGGTTAACCGCGGCGTGATCTGCGGCAAGGGCAGCTCCGGCATCATGCAGCACTACAGCCCGGCGCGGCTGAAGAAGCCGCTGTTGCGCAGCGGCCTGCGCGGCTCGGGCGAATTCCGCGAGATCGAGTGGGAGGAAGCGTTTTCGATTGCGACCGGGCGGCTATCGAATATCCGCCGGGCCGATCCGAAAAAGCTCGCCTTCTTCACCGGGCGCGACCAGTCGCAGTCGCTGACCGGCTGGTGGGCGAGCCAGTTCGGCACGCCGAACTCCGCCGCCCATGGCGGCTTCTGCTCGGTCAACATGGCGGCCGGCGGGCTCTACACGATCGGCGGCTCGTTCTGGGAGTTCGGCGAGCCGGACTGGGACAATACGAAATACTTCATGCTGTTCGGCGTCGCCGAGGACCATGATTCCAACCCGATCAAGATCGGCTTGGGTAAACTCAAGGCGCGCGGCGCCAAGGTGGTGTCGATCAACCCCTGCCGCACCGGCTACAACGCCATTGCCGACGACTGGATCGGGATCCGGCCCGGCACCGACGGCCTCTTCGTCTTCGCCCTAATCCATGAACTGCTGAAGGCAGGCCGCATCGATCTCGATTATCTGCTCCGCTACACCAACGCCCATGTGCTGGTCATCCAGGAGCCGGGCGCGGTCGATGACGGGCTATTCCTGCGCGACAGCGACAACAATCTTCTCGCGTGGGACAGAGTGGCGAAGACAACCGTCAACGCAGCCGATGCCGATGCGAAGCCGGCGCTGACCGGCAGCTTCACGTTCGCCGGTCGCCGCTGCGTGCCGGTGTTCCAGCTTATCGCCGACCGTTACATGGACTACAGCTACGCACCCGATGTGGTCGCGGCACGATGCGGCATTCCGGCCGACACCATCCGGCGGATCGCTGCCGAACTCGCCCACGTCGCCTTCGAACAGACGATCGAACTGCCGGTTGCGTGGACCGACTGGGCCGGACGGCGGCACGAGACGATCAAGGGACGGCCGGTGTCGATGCATGCCATGCGCGGCATCTCGGCCCACTCCAACGGCTTTCACTCCTGCCGTGCCATCCACCTGCTGCAGGTGCTGCTCGGCACGGTGGACGTGCCCGGCGGCTTCCGTTTCAAGCCCCCCTACCCGCGCTCGGCGCCCCCGGGACCGAAGCCGGCCGGCAAGGTGGTCAGGCCGATGACGCCGCTCGACGGCATGCCGCTCGGCTTCGTCTGCGGGCCGGACGATCTCCTGGTCGACGAGGCCGGCACGCCTTTGCGCATCGACAAGGCTTATTCCTGGGATGCGCCGCTCGCCGCGCATGGGCTGATGCATACGGTCATCCGCAATGCGTGGGCCGGTGACCCATACCCAATCGACACGCTGATGATGTACATGTCGAACATGGCGTGGAATTCCTCGATGAACACCGTCGAGACCATTGCCATGCTCACCGACCATGACGAAGCGGGTAACTACAAGATCCCCTTCATCATCTATTCCGACGCCTATTATTCCGAGACGGTGCCGTTCGCCGACCTGGTGCTGCCCGACACCACCTATCTCGAACGTCACGACTGCATCAGCCTGCTCGACCGGCCGATCAGCCATGCCGACGGGCCGGGCGACGCGATCCGCCATCCGGTGGTCGAACCGCACCGAGATGTCAGGCCGTTCCAATCGGTGCTGATCGAACTTGGCGCTCGGCTTGGCCTGCCCGGCTTCGTCGAGGACGATGGCTCGGCCAGATATGCCGACTATGCCGACTACATCGTCAATCACGAACGCACGCCGGGCATCGGCCCGCTGGCCGGCTGGCGCGGCAAGGACGGCACTTCCGTCGGCAAGGGCGAAGTCAATCCCGACCAGTTGCAGCGCTACATCGGCAATGGCGGCTTCTGGCACCAGGATTTTGCTGAGGACCAGCGCTATTACAAGATGGCCAACCGCTCCTATCTCGACTTCGCAGAGCAGATGGGGTTCATCCCCAAGGCCGAGCCGATCGTGTTCCAGCTCTATTGCGAACCGATGCAGCGCTTTCGCCTCGCCGCGCGCGGTCATGGTCGCGTCCAGCCGCCCGAGAGCGAACGCCGGCGCATCGAGACCTATATGGATCCGCTGCCGTTCTGGTTTACCCCGTTCGAAGAGGCCGCCGTCGATCCGCATAAATACCCGCTGCATGCGCTGACGCAGCGGCCTATGCACATGTATCATTCCTGGGGCTCGCAGAATGCGTGGCTGCGGCAAATCACCAGTCAGAACCGCCTGTTCGTGCACCACAAGACCGCGGCAGATCTCAGTCTTGTCGACGACGACTGGGTGTGGATCGAAGGCATCAACGGTAGGGTTAAGGGGCAGATCAAGCTGGTCGACGGCGTCAATGCGGATACGGTCTGGACCTGGAACGCCATCGGCAAAAGGCGCGGCGCCTGGGGTCTGAAGGACAACGCTGCCGAGAGCAATCGCGGCTTCCTGCTCAACCATATTATCGGCGACCAGACATCGGCTGACGCGAACGGCAAACGCTATTCGAATTCCGATCCGGTGACCGGTCAGGCGGCGTGGTTCGACCTCAGGGTGCGCATCGTCAAATGCTCTGATGAGGAAGCCGGCTTCACCGAACCGCAATTCGAGCGTTTCAGCCAGCCGCCAAATGTCGAGCCTTCGCCCGACATCCTTCGCTTCGGCGCCGAGTTCCGCGTCCATAGGGAAGCCGTGGAATGACCTGCCTTCCCGCCCATACAGACAAGAAGCTTGGCCTGGTCATCGACCTCGACACCTGCGTCGGCTGCCAGGCCTGCGTCACCGCCTGCAAGGAGTGGAACACCGGCGGCCACATGGCGCCACTGACCGACATCGACCCCTATGGCGGCCATGTCGACGGCGTCTGGTTCAACCGCGTGCACAGCTATGAGCACACGACCGAGGCGGGCGGGCGCACGGTCAACTTTCCGCGCTCCTGCCTGCATTGCGAGACGCCTGCCTGCGTCACTGTCTGCCCGACCGGCGCGTCCTACAAGCGGGCGTCGGACGGCATCGTGCTGATCGACGAAAGCAAATGCATCGGCTGCAAACTGTGCAGTTGGGCCTGCCCCTATGGCGCGCGCGAATTCGATACCGACGTCGGCGTGATGAAGAAATGCACGCTGTGCGTCGACCGTATCTACAACGACAATCTGGCCGAGGAAGACCGCGTGCCGGCCTGCGTTGCCGCCTGCCCGACCAGCGCCCGGCATTTCGGCGACCTCGGCGATCCCACCTCGGCGGTATCGCAACTGGTGGCGGAGCGTGGCGGCGTCGACCTGATGCCGGAGATGGGTTACAAGCCGACCAACAAATATCTGCCGCCGCGCGCCCAGCGCGCCGCATCGGTGCCGGCGCCAAGGCTCGAGCCAGTCACGGTCGAAGGCGGTTTTCTTGGCTGGATCGACCGCATGCTTTCGAACTGACCAATGCATCCAGCCTTTTCCGTCGTTTTCTTCACCACTGCTACAGGAGCGGGCTACGGACTGCTGGCGCTGCTCGGCGTGCTTGGCGGACTGGGTTTTATCCCGGCCCATTTCTGGCTCGGCCTTATCGGCATGGGGCTGGCGCTTGGCCTGATTGCCGCCGGCCTTTTGTCGTCCACCGGCCATCTCGGCCGGCCCGAACGCGCCTGGCGCGCCTTTTCGCAATGGCGTAGCTCCTGGCTGTCACGCGAGGGTGTATCGTCGGTCGCAACCTTCATTCCCGCCGGGCTGTTCGGTATCGGCTGGGTGTTTTTTGGCCGCACCGGAGGCTGGATGGCCATCGCCGGGTTTCTCGCAACTATCGGCGCAATCGTCACCGTCTGCACCACCGGCATGATCTATGCCTCGCTGAAGCCGATCGCGCAGTGGCATAGCCCGTATACGCTGCCGGGCTATCTCATCTTTTCGGCGATGACCGGCAGCGTGCTGTTGAACGCGCTGCTGCAGGCTTTCGCCATCAGCCCGACCGCCGTTGCGGTAGCCGCCCTGCTGCTGACCTTGCTCGGCTGGGGCTGGAAGCTGGCGACGTGGCGATACAATGACGCGCTGGAGATCGCGACCACCGCCAACACGGCGACAGGGCTCACTGGCGGCACAGTGCGCTCGCTGGAATGGCCGCACACCGAGGAGAACTACCTGCTCAAGGAAATGGGTTTTCGGATCGCGCGCAAACATGGCGCAAAGCTGCGGCTGATCACGCAGTTGCTGGCTTTCGCCTTGCCTGCCCTGCTGCTGCTTTCTGTCTTATTCGCTTTGCCCTGGCCATTCGCAGCGGTGCTGTCGGTGCTTGCGGCAATCGTCCAGTTCGCCGGCATGCTGGTCGAGCGCTGGCTGTTCTTCGCCGAGGCCAAGCACACCGTCACCCTCTATTACGGCCGGTAGAGCGTCCCGCCGTCAGGCGGCCCGTGCTCGTGGCGCCGCCGGCAAATCCTTAAGCAGGATTTCGATCGCGGCATCGATTACAGCTGTCCTGCGGTCGTGCGCGTAAAGGCCGTATTGGACCGTGAGCGGCTCGGGCAGGCCGGCTGACGTCTTCAGCACCCGCATCGAAGCGGTACGCACGGATTCGGGCGGAAGCAGCCCGACGCCCAGCCCGTTCTCGATCGCCGCCTGCAGGCCGGTGACGCTCTGGCACGACAGGACGATCCTATACTGCCGGCCGGCGGCGACCAGCGCCTCGATCATACGCCTGCGCCAAGGGCAGGTTGCGCCGAAGGCGGCGAGATCGAGTGGCCGGTCATGGTCCAGCACATAGTCCTGGGCGCAGACCCACTGCAGTTCGACGTTCCATGTCGTCACTGCATCGGCCGCGACGACGGATGTCGGGGCAATCATGACATCCAGCGCATCCTCGCTCCACAGCCGTCCCAGCGCGACGCTGTGCTCGACCATCGCGTCGAGGCTGATGTCGGGATATGTGCGATGCAGCCGCCCAAGCGCGGCCGAAAGCGCGGCCGTGGTGACCTCTTCGGCAAGACCAATACGCACGCCGCCGCCAATGCCAGCCTGCTGCAGACGCGCCACCGCTTCATCGCCGAGAGCGAGGATGCGGGTCGCGTATCCCAGAAAGAGCTCTCCCTCCGCAGTTGGTACGACACCGCGGCCGGTGCGCTGGAACAGATGCCGTTGGAGCAGGCCCTCCAGCCGGCGCATCTGCATGCTCAGCGCCGATTGGGTCTTGCCGGTCTGCGCGGCGACCCTGCTCAGGCTACCTTGCCGGCAGACCGCGACATAGGTGCGGAGAAGGTCGAGGCCGATCTGTTCAGATATCATCTTGTTTGAACTCTGATGTCATCGGTATCAGTCTACAATGATATCCCGCCACGCGCTATCTCACACTCAAGAGAACAGCGCAGGGAAGAAAACCATGAAAGCGATCCGTGTTCACCGCCATGGCGGGCCAGATGTGCTCGCCTACGAAGATGTCGACATCGGCCAGCCCGGACCGGGCGAGGTGCGCGTGCGCAACCGGGCGGTCGGCCTCAACTTCGTCGACATCTATTTTCGCACCGGCGAATACGCGCCGCCCGCTCTGCCATTCATTCCCGGCAATGAAGGCGCCGGCGAAATCGTCGCCGTCGGTGAAGGCGTCAGCGGCTTCGCGCCTGGCGACCGAGTCGCCTATGTCGAGACGCTCGGCGCCTATGCCGAAGAACGCATCGTGCCGGCGCATTTCGTCGTGCATCTGCCCGACGCCATCGATTTCGAGACGGGTGCGGCGATGATGCTGAAAGGGCTGACGGCGCAATATCTGCTGCGCCGCACGTTTCGCGTCGAGGCGGGCCATACCATCCTGGTGCATGCCGCGGCGGGCGGCGTCGGCCTCATCCTGACGCAATGGGCCAAACATCTCGGCGCGACCGTCACCGGCACGGTCGGTTCACCCGAAAAGGCCGAACTTGCGCGCGCCAATGGCTGCGACCATGTCATCGAATACAGCAAAGAGAATTTCGCCGCACGGGTGAAAGAGGTCACCAACGGCGAAGGCTGCCACGTCGTCTATGACGGCGTCGGCAACGCGACCTTCCCGGGCTCGCTCGACTGCCTGCGGCCGTTCGGCACCTTCGTCAGCTACGGCACGGCATCGGGATCGATCCCACCCTTCGATATCATGCTGTTGATGCAGAAAGGATCGCTGTTCGCCACTTGGCAGTTGCTGTTCCATCATCTCGCCAGGCGTGAGGACGTCGTCGCCATGAGCGAGGATCTGTTCAGCGTCGTCCTCAGCGGCGCAGTGAAAATCCCGGTGCACACAAGCATGCCGCTTGCCGAAGTGGCGGAGGCGCATCGCCGGCTCGAAGCACGGCAGACGACAGGCGCAACCGTGCTTATACCGTAGAAACTCAGCCCGGCCGCAGCATCGAACCGGAAATGGCGAAGATGCGCGCGGCGCCCATCATATAAGCTATCAACGTCTCGCGGCGGAACAGGCCGGCATAGGCGCGGTCGAGCACGTTGAGCGAGCCGGTATAAGCGCCGAAGGCCGGCATGATCATGCGGCCGCCATCGCCGGCAAAGCAGCGCCGCCGCACCGAGCGGCCCTGCTGGACGATGCGGGCGCAAGGGTGAAGATGGCCGGCAACTTCGCCCTCGGTTCTTATCTTCGACGGCTCGTGGCGGAACAGCAGCGAGCCGATGGCGAGTTCGCGCACCGTCTCGCCGGGCAAATCCGCCGGCGCTTCCGGGTCATGGTTGCCGGCGACCCAGAACCAGTCGCGGCCGGCCATCAATGCTTCCAGCCGATCGCGGAAGGTTTGATGCATGCGCTCGGCGCCGCCGCCGTCGTGGAAGGAGTCGCCCAGGCTGATGACGATGGCCGGCTGGTAGTCCGCGATTACCGCCTGCAGCCGGAGCAGAGTGGCGCCGGTATCGTAGGGCGGGATCAGTGCGCCGCGCCTGGCGAAGGACGAGCCTTTTTCCAGATGCAGGTCGGAGACCGCGAGCAGCCTCAGATCGGGGAAATAGAGCACGCCGCGCGAATCACAGATCGCGCGCTCGCCCGCGATGCCGACAAAGTCGGCCTCGGCGATCAGCGATGCCCGCGCCAGCGAAAAATTCATTCCTCAACCATCCCAGGACCCATGGCTTCCTCGACCAAAGTCGCGGCATCCATCAGCAGCGTTTCGTCGGCCTCGCCGTTCACCGGCATCTTGCCGATTTCGAGCATGATCGGCACGGCCAGCGGCGATATCTGTTCGAGTGCCTTATGCACGATTCGACCCTGGATACGCGAGAGCATGTCGGCAAGTCTGCTGACATCGAGCAGACCGGTCGCCGCGTCGGCGCGCGTCGCCTGCAGCAGGATGTGGTCGGGCTCATGGCTGCGCAGCACGTCATAGATCAGATCGGTCGAGACGGTGACCTGGCGGCCGCTTTTCTCCTGGCCGGGGTGACGTTTCTCGATCAGGCCTGAAATCAGCGCGCAGTTGCGGAAGGTGCGCTTGAGCAGCCAGCTGTCGGCCAGCCAAGCCTCGAGGTCGTCGCCCAGCATGTCCTGGTCGAACAGAGCGCCAAGCGAAGGTTTCCGCGATTTGAACATCGCGCCCATATCGCCCAGCGACCAGATGGCCAATGCGTAGTCGGTGGCGACGAAGCCAAGCGGCCTGGCGCCGGCCCTGTCCAGCCGGCGGGTGAGCAGCATGCCGAGCGTCTGGTGCGCCAGCCTGCCCTCGAAAGGATAAGCGACGAGATAGTGACGGTTGCCGCGCGGAAAGGTCTCGATCAAGAGGTCGTCGCGTTTGGGCAATACCGATTTGTTGGCCTGGAACCGCAGCCAGTCCGATACCTGCTCCGGCAGCTTCCCCCAGCGCTGCGGGTCGTCCAGCATGGCGCGCACCTGCTCGGCGAGGTAAGTCGAAAGCGGAAATTTGCCGCCGCCATAGTAAGGCACCTTGGCGTCGCTTCCCGGCGCATTCGAGACGAAGCATTCGTTCTCGCGGATGCCTTCGAAGCGCAGCACTTTGCCGGCAAACATGAAGGTGTCGCCATGCGTCAGCGTTTCGAGGAAGGCCTCCTCGATCTTGCCCAGAGCCCGGCCGCCGTGCGAAGCCGAGCCTTTGCTGCCGGCCTTGACGTAACGCACATTGAGCGCCGGCACCTCGATGATGGTGCCGACGTTCAGCCGGTATTGCTGCGCGACGCGGGGATTGGAGACCCGCCACATGCCGTCCTTGTTGAGGCGGATGCGGGCGTAGCGCTCGTAGTTCTTCAGTGCGTAGCCGCCGGTGGCGACGAAATCAATGACGCGGTCGAATGTCGGCCGGTCGAGGCTGGCATAGGGCGCTGCTGTCAGCACTTCCTCATAGAGATCGTCGGCGCGAAACGGCGCTCCGCAGGCGCAGCCCAGCACATGCTGGGCCAGCACATCGAGCCCGCCATTGACCAGCGGCGGCGTATCCTGGGCGCCCAGATAGTTGGCGTCCAGCGCTGCCCGGCACTCCAGCACCTCGAAACGATTGGCCGGGATCAGGATCGCCTTCGACGGCTCGTCCATGCGGTGATTGGCGCGGCCGATGCGCTGCGCCAGCCGGCTGGCGCCCTTGGGCGCGCCGACATGGACGACCAGATCGACATCGCCCCAATCGATGCCAAGGTCGAGCGTCGAGGTGGCGACGATGGCACGGAGCGCGTTTTCCCCCATCGCCTTCTCGACGCGTCGGCGCTGGGCGACATCGAGCGAGCCGTGATGCAGCGCGATCGGCAAGGTATCCTCGTTGACCCGCCACAATTCCTGAAACAGCAGCTCGGCCTGGCTGCGGGTGTTGACGAACAGCAGGGTGGTCCTATGGCGCTTGATCTCGCGGTAGATTTCCGGCGTCGCATACCGCGCCGAATGGCCGGCCCATGGCACGCGCTCTTCCGAATCGAGGATCGAGATTTCGGGCTTCGCGCCGCCGGTTACGACGATGAGCTCAGACATATCGGGACTTGCCAGGCCTTTGGGCGGATTCTGGCTCACCAGCCAGCGCCGCAACTCGTCGGGCTCGGCCACCGTTGCCGACAGACCGATCGTCTGCAGGCCGGGCACGATGCTGCGCAGCCGCGCCAGCCCGAGCGCCAGCAGATGGCCGCGTTTCGATGTCACCAGCGAATGCAACTCGTCGAGCACGACATAGCGCAGATCCTCGAAGAATCGCCCGGCATCGCCGGCCGCAATCAGCAGCGCCAATTGCTCGGGCGTGGTGAGCAGGATATCGGGCGGCGCCAGCTTCTGGCGCTGTCGCTTGTGGGAAGGCGTGTCGCCGGTGCGCGTCTCGATCGTGACGGGCAGGCCGATCTCCTCCACCGGCTTGCCGAGGTTGCGCTCGATGTCGACGGCCAGCGCCTTCAGCGGCGAGATGTAGAGCGTATGGATGCCGCGCCGTGCCATACCGGCTTTGCGTCTGGGGCGGTTGGCCAGTTCGGTCAACGATGGCAAGAAGCCGGCCAGCGTCTTGCCGGCGCCGGTCGGTGCGATCAAGAGCACCGATTGCCCGGCTTGAGCCTTCGCCAGCAGCTCGATCTGGTGAGCGCGCGGCGACCAGCCTTTTTCGCCAAACCATCTGATGAATGGCTCGGGCAGAAGGACGGCGGCATTCTGTTTGGCAAGGCGCGGCTGCTCGGTCACGCGAAAGAGGTAGCGCGACGGCGCGCGATCGCCAAGGAAAATCGGAACAAAAGGTGATCGGCCGAGCTATCCCTCGCCGCGTTTACGGGGAGAGGGATGCCGGCCGGCAAGTGAGGCGCAGCGCGACCTTTCAGTCGCTGGCGTCGCCCCTCATCCGCCCCTTCGGGCACCTTTCCCCGTGAACGGGCGAGGAAGAGGCGCTAGGGCCGCCGAAACCCAGTCGGCCCGCCATACAGATACCCAATCCGATCAACCGCATCCTTCAGCCCTTCGCGCGAGACCAGCATGGTGTGGCCGTTGGCGTGGATCATTGTCTCGGCGTCCGTCATGATCGCGACATGGCCCTTCCAGAACACCAGGTCGCCGCGTTTCAGTCCGGCATAATCGAATCCCGGATCGAGCGGCTCGCCGAGGCCTGCCGCTTGCATGTCGGAATCACGCAGCACATTGCGGCCGGCCATGCGCATGGCCAGTTGCACAAGGCCCGAACAGTCGATGCCGAAGCCGGAGGTGCCGCCCCAGAGATAGGGCGTGCCGATAAACATCTCGGCGACCGAGACATAGTCGGCGGCGATGTCACTGACCGGGCAAATATGGCCGGCGATCAGCGCCTCGCCGGAGGGCAACAGCGCATAGTGCGTGCCGCGCGTTTCGGCGGCACCGGTTACCGTCACCGTCGAGCCCATCGACAATTGGCCGCTGATCGGGAAGCGCAGATCCGGGCCAGGATAGAGGAAGGTGCGCGGCGCCGTGACGATGTGGGTTGGCGCATGCTCGGGTGCGCCCAGCATGGTGGCGCCGACGTAGCCGACATAGCCGTCACGTTCGGCCTGGACCCAGGCCCATCCCTCGGCTTCCTCGAAGACAAGCACATCGTCGCCGAACAGAATTTGCGTGTTGACGCCGGCATCCGGGCGCGGTGCCTTGCGCACGTCAGCCACGGAGGCTGTGATCCGGGCCGGACGGCCGGTGACGAAGCGATCGGCCGACACCTCCCCTTTCAGCCTGGCATCGGCGAGGTCGGAACGGAAGGCGTGGAGGCGGGCGTCCCTGGCAGTCAAATCGGTACTCGTCTAGTTCTGGATTGATCAGATGGGCAGTTCATGAGCCTTGGCAACGATACCATCCCCGAAGCGCTCGACAAAGAGCGCGCCTTCGACCGTGCGCCGGATCAGCACATTGCGCTTGTCGAGCTCGTCGCGATGGCGCGACACCAGTTTCAGCGCACCCATAGTGTCGAGCGCGCGGGTGATAACCGGCTTGGTGACATTGAGGCGGGCGGCTAGACCGCGCACCGTGTGCGGCGGCGGGTCGAGATAGATGGTGAACAGGATCGCCGTCTGGCGCATGGTGAGATCTGGCGCGCCGGCGCGCACCTGCGACAGCATCACCTGCTGCCACAGCCGCATCGCCTGGCTCGGACGCATCGAAATCGACATCGCCCGAGCATGACGGCAAATTGTTTCGGTTCCGTTTCAGTTTTGGTGGCCGTCCCAGGGCGTCAGGCATAGCGCCTCGAAATGACCCGCTCCAGTGCACGGATGCCTTGCGCCTCTCCGCCGGCGGGTCCGTAGGGGCGATCGGACGGGTTCCAGGCGAAGATGTCGAAGTGCGCCCAGCCCGTTGTCCGTTCGACAAAGCGCTTGAGGAAAAGCGCCGCGGTGACCGAACCGGCGAAGCCGTCGGTGGTGACGTTGTTGATGTCGGCGATCTTCGACGCCAGCCTGGCGTCATAGGGCCGCCACAACGGCATGCGCCACAACGGATCCTCGACGGCCATGGAGGCCGCAGCCAGTTCGGACGCCAGCACTTCGTCGCCAGTGTAGAAAGGCGGCAGATCGGGGCCGAGCGCGACACGCGCTGCCCCGGTCAGCGTCGCCATGTCGATCAGCAGTTCCGGCTCCTCGTCATCGGCCAGCGCCAGCGCATCGGCCAGCACCAGCCGCCCTTCGGCGTCGGTGTTGCCGATCTCGACGGTGAGGCCCTTGCGGCTGGTCAGTACATCTCCAGGCCGAAAGGCGTTGCCGGCAATCGAATTCTCGACCGCCGGGATCAGGACACGCAGCCGCACCTTCAGCCCGGCAGCCATGATCATCGAGGCCAGGCCCAGCACATTGGCGGCGCCGCCCATATCCTTCTTCATCAAGAGCATGCCCGACGAAGGCTTGATGTCGAGGCCGCCAGTGTCGAAACAGACACCCTTGCCGACCAGCGTCACCTTCGGCGCGCCTTCGGGTCCCCAGACCATGTCGATCAGGCGCGGCGCGCCGACCGAGGCGCGGCCGACCGCATGGATCATCGGGAAATTCTGCTTCAGGAGATCATCGCCCTTGATCACCGACACCTCGGCCTTGTGAGTGGCCGCCAGGGTCCGAACCGCCTTCTCCAACTCGTCCGGTCCCATGTCGCTGGTCGGCGTGTTGACCAGGTCGCGCGCCAGGAAGACGCCGTCGGCGATGCCCCGGACACGTCCTGGATCTACGCCGAGCGGCAGCGCGAAACGCAGCGCCTTGCCTGATTTCTTGCCGTAGCGAGTGAAGACGTAACCACCGAGCACCAAGCCTATGACCGCGAGTTCCGGCTCGGCTGGAGCGGCGGCAAAATGCCAGTCGCCTTCCGGCAAGGCTCTCGCCAGCATGCCGACGGCCAGCGCGCCCTCGCCGTCACCGACGCCAAACAAGGCGCCAGCAAGGGAACCGTTGTCGCCCGGGACGGCGAGCGTCCTGCCGGCTTCGCCGGAAAAGCCGTTGGCGGCCGCCCATGCGATCGTGGAAGGCGAAAGCCCCAAGGCCTCCAGTCCATCCCTCGCGACCAGATGGATCGGCAAGGCAGTGTTTAGTGTCTCGACGAGTTCGACGGGCATTCGATGGTCTCCGGGAGGCTTGCAGATCGTCCTCAGTCAAGTGACAGGGACGTCGAATGATTTCAACATCTATGCACAGAGCCGGGCATGGGATGTGCCAGGTCAGTGGCTTCCGGCGGGCCGTTCACCGATCCGACGGCTCGCTTTTTAACTGTCCGTTAGGGTTAACAGAATATTTCTGCAGGGATGAAGATGGCCACGTGAATGGCCACGCCCAGAATGGAGAGCCCCGTGCCGATGCCCACCAGCCGAAGGATGAACGTCACGGGCAAACGGTTGGTCACCACAGCGCTGCTGATGGCGCTGGCGGCCGGTGCTGCGGGGTGCGGAACCAGCAAGCTCACGACCGGCTCGATCGGGCGCACCAGCGGCAAACCGCTGGAAACCATGTCGGCCAGCGAGTTGCACGGGGCGACCGGGCGGCTCGGCGAATCCTACGCAAAGAACCCCAACGACAAGCGGCTGGCGACAAATTTTGCGGCGGCGCTCCAGATGGACGGCGATGCCGACCAGTCGCTTGCCGTGATGCGCAAGCTGGCGATCGCCTACCCCAAGGATCGCGACGTGCTTGCCGCCTACGGCAAGGCGCTGGCCGCCAACGGCCAGTTCGAGCCGGCGCTCGACGCCGTGCGCCGGGCGCAGACGCCGGAATATCCGGACTGGCGGCTGATGTCGGCCGAGGCCGCCATTCTCGACCAGCTTGGCCAGAAGGATGAAGCGCGCCAGAACTACCGCAAGGCGCTGGACCTCAAGCCGAACGAACCCTCGATCCTTTCCAATCTCGGCATGTCCTATGTGCTGGAAGGCGATCTGCGCACCGCCGAGACCTATATGCGCTCGGCAGCCCAGCAACCGAATGCCGACAGCCGGGTGCGCCAGAACCTTGCGCTGGTCGTGGGACTGCAGGGCCGCTTCGACGAGGCCGAGAAGATCGCCTCGCAAGAGCTTTCGCCCGAACAGGCGCAAGCCAATGTGGCCTATCTTCGCCAGATGCTTGCCCAGCAGAACGCCTGGAGCCAGCTCAAGGATCAGGACAAGGCACAGGCGGCGACCAACTGAGCGCCGCATGGGCGCCTGCTCCCGCACAGCGCAAATCCGTCCACATATCAAAGCTGAAAACAAGAGCCGCACTGCATTGGCAGTGCGGCTCGTTTGTATGGCTGCAACGAGGCCTACTGGCTTGAGGAATTGTGCTGGTCGCCGAAGATGCCGCGCTGGCTGACCTGAATGCCGGCTGGGCCCAGAATGATGGCGAACAAAACCGGCAGGAAGAACAGGATCATCGGCACGGTAAGCTTCGGCGGCAGGGCGGCGGCCTTCTTCTCGGCTGCATTCATGCGCATGTCGCGGCTTTCCGCGGCCAGCACGCGCAATGCGTGCGCCACGGGTGTGCCGTAGCGTTCCGCCTGGACCAGTGCCTGGGACACTGACTTCACCGATTCCAGGCCGGTACGAGCCGACAGGTTTTCATAAGCCTGCTTGCGTTCCTGCAGATAAGAGAGTTCGGCATTGGTCAGCACGAATTCCTCCGCCAGCGCCACCGATTGCGAACCGATCTCCTCGGAGACCTTGCGCAAGGCAGCCTCGACCGACATGCCCGACTCGACGCAGATCAGCATCAGGTCGAGCGCATCCGGCCACGCCGCCTGGATCGACTGCTTGCGCTTGGCGGCACGATTGTTGACGTAAAGGATAGGCGCATAGAAGCCGGCGTAGGCGACGAGAATGCAGACGAACAGTTTCGCGAAGGCCGGCCGGTCAGGCAGTCCGCCGAGCACGAACAGATAGATCGCTGCCAGCGCGAAACCCACAAACGGCAGGATCAGGCGGAAAAACAGGAAGCGCGTCAGCGGGTTTTGGCCACGAAAGCCCGCCACCTTGAGCTTCTGCAACGTGCCTTCATCGGCCAACGCACGCCGCAGGTCGAGCCTGTCGACGATGTTGCGCATGCCGATCGACTGCTCTTCGCGCAGCCCCTTGCGGCGGCGATCGGCTTCGTTGGCAAGCCGCGAGCGCTGCTTGGCGCGCAATTCGTCACGCTCCAGCGCCACCGATTTCATGCGCGCCTTGAGCTGATTGCCGCCAAGCGCCGGCAGCAACGTGAAGACGGTCGCGAACACCGCAACGCCGACCAGCAATGCGATCAGGAAGGCAGGATCGGTCAGCGATTTTACGACTTGGTCGGTCATCCGTTTTCAGTCTTTTCGTTCGAGCTTTCCAAGGTGGGCCTAAACTTCAAAGTTCATCATCTTGCGCATCACCAGAATGCCGATCGACATCCACACGCCGGAACAGCCAAGGATCAGATTGCCGGTGCTGGTGGTGAACAGCGGCATGATGTAGTTCGGGCTCGACAGATAGACGAGAAGGGCGACGACAATAGGCAGCGCGCCGATGATGACGGCCGACGCCTTCGCTTCCATGGACAGCGCCTGGACCTTGGCCTTCATTTTCTTGCGATCGCGAAGCACGCGCGAAAGGTTGCCTAGCGCCTCGGAGAGATTACCGCCGGCCTGTGACTGGATCTGGATAACGATTCCGAAGAAACTTGCCTCGCTGCACGGCATGGTCTCAGCCATGCGCAAGGTGGCGTCGGGGATGGACATGCCAACCTGCTGCGAATCGACGATCCGGCGGAACTCGGTCTTGACCGGCTCCGGCGATTCATTGGCGATCAGGCGAATGGCGTCGTTGAGCGGCAGGCCGGATTTGACGGCGCGCACGATGATGTCGAGGGAGTTGGGAAATTCGTTGAGGAACGCCTTGACCCGGCGCGCGCGGCGAAACGAGACGAACCAGCGCGGCAGGCCGAGCGCGCCGGCCAGAAGCGTACCCGGCAGGACAAGTAGCGGCGCGCCGGCGAGATAGGCGAGCACCGTCAGCGCGATGCCGCAAATGACGGAGTAGATATAGAAACGCTCGATCGAGACCTGCATGCCGGCCTGACGAATCTGGGCCTTCAACGGCGGCTTCTTGACGGCGAGTTCGTTGGTTTTCTGCTTTTCGTCGAGCTGTTTCAGCGTGTCCTGGACAGATTTACGCCGCTTGACCGCCTCCGCGACACGGTCGCGCGAAGCCTTGACGACCGAACGATCGGTCTCGGCGGCCTTGATCGTCTCGAGCCGCTTGCCGGCCTGCTTCTCGTTGCTCATCTTGGTGAACAGGAAGGCATAGGCGACCGCACCGGCGCTGAAGCCGGCGAGCACGATGAACGCCAGCACGGTGGTATCAATTCCGAACATCGACCTCAGTCCCCACGCCTGGATATGCGTTAGTCAGCGCGTTTCTCCATCGATTCCAGAGCATTGGCGAGGCGCTGTTCCTCGCCATAGTAGCGGGCGCGATCCCAGAAATGCGGACGGCCGATGCCGGTCGACACATGCTCGCCAAGCAGCCTTCCGTTCGAGTCCTCGCCCTTGATGTTGTAGAGCACGATGTCCTGCGTGATGATGACGTCACCTTCCATGCCGATCACCTCGGTGATGTGGGTGATGCGGCGCGAGCCGTCGCGAAGGCGTGCTGCCTGGATGATGACATCGACGGAGCCGACGACGATTTCACGCACGGTCTTCTGCGGCAGCGAATAGCCGCCCATGGCGATCATCGATTCGATACGGTTCAGGCATTCGCGCGGGCTGTTGGAGTGGATCGTTCCCATCGACCCGTCATGGCCGGTGTTCATCGCCTGCAGCAGGTCGAAAACCTCCGGTCCGCGCACTTCGCCGACGATGATGCGTTCGGGCCGCATGCGCAAGCAGTTCTTGACCAGGTCGCGCATGGTCACCTCGCCTTCGCCCTCGAGATTGGGCGGGCGGGTTTCGAGACGTACCACGTGCGGTTGCTGCAGTTGCAGTTCGGCCGAGTCCTCGCAGGTGATGACGCGTTCCTCGCGGTCGATATAGTTGGTCAAGCAGTTGAGCAGCGTCGTCTTGCCGGAGCCGGTACCGCCGGAGATGACGATGTTGCAGCGGACGCGGCCGATAATCTTGAGTATCTCGGCGCCCTGCGGCGAGATGGCGCCGAACTTGACCAGCTGATCGAGCGTCAGCTTGTCCTTCTTGAACTTGCGGATGGTGAGCGCGGTGCCGTCGATGGAGAGCGGCGGCGCGATCACGTTGACGCGAGACCCGTCAGGAAGACGGGCGTCACAGATCGGGCTCGATTCGTCGACGCGGCGGCCAACTTGGCTGACGATGCGCTGGCAGATGTTGAGCAGCTGCTGATTGTCGCGGAAGCGGATGCCGGTCTGTTCGACCTTGCCGTTGACTTCGATGTAGACGTTCTTGGAGCCGTTGACCATGATGTCGGCGATATCGTCGCGGGCGAGCAGCGGTTCCAGCGGCCCGTAGCCTAGCACATCGTTGCAGATGTCGTCGAGCAACTCTTCCTGCTCGGCGATCGACATTGCGAAATTTTTGATGGCGATGATGTCGTTGACGATATCGCGGATTTCCTCGCGCGCGCTCTCGGGATCGAGTTTCGCAAGTTGCGACAGGTCAATGGTGTCGATGAGCGCGGAGAAGACCTGGCTCTTGGTGTCGTAGTAGGTTTCGCTTTTTTCGCGCTGGATCTTTTTTGGCGGCTCCGGCGCCATCGACGGCGCCTCAACGGCACGGCGAGTTGGCGGCGTTGCCAGCGCTCCCGGCGGCGGCGCTGCCGGGGGTCGGGCAAGTACCGCCATCTCCGCAGGCGTTGCAGCAGCCGGCGCCGCTGACGCTGGCTGACGGAACTCCGGGGTGAACCGGCCGCCGTCGTCGGAGCCTCTTTTTCCAAACATGATCGACTACCAATTTCGCTTGAGAAGCGTCATTTCTTGTTACGCGAGAGCTTGCCGAGGAGGCCGCCAAGGCCTGCCTTCTTCCTGGCCTTGATTTCGCTGCGACCGGTCAGCACGTGCGCGATTTCGTTGATCATGCCGACGACCGGGCTCTTGGGATCCATCTCGCCCAGCATGCGGCCGTTGTTCGCGGCATTTCCAAACAACAACGGGTCGAAGGCGATGACCGACATCGGCGTGAGGCTGAGCGGCTCGGCGAAGTCGGAAGCGGAAATCTCGGGCCGTTTCGGCACGCCGGCCTGATTGATGATCAGTTTCGGCGGCGGATCGTTCGGGCGAAGCCGCGTCAGCATATCGACCAGATTCTTGGTGTTGCGCAGATTGGCCAATTCCGGCGTCGCAGTGATGACGATCTCGTCGGCCTTGATCAGTGTGTTCTTGGTCCAGCCCGTCCAGATATGGGGGACGTCGAGCACCAGCAGCGGCACGCTGCGCTGGGCGGTATCGATGAGTTGCGTGAAGGCATCGGGATCGAAATCATAGACACGTTCGAGGGTGGAGGGCGCGGCGAGCAGCGACAGATGTTCGGCGCACTGGGCAAGCAGACGGTCGAGATAAACCTCGTCGACGCGTTCGGGCGAAAACACGGCCTCGGCGATGCCTTGCGCAGGGTCCTGGTCGAAGTTTATGTTGGCCGTCCCGAAAGCCAGGTCGAGATCGGCGACGACCACTTCCGACTTGAACAGCGATGACATCGCCCACGCCACATTGTGGGCGATGGTCGAGGAGCCGACGCCACCCTTGGCGCCGACGAAGGCGATCGAGCGGCCGATCGGCTCGGCTTCCGGATCGACGAAGATCGACGAAACCACCGAGACAATATCGGCCATCGACACGGGCGCGATGACGTATTCGGAAATACCGAAGCGGATGAGTTCGCGGTAAAGACCGACATCGTTGTAGTGGCCGATCACCACGACTTTAGAGGAGGGATCGCAATATTCTGAAAGCTGGGCAAGCTGCTCCAGCAACTGCTTCGGTTCGCTGCGCGACTCCAGAAGGATGAGGTTCGGCGTCGGCGCGGATTGGTAGAATTCGATCGCCGTGGCGATGCCGCCCATATGCACTTTCAGATGCGCCTTGGCCATGCGGCGATCCTCGCCGGCCCGCTCCACCGGATGCGCGACACCTTCCGTCTCGCAAAATGCCTGGATGGAAATACGCGGAACCGGCCGCAGCGCCTGCATCGCGGCAATATCCAATTGCGAGCTGTCGCCGCCGTCTACGGGCGTATCGTAGGCAAGATTGCTCATTGTCATGCTCTTTTCCGTGACTTCTCTTCCGGTCTCTACGCGGGACCGGCGCTCCTAGTACGTCACTTCCGAATTGCCGAGGAACTCGTCCGAAATACCTCTGCCGCGGTAGACGTCGATCACCGCGCCGCGGTTCTCGGCGTCGATGTCGGACGACTTTCTTGGCCCGAGCAGATCGGTCGGATTGGCGAGTTGCGCGGCGAGGTTGTTTTGAGACGAGCAGCCGTAATCGGCGTAGTGCTTGTTTTCGGAGGTTTCGAGGATGTCTTCGGGCCAGCGCCCGCATTTGTCGGTCTGGGCTCTCACCGAAATATAGGAAACGCGGATAGGCGCCGACGCTTCCGGGGAAACCGACTGGTAGGAGGTCACCACGATCCGGTTTAGCTTGATGCCGCTGGCAACCGCCAGCCTTGCGAAATCGCGCGCCGCGGCAGTCGCCGCGACCTCATTAGCCGAGCCGATCGGGGTTGCGATCGTCAGCGCCGGGGCAGCGCTCTTGTCGTAACCGTCGAGGAAGCCCAGAAGCGTGTCGCGCTGCGAGCCGGTCATGCCGCGATCGCCGGCGCCGACCGGGAGGTCGAGCTTCTGGTTCTTCTCGGCAATTACGATCGGATGCGTGGTGCGATAATCATCGGGAATCGCCCCAACCGTGATGCTGTCGCGCTTGGCGCAACCGGCAAGCGAGGCGGCGATCGCGACCGCCAGGATCGGCATTGCCGATCGGCGGATCCGGCCACGGCCAGACCATGCCGTTGCGGCAATCGCCAGTACCTTTGATGCTGACTGATACATGTCCGCTTCCCCGCTTACTTGTAGATGAAGCCGACAACGCCGTGGTAGCGGCCGTTGGGCTTGTCGGTCTGCATGGTGCCGTAGACGCGGTTGACGCGGCCAAGGAACATGGCCGGACCATCGCCTGCGGCATTGAAATTGTCGTCCGGCTTAGCCAGGTCGTTGCGCGCCACCGGCCGAGCCAGATAAGGCGTGATGATGATGACCAGTTCAGTTTCATTGCGGACGAAATCGCGGCTGCGGAATAGCGTGCCGAGCACCGGGATCTTGGTCAGGCCGGGCAAGCCCGATACAGCCTGGCGGACGTCGTCGCGAACGAGGCCGGCAATCATCATCGAACCGCCCGACGGCAATTCGACGGTGGTGTCGGCAAGTCTCTTGCGGATCGACAGAAGCGTCAGGCCGGGCAAGCTGCCGCCGCCTTCCAGGGTGGTAGCACCTTCCGAGGTCGGCTCCGAAACCGATGTTCTGACCTTGAGGCTGATCCGACCCGCCGACAGCACAACGGGCTGGAACTCGAGGCCTATGCCGTATTCCAGCTTTTCGTTGGTGTAGGTGACCTGGCCGGTCTGGTTGTCGGTCGAAACGTTGTTCGTACGTGCCGTGATGAGATTGAATTCGCCGCCGACCCTGAACGTTGCCTTCTCGCCCGAAACCGCGGTGAGGGTCGGTTCTGCAAGCGTCTTCATGACGCCGCTTTGCTCCATGGCATTGATGTAGGCTTTGAGGCCACTGCCGCCCAAGTTAAAGCCTGAATTCTGCGAAAGCGGCTTTCCCAAACCGTAGTTGGGCGAGCTCAGCGCACCGTAAGCGATGCCGTCCATGCTGCCGCTGCCAACCATGTTGACGCCGAGCTGCTTCATCACCGAGCGGCTGACTTCGGCCACGGTCACCTTCAGCGTCACCTGGTCGTCGCCGATGATCTGTAGCAGGTTGACGATCTTCGAGACCCGGCGTTCGGCATCCGGGTTGTTGATGTCGACGCCGCCATTGGCATTGCCGCCGGCCGCGGTCTGCGAATACTGGCCCGTCGTCGCTTCACCTCCGGACACGAAGATGGTTGCCAGATCGACGGCGCGCTTGGCATCGAGCGGCGTATCCACCGTCCCGGTCAGGACGACGTTGTCGTTCAGCAATTCGACCTTGATCTCGGCATTCGGAAGGAAGCGCTTGAGGTAGTCTTCCAATCCGGCGACGTCGCGTTCGACGGCCAGATCCAGGCTGGCAATCTGCTCGCCATTGGGACCGAAGACGAAGATGTTGGTTTCGCCCACCGACTTGCCGAACAGATAGATGCGCCTTGCGGTGCGGGTCACCGCATCGGCGACCGCGGGATTGGCGACAAGGATGTCGTAGGCGTCGCTCGGCAGATCGATGACGACCGATTTGTTGAGGCCGAGCTTGACACGTTGCGTGGCGGTCGAGGCCGTGACCCCGACGCTCTTTCCGGCGGCCTTGGCGTCGCCGAGGCCACTTGCATGGGCTCCGAGGAAAAGCAGGCCGACGGCTGCAGCCATGGTGACCGGCAGTTTAGCGACTAACCTCATTTCCTTGCCCCTACTTCGGAAACTTCGCCCGATTTGATCAACCGCACCGTTCCGCGCCGCCCACTGCCGGAAACGAGGTAGTCGGCTTCATCGGTACCCTTTTCCTTGTTGTCGGTGATCGAGCGCAGCGCCAGCGTCAGGCGATCGGCCATCTGCTGGGCGACGGTTATGATCTCGGCCTGCTGCGGCGTCAGCTCCAGCGTCGCCGTCTGTCCGACCCTGGTCTTCTTGCCTTCCTCGTCCTCCTGGATGGTCTGATCGATCGCCAGGACGCGGATGTTCTTGAGGATGGTCTCGGTGGTGAATCCGCTGCCGCCGTTGCCGGTGTCGGATCTGCGGGTCATGATGACGTCGACAAAATCGTTGGGCAGGATGAACCCGCCTGCCGACGTGTCAGCCGAGATCGCGGTGGCGACGGCACGCATGCCGGTGGGCAGGATCGAAGACATGAAGCTTTGCCCCTCGCCGATCAGCTTGGAGCGCCGCAGCGGCTCACCGGTGTACATCGCCATGCGGGCGACGGAGCCCTTCAGTTTCTCCCGCGCTTCGGGTTCGGCGGCACGGGTGATGAAATTCGCATTGATGCCATCGGACGGCCAGGACTCCCAGCTGAGATTGTTCTCAAGTGGGCTGCCCATCGGCACGTCGCCGGAAAGCACGAGCACATCCTGCAAGGCAATGGCCGGCGCCTGCGGGGCATCGGCGACGACCTGCTGGGGCGGGACCGCCACCATATTCTTGGCGACATAACCTGCACCACCCGCCGCAGCCACCGCCACGCCCAGAATAATCAGTCGGGATGCTGGCATCTGTCCGAACCCTCGCCTTTAGGCAACCACCTAGCCAGGCCGGACTTTGCAGCGGCAATCGTCAAAACAAGGTTAATGCAATGCTTACGATCGTGATTAATTTAAGGTTTACATAAATTGGACGGACCCGTGCTCCGACGACAGAAAGGGCGACCAGCGGCCTCTTTTCAGACCGATGTCGGAGCGGCAAAGGTTGCTTGCTGCTTCAGTTCGCCAGCTTTGCCAGTGCCCAAACCATCAGGGGTGAATCCGGATAGGTCAGCAGCCCGCCAATGCCGAGTGCAATGCCGTAGGGAACGCCAGTCGTGTCGTCGGCGAAATGGCGCAGGAATACATTGTGGCTGGTGTAAATCGCCAGCGGCGATTTCCGGTAGAGAAGGATGGCGAGCGTCAGCAGTCCGCCGATGAACGTCGATATCACGAGATACTCGACAAGGTGAATGTTGAACCCCATCCAGACGGCGGTGCCGGCGAGCAGCTTGGCGTCGCCGCCACCCATGCCGCCGAGTGCAAACAGACCGAACGTCACGGCCAGCACTAGGGCGCCGGCGGCGAAATGCCAGCCATAGGTTGCCCAGTCCATGGCCGTCAGCGGCGCAACCAGCGCAAACACCGCCAGCAGCAGCACCGGTACGCGGTTGGCGATCGTCATCGACAGCATGTCGGAGATCGCGGCGAAGAGCATGCAAAAAGGAAAGATGACGAAGATCAACGCTTCGAGCATGGGCGCGACACCCTGTTGCCAACTGTGTCCAGCCTCAGCCTAGACATATATGATTAACGATCGATGAGACTGGGTTACTCAAAACCGCCCGACGCGATGAAATAAGGGCCGCCAGTCAGGCGGCCCCTATCTCTAAGGCAACCAGGGTATTACGAACCACTCACCTTACCGGCGATGGCGATGAACTTGTTGTTCAGGGCGTTGCCGAGCTGACCAGCGCCAAAAATGATGGCAAGCGCGATGAGAGCGGCGATCAGACCGTATTCGATAGCGGTCGCGCCGGATTCGTCCTTCGCGAAACGTGCGATGAGATTAGACATTCGAGAGCTCCTACTCCACGTGTTACAGCACTTCCGTCAACTTCTGTGGTGGTTGATCGGATGCTGCCAATCTACGGAGAAGCTCTTTCAATCGGCTTAATAAACAGCCTTACCGATTCCTTTCCCGCTTCGAACAGCTTGCGTGGTTAACCGTAAACTAAACGCTGGACAGTGGCTCGCCTGCCCGTGAAAAGCTGTGATTTCACGGCTATCGGCAGGACGCATTGTTATATCAGCTGGCAGCAAGATTGGAGCGAATACCCGGCGCCGGTCAAGGGTTTAACCGTTGGTTCACCAATCTCCTTCATGTTCCGTGAACAAGTTTTGCCGCTGTGGAGCGCCTTGATGACCGCCATGAAATCGTCATTCCTGCTTGTCGCGCTTCTCGCCGTCCCGGCTTTCGTGCTGCCGGCCAAGGCCGGAGCCGGCATTGAAGTGACGATGAACCAGGCCAAGATCGTCAAACTGACACGCCCCGCCGACACCATCGTCGTCGGCAATCCGGCGATCGCCGACGCCTCCGTCCAGGATGCATCGACGATCGTGCTGACGGGCAAGGGATTCGGCGTGACCAATCTGGTTGTCCTCGACCACGATGGCAGCCCGATCGTCGACGAGCAGGTGACCGTAGTGCGCCAGGACGCGTCGTCGGTGCGTATCTACAGGCGCGCCTCGGTCCAGACCATGTCCTGCACGCCCTATTGCGAAAGCTCGTACAAGAGCGACTCGGAAAAGTCGTCCGAGGCCGAGATGAGCGCTGGGCAGTAAGCGCCTCAGGTGACTTGATTGTCTGGGGGAGAGCCGCGTCGGTTAGCGGCCGGTTAACGTCGCCTGGTCGAATTTAACGGTCATTCAAACCGGAGCTAAATGGGTTCTTGATAGTGGTGCTGACGGTACCGCATCAGGATCGGCAGGAACGGGTTATGGGCGACGTTTTGGACGAGGATTCAAGACGCAAGATCTGCAAGGCCAAGGCAGGGCGCGTGACGTTTGCCCGTCGTTTCCTTGGTGATCGGCGCGGCGGCACGGCGATAGAATTCGCCATGCTTGCGTTACCGTTTGCGGCTCTCGTCTTCGCCATCCTCGAGAGCTGCATTTCATTTGCCGGACAGGAGGTGATGGCCAACATCACCGATGATATCGCCCGTCAATTGCGTACTGGCCAGTTGAGGCAAGCCGATGTGACGGAAGAGAAGCTAAAGGGTAGGGTCTGCGCCAGACTCGAGATCATTGTCGCCAAGGGTTGCCCCGGTTTGCTGGTTGATCTGCGCCCGTTCAAGACCTTTGCCGGGGCAGCCAGTGCGGGTTTCAAGATTTCCGGCTCGACCATCACGCTGACGGGCAAGGATCCGGATACAGGCAAGGACCCGGCTTTCGGGACCCCCACAATAGGTCCGGCAGAATCAAAGAACATGCTGCGGGTTTTCTACCCTTGGCCGGTCATGACCGATTTCATGGCTCAATACATGTCGAATATGGATGGCGGCAAGACGCTGCATTACGCAACGGCAACGTGGCAAAACGAGCCATTCGACAACTGAGGCACGTGTAGCAAAGGAAAAGGGCATGTTTCGTGCGGGGGCACATCCGGGGATATCGGTTATCTGGAAGAGAGCGGCGCGGTTTTGTGCCGATCGGCGGGGCATAGCGGCGGTCGAGTTTGCCCTCATCGTGCCCGTCTTGCTGATCATGTATTTCGTTACCATGGAGGCCTCGCAAGCCATCGAGGCCAGCAAGAAGGTCAGCCGCATCAGCTCCATGGTTGCCGACCTCGTCACGCAGCAAACGTCGGTGGTCAATGCAGATCTCACCGACATTATGAAAATCGGAAACTCCAGCCTTCAGCCTTATAACCGCTCAGTCGCCGATATCTTCATCACAGCAATCGACATCGAAGCCGATCCGGGCAAACCGACACCGAAGGCGAAGGTGGCGTGGTCCTGGCGCGTGCTGAATGGGGTCACGAGCCGCGACTCCAACCCGACAAGCTCCACCACTGTTCCGGCGACGCTCAACGTTGCGGGGACTTTCCTTATTCGTGTCAAAACCACTCTCAAATATGAACCGATCATCTCCTGGTCGGAAAGCGCCGAAAAGCCGCTCGGATTTATCTCGGCCTTCAACGAAGGCAAAATAACGATGAGCGAAACCTACTATCTCAGGCCGCGCCGGGCCACCTCGATCCCCTGCAGCAATTGCTGAAGCAGTTCTACCCATTCAACCCGGGTCATTGCGCGCTGCTGTCCGTGCTGCCTGACACCAGGCGCACGATGGAAGCGGCCATCGCATAGTCACTCGCAGCGGCGAGCGTGAACCCTCCCGCATGTTTCGATTCCACGAAATCGTAGACTTCCGGCGACTGCGATCGGAGATTGGTGAGGAAGACGGTCAGTCGGCGTTTGGCTTCGGGGTCGAGATCGCTGCGGACGGCGTGAGGGCCGTATCTGAGCACGCCGGAGGTCCAGATGATCTGCAGCGCGGCTTCTGGAATGCCCGCCGCCTCCAGCCGCGCCGCCGTGCCGTCCGGATCCGCCGGCTGATCGCCAGCAATCGCCGTCCGGTTTTCCGCCCTGGCCCGCTCCCAGCCGAACAAGGCATCGGCCTGGCCATCGACCAGCATCGCTTCTGCGGCGGCAGCCGAGCCGGCATGAGCGAGGAATGGCGCATCCTGGCTGATCTTGATGCCGTCGGCCGCCAGCCCGGCGAGCGGTAGAAGCGAACCGCCGACATAGTCGGAAGGCGCCATGGCGATGCGGTGCGTTTCCAGGGCCGCGAGATCGGAAAGCCTGCCGTCGCGCGTCAAAAGCACGGAGCGGATGCCCGTGGCACCGTCGGCGTCGACCGGCGCCACAAGAGGTTCGACGCAGCCGCAGCGCTCCGAGGCGGTGGCGTAGGCGGTCGCCGAATAGACCGCGTATTGAATCCGGCCATTGGCCTGCGCCTCGATCAGCGCCGCATAGTCATGCGCGACGACGAATTCCACCTTCATGCCGAGCGCCCTGCCGTAGGCGTCAGTCAGCATGGCCAGACCCGGAACCGTGTTGCCGGCGCCCGGCTCGGCAACGATGCCGATCCGAAACGTGCCGATCTGGTCGCGCCAGTCGGCGTGCGCGGCGAGCTGCGAGGCCAGCAGTGCTACGGTGGTCGCCAGTGCACTCCAACCGAGGTCAGCCCGTCTCATCGATCCATGCCCCGCACACCGTTCCTTGAAGCGCATTGCATGTCTCAAGGATGCGTACACCACGCCTGCCCGACTTCGCGACCATCGCGTCAGGCCGTTGCCGCCTGGTTTACGATTTGCCAATGCCGCGACGGGACCTTATGTCTGGTCAACCAGACTGGCAATGACGGCACCTATGTCACGCGCTTTCCTCTTCGTTCTCGATTCTTTCGGCATTGGCGGCGCCGCCGATGCCGAACGCTATGGCGACGCCGGCTCGAACACATTGGGACATATCGCGCTGGCTTGCGCGGAAGCCCGCGCCGATCGCGAGGGCCTGCGCGAGGGACCGCTGAAGGTGCCCACCATGGTTTCGCTCGGTCTCGGCCGCGCAGCAGAAACCGCAACCGGCTTCCAATTCGACAGCAAAGCCGCCGTTTCAGCCTCCGCCTTCCACGGCGCCGCGCAGGAGATTTCGAGCGGCAAGGATACGCCGTCGGGTCACTGGGAAATCGCCGGGCTGCCAGTGCGGTTCGACTGGGGCTATTTCCCCGATAAGGTGCCCGCCTTCCCTGCCGAACTGACCGAAGCGATGATCCGCGAGGGCAAGGTCCCAGGCATTCTCGGCAACTGCCATGCACCCGGCACGGAGATCATCGAGCGCTTCGGCGAGGAGCATATCCGCACCGGCCAGCCGATCTGCTACACCTCGGTCGATTCCGTCCTGCAGATAGCAGCGCACGAAGTTCATTTCGGCCTGGAGCGGCTCTACGAGTTCTGCAAGACGGTACGCCGGCTGGTCGACCCGCTGAAGATCGGACGGGTGATCGCACGGCCTTTCCTGGGCGAAACATCAGCCACGTTCGAGCGCACCTACAACCGCCATGACTACGCCGTGCCGCCGCCTGAGCCGACGCTGCTCGACCGCTTGACCGGGCGCGGCAGCCGGGTGATCGCGGTCGGCAAGATCGGCGACATCTTCGCCCACCGCGGTATCTCGGAAGTACGCAAGGCGCCCGGCAACATGGCAATGTTCGACAAGGCGCTGGGCGCGATGGACGATGCCGGCGACGGCGACCTGGTGTTCGCCAATTTCGTCGACTTCGACACCGAGTTCGGCCATCGCCGCGACGTCGCCGGCTATGCTGCGGCGCTCGAAGCCTTCGACCGCCGGCTGCCCGAGGCACTGGCAAAGCTGAAGCCGGGCGATCTGCTCATCCTCACCGCCGACCATGGCAACGATCCGACATGGCGTGGCACCGACCACACGCGCGAACGCATCCCGGTCATCGGCATCGCACCGGGTCTCACGGGCGGCGACATCGGGCTCAGGACCACCTTCGCCGATATCGGCGAGACGGTCGCCGAACACCTCAAGCTGGCGCGCGGCCGCCACGGCGCTTCCTTCCATGCGGCGATAGGCGGCCATGCCTGAACTGCCCGAGGTCGAAACGGTCCGGCGCGGCCTGCAGCCGGTTCTGGAATGCGCGCGGATCGTGCGCGTCGAGGCGCGCCGGCCCGATCTCAGATTTCCGTTTCCGGCGAAATTTGCGCAGCGGCTGACCGGCAAGACGGTCATCGCGCTTGGCCGCCGCGCCAAATATCTCACCATACACCTGGACGGTGGCCCCGTGCTGATCTGCCATCTCGGCATGTCGGGCTCGTTCCGCATCGAGGCCGCTGATGACAAAGAGACGCCCGGCACGTTCCATCAAGAGCGCTCGAAGGATGCCAAGCACGACCATGTGGTGTTCCATGTCGTGTCGCCTGTCGGCGTCCAGTCTCGCGTGGTCTTCAACGACCCGCGTCGCTTCGGCTTCATGCTGTTTGCGGAAGGCCTGGCCGACGCGCATCCGATGCTGGCGGGACTGGGCGTCGAGCCGACCGGCAATGCGCTGGAAGGCACCCTGCTCGCCTCGCTGCTGAAGGGCCGCAGATCGCCGTTGAAGGCGGCGCTGCTCGACCAGAAGCTGATTGCCGGGCTCGGCAATATCTATGTGTCGGAAGCGCTGTGGCGCGCCGGCCTGTCGCCATTGCGCGAGGCAGGCACCATCGCGGGGACCGGCAAGAAGGCCAAGGAACAGAGCGAACGACTGGCCGAGGCAATCCGTTCGGTGATCGCCGATGCGATCGCCGCCGGCGGGTCTTCGCTGCGCGACTATGTGCACACAGACGGGTCGCTGGGCTATTTCCAGCATTCCTTCGCGGTCTACGATCGCGAAGGCGAGCCCTGTCCGACGCCCGGCTGTCGCGGCCACATCGAGCGCATCGTGCAAAGCGGCCGCTCGACCTTTTATTGCCGGACCTGCCAGCGGTAAGCTAGACGGTCCTTCAGTGCCGCAACCAGGAGGCCAGCCCATGAGCTATGAAACCATCATCGTCGAGACGCGCGGCAAGGTCGGCCTGATCACGCTGAACCGGCCTAAGGCGCTCAACGCGCTGAACGCGCAGGTGCTGGCGGATTTGCTGACAGCGGCAAAGGGGTTCGACGCCGATCCCGGCATCGGCGCCATGGTCATCACCGGTTCCGAGAAGGCTTTTGCGGCGGGCGCCGACATCAAGGAAATGCAGGCCGTCACCTACGCGGAGGCCTATGTGCAGGATTTCTTCGTCGGCTGGGAAGAGTTTACCCGTGCGCGCAAGCCGATGATCGCGGCGGTCGCCGGCTATGCACTGGGCGGCGGCTGCGAACTGGCGATGATGTGCGATTTCATCATTGCCGCCGACACGGCGAAATTCGGCCAGCCCGAAATCACGCTCGGCGTCATTCCCGGCATGGGCGGGTCGCAACGGCTGACCCGCTTTGTCGGCAAGTCGAAGGCCATGGACATGTGCCTGACCGGTCGGGTGATGGATGCCGCCGAAGCCGAGCGCAGCGGCCTGGCCTCGCGCGTCGTGCCGGCCGGCGAGTTGATCGAGGAGGCGATGAAGGCCGCGGCCAGGATATCAGAGTTTTCACTGCCATCGGTGATGATGGCCAAGGAGGCAGTCAACCGCGCCTACGAGACGACGCTGGCGGAGGGACTGCGCTTCGAACGCCGGCTGTTCCACTCGCTGTTTGCGCTCGACGACCAGAAGGAAGGGATGGCAGCCTTTGCCGAGAAGCGGAAGCCGAATTTCACCAATCGCTAGAGTGGCGGCGGAGAGGACCAAAAAGAAGCCAAAGCGGCGTTGACGCGCCGGAAAAGCTGAACTATAAGCCGCTCCAACCGAGGCGGCCGTTGGCTGCCCGTTTGTTTTTTGCGCCCTGCGGCATCCCGCATGCGCCCACCAGATCAGAAGAGAGGCATCATGGCCAATACCTCCTCGGCCAAAAAGGCAACGCGCAAGATCGCCCGCCGCGCAGCGATCAACAAGAACCGCCGCTCGCGCGTGCGTACCTATGTCCGCCAGGTCGAAGAGGCACTGGCTGCCGGCGACAAGGCAGCCGCGCTGGAAGCCTTCAAGACCGCAGAGCCGGAATTGATGCGCGCCGCGACCAAGGGCGTGATCCATAAGAATACGGCATCGCGCAAGGTGTCGCGTCTGGCTCACCGCCTCAAGGTGCTGTCGGCCTGATTGACCGTTCCTGAACTGTCGTTCTTTCAAACCCGGCCAATCGCGCCGGGTTTTTTCGTTTGCCGGCAAGCACTTAAAAAGAACGGCAGCAAAGCACGCCCGAGCCGCATTCCAGAGTCTGGAATGCTTTGCCGGCACATACACTCCCACTGATATTCCAATCCGCCGAAACGGCCCACGCCAATAAATTTGGCTGTCACAAATTGCTGATGTTTTTCAACGACTTGCTGGAAGTGATCCACAGCTTGTTCACATCGCCTGTGGGCGATAGGCAGCAAGTTGGTGTCAAGCGAATTATTTCAGAAAATTTCAAACCGCACAGCCATTTTCATATTCGCGGCAAAAGGGTTTGAATCCCAATGGCTTTGTCAAAATATGCGCTTCCAGCACGGAGCCCGAACCGTTGTTCACTAACCAGATTCCTTAAAAATCCGTTAGAGGTGGCCTTGCCCTATCCACAGCGATTTCGGTAATGTCGGTCTATCGAAAGGGACGGGCCATTAGCCCTTAACCCAGCCTGAATCGGCCAGCTAACAGTGGCAGAATTCATGACGTGGATCAATTCCGCGAACGGGTATGGCTTGCCTTTTCGATACGATAGGGGACTGGCGTAATTGTACATGGCAGCTTGATGGCGCACCGGCGTTTTCGCCGGGTAGCACCGCTTTGCCCGAACATGTCAGACGGACTGGCTTTAAGCAGCCGGGACCCATCCCTTTTTGACGAGGCAACGTCATCCGCCGGCGGCGGCGGTGGTGTTGTAGCGAAGATACGGTCGCCGGAAACATGGGTGCAGGAGGCGCACTCCCGGCGGAAAAAAGGTACAAAGGAAAAGGGACGCACAATCATGCAGAGCGGCATCGAGCGGGAGCTTACGGGCGACCTGCCATTTCCCGGAACATTGGTCGGAGCGCACGATATGGCGGCTTCCAACGACGCGGAACAGAAGTTCGACCGGGTCAAGGCCCAATTGAAGGCGCGCCTGGGAACCGAGGTCTATTCGAGCTGGTTCGGCCGTATGAAGGTGGCTGAGGCTTCCCGGGGCATTGTACGCATCTCGGTGCCCACGGCCTTCCTGCGCTCGTGGATCAATGGCCATTATCTCGATCTCATCGCCGATCTGTGGAAGCACGAGGATCCCGAAATCCTCAAGATTGAGATGGTCGTGCGCACCGCGACCCGTCCGGCCCGCAATGGCGTCGAACCCGAGGTCGTGCCGGCGCGCAAGATGACCAAGCATACGCAGACCGCATTGGCGGCCGGCACGGTCGCCCCCGGCAGGATGGAGCGGGCGCCCGCCCCTCGTCCCGGCACGCCGATCGAGAGCGAATTCCGGCACAATGTGCTGGGGTCGCCGCTCGACCCGCGCTACACGTTCGGCTCCTTCATCGAAGGCCCGTCGAACCGGGTGGCTTTCGCCGCAGCCAAAGCCGTGGCGGAATCGCAGTCGAGCGCGGTGCGCTTCAACCCGCTGTTCCTTCATGCAACCGTCGGGCTCGGCAAGACGCACCTTTTGCAGGCGATTGCGGCCGAATCCCTGAAACAGAACCCGAAATCGCGCGTCGTCTATCTGACGGCCGAATATTTCATGTGGCGCTTCGCCACCGCGATCCGCGACAACAATGCGCTGACGCTGAAGGAACAGCTGCGCGACATCGACCTCTTGATCATCGACGACATGCAGTTCCTGCAGGGCAAGTCGATCCAGCACGAATTCTGCCATCTCATCAACATGCTGCTCGACAGCGCCAAGCAAGTGGTGGTTGCCGCCGACAGGCCGCCGTCGGAACTGGAATCGCTGGAACCGCGGGTGCGCTCGCGCCTCAATGGCGGTGTCGCGCTGGAAATGTCGGCGCCGGACTTCGCCATGCGCATCGGCATGCTCAAGCTGCGGCTTGCCACGGCCAAGGTCGACGATGCGTCGCTCAATATTTCGGAGGAGATCCTCAACCATGTCGCCCGTACCGTCACCGGCAGCGGGCGTGAGCTGGAAGGCGCGTTCAACCAACTGCTGTTTCGTCAGTCGTTCGAGCCGGCGATCACCATCGACCGCATCGACGAGATCCTGGGGCACATCTATCGCTCTGGCGAGCCGAAGCGGGTGCGCATCGAGGACATCCAGCGCATCGTGGCGCGCCACTACAATGTGTCGAAGACCGAGTTGCTGTCCAACCGGCGCACGCGCACCATCGTGAAGCCCAGGCAGGTCGCCATGTACCTGTCGAAGGTATTGACGCCGCGCTCGCTGCCGGAGATCGGCCGGCGGTTCGGCGGGCGCGACCACACCACGGTGCTGCATGCGGTGCGCAAGATCGAGGACCTTTCCGGCGTCGACAACACGCTGGCGCAGGAACTGGAACTGTTGCGCAGGCTGATCAACGACCAAGCCTGATCGGCGCGGCAAACGGAGCGCGCCGGGTTAGAGTATTCGGTCGTCGCGCTTTAAATTTTCTTGTTTTGATGCATGTCGTTGTCCCAAAACCGCTGCGCAGTTTTCGGCGACATGCATCGGTTGCCGGCCAACGTCCGCTTTATCCCCAGAAAGCCCGCTTAACCGGCGCGAACCGGTGGCCCGGACTTGCGTTTGCTGGCTTTTTCCTGTCAGTTTGCATAGATTCTGAGCCTGTTCAGACCTTTCGCGGGGCGCCGCCCACTGGTGACCCGTCCATTCATTCAAGCGAGCCTGTTTCGTCATGCGTGTTATCCTGGAACGGTCCAATCTCCTGAAGTCGCTCAACCACGTTCATCGCGTGGTCGAGCGGCGCAATACCATACCGATCCTGTCGAACGTGCTGCTCAGCGCCGAGGGCGCCAGCCTTGAAATGAAAGCCACCGACCTCGACCTCGAAGTGACCGAAGCGACGCCGGCAAAGGTCGAGCGCGGCGGGGCGACGACGGTTCCGGCGCACCTCCTCTACGACATCGTGCGCAAGCTGGCCGACGGCGCCGAAGTGATGCTGAAGACCGATGAGGACGGCAACGCCATGACGGTGACGTCGGGCCGCTCGAGCTTTCGCCTGCAGTGCCTGCCGCAGTCCGATTTCCCGGAGCTTTCGGCGGGGTCCTTCTCACACATCTTCCGGCTCGATTCCGTCGCCCTGAGAGGCCTGATCGAAAAGACCCAGTTCGCCATCTCCACCGAAGAGACGCGCTACTATCTCAACGGCATCTACCTGCACACGCATGAAACTGGCGGCAAGCTGAAGCTGCGTTCGGTGGCGACCGACGGTCACCGCCTGGCGCGCGCCGAGATCGACGCTCCGGCCGGGTCCGAAGGCATGCCGGGCATCATCATTCCGCGCAAGACGGTCAGCGAATTGCAGAAGCTGGTCGACGATCCCGATGTCGCGGTGACCACCGAATTGTCCGACACCAAGATCCGCTTCACCATCGGCAGCGTGGTTCTGACCTCGAAGCTGATCGACGGCACTTTCCCGGACTACCAGCGCGTCATTCCGACCGGCAACGACAAGAAGCTGATCATCGACCGCCAGAGCTTCGCCGCCGCCGTCGATCGCGTCTCGACCATTTCCTCCGAGCGCGGCCGCGCGGTGAAGCTTTCGATCACCGAAGGCCAGGTGACGCTTGCCGTCAACAATCCGGATTCGGGCAGCGCCACCGAGGAACTGGCGGCCGACTATTCGTCCGACCCGATCGAGATTGGCTTCAACGCCAAATATCTGCTCGACGTCGCTGCTCAACTCACCGGCACGGAAGCCAAGTTCATGCTGGCCGATGCCGGCTCGCCGACGCTGATCCACGACATGGCCGATGAGACCGCGCTCTACGTGCTGATGCCGATGCGGGTGTAGCCGCACTGCGGCACACTGCAGCATAGTGATTGCGGCGACTTCTATAGGCGGATAGCGGTTGCCGGAACAAAATCACATAAGTAAGCTCACACTTACGAATTTCCGCAACTATGCGGCGTTGTCGATCGGCTTTTCACCCGGCGCGGTGGTGTTTTCCGGCGACAATGGCGCCGGCAAGACCAATCTCCTGGAAGCCATCTCGCTGCTGACGCCTGGCCGCGGCCTGCGCCGGGCGCCCTATGTCGACGTGGCCCGCGAAGGCGGCGATGGCGGCTTTGCGCTGCACGCAAGGCTCGACGGGCCGGAGGGGCAGGTCGAGATCGGCACCGGCATCACCGGGGGTGAAGCGGCCGGCGAGGGCGGTCGCAAGGTGCGCATCAATGGCGCGCCGGCACGGTCGGCCGACGCCATGCTGGAATGGCTGCGCGTGGTCTGGCTGACGCCGGCCATGGACGGCCTGTTCCCGGGGCCTGCCGCGGACCGGCGACGCTTTCTCGACAGGCTGGTGCTTGCGATCGATCCCGGCCACGGCCAGCGCGCGCTCGACTATGAGAAGGCGATGCGCGGACGTAACCGATTGCTTACGGAAGGTTCGCGAGACGGCGCATGGTTCGACGCCATCGAGATGCAAATGGTCGAAACCGGCGTGGCGATTGCCGCGGCGCGCGCCGAGCTGGTGCGCCTGCTGGCCGCCATGATCGACAGGTTGCCGTCCAGCGGGCCGTTTCCGCAAGCCGACATCAGCCTCTTCGGCGACCTTGAAAGCCATGTCGCCTCAGCACCCGCTGTGGATGTCGAGCAACGCTATCGCGACGCCCTTGCCGACGGCCGCGAGCGCGACCGCGCCGCCGGACGCACGCTCGACGGCCCGCACCGTTCGGATCTACTGGTGCGCCACCGCCCCAAGGCGATGCCGGCCGAACTCTGCTCGACCGGAGAGCAGAAGGCGCTGCTGGTCGGCATCGTGTTGTCGCACGCAAGGCTGACCGGCGAGATGTCGGCGATGACGCCGATCCTGTTGCTCGACGAGATTGCCGCGCATCTCGATGCCGGCCGGCGCGCCGCGCTGTTCTCGATCCTGGAGGAGCTGAACTGCCAGGCCTTCATGACCGGAACCGACGCCGCGCTGTTTTCCAGCCTGAGGGGACGCGCGCAGTTCCTCACCGTCGACCACGGCACGGTTGGGCCAACCGAAGAGACCTGACAAGGTTTTTGCTCCGCTATATGGTCGGGCAATGACCCCTGCCGCCCTCACCGACGAAGAACTCGAACGCTATGCCCGCCACATCGTGCTGCCCGAGATCGGCGGCGCCGGCCAGCAGCGGCTGAAGCGCGCACGGGTGCTGGTGATCGGCGCCGGCGGCCTCGGCGCACCGGTGCTGGAATATCTCGCTGCCGCGGGCGTCGGCACACTTGGCATCGTTGATGACGACATTGTCTCGCTGTCCAATCTGCAGCGGCAAGTGATCCACGCCACCGATACTGTCGGCGCGGCGAAGACCGAGAGCGCCAAAGCAGCGATCGCCCGGATCAATCCCCATGTCGCGGTGGAATTGCACGATTTCAGGCTGACGGCCGACAATGCTGCCGTTCTCGTCGCGCGCTACGACGTGGTCGTCGACGGCTCCGACAATTTCGAGACGCGCTATGTGGTGGCGGATGCCTGCGCGGCGGAAAAGCGGCCGCTCGTGCATGCCGCCGTCGGCCGCTTCGACGGCTCGGTGACGGTGTTGATGCCGTTCGGGACCGGCGCCGACGGCAGACCGAACCCTGGATATCGCGACCTCTTTCCTGAAGCGCCGCCGGAAGGACTGGTGCCGTCCTGCGCGGTGGCCGGGGTCGTCGGTGCGCTGACCGGCGTCATCGGCACCTTGCAGGCAATGGAAGCCATCAAGCTGATCACCGGTATCGGCGAACCACTGGTCGGCCGGCTGCTGCTCTACGATGCACTGTCGGCGCGCTTCGACACGATCCGTTACAAGAGAAACTGAGCTTATGGATCAGTCCACCAGCGTCCTTGTTACGCAGCTTGCCTCCGATTTCGAGCGCTGGGACGAACTGCTCAGCCTGATCATGCGCGCCTTTGCACCGATGGACGGCGTCATCGACCCGCCCTCCTCGGCACATCTGCTGAACGCCGGAAACCTCAGGGACAAGGCTGGCCGAGAGACCGTGTTGCTGGCCCTGCAGGATGACAGGATCGCCGGCTGCGTTTTCGCGCTGGAGAGAGCCGATGATTTCTACATCGGCAAGCTCGCCGTCGAACCTGAGCTTCAAGGGCAAGGCATCGGCAGGCGGCTGATGCAGGCTGTCGAATTTCTCGCCCGCAGCCGGAACAAACCGGCCATCGAACTGCAGACGCGAATCGAACTGACCGTAAATCATGCAACCTTTGCCGGTCTCGGCTTTCGCGAGACTGAACGCACCGCGCATGACGGCTATGACCGGCCGACCTCGATCACCTTGCGCAAGGAGTTGGCGTGAGCCTTGCACTCAGCTCACAGGAGCAGACAGTCGCCTCCGGCCATGACGGGGCGGCGATGGCGATGCGCATCGTTGCCGAAAGCGCTGCGCTGCTCGGCGCGCCGCGACTTATCCCGATCGCCTCGACGCATATAGACGGCGCGCTCTATCACGGCGATTCCGGCACGCTGTTTGCCGAAAGGCTGGTCGATAGCGGCGCCAGGGTCGCGGTGCGCTCGACGCTCAATGTCGGCGCGCTCGACCTGATGGGCTGCTCGCGCGTGCGCCTCGAAGAGCCGGCGCGCGGCATGGCGCGACGAATGATGGAGGCCTACCGCAAACTGGGCTGCGAGCAGAGCTGGACCTGCGCGCCCTATCAGGCCGGCCACAGGCCGGCGCTTGGCAGCGATGTCGCCTGGGGTGAATCCAACGCGGTGGTGTTCTGCAATTCGGTTCTGGGGGCACGCACCAACCGCTATGGCGACTTCCTCGACATCGCCTGCGCCATATCGGGCCGCGCGCCGGATTACGGCCTGCATCGCCCCGAGAACCGGCAGGCACGGCTGGTGTTCGATGTGTCCGGCCTATCCGCCTCGTTCCTTGGCTCCGAGATCGCCTGGCCGGTGCTGGGCAACCTCTACGGCCGTGAGGTCGGCAATGCGATCGGCGTCGTCACCGGCATATTCAGCCATCCCGGCGAGGATGCGCTGAAGGCCTTCGGCGCGGCTGCGGCATCGTCGGGCGCCGTCGGCCTGTTCCACATTGCCGGCGTGACGCCCGAGGCGCCCGACGCCGAGACCATCCTGGTGGGCGGCAGGCCGGAAACGATGATCCGCGTAACGCCGGAGATGGCCATGAAGGCCCGCGCCGGCCTGTCCACCGCAGCCACGCAGACCGCCATCGATGCCGTGGCGATCGGCAGTCCGCATCTGTCTTTGGCCGAATTCGATGCACTTGAGCGGCTGATTGGCGGGCGGCGGCTCAGCGTGCCGATTTACGCCTGCACCGGCCGCCACGTGCTCACCAGGCTGGAGCAGAACGGCAAGCGCAAGATGCTCGAAGCCAGCGGCGTCATCATCGTCGCCGACACCTGCGTGGTGGTGACGCCGATCCTGCCGGATCTGGCCGGCGGCGTGCTGATGACCAATTCGGGAAAATTCGCGCACTACGCGCCGGGCAATACCGGTTACGCCGTGCTTTACGGCTCGCTGGCCGACTGCGTGGAAAGCGCGGTTGCCGGTAAGCCCAGGTTTACGGACATCGCCGCATGAATGCTGCAGCCGACATACTGGTGCCGGGCAGCGGAGGCGAAGGGCTGGCCTTGGTGCTGACCGCGCCAATCAGCTTCTGGGGTGGCGTCGATCCGAAGAGCGGCCGCATCGCCGATGTCCGTCACCCGCATCATGGCGAGACCATTTCCGGGCGTGTGCTGTTCCTGCCCGGCACGATCGGCTCGTCCTCAGCGTCAGCCGTGCTGATGGAACTCGTCCACAATGGCCATGCGCCGACGGCACTCGTGCTGCACGAGCCGGACGCGATCCTGCTGCTTGGCTTGATCGTGGCCAGGGAAATGGGCTGGCCGACGCCGGTAGCGCTCAGGCTCGAGCGCGACGATTTTGAGGCCTATCGCGGCAAGCGTGTGAGTGTCGCGGCGGATGGCGCCCTCACAACCGCATCCTGAACGCGGCCCGCTTCAAGTCCGTAGCGGCAGCACGCGGTCCGGCGGCCGGTGGCCGTCGAAGAAGGCGCGGATGTTGATGATCACCTTCTCGCCCATGTCGATGCGGCCCTCGATCGTCGCCGAACCCATATGCGGCAAAAGCACGACCTTGTTCTTCGCGGCAAGCTTCAGCAGTTTCGAGTTCAGCGCCGGTTCGTGCTCGTAGACGTCGAGGCCGGCGCCGGCGATCTTGCCGTCCTGGATCAGCTTGACCAGCGCTTCCTCGTCGATGATGTCGCCACGCGCGGTGTTGACCACATAGGCGGTGGGCTGAAGCAGAGCCAGGCGCCGCGCCGAAAGCAGATGAAAGGTCGCCGGCGTCGACGGGCAATTGACCGAGATGATGTCCATGCGGGCAAGCATCTGGTCGAGGCTTTCCCAGTAGGTCGCCTCAAGCCCTTCCTCGACCGCCGGCAGCACGCGATGGCGGTTATGGTAGTGGATCGACAGGCCGAAAGCCTTGGCGCGCCTGGCAACAGCGGTGCCGATGCGGCCCATGCCGACAATGCCGAGGCGCTTGCCCCAGATGCGCCGGCCGAGCATCCAGGTCGGCGACCAACCGGCCCATTTCTTGTCGCTGGTGAGCACATTGGCGCCTTCGGCCAGCCGCCGCGGGCCGGCCAGCATCAGCGCCATGGTCATGTCGGCCGTATCCTCGGTCAGCACGTTCGGCGTGTTGGTGACGGTAATGCCTTTCCTGGCCGCCGCCGCCACATCGATCTTGTCGACGCCATTTCCGAAATTGGCGATCAGCTTGAGATTGTCGCCGGCCTGGGCAATCAGCGCCGCATCGATCTGGTCGGTGATGGTCGGCACCAGCACATCGGCTTCCTTGATCGCCGCGACCAGCTCCGGCTGCGTCATCGGGCGGTCCTCGACATTCAGCCTGGCGTCGAAGAGTTCGCGCATGCGGGTCTCGACCGGATCGGGCAGCTTGCGCGTGATGACGACGAGAGGCCGTTTTTTGCCTGCCATTGTTTCCTCGAACCCGATCTCGTTGAGACCTCTTTAACCAAGACAGGCGAAACTGAATACCGGTCGCGGTGCCTGCCACTCCTGTAACAAGCGGTGCCGCCGAAGACAAAGAAAAAGGGGCGCCCGGACCAAAGGGCACGCGCCGAAAGGAATGAAAGTGTCTGGTTTCGCGTCGCTTCGCCTGATCCTCAGCGCAGCGCTTCTCGGCGCTCTCCTGCATTCCCCGCAAGCCGCGGCGCAAGGTGCCGCCGCACCTGTGCAGACGGTCACGCTCGGGCCGAGCGGCCTGCCGCTGCCGCGTTTCGTCAGCCTGAAATCGGCTCGCGTCAACTCGCGCGTTGGCCCCGGCGCCAACTATTCCGTCGACTGGATGTACACAAAGGCCGGCCTGCCGATGGAAATCATCCAGGAATTCGATACCTGGCGGCGGGTGCGCGATGCCGATGGCTCGGAGGGTTGGATCAACCAGTCGCTGCTGTCCGGCCGCCGGACCGCGATCGTCGCCCCTTGGCAACGCACCAAAGGTGGCCGAATCAATCTGCTCGACGATGCCGATAAGGACGCCAGCGTCATCGCCATCATCGAGCCGGGCGTTACGGGCACGATCAAAACCTGCGATGGCCAGTGGTGCGAAATGACCTTCGACGGCCACACCGGCTGGATCGCCCAGTCGCAGGTGTGGGGCGCCTATCCCGGCGAGCACGTCAAGAATTGAGATTGCTGGAGGCCTAACGGCCGATACGGCCGAGATGGGTGTCCTGAAAACCGGTCGACAGTTTGAGACCGTAGCCGAGCGCGCGGTCGACGGCGATGTGGATGATCCAGATCAGACCAATCGCGGTCGCCGTCGAATTGGCCAGAACATATCCGGCGAGGGCCAGCAACAGCGGGACGATCAGGATGTGCAACGCGTTGTAAGCGACAGCGCCGATCCGTGCCCCGGCGAGATAGCCCAGCATCGACAGGTCGGGCGCCAGAATAAGCAGGGCGAACAGCCACCAGGAAACGCCTGACACGGCATAGGCGACTATAGCCACGACCGCGACCGCAACCCATTCGAGCCGGATTGCAAAATCGACAGGTTTCACGGGTTGGGGCTTAAACGCTGCGCTTCGGGCGCAGCCTCACCACGATGTCGACATTGGCGATCTCCATGCCTGCGGGTGGCTCCGGCAGGTTGGAGACGGTCACCGGACCGCTTTCTATATCGAAGATCCTGTTTTCGCCTTCGATGTAAAAATGATGGTGATCGGAGGTGTTGGTGTCGAAATAGGTCTTGGACCCCTCGACCGCCAGGATGCGCAGCAGGCCGGCCTGGGTGAACTGGTGAAGCGCGTTGTAGACGGTGGCGAGCGAGACCGGCACGCCGGCGGCGACCGCCTCTTCATGCAGTTCCTCGGCCGAAAGGTGGCGGTCGCCCTTGGCAAACAGCAGATCGGCCAGCGCAATGCGTTGGCGTGTCGGCCTAAGGCCGGCTTCGCGAACCCGCTTGTCCACAGCGACATTTTCTTTCCGGCCGCCCAGATCCATCTATCCGTCCAAGCCCACAGTTCTGCCTCAAGACACGCCCAGAGTGGCGAAAAAACGTCATCAACCGAAACTGGATACCTCCCGACATATATTCTGTTGGCGGAATACGATCAATAGAGCGACGTGCGTCCAGTTGGACGCACTAAGTGCGCTCTATCGCTTTTTGGCGTCGCATCGTGCTTTCCGGAATCGAGATCGATTTCGGGCCGATGCGAGAGCGCGCATTGACCCGGGCAGACGGGCGGGTTAAGCGCAAACGCCGGTTTCCGGACCGAAAGGGATTGTGTTAGGAAACCAACGACAAGGGCGCCCCACCGCCCGGGACATTATGGGGACGAGACATATGGCGGGTTCGAAATCCAGCTACGGTTATGAGGAATTGCTTGCCTGCGCCCGCGGCGAGCTGTTTGGGCCCGGCAACGCCCAGCTGCCCTATCCGCCGATGCTGATGTTCGACCGCATCACCGAGATCAGCGAGACCGGCGGCGCCCACGACAAGGGCTTCATCCGCGCCGAATTCGACATCAAGCCGGACCTGTGGTTTTTCGCCTGCCATTTCATCGGCAATCCGATCATGCCGGGGTGCCTGGGCCTCGACGCCATGTGGCAATTGACGGGTTTCTACCTCGGCTGGCTCGGCGAGCCGGGCAAGGGCATGGCGCTGTCGACCGGCGAAGTGAAGTTCAAGGGGATGGTGACGCCTTCGGTCAAGAAAGTGGAATACGGCATCGATTTCAAGCGCGTCATGCGCGGACGCCTGGTTCTCGGCATCGCCGATGGCTGGCTTAAAGCCGACGGCGAACCCATATACGCGGCGACAGACCTCAAAGTGGGGCTGTCCAAGCAATCGGCCGCCTGACCGGCGCCACTGCAGCAGGGCGTTCCCGGACGCGCAACGACGCTGCGGCATTTTGGTTTTGCGTATGATCGCCGGCGAAAACCGACTAGGGTTTCGGGATCATCCGCTGGAAGGAGTTGCGAATGAGAAGGGTCGTCGTCACAGGCCTCGGCATCGTATCGTCGATCGGCAACAACGCCAACGAGGTGCAATCCTCGCTCCACGATGCCAAATCAGGCATCAGCTTCTCCGATTCCTTCGCCGAACACGGCTTCCGCTGCCAGGTCTGGGGCGCGCCGACGCTCGACCCGACCCCTATAATCGACCGGCGCGCCATGCGCTTCCTGAGCCAGGGCGCGGCCTGGAACCATGTCGCGATGGACCAGGCGATCGCCGACGCCGGGCTTGGCGAAAGCGACATCACCAATGAGCGCACCGGCATTGTCATGGGCTCGGGTGGCCCCTCGACCCGCACCATCGTCGAGGCGGCCGAGACCACGCTCAAGAACAACAGCCCCAAGCGCATCGGTCCGTTCGCGGTGCCGAAGGCGATGTCGTCGACCGCGTCGGCGACGCTCGCCACCTGGTTCAAGATCCACGGCGTCAACTATTCGATCTCGTCGGCCTGCTCGACCTCGGCGCATTGCATCGGCAACGCCTACGAACTGATCCAGTGGGGCAAGCAGGATGTGATGTTTGCCGGCGGCCATGAGGACCTCGACTGGACGATGTCGGACCTGTTCGATGCCATGGGGGCGATGTCGTCGAAGTATAACGACAAGGCGTCAACAGCTTCCCGCGCGTATGACGCCAATCGCGATGGCTTCGTCATCGCGGGCGGCGCGGGCGTCCTCATCCTGGAGGAGCTCGAACACGCCAAGGCGCGCGGCGCCAAGATCTACGCTGAGATCGTCGGCTATGGCGCGACGTCGGACGGTTACGACATGGTGGCGCCGTCGGGCGAAGGCGCGGTGCGCTGCATGCGCCAGGCTCTGGCGACGGTGTCCGCGCCGGTCGACTACATCAACACCCACGGCACCTCGACGCCGGTCGGCGATTCCCGGGAAATGGGCGCCATCCGAGAGGTGTTCGGCGACACGATGCCGTTCATCACCTCGACCAAGTCGCTGACCGGCCATTCCCTTGGTGCCGCCGGCGTACAGGAATCGATCTACTCGATCCTGATGATGCAAGGCAGCTTCATCGGCGAGAGCGCCCATATCGAAAACCTCGATCCCGAATTCGAGGGCATGCCGATCGTGCGCAAGCGCATCGACGACGCCAGGATCGACACGGTTTTGTCCAACTCGTTCGGCTTCGGTGGCACCAACGCAACGCTGATTTTCCAGCGCTATTCCGCATAAGGCCAGCGTTTTATTGTAGGGGGATTGCCGGCCATGGACGGACTGATGAAGGGCAAGCGCGGGCTTGTCATGGGCGTCGCCAACGATCATTCGATCGCCTGGGGCATCGCCAGGAAATTGTCCGAACACGGGGCGGAGCTTGCCTTCACCTATCAGGGCGACGCCTTCGGGCGCCGCGTCAAGCCGCTTGCCGAGAAACTTGGGGCGTCACTGGTGGTGCCGTGCGACGTCGAGGACAGCGCATCGGTCGCCGCCACCTTCGAGACGCTCGGCAAGGAATGGGGCGGGCTCGACTTCGTCGTCCACGCCATCGGCTTTTCCGACAAGAACGAGCTCAAAGGGCTCTACGCCGACACCAGCCGCGACAATTTCGTCCGCACCATGGTCATCTCCTGCTACTCCTTCACCGAGGTCGCCCGCCATGCCGCCCCGCTGATGAGCGAAGGCGGCGCGATGATCACGCTGACCTATGCCGGCTCTGTCCGCGTCATGCCGAACTACAACGTCATGGGCGTCGCCAAGGCCGGGCTGGAAGCCAGCGTGCGCTATCTCGCCAACGATTATGGCCCGCGCGGCATCCGGGTGAACGGCATATCGGCGGGACCGGTGCGTACTTTGGCCGGCGCCGGAATCTCGGACGCCCGCCACATGTACTCCTACCAGCAGCGCAACTCGCCGCTGCGCCGCACGGTGACCATCGACGAGGTCGGCGGCTCGGCGCTCTATCTTTTGTCCGACCTCTCGTCAGGCGTCACCGGCGAAATCCATTATGTGGATTCCGGCTATCACATCGTGTCGATGCCAACCCTGGATGAGTTGAAGCAGACCGACAGCGTACGCGATTAACTCACCAGTAAAATTAGATGCATCGGCGGAAACTCATTTTAAGGAGATATCCGCTAGAAGTCTTATGGGCTTGGGCTCTGCGCGTTCTTGCTGGGCGCAAAGGATGCTTTAGCCTTTATGAATTTGCGCTTGATATTTCCGAAAGTCGAGTTGATTTCGGGATCATGCGACAGGGACTGAGCAATGCCTGCTGTCAGCAACCCGAAGCGAACACCTGTGTTCCGGCTGCTCACCGTCGCCAGTTCGGGCCTTGGCAGTTTCATCCTTGGGCTTTGGGGCCTCCGGCATGGTTTCGGGGACGGCTTTGCCGGCATGCAGGCGGAAACCATGATCGGCATCGCGTCGGCGCTATGCGCGCTGGCCGCCGCCGGTGCTGCCTTGTCCTTCTTCGCCGGCGTCGATGAATCGGTGGACTACGTTTTCAACGAAACCCATTTTGACAAGCTGACCGGGCTTTTTGCGCGGCCGGCGATGGTCGGCAGGATTGCCGACGCGGCGTCCGCGACGATCAGGACCGGTGAGCCGGTGTTCCTCATCGACATCGACATCGACCGCTTCAAGCAGATCAACGACGCCATCGGCTACAGCCATGGCGACGAACTGATCCGCGGCTTCACCAAGCGGTTGAAGGCCTGCATGCCCGAAGGCGCGGTGATGGGGCGCATCGGCGCCGGCGAGTTCGCTATCCTTGTCTGGGAACACCAACTCCAAAGGTCCATGGAAAGCACCGTCGAAACCATGATCGAGGAGATGCTGAAGCCGTACCAGCTCGATTCCCACCTGCAGTCGGTCGGCCTGTCGGTCGGCATCGTGGCGATGCCAAAGGATGGCGTCGATCCGGTCCTCATCCTGCGCCGCTCCAACCTGGCGCTGCAGAATGCCCGCGCCGGCGGCGTGGGCAACTGGTCGGTCTTCCATTCCGACATGGGCCAGGTCGCCGACTACCGCCACTGGATCGAATCCGAACTGCACATCGCCTTCGTCCGTGGCGATTTCGACCTTCACTACCAGCCGCAGCTCGACCTGCCGACCGGCCGTATCGTCGGCTACGAGGCGCTGATCCGCTGGAAGCACCCGGAACGCGGCATGATCCCGCCGATGGAATTCATTCCGATCGCCGAAGAGACCGGCATGATCCACCCGATCGGCAATTGGGTGCTGAACAAGGCCTGCAGCGATGCCCGTCATTTGCCCGAGGACTGCTTCGTTGCCGTCAACATCTCGCCGGTCCAGTTCATGACCAAGGATTTCGTCGGCATCGTGCGCGATACGATGGCCAGCACCGGCATCAAGCCGTCGCGGCTGGAGCTCGAAGTGACCGAGACGGCGATGATGCAGGACCGCGACCGCGCCGCCACCATCCTGCAGCAGCTTGCCGACATGGGCATTTCGGTGGCCGTCGACGATTTCGGCACCGGCTATTCCAATCTCAGCTACCTGATCGACTTCGCCTTCGGCAAGCTGAAGATCGACCGCTCCTTCGTCAGCCGCATCGACACCGATTCGAATTCGGGCGCCGTCGTCTCTACCATCGTCGGCCTGTCGCGGGCGCTCGGCGTCGGCATCATCGCCGAAGGCGTCGAGACCGAGAACCAGGCGACGCTTTTGCGAGCAGCTGGTTGCGAGATGGTGCAGGGCTATCTGTTCGGCAGGCCGGCGCCGCTCAAGATCAAGCCTGGCGATATCAGACCGACCATTCCCGTCCACGAGCCGGCGCGCATCGTCAGCATGCATTGAGGCGACCGGCACCGTCCTATCGGCGCGCGGAGAAAACCTTGAACATGCCGTCGCGGGCGAGCTCGGCATGGCTGGAGAAGACGGCCTTCAGAACCGGTTCGTAAGGCAGCTGACGGTTCGCCACCATGAACAGCCGCCCGCCCGGCTTCAGCGCCTTGCCCGCCGCCTGGATCATGCCGGCGCCGATTTCCGGCTCGGCCGCCCGGCTGCGATGGAAGGGCGGGTTCATGACGATGGCATCATAGCGCCGCTCGACCGGCTCGCTCAGCAGATCGGTCCAAAAGAAGCCGGGCTCGAAGCCTGTCTGGCCGATATTGCCCTTGGCCGCCTCAAGCGCGTCGAAATCCGCTTCGTAAAGGTCGAGCCCCGTTATACCGGATGAACGTGCCGCGACCTCGGCGGCGACATAACCCCAGCCGGCGCAGAAATCAGCAATGTTGCCGCGCAGGTCTTTGGGCAGGTTGTCGACCAGAAGTTTCGAGCCGGCGTCGATCCGGTCGAAGGAGAACATGCCCGGCGCAGTGCGGAAGCGGTCCTCTACGACCAAGGCAGGATTGGCGACGCGCAGTTTTTCCGCAGGCGCCAGATCGACCGGACGGCGAAGCCAGAAGGCGATGCCGTGATATTTCGGCAGATGCCCTTCGATGGGGACAAGCTCGTCGATGCGCTTGCGCAGGCTGGCGATGCCTTCGTCCTTACCGCCGGCGACAATGATCAGACCGCCCGGCGTGACGCGTTCGATCGCCTCGGCAATACGCATCTCGTTTAGCCCACGATGGCGGCCGGCAAGCACGAGCGCTGCATCGAATGCATCGCCTTCCGAGCGGGGCGTTACCTTGTGACCGGCACGCTCCAGCGCTCGGAGATGCGGCCGGAAACCCTGTGCAAGATGGAGCTCTGCCTCGAAGCCTTCCGGCAAGCGGAAGCCGGGCTCCGCACCCAGGAACAACACACGCTCGCCCTTTTGCGGCAGAGGGAGCCCCTCGGCCTCGAAGGGATGGAACAGTGTCTTCAGCGGCTCAGCGGCCATCCTTCGATTCTCATGTCGTAGACGGGTCTTAAACGAAAACGGGCGCGACATAAGCCGCGCCCGTTCAACTCTATTGTCAGACCACTCAGGCGGCGTTTTCTTCGCCTTCGGTCTTCTTGTCGCGGGCGATTTCCTTGCCGGTGGCCTGGTCGACGACCTTCATCGACAGGCGGACCTTGCCGCGCTCGTCGAAGCCCATCAGCTTGACCCAGACCTTGTCGCCTTCCTTGACGACGTCCGAGGTCTTGGCGACCCGGTCGTTGGCAAGCTGCGAGATGTGGACGAGGCCGTCACGCGGACCGAAGAAGTTGACGAAAGCGCCGAAGTCGGCGGTCTTGACGACCGTGCCTTCGTAGATTTCGCCGACTTCCGGCTCGGCGACGATGGTATGGATCCACTTCTTGGCCGCCTCGATCTCCTTGGCGTTCGACGAAGCGATCTTGACCGTGCCGTCGTCCTCGATGTTGATCTTTGCGCCGGTCTTCTCGACGATCTCACGGATAACCTTGCCGCCGGAGCCGATCACGTCGCGGATCTTGTCGGTTGGGATGTGCATAACCTCGATGCGCGGTGCGAACTCACCGAGTTCGGGGCGGGCGCCGGTCAGAGCATGCGCCATCTCGCTGAGGATATGCTGGCGGCCGTCCTTGGCCTGGTCCAGCGCGATCTTCATGATCTCCTCGGTGATGCCCTCAATCTTGATGTCCATCTGCAGCGAGGTGATGCCGCCTTCGGTACCGGCAACCTTGAAGTCCATGTCGCCGAGGTGATCTTCGTCACCCAGGATGTCGGACAGAACCGCGAAGCGCTCGCCTTCCTTGATCAGGCCCATCGCGATACCAGCAACCGGCTTGGCCAGCGGAACGCCGGCATCCATCAGTGCCAGCGATGTGCCGCAAACGGTGGCCATCGACGACGAACCGTTGGACTCGGTGATCTCCGAGACGACGCGCAGCGTGTAGGGGAACTGGTCAGCGCTCGGCAGCATCGGACGGATGGCGCGCCAGGCGAGCTTGCCGTGGCCGATTTCGCGGCGGCCCGGCGAACCCATGCGGCCGGTCTCGCCGACGGAGTAGGGAGGGAAGTTGTAGTGAAGGAGGAACTTCTCCTTGTACATGCCGGTCAGCGAATCGACATACTGCTCGTCCTCGCCGGTGCCCAGCGTGGCAACGACCAGCGCCTGGGTCTCGCCGCGGGTGAACAGCGCCGAACCGTGCGTGCGCGGCAGGACGCCGACTTCCGAGACGATCTTGCGGACCGTCTTGAGGTCACGGCCATCGATGCGCGAACCGGTGTCGAGAATGTTCCAGCGCACGACCTTGGCCTGGAGTTCCTTGAACACCGAACCGATCTGCTCGGAGGTGTACTTGGCGTCTTCGCCTTCGGCCGGAGCGAACGCTGCCTTGACCTTCGCCTTGACGGCGTCGACGGCGGCGTAACGCTTCTGCTTATCGACGTTCTTGTAGGCATTGCTGAGCTCGTCGCCGACGATCTTCAGCATTTCGGCTTCAAGCGCGGAGTAGTCCGGCGCTGTGAAATCGCGCGGCTCCTTGGCGGCAACTTCGGCCAGCTTGATGATGGCGTCGATCACCGGCTGGAAGCCCCTGTGGCCGAACATGACGGCGCCGAGCATCAGCTCTTCGCCGAGTTCCTTGGCTTCGGACTCGACCATCAGCACGGCGTCGGCGGTGCCGGCGACAATGAGGTCGAGCCTGGATTCCTGCATCTCATCGACATGCGGGTTGAGCACGTATTCGCCGTTGATGTAGCCGACTCGGGCGCCGCCGATCGGGCCCATGAAGGGAACGCCCGACAGCGTCAAAGCGGCCGAGGTGGCGACGATCGACAGGATATCGGGATCGTTCTCGAGGTCATGCTGGACGACGGTGACGACGATCTGGGTGTCGTTCTTGTAGCCGTCGGCGAAGAGCGGGCGGATCGGGCGGTCGATCAGGCGGGAAACCAGCGTTTCCTTTTCGCTCGGACGTCCCTCGCGCTTGAAGTAGCCGCCCGGGATCTTGCCGGCGGCGTAGGTCTTTTCCTGGTAGTTGACGGTCAGCGGGAAGAAATCGAGGCCTGGCTTCGGCTCCTTCATCGAAACGACGGTGGCGAGAACCTTGGTTTCGCCATAGGTCGCAAGCACCGCGCCGTCAGCCTGACGTGCGATCTTGCCGGTTTCCAGGATGAGCGGACGGCCGCCCCATTCGATTTCCACTTTGTGGTAGTTGAACATATCTTGTCCTTAATAAGCGGAAAGGGCAGCGCCGTTTCACGGTGCGCGGATGCCCTTTCCCTGGCTTCCTTTCTCGGGCAGCCACGGGCAAGACAACGGGAAGCTCGGGTAGATTTCGGCGCTGGTTAGCGCACGAGCGTCCTGCAATCCTGCCCCATGACCGTCCATGGGCGGTTTCGAGTGGCCTCTGCACGCTCGAAACCGGGTCTGGCCAATCGGTGCGACTGGCAGAATGCGCGACCGGCGGGCTCTCCTTCGAAAGCCCGCCGGTCAATTCGTCAACGGCGCAGACCGAGCTTCTCAATCAACGTCTGATAGCGCGCGTCATCCTTGCGCTTGAGATAATCAAGCAGGCTGCGGCGCTGGGAGACGAGAGCGAGCAGACCACGGCGGGAATGGTTATCCTTTTTGTGGTCCTTGAAGTGGTCGGTCAGGTTCTTGATGCGCTCGGAAAGGATGGCCACCTGGACTTCCGGAGACCCGGTATCGCCCTTGGCGGTTGCGAATTCACCCATCAATTCCTGTTTGCGCTCGGCAGTAATCGACATCGTGTTTTTCCTTATCTGTTTGAGGAAACGGGTCGCCCTCAGCCGGGATGTCGTCCAGCAGGGGCCGGTGCAAGCAAAGCGACATGGCGCGATGCTGCGGCGCATATAGGGCAATTCCCCGGAAAACACCAGCCCATTCATAAAGCCGGCTTGTCGCAGCTCTTTGCTCGGGAATCCAGGATTCCCCTGACACCGAAACCTTACAGCCACTTCTTGCTTTTGAAGAAGACGATCAGCCCGACAGCAACGGCCAGCATGAACAGCAGCGAAGCCGGGTAGCCATAGTAGGCTTTCAGTTCCGGCATGTTCCACGGCGAGATATCGGGATCGAAATTCATCCCCCAGATACCGACCAGGAAGGTTAGCGGCATGAAGATCACCGAGACGATGGTGAGATAAGAGATGACGTCGTTGGTGCGCGCCTGGCTCAGCGACAAATGCATTTCGATCAAGCCGGTCAGCATATCACGCTGGTTCTCGACCAGCTCGATCAGCCGCAATGCGTGGTCGAGCGTGTCGTTGAAGAAGATTTTCGTCTCCGGCTTCACATAGGGCACGTCGTTGCGGATCAGCGTCGCCAGCGCGTCGCGCATCGGCCACAGCACGCCCTTGAGCACATTGGCGTCGCGCCGCAATTCGTGCAGCTGGCGCATCTGATGCTTGTGAGGCGTGTTGAGCATCTCGTCCTCGATGCCATCGACCTCCTCGCTAGCGGCCTCAATCGGCGGAAAATAGCTGTCGACGATGGAATCGATGAGCGCATAGGCCAGATAGTCGGCGCCGCGCATCCGCAAGCGGTTGGGCAACGCTGCGGCGATGCGCTTGCGCACGGGGTCGAACGGATCGCCTTCGCGCTCCTGGAAGGTGACGACGAATTTCTTGCCGAAGAACACCGCGATCTGCTCATAGCGATGCACCTTGACGTCGTCGATCATGCGCATGACGACGAAGGCGTGGTCCTCGAAGAAGTCGACCTTCGGCCGCTGGCCGGTGTTGACGACATCTTCCAGAGCCAGTGGATGCAGGTTGAAGATCCGGCCGATCTCCTCGATCAGCTGGATGTTGGCGAGACCGGTGCAGTCCAGCCAGACGACCGGCCAATTGTCGCAATGGGTGTTGAGATCGTCGATGCTGGCATCGTTGATGGTCTTGAATTTTTCAGGCGAAATCAGCGTCAGCCGCAGCTCGGACCGTCGCGCCGCCGGATCGGCGATCAGCGTGCCGGGCGAGGCGCCAACCGGCGGCCGGCGCGTTGTCACCGGCGCCCGCTTCTTCACCGCCTCAGCCTTTGCCATGTGCCCCTCGGATGTGACGTCGACGTAAGACTAGACGAGAGTGGTCAGCCGACAAAGACCCGCTTCGGCTTGAACATGCCTTGCTCGATGGCGCCGATGGCGACAAGCTTGCCGCGCGCGGTGGCGCAGGCTTCCTCGGCTTCCACGGGCGCGTCGCGGCCGCGGATGATGACGGGATTGCCAAGGCGGATCTTGGTCGCCGCTTCGTCGCTGATGGCGATCTGGGGCAGGCAGTCGAGCGCGGCGGCCGTGTCGACAAGCAGCGCATCGATGGCGCCGAAATCGATTGGCAGATCGGCGGCATCGGCGTCGCCCTCTTTGTCAGCTTCGCGCTGTTCGCCGAAACGGGCGGCTTCCAGTTCGGCGACGGTGACGAAATCCTCCTGGGTGAACGGCTCGACCTCGACCCTGCGCAATTCGGCGATGTGGCCGAAGCAGCCGAGGTCGCGGCCCATGTCGCGGGCCAGCGAGCGCACATAGGTGCCTTTGCCGCATTCGACCTCGAACGAAGTGTGGTCGGCAGCGTGCTCGACGATGTCCAGACGGCCGATCTCGATCTCGCGCGCGGGGATGTCGACTGTCTCGCCCCCACGGGCGAGATCGTAGGCGCGTTCGCCTGATATCTTGATGGCCGAGAATTGCGGCGGTGTCTGCATGATGACGCCGGTGTAGTTCGGCAGCAGCGCCCTGACATCGTTTTCCGCCGGACGGCGGTCGGAACTTTGCGTCACCGGGCCTTCGAGATCGTCGGTCGAACGCTCCTCGCCCCAGGCGACGGTGAACCGGTAGATTTTGGCGCCGTCCTGCACATAAGGCACGGTCTTGGTTGCCTCGCCGAGCGCGATCGGCAGCATGCCGGAGGCCAGCGGGTCGAGCGTGCCGGCATGGCCGGCCTTTTCTGCCTGGAAAAGCCATTTGATCTTGGAGACGGCTTCGGTCGAACCCATGCCAACCGGCTTGTCCAGCACCACCCAGCCGGAGATCGGCCGTCCCTTCTTCTTGCCGCGGCGCCCCACTATTTCTCGTCCTTGTCGTTGTCTTCGCCATCGGCACCCAAGTCTCGCGCGACTTCGGGCGATTTCAGCAAATCGTTGATCCTGGCGAAATTGTCGAAGGACGTATCGAGCTTGAAGCGGAACTCCGGCATGAACTTCATCTGGCGGAGCGCGCCGGAGACGCGGCCACGGACGAACTTCGCATGCTTGTTGAGCGCGTCGATGACCGCACCCGTGTCCTTGGCGCCGAGCGGCGAAACGAAGGCCGTTGCGACCCTCAGATCAGTGGACATGCGCACTTCCGAGACCGAAACCACGGTGTTCTCGATCAGCGGGTCGATAATCTCGCCGCGCTGCAAGGTTTCCGACAGCGCATGGCGCACCTGTTCGGCGACGCGAAGCATGCGCTGGGATGGGCTGGAGGCGGTTGGACGGGGCATTTTTCTCAATCCGGAAAGCGTGAGGCGCGGGATGGGACCGTGCCGCCATGTCTCATATTTGTTCTATGCATGTCGTTGTCCCAAAACCGCTACGCACTTTTGGCGACAGGCATTAAAGTTAGGGCGGCGGTCTTTCGACCACCGCCCGGTCGTATCGATAGTATACGAACTCAGAGCGTCCGGGTCACCATCTCGACGCGGAAGCACTCGATGATGTCGCCGACGCGCATGTCCTCGTAGTTCTGGAACGCCATGCCGCATTCCTGGCCGCCCGGAACTTCCGCGACTTCATCCTTGAAGCGCTTGAGGGTCTTCAGCGTACCTTCATGGATGACGACGTTGTCGCGGATCAGGCGCACGCCCGCTCCACGCTCGACCTTGCCTTCGGTGACACGGCAGCCGGCGATCTTGCCGACCTTGGTGATGTCGAAGATCTCGAGGATCTCGGCATTGCCAATGAAGGTCTCTCGGCGTTCCGGCGACAGCAGGCCGGAAAGTGCTGCCTTCACATCATCGACGAGGTTGTAGATGATCGAGTAGTAGCGGATTTCGATGCCCGCGGCCGCCGCGGCCGCACGTGCCTGCACGTTGGCACGGACGTTGAAGCCGATGATCGCGGCCCCCGAGGTCTCCGCCAGCGACACGTCGCTTTCGGTGATGGCGCCGGCGCCGGCATGAACGATGCGCGCACGCACCTCGTCGGTGCCAAGCTTGTCGAGAGCGGCGTTGATCGCCTCGATCGAACCCTGCACGTCGCCCTTGATGACCAGCGGGAATTCCTTCAACCCGCTTGTCTGCAGCTGCGACATCATCTGTTCGAGCGAGCCGCGCTGGCCGGCATGGCGAGCCACTGCCTTCTCGCGCGCCAGACGCTGGCGATATTCGGTGATCTCGCGGGCGCGGGCCTCGTTGTTGACGACAGCGAAGCGGTCCCCGGCTTGCGGCGTGCCCTGCAGGCCAAGCACCTCGACCGGCATTGCCGGCGGAGCCTCCTTGATCTGCTCGCCACGGTCATTGACCAGCGCGCGCACCCGGCCCCATTCGTTGCCGGCGACGAGGATGTCGCCCGGCATCAAAGTGCCGGTCTGCACCAGTACGGTGGCGACGGGGCCACGGCCCTTGTCCAGCTGGGCTTCGATGACCACGCCCTCGGCGGTACGGTCCGGATTGGCCTTGAGGTCGAGGATTTCGGCCTGCAGCAGGATCGCTTCCAACAGCTTGTCGAGGTTGGTGCCCTTGGTCGCCGACACTTCGACGTCCAGCACTTCACCGCCCATCGATTCGACGAACACCTCATGGCGCAGCAGTTCGGACCGCACCTTCTGCGGATCGGCATCATGCTTGTCGATCTTGTTGATCGCCACGATGATCGGAACGCCGGCCGCCTTGGCATGGCTGATCGATTCGATGGTCTGCGGCATGACGCTGTCGTCGGCCGCCACCACCAGGATGGCGATGTCGGTTGCCTGAGCGCCACGGGCGCGCATCGCCGTGAAGGCGGCGTGACCGGGCGTGTCGATGAAGGTGATCTTCTGCCCGTTCTTCTCGACCTGGTAGGCGCCGATATGCTGGGTGATGCCGCCGGCTTCGCCGGAGACGACATTGGCATTGCGGATGGCGTCGAGCAGCGAGGTCTTGCCGTGGTCGACATGGCCCATGATGGTCACGACAGGCGGCCGCGACACCAGGTCCTCGGCATTGTCGGCAATGTTGAACAGGCCTTCCTCGATGTCGGACTCGGCGACGCGGCGGACCGTGTGGCCGAATTCGGTGGCGACCAGCTCGGCCGTGTCGGCGTCGATGATGTCGCCCGGCTTCAGGATCTGGCCCTGCTTCATGAAGTACTTGACCACATCGACGGCGCGCTCGGACATGCGCTGCGCCAGTTCCTGGATGGTGATGGTTTCAGGCAGGATCACTTCGCGCATAACCTTCTCGCGCGGCTCATTGTGCATCGCGCGCTTGAATTTTTCCTGGCGGCGACGCATCGACGACAGCGAGCGGGCGCGCGCGTCCTCGTCGGAAAGAGCCGTGTTGAGGGTCAGCTTGCCGCGACGACGGTCTTCCTCGGCCTTGGTCGGCTTGGCCGGGCGCGCCACTTCGGGCGTAACCGGACGGCGTACCGGGGCGCCGGCGGCGGTGCGCTTCGGCTTGACCTCTTCCTCGTCGTCCGATGCCACAAGCTCGGCAGCCTGCGGCGCGCGGCGGCGCGCTTCTTCCTCGGCGCGGCGGCGGGACTCGGCCTCGGTCTGCAGGCGGGCTTCTTCCTCGGCCTGACGGCGCGCGGATTCCTCGCGCTCGCGCTTGCGGCGTTCCTCATCCTCGTTGCGGCGCTTGGCCTCTTCGATGGCGCGTTGGCGGTCCTCGACGTCGCGAACCTTGGAGCCTTCGAGCGCCCTGCGGCGCGCTTCCATTTCATTGCGCGACAGTTCGTTCAGCACCATGCCGCCGCGTTCGGCCGGGGGCGGCGGAGGCGGCGCCTTGGGCGCTTCCTGCACGACGGGGGCTGCCACTACCGCGGGCTTGGGCGTAAATACGGGTGCAGCCACCGGCTCCGGCTTGTCGCCGGGCATGGAGAATTTGCGCTTCTTGATCTCGACCTGGACCTGCTTGGTGCGGCCATGCGAGAAATTCTGTCGCACGACGCTCTGCTCGGTACCGGGGCGCTTCAGCGTCAAGGTCTTCTTCGGTGTAACACTCAACGTCTTATCGTCGCCCGATTTCGTATCGCTCATTCCATATCCTCTGCAGCATCATCTTCGTCAGCAACGGCCGCAAGCATTGCCAGATCGTCGGGGGTTCCGCCCCGATATCGGTCGAGCGCAACCATGCGCCTCTCAACCGCCTTGCCCGCGTCTCCCGCGAGAACGGCAGCATGTATCACATTTGTACCCCCCAATGCCAAGCTCAACTCGGCCTCGGAGAAAAGTTTGTAGGCAAGGACTGCAGGCCCGCCGAGGTGGACAGTTGCCCGCCGCGCCTGACTGATCTTGCGCACGCCATCGTCGGATGCCTCGGTCGCGTGGAGCACGAAAAGCGCCAACCCCGAGCGCACCGCGCTCTCGACCTTGGTTGCGCCGAGTGCGATCGAGCCAGCCTTGCGGGCAAGGCCAAGCATACCCAAAGCGGATCGTGCAAGCAGTCCGTCGACCATGCCGCCGAGATCGGGCGGCACGACGACCTGCGCCTTGAAGGCGCGGGCAAACAGGTTCTTCGCCGCCGCCTTGTCGATATGTAGGCGGTCGGCGCTCACCCAACAACCACGGCCGGGCAGATTTCTCTTCAGGTCAGGAACGACGGCCGAATCCGGGCCGACGACGAAACGGATCAGCTCATCCGGCTCGGCTTGCTTGCGCGTGACGATGCAGGTGCGATCGTTCATCTCGTCCTGGGGCGGGTTGTGTGCGATGCGGTTTCACCTCACGCACCAACGGCTTCGTCAGCCGGGACCTGTTCGGCTGCAAGCTCGTCTTCGGTGATCCAGCCGGCCTTGAGGCGGGCTGCCAGAACCATCTGCTCGGCGTCGGCGCGCGACACGCCGTGATTGGCGAGCACACCCGGGAATACCTTGGTCTCGCCGTCCTTGCGTTCCTTCCAGCCGGTCAGGTCGTCGGCGGCATAGCCGGCGAAATCCTCGATCGTCTTCACGCCATCCTCGCCGAGCGTCACCATCATGGCGGTGGTGACGCCAGGGATCTCGCGCAGTTCGTCGGTGACGCCCAGCGCCTTGCGCTTGTCGTCATGCTCGGCTTCGATCTTCTCCAGATATTCGCGGGCGCGGGTCTGGATCTCCGAAGCGGTGTCTTCGTCGAAACCGTCGATCGAGGCGATCTCGCCCGAATCGACATAGGCAACTTCCTCGACGCTGGTGAAGCCTTCGGAGGCCAACACCTGGCCGACCATCTCGTCGACATCAAGGGCTTCCATGAACAGCGACGAGCGTTCGACGAATTCCTTCTGGCGGCGCTCGGACTCCTCGGCCTCGGTCAGGATGTCGATGTCCCAGCCGGTGAGCTGCGAGGCAAGACGCACGTTCTGGCCGCGACGGCCGATGGCCAGCGACAGCTGGTCGTCGGGAACCACCACTTCGATGCGCTCGGCATCCTCGTCGAGCACCACCTTGGCGACTTCCGCCGGCTGCAGCGCGTTGACGATGAAGGAGGCGGCCGAAGGCGACCACGGAATGATGTCGATCTTTTCGCCCTGCAATTCGCCGACCACGGCCTGGACGCGGCTGCCGCGCATACCGACGCAGGCGCCGACCGGATCGATCGACGAGTCACGCGAAATGACGGCGATCTTGGCGCGCGAGCCTGGGTCGCGGGCGACCGACTTGATCTCGATGATGCCGTCATAGATTTCCGGCACTTCCATGGTGAAGAGCTTGGCCATGAACTGCGGATGGGTGCGCGACAGGAATATCTGCGGGCCGCGCTGTTCGCGGCGCACGTCGTAGACATAGGCGCGGACGCGGTCGCCGTACTTGTAGTTTTCACGCGGGATCAGCTCGTCGCGGCGGATAATCGCCTCGCCACGGCCGAGATCGACGATGACGTTGCCATATTCGACGCGCTTGACGGTGCCGTTGACGATCTCGCCGATGCGGTCCTTGTATTCGTCATACTGGCGGTCGCGCTCGGCCTCGCGCACTTTCTGCACGATGACCTGCTTGGCTGACTGGGCGGCGATGCGGCCGAAATCCATTGGCGGCAGCTGTTCGGCGATGAAGTCGCCAAGCTGGGCGTCCGGATTGCGCTCGCGGGCCGAGGAAATGGCGATCTGGGTGGCGTAGTCGTCGACCTTCTCGACCACTTCCATCAGCCGCTGCAGCTTCATCTCGCCGGTGTTGGCGTTGATGTCGGCGCGGATGTTGGTTTCCTGGCCGTAGCGCGAGCGCGCGGCCTTCTGGATCGCATCAGCCATGGCGGCAATGACGATCGACTTGTCGATCGACTTTTCACGCGCCACCGCGTCGGCGATCTGCAGCAGTTCAAGTCTGTTGGCGCTTACAACCATCTTATTTCTCCCGAGCTTGTTGCCGAGCTTTTAGGCCCGGCCGCTCATCATAGTTCCTGTTCGATGTCGTCTTCCGCGCCGCCTTCAGCACCTTCGGGTACATCATCAGCTTCGCCGCGGCGTTTCTTGGCTTCCTTGCGTTCCCGGTTGTCCTTCGAAAGGGCATCGCGAATAAGGTCGTCGGTGAGGATCAGCCGCACATCGGCGATCGCGTCATAAGGAATGCGAACCGTCGGCTCTTCGCCGTAGGCGGCCTTGTCGCGCTCGATCAGCATGTCGTCTTCGCCGGCTTCGGCGATCTTGCCCTTGAAGCGCTTGCGGTCGGCGACCGGCACCGAGGTTTCCATCTTCACCAGATGGCCGGTCCAGGTGACGAAATCCGACTTGCGTACCAGCGGCCGGTCGATGCCCGGCGACGACACTTCGAGATGATAGGCCTTCTCGATCGGGTCATCGACGTCGAGCGCCGGCGACACAGCGCGGCTGACCTCTTCGCAATCCTCGACGGTCATGGTGCCGTCCTCGCGTTCGGCCATGATCTGCAGCGTCAGGCCGTTCTGGCCCGACAGATGCACCCGCACGAGGCGGAAGCCAATGCCTCGCAACACCGGCTGAACGATCAGCGCGATGCGCGCATCGATACCGCTTTCGCGGATGATGCGGTCGTCGGCTTCGCTTGCCGTTGCAGTCATGCGGTTCCTGTCGTTCTCTGGATCAGGATGATCGTCGTCCCGAACCATCTCTTTGCTGATGGCTGACCGGCAGGTAATAAAAAAGAGCGGGACCGGGTGGACCCACTCTTCGTCATACCGACCAAGAATTTGAGGTTGATATAGACGATCCCGGCCGGTGTTTCAAGTCTGTTGACGGGCCGGGCAGAGTGCAGCCGGGGACGGCTGGCAGGATTGCGCGCGGCGCATGCCGGCTATGCGGTAACGGCCCTGTGATCCCGGATTTCACATCCCTATCTATGTTGCACTGCACAAATCAAAGATGAGCGCGCGGTGGCGCGCGAAAGGTCAAGACAATGAGCAACCGTACCGTGTTTTCCGCCATAGGCGACGCCTATGCCCTGTTCGGCAGCGCCGTTGCCGCCTCGCGGGCCGTCGAAGCCGGCCGCAAGCCGCGCGCCAACGATCTGCGCCGGCTCGGCATGGACCCGACCGCTTTCGGCAAGATCGGCCGTTTCTGAAGCCAGACCGGCTGTCGATGCGGGACACTTTCCCGCATCGAACTATTTTCTGATGAAGGTGAGATAGGCCGGCCGTCGGCCCTCGCGAATGGCTTTTGCCTCGTAGCGTGTGCCCGGCCAGCCTTCATAGGGCCGATGCCAGTCGGCCCCATCTTGCACCTGCCAGAGGAGCGCGCCATGCGCCCGACAGTGCAACAAGGTCCAGTTCACATAGGTGTCGATGTCGGATGCGAAGCGGAATTTTCCGCCCGGCTTCAGCACGCGCGCGAACCGATCGAGGTTGAGCGGGCTGACAAAGCGCCGCTTCCAATGCTTTTTCTTCGGCCAGGGATCGGGGTAGAGCAGATCGATGCCGTCGAGCGACGCCTGCGGCAACCAATCGAGCAGGCGCGTGGCGTCGTCGTCATAAACGCGAAGATTGGCAAGCGGCTTTTCCCGCACCGCCATCATCAACTTGGCCATGCCGTTGACGAACGGCTCGACACCGATGAAGCCGGTCGCCGGTGCCTCCGTGGCACGGTGCAGCAGATGCTCACCGCCGCCGAAGCCGATTTCCAGCCGAACCGTTGAAACATCCGCTGAGAATAGCGCGCGCAATTCTGCCGGTGCCTGGACGGAGAGGTCGAGGCCATACGCTCCAAGACCGCTTTCCAGCGCCGCCGCCTGCTGCGGGCGAATGGTCTTGCCGTGCCGGCGGCCGAAGAACCCTTCGGTCGCGCGGCTCCGCCTGTCCTGTGGATCCATGGCCTGGTCGCGCGCCGCGCTTAGATTGAGATGAGATTTGGGATTGAGATGAGATTTGGCTGAAATCTCATCTCAATCTAATCCTTTGTTGGAGCATGATCTTTTCCAAAAAACCGGTACCACTTTTTGGAATCATGCCTAAGCAGCGATCGCGTCCTTGAGCGCCTTGGCCAGATCGGTCTTTTCCCAGGAGAAGGACCCGTCTCGGCCGGCCTTGCGGCCGAAATGGCCGTAGGACGAGGTCTTTGCGTAGATCGGCTTGTTGAGGTCGAGATGCCTGCGGATGCCGGATGGCGACAAATCCATCACCGTGCGCAGCGCTTCCTCGAGCTTGGCCTCGTCGACCTTGCCGGTGCCGTGCAGGTCGACATAGACCGACAGCGGCTGGGCAACGCCGATGGCGTAGGACAGCTGGATGGTGCAGCGGTCGGCGAGCTTGGCCGCCACTACATTTTTGGCGAGATAGCGCGCCGCATAGGCGGCGGAGCGGTCGACCTTGGTGGTGTCCTTGCCGGAGAAGGCGCCGCCGCCGTGCGGGGCAGCACCACCGTAGGTGTCGACGATGATCTTGCGGCCGGTCAGGCCGGCGTCGCCGTCCGGTCCACCGATGACGAACTTGCCCGTCGGGTTGATGTACCACATGCAATCGTCGGCGATCTTGAGGTCGCCGAGCGCCTCACGGATGTAAGGCTCAACGACCTTGCGGACCTTCTTGGAATCCCAGGTCGCGTCGAGATGCTGCGTCGACAGCACGATCTGCGTCGCTTCGGCGGCTTTGCCATCGACATAGCGAACGGTGACCTGGCTCTTGGCGTCGGGTCCGAGCTTGCCGGCTTCGCCGTTGTTTTCGTGACGGGCAGCGGCGAGCAGTTCGAGAATCTTGTGGCTGTAATAGATCGGCGCCGGCATCAGGTCCGGGGTCTCGCGGCAGGCATAGCCGAACATGATGCCCTGGTCGCCGGCACCCTCTTCGCCCTGGCGGTCGGCGGCGTTGTCGACTCCCTGGCCGATGTCGGGCGACTGGCCGTGCAGCAGAACCTCGATCTTTGCCGTCTTCCAGTGGAAGCCGGCCTGCTCGTAGCCGATTTCGCGGATCGCCTTGCGGGCGACCGACTTGAACTTGGCCGGGTTGACGACCGAATGCCCGGCGGCGTCCTTGAGGATGTTGCCGGCTTTGTCCCGCTTCAGCAGAGTATCGGGAACCCTTACTTCGCCGGCGATGACGACGCGGTTGGTGGTTGCGAGCGTCTCGCAGGCGACGCGGACTTTCCATGGGTCCATGCCGGTCTTCTTGGCCTCGCGATAGACCAGATCGACGATCTCGTCCGAGATGCGGTCACAGACTTTATCGGGATGACCCTCGGCCACGGATTCCGAGGTGAAGAAGTAGTTCTGCCGCGTCACGGGTGTCCCCTCTTGAAAAAACGATCGGCAGGGCTGCCGATTTGGCGCGCCACGTGTTAACGGTGCCGGGCGCCGCTCGTCAAGCGGTGCCGCGGTTCTGGCATGAGTGCCGCAGCAATATATCTTGTACCACCGGCGGCTTGGCGCCGCCGGCAGTCAAGCCTCTGGGCTACTCGGGCCCAGGGGATTACTGGGGCCAATGGGTCAATCGACCGAATCACTCGGCATCTTCGGCAGAAAGGGACTTCACAAGGTCGATAATCCGGCGGCGCACCTTCACATCCGCGATCTTGACGAACGCGCGGTTGAGCTGAAGCCCTTCCGGACTGCCGCAGAATTCGACGGCGAAAGCCATCGAAGTGTCCTCGGCAAATCCTCTATTACCCACCGGCTCCTGCCCTGGCGCATCCTCGAAAAAGAAGGCGACAGGCACGCTGAGTATCGAGGCTATTGCCTGCAGACGGCTGGCGCCGACGCGGTTCGTTCCTTTTTCATATTTTTGGATCTGCTGAAACGTAATACCGAGATTTTCACCAAGCTTTTCCTGGCTCATTCCAAGCATATTGCGCCGAAGGCGGACGCGACTTCCGACATGGATGTCGATCGGATTCGGTTTCTTCTTGTTTTCTTCTGTCATTTTTTCCTCGCCGAATTTTTCCGGCCTTTTCTATTTTTCTCGCCCAAACGAAGCCGGAGCCAACTGCCCCAACAGAAACACCAACCGACTTCGAGAAAATTAGGCGGTAACAGTATGAGTTTCTAATGTGTCGACTGTCAATTCACCCGTAGCCGTTGCCTTACGTTCAAGCTGAGGGCGATTGCGGCAAACACCAACATGATCAGCATTCCGTTAATGCGCCGCCCCGCGGGGGAGATGAAGGCTTGGCCGGAGATCGGCACCCGCACGTCGATGGCGCCACGTGCATCGACCGCCAATGCGTCGACGATGCGTCCCCGCGTATCGACAACGGCGGAAATGCCGTTGTTGGCGGCGCGCAACAGCGGCAATCCGTTTTCCACCGCGCGAATCTGAGCCTGCCTGAAATGCTGGTACGGCCCGGGCGTGTCGCCGAACCATGCGTCGTTGGTGACGTTCACAATAAGCTGGGATGACGTTGCGTCAACAGCCACAAGATCAGGAAAGATCACCTCGTAGCAAATAAACGGCAAGGCGCTGATGCCGCCGGGCAAAGCGATCGGATGGCGCTCGTTGCCGGCGGCGAAATTCATCGGCCCGGCGACGAGCTGTCCGATGCCGAAGCGGCTGAGCAGACCGGAAAACGGCAGATACTCGCCGAACGGCACCAGATGGACCTTGTCGACGGCATCAGCGATTTCGCCCTTGTCATCGATCGCCACCACCGAATTGTAGTAGCGGCTGTCGGCATCCGCCCCCGATCCGCGCTCCTCGCGCACGACGCCGGCAATCAGCATCTGACCAGGCTGCAGCATGTCGCCGAGCGCGGTCAGCGCGTCCGGACGCTCGGTGAACAGGAACGGTACCGAGGTCTCCGGCCACAGGATAAGTTGCGGTTTGTCATGACCGGGATCGGGCGCTGCGGCCGACAGGCCCATCATCGTGGCGAAGATGCGGTCGCGCACCGAGGCGTCCCATTTTTCGCTGAGGTCGACATCCGGTTGCACGATACGGACCTCGAGAGTGCGGGTTGTCGGCTTGTCGGGGGTCGCGAGCCTGACATAGCCGAAGCCGGCATGGGCGGCGACGAGAATGGCAAGCAGGACCACACCGAGACGGACATGCCGGCGTGCTGCAAGCAAGGCCGGCATGGCGAAGACAAAGACCGCCAGCGCGTTCATGCCGACCATGCCGGTCACCGACACGCTTTGCATCAACAGCGGCACGGGCATCGCCGCATTGCCGACGGCATTCCAGGGAAAGCCGGTGAACAGGAAGCCGCGCAGCCATTCCGTCAGGCCAAAAGCAAAGGCAAGGGCGGCAATGCGGCCAATGTCGTTGGTCCATAACAGCCGCGCGACGACGGTGGCGAAGCCGTAGAAAAATGCCAGCGCCAAAGGAATGCCGACGACCGCGAAGGGTAAGGCCCAGGCGAAACTGTCGGCCTCGACCAGAAGCGCCTCACCGATCCACCACAGGCCGGCGAGGAAATAGCCGAAGCCGAACCACCAGCCGATGGCAAAAGCCGGCCGCAGGCGCCTGAGCCAGCCGTCGGAAGCCTCGCCGGTGGCGCCGTCGAGCAGCCAGACCAGCAGTGGAAACGAGACGAAACAGACGGCGAAGAAATCGTAAGGCGCCTGGGCGAGCACCGCCAGCGCCCCGGCAAGAAACGCCACCAGCGCGCGCCGCCAGCCCCAAAGCAGAATTATCCGGCCGGCAAGGCGCTCCATACAGACTTCCCAGGTCGCGCGAATCAGGAGCCAAGATTTATCAGATTTATTGAAACGCGAACCGGCCGATCGCTGCGCTATCGGTGCCATCCCTCGATGGTTAGCCCGCTCAGGTGCTCGGCCTCCTCGCGCGGCACGGTGCGCAAGGTCTGGGTGAAGGTCCAGACATGGCCTTCGGGGTCGCGCGCCCGATACTGCCGTTCGCCGTAGAAATGGTCGGCAGGCTCCTCGACGATTTGGGCTCCAGCCGCCATTGCCCGCTCACAATGCACGTCCAGGCCGTCTTTCAGACGCACACAGACCGACTGAGTGTTCTTGCCGCCGACGCTTACCGGACTGGCAATATGATCGGCCCATTCGGAATCGACGATGATGTAGCCGTCGCCAAAACGCATTTCGGCATGGACCAGCTGTCCGTCGGCGTCGCTGACCACCATGCTCGGCTCGAAGCCGAAGGCCGTTTCGAGCCATTTCAATGCGGCTCGCGGGTCCTTGTAGAACACACCCGAGCCAAAGGTTGAGTGCTTGAAGGGATCGTCGATCGTCATCGGCCGGGCAACGTTCTGTCCTAGGCCTGCTCGGTGCGAGGGGCGGTCACGCGGCGGCGACGCTCGCCCTTCTGGTTCTGGACGATGCGCACCCGCTTGACGCGGCGCGGATCGGCGTCGAGCACGTGGAATTCGAAGCCGGGGATGGCTTGCACAACCTCACCACGCGCGGGCACGCGACCGAGCGTGTTGAAAATCATGCCGCCGATCGTGTCGACATATTCACCATGCTCGCCGGCGGTAAAGTCCTCGCCGATCATCTTGGCGACCTCGTCGATCTCGGCCTTGCCGTCGACGACGAACACGCCCTCGCCGGTCTGGGTGATCAGCGGCTCGTCCTCGTCATGCTCGTCCTCGATATCGCCGACGACCATCTCGACGATGTCTTCCAGCGAGGCGAGACCATCGGTGCCGCCATATTCGTCGATGACCAGCGCCATCTGGGTTCGCGTCGTCTGCATATGGCCCATCAGGTCGGAGGCAAGCATCGAGGGCGGCACGAACAGCACCGGGCGGATCAGATTGAGGTCGCCGATGGTGCGGCCGAGATCGACCTGGGCGAGGTCGAGAAGCGTCGTTGCCGGCGTCTTCCTGGATGTTCTGCCCTTCTTGACCCGGGCGACCTTGGTGATGTGGGCCAGCACGTCGCGGATGTGAACCATGCCGCGCGGATCGTCGAGCGTCTCGGAATAGACCGGCATGCGGGAATGGCCGGACTGCTCGAACAGACCGAGCAGATCGCCCAACGTCGTGGTGATCTCGACGGCCTCAATATCGGCGCGCGGCACCATGACGTCCTCGACGCGTACCTCGCGCAGGCGCAATATGTTGTTAAGCATGGCGCGTTCGCCAGGCGAGAAAGACCCGGCATCGCTGGTCGTTTCGGCAAGCGCGCCGGCGATTTCCTCGCGCAGGCTGGTGCCGTTCCGCTGCCTGAAAAGGCCCAAGACGCGGTCGAACAGGGACGGACCGGCAGGCGATGGCTCGCTGGCAATACTACCAGAAGCGGGGCTGCCGGAACTGGGACTCGGACTCGATCCCTCTTCCGTCGTATCGGAAGGCTTTGTCGCACTGCCAGCCTCGGGGCGGGCGGCAGTTTCTGGTTTGTCGTTCATCGTCGTCCGGTCAATTGGTCTTTTGTCATTACGTGTAGGGATCGGGAATGGCAAGCCTTGCGAGCGCAGAGCGCTCGATGGCTTCCATCTCCTCGGCCTCTGCATCGGTCTCGTGATCGTAGCCCAGCAAATGCAGCAGGCCGTGGATGACGAGATGGGTGATATGGTTCTCGAAGGGCTTGTCTTCCAGGGCTGCTTCGCGCGCCACCGTCTCGGCGGCGAGCACGATGTCACCCAGCATGGGCGGCAGCTTGCCACCCCTGGGGAACGGAAAAGCCGGGAAAGACAAGACGTTGGTCGCCTTGTCCTTGCCGCGCCAGCCGGCATTGAGGGTACGGATATGGGCATCGTTGGAAAAGACGATGCTGAGTTCGGAAGGACCGGCAGCAGCGGTTTCGGCAAAGGCAGCCGACACGGCGCGATCGACCAGACGCGTCAGCGCCGCCTCATCGGGCCAGTCGCCGGCCTCGACCGACATATCGATCTCGACGGGAACCGAACTGTCCCCGCCGCCAGTTTTTATGTCTTCAGGCATGAGCCCGCATCGTCACATCAGCTCTCGGCGCCGAGGCCGCGCGCCAGCTTGGCGTCGCGGTCATAGGCCCTGACGATTTCGGCCACCAGCGGGTGGCGCACAACGTCGACATCGTTGAAGCGCACGGTTACCGCGCCGGCCACGCCGTCAAGGACACGCAAGGCTTCGACGAGGCCCGACTTGGTGCTTGGAGGCAGATCGATCTGCGTCGGATCGCCGGTGACGATCATGCGCGAATTCTCGCCGAGGCGGGTCAAAAACATCTTCATCTGCATCGGCGTGGTGTTCTGCGCCTCGTCGAGGATGACGGCGGCATGCGCCAGCGTGCGGCCGCGCATGAAGGCCAGCGGCGCGATTTCGATGACCTCGGCAGCGATAGCACGCTCGACCTTGTCGGCCGGCATCATGTCGTAGAGCGCGTCATAGAGGGGCCGCAGGTACGGATCGACCTTTTCCTTCATATCGCCGGGCAGAAAACCCAGCCGCTCGCCGGCCTCGACCGCTGGCCGTGACAGGATGATGCGCTCGACCATGCCGCGTTCGAGCAGCATCGCCGCATGCGCCACCGCCAGATAGGTCTTGCCGGTGCCGGCGGGGCCAATGCCGAAGACAAGTTCCGAACGCTCCAGTGCCCGCATATAGGCGTCCTGATTGAGCGAACGGGCATAGATCGTCTTCTTGCGGGTGGAGATCTGGGCGGCCGAGACTTTGCCCTTGCGTTCCAGCGTCGGCAGCGTCAGCTGGTCGTCGGCGGCAATCGCCATGCGCACGGCGCCATCAACGTCGGACTGGCCGATATCGGTGCCCTTCTGGAGAATGCCGTAGAGATTGTCGAGCGCGCGGCGCGCCTGTTCGGCCGCCGAGGCCGAGCCCTTGATGGTCAACTGGTTGCCGCGCGAGCGGATGTCGACGCCGAGCTTCTGCTCAAGCCGGGCCAGGTTCTCGTCGAACTGGCCGTACAGGGCGCTGGCAAGCTTGTTGTTGTCGAAAGTCAGAACGATGTGCGCCATGTCAGAGGCCCCGGATGTCTGGTTCTGGGGCAGAGTCTTCACTTCAGCAGCGCTCAACCGTCTCTCCTCATCTGCCGAGGCCATCAAGCCAACTCGGCGAACAGGCTATTGTAGCCCGTCTTCGTGATTCGCACCCGGATAATGTCACCGATTTCGCCGGCCTTTTCATCAACAATAACCGGCTGCAGCCAGGGCGAGCGGCCGACCTTCTGGCCGGCCTGACGGCCGGGCTTCTCGATCAGCGTGTCGATGGTGCAGCCGACCAGGCTCAGGCCGAAATCCTGCTGTTGTTTCAGCAGCAGCGCCTGCAGCCGTTGCAGGCGCTCGTCCTTGACCGCTTCCGGCACGTGATCGGGCATATCGGCGCCCGGCGTGCCGGGACGCGGCGAATATTTGAACGAGAAGGCCGAGGCGTAGTTCACCTGGCCCACCAGATCCATCGTCGCCTCGAAATCGGCGTCGGTTTCGCCGGGGAAGCCGACGATGAAGTCACCGGACAGCGCGATGTCGCCGCGTGCAGCGCGGATGCGCTCGAGCAGCGCCAGATAGTCCTTGGCCGTGTGCCTGCGGTTCATCGCCTTGAGGATGCGGTCTGACCCGGATTGCACCGGCAGGTGCAGATAAGGCATCAAAGCCGGGAGGTCGCGATGGGCAGCGATCAATTCGTCGTCCATGTCGCGCGGATGGCTAGTGGTGTAGCGCAGTCGCGCCAGGCCGGGAATTTCGGCCAGCCGGAACAGCAGGCGACCAAGCCCCCATTCCTTGCCATCCTCACCCTTGCCGTGCCATGCATTGACGTTCTGCCCCAGCAGCGTCACCTCGCGCACACCGGCATCGGCCAGCCGCTCGGCTTCGGCGACGATCTGCGCCACCGGGCGCGACACTTCCGAGCCCCTGGTATAGGGCACGACGCAGAAGGTGCAGAATTTGTCGCAGCCTTCCTGCACGGTGAGGAAGGCGCTGACGCCGCGCTTGATCATTTCGGCACGCTTCGGCTGCGGCAGATGCTCGAACTTGTCCTCGATGGCGTATTCGGTCTCGACGATCTTCTCGCCGCCGCGCACCCGGGCCAGCACATCGGGCAGCCGGTGATAGGTCTGCGGGCCGATGACCAGATCGACAGCAGGCGAACGGCGGATGATTTCCGCGCCTTCGGCCTGCGCGACGCAACCGGCGACGCCGATCAGCATTTCGCGCCCAACTGCTGCGCGTTCAGCCTTCATGTCGCGGATGCGGCCGAGCTCGGAATAGACCTTTTCCGCCGCCTTCTCCCTGATATGGCAGGTGTTGAGCAGCACCAGGTCGGCGTCGGCGATGACATCGGTCGCGGTGTAGCCGTCGGCGGCCAGCGCATCGGTCATGCGCTGTGAGTCATAGACATTCATCTGGCAGCCATAGGTCTTGACGAAGACCTTTTTGGCCGGGGCGGACGCCGCAGCCGCGCTTTGCGAGGCGCTGTCGGTTTCGTTCCGCTCTATCGTGTTCAAATCCATCCGGCGGCTTCTAACGCCTTTCCGTGACAAAAAACAGACGATTCTCGGGCATCGGCCTGTAGGCGCTCGGCCTGCGCTAGCAGCTCGGTCGGGGATCGGCGAGCGCGGCCTGCATCATGGCGCGCACCTGGCTTTCCATCATCCTCGACGTTTCCTTGCGGTTCGAGCCCTTGGAAAAGGCGATGGGCTCGCCGAAATGCACCTCGACGTCAATGGCGCCTTCGGCCATCAGCACCTTGAGATGCGGCATCAGGTCCTGATCGCCGATCCAGGCAGCGAGCGGCCGGTGGCGGCGGCCGAGAGGCACGCCGTGCACCCGCGTGTAGGCAATCGCCAGCGGCTGGATGAAGACCTGCTCGGCCGCGCCTTCCGAAATCGCCATCGAGGCGGCGCCGAACAAGGTGCTCTTGAACGGCAGGATGGTGTTGCCGTCGCCGGTAGAGCCCTCGGCAAACAGCACCATGGCGTCGCCCTTGGCCATGCGGCTGGCGATCTCGCTGGCCTGGTCGCCAGCTGTCCGCTTGCGCTCGCGTTCGATGAAGACCGTACGCTGCAGTTTCGACAGCCAGCCGATCAGCGGCCATCCCTCCATGTCCGCCCGAGCGATGAAGGTCACATCGGCAAAGGAGCCCAGCACCATGATGTCGGTCCAGGAGATATGGTTCGAGGCGACCAGCAGCGGGCGCTGGCTGGACAGCGCACCTTTGACATGGATGCGCAGGCCGAGCGTCCGGACGATGAGGCTGTGCCAGGCCTTCAGAATGACCGTCTCGCGCCAGATTCCAGTCTTCATCGACAGCAGCTGCAAAGGCACAAGGACCAGCGAACCGATGACAACGAGGCTCAGCGCCAGGAAAATCCTGATTTTTCCGATCATGCAGCTTGGCCCTGCCCCAAAACTTTGGCTAGCGAAGATCGCGGCGCATGACAAGCGCGCCGGTAGGACCATGTTCGGTCGAGCGGTAATAATTGGCGCGGTGGCCGACCTGGCGGAAGCCGAGCCGCCGGTAAAGGGCGATGGCAGCGACATTGGTCTCGTCGACCTCAAGGAACAGTGCCTCGGCGCGCTGCGCATGCAGTTCGCGCAGCACGGCGTCCATCAATTGCCAGCCGAGCCCCTGGCGGCGATGCGAGCGCGCCACCGCCACGGTCAGAATCTCGCCCTCGCCGGCTGCAAGCCTGGCCAGCACGAAGCCGACCGGCGGCTTGGCGCCCTGGCCGATTTCGCGCGCGGCATAGCCGAACACGGTTTCCTGTTCGAGCAACGCGGCGAACTCGCCATCGGTCCAGGGCCGGACGAAATCCTCGCGATGCAGCACCGACGCTGCCGGGCTGTCGGCGATGGTCAGCGGCTCGAGCGCATAGTCCCTGCGGCGCGGCTGGAGGAAAGGGATGCGCATCACTTTTCCTGCCTCAACAGGATGAACCCGGCCTGCGCCTTGGCATCGGCGCCGCGCAGATAGAGTGGCTTCGGCTTGTCGCCCTCACCTTTTGCAGCGGCGAGCCGGGCGTAGACGGCAATGTCGGCGGTGGCAGCCGTCGGGCCGATATCGAAATCGCGACCGGCCGCGGCTGCGATCTGCACGGCGGCCGTGCCGGCAAGCACCGGACGATTGTCCGCCGCCATTCCCGCGGCTTGGGCAAGTGTGGTCACAGCCGGACCATAGCGCAAAATCGCTTCCGCATCGTAAAACGCGGCATGGATCTCCTCGCGGCCTGCATCGAGAGCCGCCAGGATCGGGCGGCCGGGAAATGCCGCCCTCGCCTCGGCCGCCAGCGCCTCCAGTGTCGTTACCCCGATCGCCGGGATCTTCAGCGCCAGCGCCAGGCCGCGCGCCGCCGAGACGCCCACCCGCAGGCCGGTGAAGGAACCCGGACCGATGGAGACCGCAACGGCGCCAAGGCCGGCATAATCGGTGCCGTCCGCTTTCAACGCTTCGTCAATGACAGCCATCAGGTGTTCGGCGTGGCCTTTGCCGAGATCGAGTACCGAGCGGCCGAGCTCTCTGCCGCCCGATGCGTCATAGACGCAAGCGGCGCAGAGATTGGCGGCACAGTCGATGGCGAGCAGTTTCATGGGCGACCGGTTCGAAAAACAGTCTCCCTCTGCCCGCCACGGCGCGCCGCCGCAAGAGCCAGCGCGTAAATTGTTAAGCGGCTTCGCTTCGGTGCAGGCCGGACGGCTTACGCCGCTGGCGCGATGCGCAGCATGTGGTTGTCCCAGACATAGTCGGGCTCGGAGCGCGTCGCGCCGCTGCCTTCGATGATTTCGCCGGCACCCGTGGTTGCCATGAAGCCCGGGCCGTCGGGCGCCAGGCCGCAGACCTCGACCAGCGCCTTGGTGGCGACGATCTTGCCGCTGGCGGCGTCGATCACGGCCAGCGAATTGCCTTCCGGCGAAGACACCGCGACCGTGCCGGCAATCGGGTTGGTGGCGACCGAGCCGATGTAATCCCGAAAGCCGGATAGCACGTCCTGCGGCATGTCGAGCAGCTGCAGCCCCTTGCCGCGCGTGGCGCGGCCGACCAGCGGTGGCCGGTCGGTGCCTGGCCCGCGATACTGGCAGCCGAACCAGACGGTGCCTGTGGGGTCGGCATCCATGTGGCGAATCGACAGCTGGTGCAGAGCCGGCGGCAGTTCGTGCTTTTCGATGAGATCGCCGGTTGTGCGATCGACCAGCACATAGGACGGCTTCATCGTCGCGATGTTGAGTTCGGCGCGGCCATAGTCGGGATGGGTCTCGATGCCGCCATTGGCGATGGCGATCGTCCGGCCGTCTCCGAGCAGCAAGAGCTCGTGCGGCCCCATGCCATAGGTCGGAAACTCGCCGATGCGGCTGAACTTGGCCCGTGCGTCGTAGATCCCGACGACGCCGGCGGCATTGTCGAAATTGTTTTCGGTGGCGTAAAGCAGCGCGCCGTCGGTGGAAAACACACCGTGGCCGAAGAAATGCCGACCGGTGATGCTGGCGATGGTCAGCGGCGGCTCGCGGCCGGCATGGTCGAAGACCACGGCGAAGGTGCCGGGTTGCCGGGCGAAGACCACGGAGCGCTTCGAGACCGGATCGAAGGTGACGTCGTGGCCACGGTCGGGCAGGTCGATCGCATGCAGTACTTTTCCGGCTTCCGACAACACAGCGGCGCCAAAGCTGCCGTCGCGCTTGACGAAGGCGGTGGCAAAGACGGCATCGGCGGCAAGCGTGTCCGCCCAGGCCCGCGGGGCCATTGACGCGACGAAGCCGGCGCCGGCAGCTCTGAGAAAATCGCGGCGGTCCATCAGCGGCGTGCGTGTCGCAACCATTGGTCAGTCCCCGTCCAGTGACGAAAAGCCGGCGGTCAGGCCGAACTCGGCGGTTAGCCGGGTGCCGATCAAGCCCGACAGGCTGGAGGTGATCAGCGCGAAATGTTCGAGTTTTCCGCGCTCCGCGGGATCGGCGAGCGTCTTGTCGATCCGACCCTGGATGGATTTGGCAGTGGCAACGCCATTGATGAGCTGGATATGGATGGATTCCGCCATCCATCTGCTATCCTCGGGCAGCGCGTCGCCGAGCTTCGAGGCCTGGAACAGCGCATCAATGCCGGAGAGGTTGCCGGCTAATGAAAGGCCGGTGTTTTGCGAGCGCCAGTAGATCGCCTGCCTTGGCTTGTCAGCCTCCGGCTTGGCGCCGAAAAAACCTTTGAGGCGCACGTCGCGGACCATTTCCAGCTCGTTGATGAAGACGCCGACCAGTTCGGTCACCGCTTCGGTGCCGTCGCGGTAAAGCGCATTGTCGGGTCCGGGATTAGCCCACAAGGCTGCAAAACCGTCCGGTTTTTTCCAGGCCGCGTCGACATCGGCCGCCATGGTCTCGATGTTCTTGGCGACTGCCGCGCCATAGGCGCAGCGATAGGGCTCGTCCTTGCCGACGAGCGTCTCGGCGCCGTCGCCGTAAAGCACGAACTCAAGCGCCCCTAATCCCTGCATCGCGACACTCTTGCCCGCCAGCTGCGCCGGATCGGTGGCGGTCGGATCCTTGCCGGCCAGCGCCGCCTGCACCTGCTTCAGGCCGATGCTCTTTCGGTCCGGCCAGTAGAGCATGCGCTCCAGCCGGTTGTTCTCCTTGATTGGCCCGAAGCCGATGATTTCAGCCGACGACCAGGCTGCGACCGTGGCCGAGAATCCGGCATGCGCGGCATCGAGGTTGCCCTGCGACGGCGCCTGGCAGAGCGCGTCCATGGCCTTCGCCAAGGTGCCGGCATGGCCATGCAGGCTGGCATAGGCGGGGCGGACAAATCCGTCGATCGCTCTTTGGATCACGTCGGAGGCTTTCACCGAGGCCGATACCGGGGACGCACCGAACAGAGCCAATGGGAGGAGTAGAACAGGCAAAACCCGCTTGAGCATCAGAATGACTCCAGGAATTTGATGAGAGCATCGCGGTCGGCCGTATTGGCGGCGGCAAAGCGATCGCGCGCCTTCTGCCCCTCGCCGCCATGCCACAGGATCGCTTCGGCAAGCGTGCGCGCACGCCCGTCATGCAGGAAGAAAGCGTTGCCGTTGACGGTCTTTGTCAGGCCGATGCCCCATAGCGGCGGGGTGCGCCATTCACTGCCCGTGGCATCGCCCACCGCCTGGCCGTCGGCAAGGCCAGGCCCCATGTCGTGCAGCAGAAAGTCGGAATATGGCCAGATCAGTTGGAACGCCTGCGCCTTGTTCCCGCGCATGGTGACGAATTTCGGCGTATGGCAGGCAATGCAGCCCATCTCGTAGAACAGCTTCTTGCCGGCGAGCACGGCGGGTGCGCCGACATCGCGCCGCGCCGGCACCGCAAGGTTCTGCGAATAGAAGGTGACGAGGTCCATCACCGGTGGTGGCGCCTCGATCGGGCCAAGCCGCTTCTGCACGCCGTTCGGCATGTCGAGGCAGGCCTTTTCAGCCGCGGTGCAATCGCCCCAGTGACTGGGCTCTTCCGGCGTCGAAATGCCGATATCGCCGGCAAAGGCGTCCGCCGCCTGCTGGCGGATCGACGCGGTCTGGGCCTTCCAACCGAAGCGGCCAAGCGTCAGTTGCCCACTGCTGAGGTCACGCACCATGTTGGGCTTGCCGGAAATGCCGTCGCGGTCGCCGGGATCGGCATGGGCAAGGATGTCGGCCGGCGCGATCTGTTCGATCAGGCCAAGGCCGATCATTGGCGGCGTCAGGCGCGGCGACAGCGTGGTGCGCGGGTCAAGCGGGGCGTAGCCAAGCCCGTCGACCGAATAGCTCGGCTTGCGCAGCCAAACCACGCTGCCGTCGCCGAGCGTGACCTTTTCCTCGCGATAATGGACATACATGCGGCCTTCGCCCTTGAGGCCGGGCACCGCCAGTTCCTGCAACTGCGTGCCGTAGACCGGATCGGGGAAGTTCAGCACCTTGTGCGCGGCGATCTCGGCCTTTTCCTCGGCCGTGCTCGCATCGCGCGCCAGCCGCAGGAACATCGACGTGGTGCGGCTGTCGGCGGCCGGCGGGCGGCCGCGGCCATCCTTCAAATGGCAATTCTGGCAGGCGCGCTCGTTGAACAGGGGTCCGAGACCATCCGAGGCCTGGGTCGAGGATGGCGACGACACCCAGTTCTTGCGGAAAAGCGCATTGCCGAGCTTGAAATTGCCCTGTTCCTCGAAGGTGATGTTTTCAGAGGGTTGCGAGAAAGCGTCGCGGTCGACCTGCCTGCGCGACGTGCCGGCGCCGCCTTGCATCGTTTCGAAGGATTCGGGCTTGGAGAAATCCTGGGTTGGCCTGGTAACGGCAAGGACGCGGGACCGGTCCTTCGGCGTCAGGTCGGTGCGGCTCGTGGCGAGGCCGACCGGTTCCGACGATCCGGCCAGGGCCGGGGCCAAAATTGCCGCCAGGATTACACCCGAAAGCCCACGAAACGCCTGATATCCCAGGTTTTTAAGGCGCAGCGGGCCGTTAGCCCGCCGCACGCGGCGCAGAATATCTAGGGGGCGCCGCATTCCTGCATGGTCCTATTCCGCCTCGTCCGCCGATGCGGCGTTGAGCTGGCCGTATTTTTCCTCGCCGATAGAGGCAAGGAGGTCGAGCTGCGTCTCGAGGAAGTCGATGTGACCTTCCTCATCCGCCAGCAATTCCTCGAACAGCTTCATCGTCACGTAGTCGCCGGCTTCGTTGCAGATCTCGCGCGAACGCTTGTAGGCGGTGCGTGCGTCATATTCGCCGGCGAGATCGGATTCGAGCACTTCCTTGACGTTCTGGCCGATGCGCAACGGCGCCACGGACTGCAAATTGGGATGCCCTTCGAGGAAGATGATACGGGCCACCAGCCGGTCGGCATGGTGCATCTCCTCGACCGATTCGGCGCGTTCCTTCTTTGCCAACTTGGCGTATCCCCAGTCTTCCAGCAGGCGGAAATGCACCCAGTATTGATTGACGGCGCCAAGCTCCAGGAACAGAGCCTCGTTAAGCCGCTCGATGATCTGCGGTTCGCCTTTCATGGATTCTGCTCCCATATTGGACGCGCAGGCCTCTGACGCGATCCAGGTGTGAAACGATGTCCACGCCGCTCGCCTCCGAACGGGTGTGGTAATTTTCGGTGACCCGAATGATCGTTTCGACCACATTTGGGAAGCAGCCGCAACAGCGACCGCGCTTTTGCATCGTGTGATAGACCTTCGCCGGCACGATCAGCTGCCAGGGGTCCTGATCCAGCAGATCGACGATCGTCTGCTCAATCTCCTTTTCGGTGATGATGTTGCAATGGCAGATCAGCATGGATTGGCTCTGGCTGACGGCGCCCCTCCGCGCCGTTTGGCTGGTGGTACGTCTTAGTTGAGCATGACCTTTTCCGAAAACCGGCTTCCACTTTTCGGGGTCATGCTCGCGGCTACTTGAACACCTTGTCCGGTGCGTCGAGGCTGTCGGACCCCTCGAAGGCTATGTTGTTCAGCTTCAGCGCGCCGACGGCGCGTTCGATCGACTTGGTCTGGTCGACCAGCGCGTCGATTGCCGCTTGCACGGTAGCATTGCCTTCGGTGTTGCCCTCGGCGATCTGCTGGTCGTAGGCCTCGCCGGCCACTCCCCGCGCCTTGATCGCCTCCATCTTGGCGACCGAGACATCGAGCTTGTCGTACAGTTCCTTGTCGATCGCCGGATCGGCCGCCTTGACCATATCGTGCACCGACGGGCCTGAAACGACGGCGCCGTCGGTGCGCGTGTAGCTGGCGAGATAGGCGGCGCGGATGCCGATGGCGTCATAGAGATGCGAGTTGTAGGTATTATCCGAGAAGCAGTCGTGCTCCTCTTCGGGATCTTGCAGCAGCAGGCCGAGTTTCATGCGCTCCCCGGCCAGTTCGCCGTAGGACAGCGAGCCCATGCCGGTGAAGATCACCGAGATAGCGGTGTTCGGCTGGCGATCGACGAGGTTCTTGCGGGCGGCGCCGTCTTCCTTCCAGTTGCCGACCATCTCCTGCAGGTCGGAGACCAGAAGATCGCTGGCCGACTTCAGATACTCGGCCCGGCGATCGCAATTGCCGCCGGTGCAGTTCTTGAGGTCATAGTCGGTGTACGGACGCTCGCCGGCGCCCGGGCCGGTGCCGTGCAAATCCTGGCCCCAGAGCAGGAATTCGATGGCGTGATAGCCGGTGGCGACATTGGCCTCGATGCCGCCGGCCTCCTGCAGCGTGCCGGAGAGGAATTCCGGCGTCAGCCTGGAGGCGTCGACCTTCTTGCCGTTGATCTCGATTTCCTTGTTGGCGATGACATTGGCGGTGTAGAGCGCGTTGGCGTCGGACTCGGTGCCGTAGCTCTTGGCGACGTAGTCGATCAGCCCTTCGTCCAGCGGCCAGGAGTTCACCTTGCCTTCCCAGTCGTCGACGATCTTGTTGCCGAAGCGGTAGACCTCGGTCTGCTGGTAGGGCACGCGCGACGCCTTCCAGGCATCGCGGGCGGCATTCAGCGTGTCCGCCGACGGGTTGGCAAGCAGCGCGTCAATAGCCTTGTCGAGTGCCTGCGCCGTGGTCAGCGAATCCTCGTACTTGGCCAGCGCGATGTCGGAATAGGTCTTGATGACCGCCTTGGCATCGATCTCCGCCGCTTTGGCCGGCAGGATGAAAACCGCCGCCGTCAACATAGCCGTGGCACCGATCGCAGCCAGCCTGCCGCCATATCGCGCTGTCATCATCATTCTCCAGTTCAAAGGGAATTCGGTAAAAGGCGCGCGTGCCAAACGGTGCCAAGACATAGGCATGCCGTAGGTCACGACAGATGCCGCGCCGCTCTGCGGCTCACGGAAGAAAGACACCAAATGCCTCCAATCGAACGGGTTCAAGGCCCAAACATCAAAGGGATGCGCTGACGCGCGAGCCTCCATAAAACGATGGCGAGGCCGGAAGTCAACTGGTGAGCCTTAGAAAATTCAATTGAAACAACAGTTTAGAATTATTCTAAACTAGGACTGTCAACTTTAAATCGTATAGCCAGCAGCCAAGATGAGAGACGGCGCGATTGACAAGCGACCGTTCCGGGTGCGACCCGGACCGGGGCTCTTGCGACGGCGGCAGACAATCGCCATCTGGCGGAACGGCTCACAATCAAAGCATGATGTCGTCCGAAAACCGCTTCACACTTTCGGCATCATGCTCCAGATTTGAAACAGGAATTCGGTTTGCGATGAAGAACGGGGTCGTCATTCTCGGTGCGGGTCATGCGGGCGTGCAAGCGGCCGCCAGCCTGCGCGAGGAAGGCCATGACGGGCCTGTCGTACTGATCGGCGACGAAACCGATCTGCCCTATCACAAGCCACCGCTGTCGAAGACCTTCATCAAGGACGCCGATGCCAAGCCGCAACCCTTGCGCGGCGAGGCCTTTTACACCGGCAGCGCCATCGACTTCAGGCCGGGCGTCCGAATCGACAGCATCGATACGGCAGGCCGCAAGCTGGACATGGCAGGCGGCGGCGTGCTGCCGTTCGACCGGCTCATCCTGGCCACCGGTTCGCGGCCGCGGCTCCTGCCGCTGCCGGGCGCCGACCTCTCGGGCGTGCTGTCGCTGCGCTCGATCGCCGATGCGCGGCTGATCCGCCAGCTCAGCGCCCAAAGCGAAGACGTGGTCATCCTCGGCGGCGGCTTCATCGGGCTGGAGATCGCGGCTACGCTGAGGGCCGCCGGCCGCAACGTCACCCTGGTCGAGGCTGTCGACCGGCTGCTTGGCCGCGCCGTGGCGCCGGTGGTGGCGAGCCATGTCCGCCAACGGCTGGAGGCGATCGGCGTGCGTATCCTCACCGGCACCACCATTGCCAGGCTGGAAGGGGAAAACGGCCATGTCTGCGCTGCCATCACCTCCACCGGCGAAAGGCTGCCCGCGCGCATGGTCATCGTCGGCATCGGCGCCGTGCCGAATGTCGAACTTGCTCAGGCTGCCGGACTGACTGTCGCCAATGGCATCCGCGTCGACCAACAGATGCGCACCTCAGTGCCTGATATTCTGGCCATCGGCGACGCCGCTTCCTACCGCCACTGGTCGACCGGCGGCGACGTGCGGCTGGAATCGGTGCAGAACGCCACCGACCAGGCGCGGCTTGCCGCACGCACGATCACCGGCCATACGGACGCCTATTCGGCGGTGCCGTGGTTCTGGTCTGACATCGGCGACATGAAACTGCAGATGGTCGGGCTGACCTCGGGCGGCGACAGCCATGTCGTGCTGGGCGACCTCGCTGAGAACAAGTTCTCGATCTACCACTATGCTGGAAGCCGGCTGCTCGGCATCGAATCCGTCAACAGGCCGGGCGACCATATGCTGGGCCGCAAGATGCTCGGGGCCGGGTTTTCGCCGATGGCGCAGACTGTTGCGGAAGGGCCTGATGGGCTGAAGGCGGCGCTGGCCGCGTTCCAGCAGGATGAGCCGGCACGGGCTGCGGGCTAGACGCACTTACCCTCCCCCTTGTGGGGAGGGTCGCTGCGAAGCAGCGGGGTTGGGGTCGGCGCGAGGCCCCCACCCGGACCTGCGGTCCGACCTCCCCACAAGGGCGAGGTAGGGGTTTGCACTAGGCAGCGCAGACTTCGCGGATCGAGCTTTCCAGAATGTCGAGCGCCTCGTTCATGACATTGTCCTGGATGGTGATCGGAGCCAGGAAACGGATGACGTTGCCGTAGACGCCGCAGGTCAGCAGGATCAGCCCCTTGTCGAGCGCCTTCAGCCGGATCGCATTGGCGATCTCGGCCGACGGCAGGCCCTTCTTGACGTCGTTGAACTCGACCGCGTTCATGAAGCCGAGACCCCTGATGTCGACAATCTCGGGCACGTCGTCGCGGATCGACTGCAGCCGCTGCTTCAGCCGGGCGCCCAGCGTATTGGCGCGGTCGCACAGCTTTTCGTCCTCGATGACGTCAAGCACGGCGTGTGCTGCGGCGACACCGATCGGGCTGCCGCCATAGGTGCCGCCGAGCCCGCCAGGACCGGGCGCATCCATGATGTCGGCGCGGCCGGTGACCGCCGCCAGCGGGAAGCCGCCGGCCAGGCTTTTCGCCATGGTGGTAATGTCGGCCGCGACCTCATGATGATCCATGGCGAACATCTTGCCGGTGCGGGCAAAGCCGGTCTGCACCTCATCGGCGATCAGCAGCATGCCGTGCTGGTCGCAGAGCTTGCGCAGCGCCGTCAGGAATTCGCGCGGCGCGTCGTAGAAGCCGCCCTCGCCCTGGACCGGCTCGATGATGATGGCGGCAACGCGAGCCGGATCGACATCGGCCTTGAACAGTTTGTCGAGTGCGGCCAGCGAATCGGCTGTAGACACGCCGTGCAGCGGCACCGGAAACGGCGCGTGGTAGACGTCGCCCGGCATGGCGCCGAAGCCGACCTTGTAGGGCACGACCTTGCCGGTCAGCGCCATGCCCATGAAGGTGCGGCCGTGGAAGCCGCCGGCAAAGGCGATGACGGCTTGGCGGCCAGTGGCGTTGCGGGCGATCTTGATGGCGTTCTCGACGGCTTCAGCGCCCGTGGTGACGAAGATGGTCTTCTTCTCGAACTTGCCGGGCAGCATGCCGTTCAGCCGTTCGGCCAGCCGCACATAGCTCTCATAGGGCACGACCTGGTGGCAGGTATGGGTGAAGCGGTCGAGCTGTACCTTGACCGCCTCGATCACCCTGGGATGGCGGTGGCCGGTGTTGACGACGGCGATGCCCGAGGAGAAATCGATGTATCGGCGGCCTTCTACATCCCAGATCTCCGAATTCTCGGCGCGGTCGGCATAGATCTGCGTCGTCATGCCGACGCCGCGCGAGATCGACTGGTTCTTGCGCTCGGAAATGGCTGCGTTCTTCATTTCGTCCCTCATCGGGCCGACGCCCGTTCTCGTTAGATGAATGCCAAGGCCTCTTCTGACCTTATTTCACGTTTTCCTCAAGTTGGCACCGCCGCCGGGCGATTGGGCCTGTCGTCGATGCGGGCCACTTCGACAGACCGGGTCTTAACCAGCCGACCGATACACGTACGGGGCAGTCCGTGACAGCTCACCCGTCACCGGGAACGGCGAAGCGATCCCGCTCGCGGCAGTGGCGACTTCCGCTACGACCTCGAACAGCCGACGGTGTGGCGGCGCAACCGCATCCCGACGATCACCGTTCGCGCAGGCCTCGTTGGCGACGTGCTGCCGGCCACCGTGGTCAACGAATTGAAGCCGTCGGTCGACGCCTTCATCGCCAAACTGCCGCCCGCTATTCCGTTGCAACCGCCGGCTCGGTCGAAGAAAGCGCAAAAAGCCGCAGCGGTGGTGCCGCTGATGCTGTTCGTGATGGCGACCATCCTGATGATCCAGTTGCAAAGTTTTCAGCGCCTGTTCCTGGTGGTGGAGGTGGCGCCGCTTGGCCTGATCGGCGTGGTCGCGGCCCTGGTGCCGAGCGGCGCACCGCTCGGCTTCGTCGCCATTCTGGGCGTCCTGGCGCTGATCGGCATCCTGATCCGCAACTCGGTGATCCTGATCGTGCAGATCGAGGATCTGGTGGCCGAGGGCCAAGACCGCTGGGAAGCCGTGATCGAAGCGACCGAGCACCGCATGCGGCCGATCGCGCTGACGGCCGCGGCCGCCAGCCTGGGGCTGATCCCGATCGCGCGCGAAGTGTTCTGGGGCCCGATGGCCTACGCCATGATGGGCGGCATCATCGCCGGCACGGCGATCACGCTGCTGTTCCTGCCGGCGCTTTATGTGACGTGGTTCAGGATCAAGGAGCCTAAGCAGGGGGACGAACCATCTGTTCCGGAGAACGGCGAACTGGCGCAAGACCCCGCTTAAGGCTTTGCCGGATCATTCGTTATCGTTAGAGGGGGGCGCGATTTCGCTCGCTGCCATGGCGATGATTTTGAGGTCCGCCAAGCATGCCAGCCTTTTGGCAAGTCGGCCAATGCCAGGATGCTTTCATCCTGCTGCACCACCTCTTGCAGGCCAACGAGCATTATCTCGCGTTCATCCCAATCTCGAGAGTCGCTGCTATAGAATTGCCAACTGCCCCCTTCATCGTTGTAGTTCTCGTCATCGTCAGCTTCATGCACAACGTATGCGATCCAGTCGCCCCGTTTGAATATGCTCTTGTCCGATAGCACCGCGACATTGGGCGGATCTGCAAACTTCCATTCTTCCATGGAATTCCCCAAGCGATTATTCTGCGGAAGAAACTAGTTCACGCCGTCCGAACAAACCCCTCGCTCGCCCTAAGCAAATTGCGTGTGTAATCCTTCTCCACGCGGTGCCCGATCAGCTGGCCCGCTGTCAGGTTCTCCACCGCTTCGCCATTCTGCATCACCATCAGGCGCTCGCACATATGGGTGATGATGGCGAGGTCGTGGCTGACCATCAGGAAGGTCAGCTTGCGCCGACGGCGAACCTCTTCCAGCAGGTTGAGCACTTCCGCCTGCACCGAAGCGTCGAGCGCCGAGGTTGGTTCGTCGAGCAGCAGGATCGACGGTTCGAGGATGAGCGCCCGCGCGATCGCCACGCGCTGACGCTGACCGCCGGAGAGCTGGTGCGCGTAGCGGAAACGGAAACCGTTGCCTAATCCGACCTCGTCAAGGGCGCGCTGGATGCGTTGCTCGCCATCGGCAAAGCCGTGAATGGCGAGCGGTTCCTGTAGCAGGCGGTCTACGGTCTGGCGCGGGTGCAGCGAACCATACGGGTCCTGGAAGACCATCTGCACTTCGCGATAAAAAGCCTTGTCGCGGCGCGCTCCCAGCGTCTTGCCGTTGACCGTGATAGTGCCGGATTTGGCCGGCACCAGGCCGGCAATGGCTTTGAGCAGCGTCGACTTGCCGGAACCGCTCTCGCCGACCAGGCCGAAGGATTCGCCGGACTTCACCTCGAGGTTCGCCCCTTTCAGCGCGCGAAAACGGTCGAACACCACCTCCAGCCCTTCAATCGAAATGGCTGGCGTCATGCCGCCCACTCCGGCTTGCGGTCGAGCACCGGCAGCGGGTGGCGTTCGTAACCGATCCTGGGCATGCAGTTGAGCAGGCCGCGCGTGTAGGGATGCTGGGCGTCGCGCAGCTCCGACGCCTTGAGCTGCTCGACCACCTTGCCGGCATACATGACGATGACGCGGTCGCAGAAGGAGGCGACCAGCCGCAGATCGTGCGAGATGAAGATCAGGCCCATGCCGCGCTCACTGACCAAGCGGTCGAGGATGCCGAGCACATCGAGCTGCACGGTGACGTCGAGCGCCGAGGTCGGCTCGTCGGCGATCATCAGTTCCGGTCCGGCGATCAGCATCATTGCGATCATGGCGCGCTGGCCCATCCCGCCGGACACCTCGTGCGGATGCAGGTCGAAGACACGCGAGGGATCGCGGATCTGCACAGCTTCCAGCATGGCCAGCGCCCGCTCGCGCGCTTCGGCCTTGGAGACCTTTTCATGCGTGCGCAGCGTCTCGACGATCTGGCGGCCGATGCTCATCACGGGGTCGAGCGAATATTTCGGATCCTGCAGGATCATGGCGATGCGTTTGCCGCGCAGCGCCCGGCGCTGACGGGCCGGTATGGCCAGAAGGTCGATGCCGTCGAGGGCGAGCTTCTTGGCCGACACTAGCGCCTGCGGCGGCGTCAGGCCCATGATGGCGCGGCCGGTCTGCGACTTGCCGGAGCCGCTTTCGCCGACAATGCCCAGCCGCTCTCGGCCAAGCGAAAAAGTGACGCCGCGCACCGCCTGGATGAGGCCGGTCCGAGTCGGGAAGGTGACGCGCAGGTCGTCGACATCGAGAAGTGCACCGCTCATTGGTCACCACTCATTGGTCGCCACTCCGGGGATCGAGCGCATCGCGCAGGCCGTCGCCAAGCAGGTTGAAGCCGAGGCTGACGATGAGGATGGCGAAGCCCGGCGCGCCGGCCACCCACCATTGGTCGAGCACGAAGCGGCGGCCGGACGCGATCATGGTGCCCCATTCCGGCAGCGGCGGCTGGGCGCCCAGGCCGAGGAAGCCGAGGCCGGCGGCGGTGAGGATGATGCCGGCCATATCGAGCGTCACCCGGATGATCAGCGAAGAGATGCAGAGCGGCATGATGTGGCGCAGCACGATGCGGAACGGAGAGGCGCCCATCAATTGCACCGCCTTGATGTAATCCGAATTGCGCACGGTCATCGTCTCGGCCCGCGCAATTCGCGCGTAAGGCGGCCACGAGGTGATGGCGATGGCCAGCACCGCGTTTTCGATCCCGGGACCAAGGGCGGCGACAAAGGCCAGTGCCAGGATCAGCTTGGGAAAGGCGAGGAAGATGTCGGTAATGCGCATCAGAATGGCATCGGTCCAGCCGCCGGCATAGCCGGCGACGGTGCCGACCAAAAGGCCGATGGGGGCTGCGATGACGGCGACGAGAATGACGACATAGAGCGTCCAGCGCGAGCCGAAAAGAATGCGCGAATAGATATCGCGGCCGAGATCGTCGGTGCCGAACCAATGCGCCGCACTCGGCGCCAAAAGCCGGGCATTCTTGAGATCGCCGATGGTCGGCGAATAGGGCGCCAGCACATCGGCAAAGGCGGCGACCAGTAGCAGCGCGATGATGATGAGCAGGCCGAGAAACGCCAGCCGGTTGGCGGAAAAGCGCCGCCAGGCGACATAGGCGCGGCCGAGCCGTGCCTGCATGCGCGAGGCAGGCCGATCGCTGAGCAGCCAATCGCGGCGCGTTTGGATTGCTTCGGCGCTCATCCTGTCTTCGTCCTCGGATCGAGCACCTTGTAGAGAACATCGGACAGGAGATTGATGCCGATGAACACCGAACCGATGACGATGGTGCCGCCGAGCACGGCGTTCATGTCGGCGTTCTGCAGCGAATTGGTGATGTAGAGGCCGATGCCGGGCCAGGAGAACACCGTCTCTGTCAGCACCGAACCTTCGAGCAGCCCGGCATAGGACAGCGCGATCACCGTGACCATCGGCACCGCGGCGTTGCGCAGCGCATGGCCCCAGATGATTCGCGTTTCAGACAGGCCCTTGGCGCGCGCGGCGACGATGTATTCCTGCGACAGCTCATTCAGCATGAATGAGCGCGTCATTCGGCTGATATAGGCGAGCGAGAAATAGCCCAGCAGCCCTGCCGGCAGGATGATGTGGCGGTAAGCGTCGTAGAAGACATCCCACTGGCCCTGCAGCGCGGCGTCGAGCAGGTAGAAGCCGGTGATCGGTGTGAATGTGTACTCGTAGACGATGTCGAGGCGGCCGGGAAAAGCCACCCATTGGAGCTTGGCGTAGAACAGGACAAGCCCCAAAAGCCCGATCCAGAAGATAGGCACGGAATAGCCAATCAGGCCGACAATGCGAACGATCTGGTCGATGAGACTGCCGCGTTTTACCGCTGCCAGCACGCCGAGCGGCACGCCGATCAACGAGCCTATCAGAGTGCCCAAAGTCGCCAGTTCGATCGTTGCCGGAAAGGCACGGCGGATGTCGGTCATCACAGGATTGGTGGTCAGCACAGAGGTGCCGAAATCGCCGTTCAGCGCATGCTTGAGATAGATATAGAATTGCTCGATCAACGGCAGGTCGAGCCCCATCTCGCGGCGGGTGCGCTCGACGACATTGGCCGGTGCGCGGTCGCCGAGCACCGCCAGCACCGGATCAATCGGGATGACGCGGCCGATGAAAAAGGTCACCGCGAGGAGGCCGAGATAGGTGGTGACGGCGATGACCAGGAAGCGGCCGATGGCCAATAAAATAGCGACGGCGCGGGCGCTTCCCTGCCCCGCCGTCGCCTGGTTTTCAATCGCGCTCATCAGGGCGCGTCCGCCGGCGCTATTCCTTGGAGACCGGGCCGACGAAGTTGGTGTCGAAGCTCGGACCGAGGGCAAAGCCTTTCAGGTTTTTGCGCAGGCCTGCCACTTCCAACTGCTGGTGGATGATGACGAAGGGGCTGGTGTCGAGGATCGTCTTTTCAAGGCTCTTGTACATATCGGCGCGCTTGCCGGCATCCTTCTCCAGCAAGGCTGCTTCGGTCTGCTTTGTCAGGTCCGGGATGTCCCAGGCATTGCGCCAGGCCAGCGTCTTGGTCTTGCCTTCATCCGAATTGTCCGGGTTTGAGGCAAAGGTCTGGGCGTTGGAGTTCGGATCGAAATAGTCCTGGCCCCACTGGCCGATATAGATGTCATGATTGCGGGCGCGGTATTTGGTCAGCGTCTGCTTGCCGTCGCCGGGGATAATTTCCAGCTTGATGCCGGCCTGGCCAAGCGTCTGCTGGATCGATTCCGCCATGCCGGTGGTCGGCTGTCCCGTGCGTACATCCATGGTTACGCTGAAGCCGTCGGCCAGGCCGGCCTTGGTCAGCAGTTCTTTGGCCTTGGCGACGTCGAACTTGAACGGATTTTCGTCCAGTTCGCCCAGCACGCCCTTGGGCAGGAAGGTCTGGTGAATCTCGCCAATGCCCTTGAGGATGGTCGTGCTCAGCGCATCGTAGTCCACCAGATATTTGAACGCCTGGCGAACCTCGGGCTTGGCGAGGTTCGGATTCTTCTGGTTGAGACTGATGTAAAAGACCGTGCCCTTCGGCGCGCTGGTCGTGGTGAGATCGGCATTCTTGGCGATGGCGTCGAGATCGTTCGGCTCGAGGTTGCGGGCAACGTCGATGTCGCCTGCTTCGAGCGCCAGGCGCTGTGCCGAGCTTTCCTTCATGTTGCGGTAGATGACGCGGGCGAGCTTGGCCTTCTCGCCATTGTAATTGTCGTTGCGCTCCAGCACGACGACCTCATTGGCCCGCCATTCGCGCAGCTTGTAGGCGCCGGAGCCGGCATAACCGGTCTTCAGGAAGGCGTTGCCGAAATCGTTGTCCCATTTGTAGTCGGCACTCGGCGTCACCGCGGCGACATGTTCCTTGACCAGCTTTGCGTCGACGACCGAAGCGACCGTTGCCGACAGGCAGTTTAACACGAAGCTCGGCGCATAGGCCTTGTCGACGGTGAACTGGAAGGTGGTGTCGTCGACGGCCTTGGCCTTGTCGGCAACATTGTCGCCGCTGATGCCGAACTGGTTGATGATGAATGCCGGCGGCTTATCCAGCTTGATGGCGCGCTCGAAGGAATAGGCGACATCGGCGGCCGTCAGTGGATTGCCCGAAGCGAACTTTAGGCCGGGCTTGAGCTTGAACGTATAGACCAGGCCGTCGTCGGAGACGGTCCAGCTCTCGGCAAGGTCGCCCTTGACCTTGGAGGTGTCGCTGAGGTCGAGGCGGACCAGCAGATCATAGGTGTTGCCGGTGACTTCGGCGGTCGACAGTTCGAACGCCTCGCCCGGATCCATGGAGATGATGTCGTCGATGGCAAAACCTTCGACCAGCGTGTCGGCGGGGGTCGCGGCAAAGGCCGGCGCGACGCCAATGAGCAGAGCGGACATGGCAGCACCTGCGAGCCAGACGCGCGAACGTAGAGCAAACTTTTCCATCATCATGATTATTGTTCCCTGTTTTGTTGATTGTTGACCCCGAGTTCCCGGCTCAGGCTGCAGTAATCTTTTTCGCGGCCGGAGGACGACCGTTAGACCCCATACCGTGTTGATTTTTTTCCAGTTGGTCAACACCCTATCCGGCAGCCCTCCAACCGGCAACGGGCATTTTTGCGAGCCGGCATACTGGACCGGAATATGCTGTGCGCGTCGAAGCATGGGCGAGCCAATTGCAGCCGCCGATGGGGGAAAAATCTGGCTCTTTTCGGTGTTACTTGATGGCAGCAACCAGATCGGCGTCGGGGAAGCAGGTGGCGGGGCGGCCGTTCTTTTCCTGCCAGGAGCCGATCGAGCGGCGGGTCTTGAAGCCGGGCAGACCATCGGCGCTGCCGACATCGTAGCCCTTGGCCTCCAGCGCCCGTTGCAGCGCGGCGATGTCGGAACGATGCAGGCCGCCGACCGCACCCCAGATGCCGACGAAATCAGCATCGCCATGGGCGATGCGGTCAGCGCCATGGCCGATGAACAGGGCGTACAGGTCGCTGGTGTTGTACTGTTTCAGCACGTAGAAATTGGGCGTGGCGATGAAGGCCGGACCGCTGCGTCCGGCCGGCATCAAAAGGAACCCTTCCGCCTTCAGTTCGTTGGCCGGAAAGGCTTTGCCGCCGACGCGGCTGATTCCCATCGCCGCCCAGGCTGAGATCTTCTTGCCCTGGTCGGGACCTTCGAGCGAGCAGGAAACGCTTTCCGGCACCGTCACCTCGAAACCCCAGCCACGCCCCTTCACCCAGCCATAGTGGACGAGATAGTTGGCGATCGAGGCCAGCACGTCCGGCGTCGAATTCCAGATGTCCGGGTGCCCATCACCGTCGTAGTCGACGGCGTGCTTCAGGAACGAGGTCGGCATGAATTGCGGCTGGCCGAGCGCGCCGGCCCAGGACGATTTCATGGCGCCGATCGGCGCCAACCCATGCTCGACGATCTCGAGCGCCGCCAGCACCTCGGTGCGGAAGAAGTCCTTCCTGGTCGACATGAACGCCTTGGTGCCGAGAACCTCGAAGGCGTCGTAGGGCATTTTCGCCGCGCCGAAGCCGGTCTCGCGGCCCCAGATCGCCAACAGTATCTCGCCCGGGACACCGTAGCGCTTTTCGATCGCAACCAGCGTCCTGGCGTTGGCCGCCTCGCGCGTGCGCCCACCTGACGTGACGGCGCGCACCGTCTTTTCGGCGAAATAGGCGCCGGGCGAACCGAACTCCGCCTGATGCTGCTTCTGCGGCGTGTTGGGCTTTTCGCCGGGCAGAACGAGGTCGGGCAGTTTGAGGTTCGGCTTCACGCCGTCGAAAGCGGCGTCGAAGGTGGATTTGGAGATGCCTTTGGTCTGGGCTTCCGGCCAGAGATCGGTTTGCAGCCAGGCGCGGAACTGGTCGTCGATTTTGGCCGCGGAGGCGGGGGCTACAAAAAGCAGGGCAACAAGGGATGCGAGGAGCGCAACGAGCGCCAATCCGAAAGATCCGCGTTCTGTCGCGCCCCCCTCTGTCCTGCCGGACATCTCCCCCTCAAGGGGGGAGATTGGCTGTCGCTTCGGTTTTCGCCAACCACCAGCGTTGAAAGAAGAATGCCGCCCGAGAAGCTGCTGATCTCCCCCCTTGAGGGGGAGATGTCCGGCAGGACAGAGGGGGGCCCGAAGGAATGCTGTCATCTCCGGAGCATCCCCGCCAATTGCGTCAAAACGCCGTCCGCGATCGCAACGCGGCTGCCAGCGTACCCTCATCCAGATAATCAAGCTCGCCGCCAACCGGCACGCCATGGGCAAGTCGTGTCACCTTGACCTCGAAGCCCGACAACTGGTCGGTGAGATAATGCGCCGTCGTCTGGCCCTCGACGGTGGCGTTGACGGCGAGGATCACCTCCTTCACCTCGCCGCCGGCGACGCGGTCGACCAGCGAGCGGACATTGAGCTGGTCGGGGCCGATGCCGTCGAGCGGCGACAGCGTGCCGCCGAGCACGTGGTAGCGCACATTCATGGCCGCCGCCCGCTCCAGCGCCCAGAGGTCGGAGACATCCTCGACGACGATCAGCGTCGAGGCATCGCGGCGCGGATCGGTGCAGATCATGCAAGGGTCGGAGGTATCGACATTGCCGCAGGTCGTGCAGATGCGCACCTTGTCGGCGGCTTCAGCCATGGCGGCGGCGAGCGGCGACAAAAGCTGCTCCTTCTTCTTGATGAGGTGCAGTGCCGCACGCCTGGCCGAACGCGGCCCTAGTCCCGGGACCTTGGCCAGGAGCTGGATCAGGCGTTCGATCTCGGGACCGGCGATTCGCTTCGACATCGCACTGATCTAGGATTTTTCCGCGCGCTTTGAAACATGCCGCATACGCACCGAGCCCGCCATGCTACCATGGCGGGCTCGGAAACTGTTTTAGGCGTCAGTAGGCTGAGAGCGGCCGGGTTTGATCGACGATCATTGCGCCGATAGCGTCGGTGTTCTCAGGCGTCGACTGGAAGCCCATCGACGCTTCCTGCGTCGCCGATGGAACCGAGGTGATGTAGCGGGCGTTCAGCGTGCCGCCGAAACGCGAGGCATCCGGCTCGGCCATCGGCTCCTGCATCGCCACCTCCGTCTGCTTGGCGGCGACGCGGGCGCTCTTGGCGGGCGCCGCGGAAGCCGTCACATAGGTCTGCTCGGCCGGGGCACGTGTCGCCTTGGCTGCGCGAACCGCCGCGGCCTGCTTGGCAGGATCTGGACGGACAATGGTCTTCACCACCGGCTCGGCGTAGGCAACCTGCACCGGCGCTTCAGGCACAGGCGCGCGCGGCGTCCCCGAGGCAACCATGGTCGTGGATTCATCCGGCAGCGGCTGCCAGTTGCGGCCGCGCTTCTCGTAGAAGGCGTTGCCGCCGGCAACCATGGTGTAATGCATGTTCTTGTAGGGGAACCTCAGGCCGGCGGTGTGGAAGTACATCGTGTTCTTCAGCTTGGCCTTGCGCTCGCCCTTGAGCACCGCATCGGCGGCCTCCTCGACATCGGGCATCGCTTTCGAATTCATCGCCCGCGTCATCACGCCGGGCGCGAACTGGCCCGGTTCGCCAACCACTTGGCAAATGGTGCTGCCATGATTGCCGGAGCGCAGCCGGTTCATCACCACCGTGCCGACGGCGATCATGCCGTCACGGCTCGAGCGGTTGGACTCGAAGAACATCGCCCGCTCCAGGCATTCCTTCTCCTTCGGCGTGTTGCGGTAGGCGCGCGTCGAAAGGAAACTGGGCGTGATGGCGTCGGTCAGGCTGGCGACCGACAGGCCGTGCGAAGACGTGGTCTGGCTGCAACCGGCCAGGAACATAGGGGAGAAGATGATGCCGAGCAGAAGCGGCGTCTTCCATCGCGTCGCGATCAACAAAAATGCCTCATTGTCCAGATGCCAGCCCGCCCCGAGATGTGGCAAGAATGAGACTCTTAAAGGCAAAAAGATGGCTAAAGGATTAGCTTTCGTGCAGCATAGGTAAAACTTTATAAATGCCCGGATATGTCCGCGTGAGCAAAGCCGGAGAAAGTCTTAACAACAGCCCCCGCAGCCGATTTCCCTTCATAATCAATTAACTGGTTGGAGCCGGCTCAGAACGGCAATTTCATTCCGGGCGGGATCGGCAAGCCTGCCGTCAGCGCCTTGGTCTTCTCCTGCATAATCTGCTCGACCTTATTTTTGGCGTCATTGTGAGCGGCCAGCAGCAGGTCTTCGAGAATCTCGACCTCGTCCTCCTTGAACAGCGACGGATCGATCTTCAGCGACTTCATTTCGAACTTGCCGGTCAGCGTGACATTGACCAGCCCGCCGCCCGCCTGCCCGCTTGCTTCAATCGTCGCGATCTCGTCCTGCATGGCCTGGAACTTGGCCTGCATTTCCTTCGCCTTGCCCATCAGGCCGAGAAGATCTTTCATGGTCGGGTCCTTTGCGGATTCGTGGCTATGGTCAGGTTTCGTCGTCGTCGGACGGCGGCTCGACCGGCGCTTCGGCCTTGTCGGTGTCGACTTCCGGCGCGTCGGGAATGCGCACGTCGATGATCTTGGCGCCGGGAAAGCGCGCCAGGATGGCGGCCACCGCCGGATCGCTTTTCGCGTCGGAGAAAGCGGTCTCGCGCCTGGTCGATTCCATCTCGGCCAGCGTTTGGCCGCCCTCTTCCTTCGACAATGACACCAGCCAGTTGCGGCCGGTCCAGGCCCGCAGCTTCGTCGTCAAGTCGTTGAGCAGCATCTTGGGCGCATCGGCGGTCAGGCCGACGTCGATACGGCCGGGCTCGATGCGCACCAGGCGAATACAGCTCTTGACCAGCACCTTGAAGGCGATGTCACGCTGCGCGTCGGCAAGAGCGACAATATCGGCCAGCGATTTCAGCGGCGGCGATTGCGGCTCGACGACCGGCTGCGGAGGCGCGACAAAGGCGACCGGGGGCGCGTCGACCAATCGCATGGTTTGCGCACCGGCTGGCCCGGACGGCATCCGGGTCTGCGCTACCGCGCTGGCGCCGCCGCCATTGCCGGCATTTACCGGCGCACCATTCGGGCGTGAAACACCACCGGACGCCGGAGCGCCGCTCTCTAGAGATTTCAGCGCCTCGTCCAGCGTCGGCAGGTCGGCGGCATGCGCCAGCCGGATCAGCACCATCTCGCCGGCGCTGACCGGTCGGTTGGATGACTGCACCTCGGGAATGCCTTTCAAGAGCATCTGCCAGGTTCGCGACAGAACCTTGACCGACAGCGTGCTGGCGAAGTCGGCGCCGCGGCGGCGCTCATCCTCGGACAGGGAAGCGTCGTCGGCAGCCGTCGGCACGAAGCGCAGCCGGGTGACGAGGTGGTTGAATTCGGCCAGATCGGTCAGCACGGCAGTCGGATCGGCGCCGGTGTCGTACTGGTTGCGGAATTCGGCAAGGGCGGCCGCCACATCGCCTTTCATGACATGTTCGAACAGGTCGACGATGCGGGCGCGGTCGGCGAGACCCAGCATGGCGCGCACCGCTTCGGCGCTGACGGCGCCGCCGCCATGGGCGATTGCCTGGTCGAGGATGGAGAGCGAATCGCGGGCCGAGCCTTCGGCGGCGCGCGCGATCATCGCCAGCGCGTCGTCGTCGACCGATATGCCTTCCTTGCCGGCAATCGAGGAGAGGTGCGCGACCAGTGCGCCGGCATCGATGCGTCTCAGGTCGAAACGCTGGCAGCGCGACAGCACGGTGATCGGCACCTTGCGGATTTCGGTGGTGGCAAAGATGAATTTGACGTGCGGCGGCGGTTCTTCCAGCGTCTTCAACAGGCCGTTGAAGGCCTGGGTGGAGAGCATGTGCACTTCGTCGATGATGTAGACTTTGTAGCGCGCCGACACCGGGGCATAGCGCACGCGCTCGATAATGTCCCTGATGTCGTCGATGCCGGTATGCGACGCGGCGTCCATCTCGATGACGTCGACATGGCGGCCTTCCATGATCGCCTGGCAGTGCTCGCCCAGGAAGGCGAGGTCGACCGAGGGATGGTCGACCGTCGGCGTCTTGTAGTTGAGCGCCCGTGCCAGGATGCGCGCCGTCGTGGTCTTACCGACGCCGCGCACGCCGGTCAGCATCCAGGCCTGGGCGATGCGGCCTGTGGAGAAAGCGTTGGTCAAAGTGCGGACCATCGGCTCCTGGCCGATCAGTTCGGAGAAATTCGACGGACGATATTTGCGCGCCAGCACGCGATAGGCGACGGCCTTTTGCTTCTCCAGGTTTTCGGGGTCCGAATTTCCGGCTTCGCTCATTCGCCCGTAAAGCTCCAAAAGGCCGCGTCTCAGCGTAGCCGATTCCTGCTAGATCGTTTCACCGTTTTCTGAAACGGCAAACCGCTCTACCCTTTGCTTTAACGCAATTCCGGACGGGAAACCGCTCACACTTTCCCTGGAATTGCTCCAATAGTCTCGCCCGCGCTGCAATGCGTCGTCAATGTCGCGAGAGGGGCCGATGAGGTGGGAGGCTGGAACAATGACCCGTTCCGGGCTCGTTAGGGCTGCTTCCTTCCGGACCTGACCCGGTTGGCGAGTGGATCGTCCACCACCAACCTCCCGCGTTCCATATCGGCAATTCAGCGATCAAATGCAAGGGTGCATTGAGAATCGGATGCCCGTGAACTCCGCCGCTCAATGAATCGCTTGCAGCCCCCGTGCAGCCGCTCTAGCGTGATGAGTTTGGGAATAATGCGAGAAGCGCAAGGGAAACGCCAATGCTACCGGGCCTCAAGGCCGGATTCACGCTCGACTCCAGGCTGGAGGCGGATAGCGAGCAGCTGATGTGGCTCGGCCTGTGCGAGCTCAGGGTGATGAACGATAGCCGCTGGCCATGGCTGGTCCTGGTGCCGCAGCGGCCGGGGGCCGAAGAAATCCACGACATGACGCCGCTCGACCAGGCGATGTTGACCTTCGAAACCAACATGGTGGCGCAGGCGCTGAAAAGAACCACGAGCTGCACCAAGATCAACACCGGCGCGCTCGGCAACATCGTTCGGCAATTGCATGTCCACGTCATCGCCCGCTCGGAAGGCGATCCGGGCTGGCCGGGGCCGGTGTGGGGGCACGGCATGCGCGAGCCCTATGAGCGTTCAGGCATCCGCCAGTTTGCGCAACAGATCAAGGCGGCGCTATAAGCCGCCTGTGTCCATCCCTAGACGTTCGAGCTTCCATGACCCTTCGCCTTTTTGACGCGCCCTTGCGCGAACCGAGCCAGTTCGTCGGCTTCGCCGGAAACACGATTGATCGGCAATCCGAGAACCGCGCCGACGATTCCGTCGAAAGGGCGTTGGCCGATCCCTCGGCACGTCTTCTGCCGATGCATGGCGGACGGCTGTATCTGAAATTGCACGATGGCAGCTTCGACCCTTGGTTCGATCTGGCTGAGAGCCAGAAGCTGCAGCCATCACTCGCACAAGGCGTGCTGCTTGGCTTTGCCGAGAGCGGCCCGGTACTTGCCGTGCCGGTCGGCCTCGATCCCGAACAGCTGCCGGAGACCATGAAGGCGATCGATTATCGCTCGGTCTATATGCAGGGGCTGATCGACGAGGCGGCAGCGGGCGCGCTGGCGCAAGGCGCCGCCCTGCTTGCCTGGCATGCCACCCATCGCTTCTGCAGCAAATGCGGCCATGAATCGCAAATGCGGGCCGGCGGCTACAAGCGCCATTGCCCAAATTGCGGCACCGAGCACTTTCCACGCACCGATCCGGTGGCGATTATGCTGACGGCGACGCGGGAAAAATGCCTGCTCGGCCGCGGCCGGCATTTCGGGCCCGGCATGTACTCGGCGCTTGCCGGCTTCATCGAGCCGGGCGAGACGATCGAGGCGGCGGTGCGCCGCGAAACGCTGGAGGAAGCCGGCATCCGGCTCGGCCGCGTTGTCTACCATGCCAGCCAACCCTGGCCGTTCCCCTATTCGCTGATGATCGGCTGTTTCGGCGAACCGCTCAGTGACGACATCCAGGCCGATCTCAACGAGTTGGAAGATTGCCGCTGGTTTTTTCGCGACGAGGTGCGTTCCATGCTGGAGAGGACGCACAAGGACAATCTGGTCACGCCGCCGAAAGGCGCGATCGCGCATCATCTGATCCGCGCCTGGGTCGACAGCGAATAAGACTTGTTATTTTACGCAATTCCGGACGGAAAACCGCTTCACACTTTTCCTGGAATTGCTTAACGGGAGCAAAAAATGATCCGTCACACCGTGGTTTTCACCCTGAAGCACCCGCAGTACTCGCTGGAGGAAAAGCGGTTCCTCTCCGATGCCAAGCGCATTCTCAGCGCAATCAAGGGCGTCACCCATTTCGAGCCGCTGCGGCAAGTCAGCCCGAAGAACGACTATCACTTCGGCTTCTCGATGGAGTTCGTCGATCAGGCCGCCTACACCAGATATAACGAGCATCCCGACCACGTTGCCTTCGTGCGCGACCGCTGGATCCCGGAAGTCGAAACCTTCATGGAAATCGACTATGTGCCGCTGACCCTGCTGGTTTAGGGGAACCTTAGTCCGCGACCTTCCACTGCTCGCGCGACTCGCTGGCGGGATAGACACCCAGAATGCGCACTTCGCGCGAGAAGAAGCGCAGTTCGTCCAGCGCCAGCTTGACCAGTGGATCGTCGGGATGGCCCTCGATATCGGCGTAGAACAGCGTCGCGGTGAAGGCGCCCAACTGATAGCTCTCCAGCTTCGTCATGTTGACGCCGTTGGTGGCGAAACCGCCCATTGCCTTGTAGAGCGCAGCCGGCACGTTGCGGACACGGAACATGAAGGTCGTCATCATCTTGGTGTCGGCCGAGGGCCGTTCGGCCAATCGCTTGTCCTTGGTCAGCACGACAAAGCGGGTGACATTCGAATCCGTGTCCTCGACGTTCTTCTCGATGATGTCGAGGCCGTAGAGTTCTGCGGCTAGCGCCGGGGCGAGCGAGGCCATGGTGCGGTCCTTGAGCTCCGAGACCAGCTTCGCAGAGCCCGCCGTGTCGCCGGCGATCACCGGCTTCCAACCGTTCTTGCGGATGTATTTGCGGCACTGTCCCAGCGCATGGATATGGCTGTGCACGGTCTTGATCTCTTCGCGTTTGACGCCTGGCAGCACCATCAGCTGGAAGTGGATCGGCAGAAAATACTCGCCGACGATGTGGAGTTTCGATTCCGGCAAGAGATGATGAATGTCGGCGACGCGGCCGGCGATGGTGTTTTCGATCGGGATCATGGCGAGGTCGGCCTTGTTGGTCTCGACCGCGTTGAAGGCATCCTCGAAGGTGGGGCACGGCAACGGCTCCATCGAAGGGAACATGTTGCGGCTGGCGGTGTCGGAATTGGCGCCCGGTTCGCCTTGGAAGGCTATTCTGTTGGTCTTGTCAGGCATGCCGATATCTCAGGTTGAAGGTCTCAGGAAAGAATTTGTCGGGCGCGTTCGAGGTCTTCCGGCGTGTCGACGCCCAGCGGCAGCGATTGCACGATCTCGGCATCGATGCGCATACCGGCCTCCACCGCCCGCAACTGCTCCAGCCGCTCGCGCCGTTCGAGCGGCGAAGGTTTTAGCGCGACGAAGCGTTCGAGGGCTGAGCGCCGATAGGCGTAGAGGCCGACATGGTGATAGAGCGGCCCCTCGCCCCAGGGCGCGGTGGCGCGGGTGAAATAGAGCGCCTTCAGCCGTGTCGCCGACAACGGCGAACCGACGATCTTGACGACGTTGGGGTTGGCCTTTTCCTCGTCGCGGACGATCTCGACGCCGAGCGTGGCGATGTCGACCGCAGCGTCCTCGAACGGTTTCAGCGCCGCACCGATGATCTTGGGATCGATGGTCGGCAGGTCGCCCTGCACATTGACGATGGTTTCGACCTTGCGATCGGGGTCGAGGGCGGTCAGCGCCTCGAAGATACGGTCGGAACCGGATTCGTGGTCGGTGCGCGTCATCACCGCCTCGAAACCGTGCGCGCGCACCGCTTCGGCCACGTTGCGCGTGTCGGTTGCCACCACTACCCGGCCAAGCCCAGCCTCAGCGGCGCGGCGGGCGACATGGACGATCATCGGCGCGCCGGCTATGTCGGCCAGCGGCTTGCCCGGCAGGCGCGTCGAGGCCATGCGGGCCGGGATCAGGATGAGCGTGGACATCGAGGTTGCAAGGCGTTCGAAAGAGGATGGGGAAAGTGGCAAAAGGTCTCACTGGAAGCGCCCTTATAGGTGTTGCAACGCCCAAGCAAAAGACCTAGTTTCCGCCCGATTTGACCGGCTCGACGGGGTGGGTCACGATACCGACGGACGGAGTGGACGGAGAGGTCCGCCGGAAAAGGGAGCCCTGGGGCGTATGGATTCCAACGAAGTCAACAAACTGCTCGCCGGGTTGCTTGGAACCTGTTTCGTCGTCTTCTCGGTCGGTTTGGTGTCCGACGCCCTGTTTGCCTCGCCGGCGCCGGAAAAACCCGGCTTTGCCATCGAGGCGACGGAGCCTGCCGAAGGCGGCGCCGCCGGACCCGCAGCAGAGGCGAAGCCGATCGCCGACCTTTTGGCCACCGCCAATGTCGAGCAAGGTGCGGCCGTCTTTAAGAAATGCCAGGCCTGCCATTCCGGCGAAAAAGGCGGCCCCAACAAGGTCGGCCCGGATCTCTGGGACATCGTCGACCGCCCCGTCGCCGAGCATGAGGGCTTTGCCTATTCGGCCGGCATGAAGGAGTTTTCCAAGGGCGGCGCCGAGAAGTGGACCTATGACAATCTCAACCACTTCATCACCTCGCCGAAGAAATTCGTGAAGGGCACGGCGATGGGCTTTGCCGGCCTGCCGAAGGACGAGGACCGCGCCAACGTCATTGCCTATCTGCGCACGCTGTCGGATAGCCCGAAGCCGCTGCCGACGCCAGGTGCCGCCGCCGATGCAACGGCGCCGGCCAAGCCGGCCGAGGGTGCCGCTCCGGCCAAGCCGGCTGAAGGTGCAGCTCCCGCCCCTGCGACGCCGGCACCGGCGCCCGCCAAATAACCGAATTGTCATCTCCATGACCTCAAAAAAGCCGGGTTCAGCCCGGCTTTTTGTTAGGAAAATCGCATATGCGGCGACAAAGCCGCCGCATGGCGGTTTTCACCGGCGTCAAATCATTTAGGATTGCCGGGCATCGCGACGAGGAGAACGCATGACGGTTGGCCGAACGCTTCTGAGGTCCTTTCTGGTTGTGGGCGCCCTCGCAGGCGGCCTGCAGGCATCCTTCCCCCAGGAATGGCACACCACCTCTTCGCTGATCGGCCCCTCCAAATATGGCGAGAACTTCCAGCGCTACGATTATGTGAATCCGGATGCACCGAAGGGCGGTACCTACAATTCGGTCGTTTCCGGCACGTTCGACAGCTTCAATCCCTATATCGTTCAGGGATCGCCGGCGGCCGGCCTGCAGCCATTTGGCGGCGGCCTGCTCTACGACACGCTGATGGACCAGGCGACTGACGAAGGCAGCGTCAGCCACCCGCTCGTCGCCGATGCCTACAAGTACCCGACCGACTATTCCTCGGCCACCTACCGGCTCGACCCGCGGGCGAAATGGCATGACGGACAGCCGATCACAGTCGACGACGTGATCTGGTCGTTCCAGGTGCTGAAGGCCAACAGCCCGATGTACAGCCGCTATTTCGAAAACGTCACCGACGCCGTCGCTGTCTCGGACCGTGAGGTCGAGTTCCACTTCGACCAAAAGGGCAATCGCGAACTGCCCAAGATCCTCGGCGACCTTGTCGTGCTGCCCAAGCATTGGTGGGAAGGCACCGACGCCAATGGCAAGAAGCGCGACATCACCAAGGGGACGCTGGAGCCGCCGCTGGGCTCGGCTGCATACAAGATCGCCAGCTTCAAGGCGGGGTCGGAAATCGTCTGGCAGCGCGTCCCCGACTATTGGGGCGCCAAGCTGGCTGTGAAGATCGGTCGGGAGAATTTCGACACGCAGCACTTTACCTACATTCTTGACGACAACGCCTCCTGGGAGGCGTTCAAGAAAGGTGGCCTCGACGATATCAAGCCGGAAAACAGCTCGAAGCGCTGGGCGACATTTTATGATTTCGCGGCGATCAAGGCCGGCGATGTGATCAAGCAGGAGTTCAAGACCACCTCGCCCGAGCCGATGCAGGCTTTCATGCTCAACCAGAGACATAGGTTGTTTGCCGATCGTCTGGTCAGGGCCGCGCTCACCTACCCGTTCGATTTCGAATCGATGAACCGCACGCTGTTCTTCGGTTTCAACACTCGCACCCACAGCTATTTCCAGGGCACGGACCTAGCCTCTAGCGGCTTGCCGCAAGGCAAGGAATTGGAGATCCTGGAGAAGTACCGCGACAAGCTGCCGCCGGAAGTATTCACCCAGGAATTCAAGTTGCCGGTCTACGATTCGCCGCAGGCGGAGCGCAAATATCTGAAGCAGGCGGTCGACCTGTTCGCCCAGGCCGGCTGGGTGATCAAGGGCGGCAAGATGGTCAACGCCAAGACCGGCGAGCCATTCAAGTTTGAAATCCTAGGCTCGAATGAAACCGACCAGGTCATTTCCAGCCCCTGGATCGCCAATCTGCGCAAGATCGGCGTCGATGCGACACTGCGCATCGTCGACCCGAGCCAGTACACCAACCGCGTCAGAAATTTCGATTACGACGTCATCACAGGACAGCTCCAACAGTCGGAATCGCCCGGCAACGAGCAGCGCGATTTTTGGAGCTCCAAGTCCGCCGACACACCGGCATCGCGCAATTATTCCGGCATCAAGAACCCGGTCGTTGACGCCCTTGTCGACCGCATCATTTTTGCCACGGATCGCGATGACCTCGTCGCCACCACCCATGCGCTCGATCGCGTGCTGCTGTGGAATTACTATGTGGTGCCGCAATACTATCGCGCCGTTGTGTGGCTGGCTTACTGGAACAAGTTCGGCATCCCGGAAAAGCAGCCCGGCTACCGTGGCGCCGATATCGATTCCTGGTGGATCGATGCGGACAAGGAAAAGGCCCTGGCCGCCAAGTACAAGGGCAGCAATTGATGGCGGGGCTCCCTCGCCGCGATTTCCTGGCCCTCAGTGGCGCCGCGGCTGTTGCTGCGCTGCTGCCGGGCAAGGCTTTCGCCGCCAGCCCAACCGGCGTGAAACTGCATGGACTGTCGGCTTTCGGCGACCTCAAATACAAGCCGGACTTCACTCATTTCGACTATGTCAATGTCGATGCGCCGCAAGGTGGCGTCTTCAACTTCCTGCCGCGCAACTGGCTTGCCAACCAGACGCCGCTGACCTTCAACACGCTGAATTCGTTCGTCCCCAAAGGCGATTCGCCCCAGCGCACGGAGATGTGCTTCGATTCACTGATGGTGAGAGCCTACGACGAACCTGACGCCGTTTACGGGCTGATCGCTGACGGCGTGACGATTTCCGACGACCGCAACGACTTCACCTTCTCGCTGCGCCCGCAGGCCCGCTTCCATGACAGCACGCCATTGACCGCAGAGGATGCCGCCTTCACCTTCAAGCTGCTCAAGGACAAGGGGCACCCGTACTATTCCCTGCCGCTAACGCATCTGGATGACGGGATCGCCGTGGATGCCCACACGCTGCAGCTTAGGTTTTCCGGCAAGCAGACAAGCCGCACCATCCTCAACGTCGTCGAGTTCCCGGTCCTGTCGAAGGCGTTCTACACGACCAACCCGTTCGATTCCTCGCAGATGAACCCGCCGTTGGGGTCAGCCGCCTACAAGGTCGGTCGCTGGTCGGCAGGGGCCTGGATCGAATATGAGCGTGTGGCTGATTATTGGGGCAACGACCTGCCGGTCAATCGCGGCCAGAACAATTTTCAGCGGATTCGCGTTGAGTTCTATCAGGACCGTAGCGTTGCCTTCGAAGCGTTCAAGAAGGGAGAAATCCTCTACAGGGAGGAATTCACCTCGCGCGTCTGGGCGACCGGCTACGACTTCCCAGCCTTCACTGCCGGCAAGGTGGTGAAGCACGAATTCCCGGCCGAAACGGTGCCTTCGATGCAGGGCACCGCCGTCAACCAGCGGCGCGAGCAGTTTCGCGACTCGCGCGTGCGGCAGGCGATCGGGCTGTGCTTCGACTTCGAATGGACGCGGCGCAATTTCTTCTACGGTTCCTATGAGCGCTCGCAATCCTGCTTCGAGAAATCCGAATTTCGCGCCGAGGGCAGACCGTCGCCACAAGAATTGGCTCTTCTTGAGCCGCTGCGTGAGCAGATTCCCGCCGAGGCTTTTGGCGAAGCCGTGATCCAGGACGCGTCGAACGGCTCCGGCCGCGACCGGCAGTTGCTTGGCAAGGCGGCCAAGCTTCTGACCGAGGCCGGCTGGAAACGGTCCGGCAATTTCGTCGTGAACGACAAGGGTGGTCGGTTGTCCGCAGAGTTTCTTGTCGACGACGAAGTCTTCGAACAGGTCTACTCGCCCTGGGTCGAAAACATGAAGGCGGTCGGCATCGATGCCTCGATCCGGCTGGTGGATGCCGCGCAATATCAGCTGCGGCAGAATTCGTTCGACTACGACCTCGTCTCGGTCGCGGCCTCGTTTCCGGCGACGCCAACCCGTGATGACCTCGAAACCATTTTCCATTCGCGAGCAGCTACCGTATCGGGCTCTCGCAATCTGCCGGGAACGTCGAGCCCGGCCATCGACGCCCTGGTTGACGCCGCAGGTGCCGCCGAGGGTCGCGAAGGCCTGACAATTGCCATGCGCGCGCTCGACCGGGTCTTGCGTGCACGGAGGGATTGGATTCCAAGTTGGTTCCTGGCGAATCATCGAAGCGCCTATTGGGACATGTTCGGTTTTCCCGAGCGGAAACCCGATTTCGACTTCCCGGTCGAAGCGCTGTGGTGGGTCGACAAGGGCAAGGCGGCAAAAATTGGCAAAGGGTAGGCTGTTGCGCGGCACTTTACCCTCCCCCTCGTGGGGAGGGTCGGTGAGCACTTCGTGCGCAGCACGAATGGCGAACCGGGGTGGCGGTGTGACGGCGTACGCCGGATCGAGACTACCCCCACCCCGCCCCGCTTCGCGGATCGACCCTCCCCACAAGGGGGAGGGTGAAAGCTGATGGGCGCCTACATACTGCGCCGTATCCTACTGATGATACCGACCCTGTTCGGCATCATGGCGGTTGCTTTCGTCGTCACTCAATTCGCACCGGGTGGACCGGTCGAGCAGGTCATCGCCAGCCTGACCAACCAGGGCGGCAGCGACCGCCTCGGCAGCGGCGGTGGCGATGCAGGAGGCGGCGGCAATTTCGATGTGGCCGGTGACGTCGGCTCGAAGTATCGCGGCGCGCAAGGGCTCGATCCGGAATTCATCAAGAAGCTGGAAAAGCAATTCGGCTTCGACAAACCACCGCTCGAACGCTTCGTCATGATGCTGTGGAACTATGCCCGCTTCGATTTCGGCGACAGCTATTTCCGTGACATCTCGGTTCTTGACCTGATCCTGGAGAAGATGCCGGTGTCGATCTCGCTTGGGCTGTGGATCACGCTGTTGTCCTATCTGATCTCGATCCCCCTTGGCATCCGCAAAGCGGTCAAGGACGGCTCCGCCTTCGACGTCTGGACCAGCGGCGTGATCATCGTCGGCTATGCCATACCGGCCTTCCTGTTCGGCATATTGCTGATGGTGCTGTTCGCGGGCGGCTCCTTCTGGGACTGGTTCCCACTGCGCGGCATCGTCTCCGACAATTGGGACCAATTGTCGTGGCCCGACAAGATCGTCGATTATTTCTGGCACATGACCTTGCCGCTGACGGCGCTGGTGCTGTCGGCCTTCGCGACGACGACGCTGCTGACCAAGAACTCCTTCCTGGAAGAGATACGCAAACAGTATGTGGTGACGGCCCGTGCCAAGGGCCTGTCGGAGCGGCGGGTGCTTTACGGACATGTGTTCCGCAACGCAATGCTGATCGTCATTGCCGGCTTTCCAGCGGCCTTCATCTCGGCCTTCTTCACCGGCTCGCTTTTGATCGAGAACATCTTTTCCCTCGACGGTCTCGGGCTGCTCGGCTTCAGGTCCGTGTTGGCGCGCGACTATCCGGTCGTCTTCGCCAACCTCTATATATTTTCGCTGCTTGGCCTGTTCGTGACGCTGTTGTCCGACCTGATCTACACATGGGTCGATCCGCGCATCGATTTCGAGCGGAGAGACGTCTGATGACGCAGGCTGCAGCCGAGATCACACCGACAAGGATCGCCCGCCCCTGGCTGTCGCCGCTCAACAAGCGGCGCTGGCAGAACTTCAAGGCCAACCGGCGCGGCTACTGGTCGTTGTGGATATTCCTCGCTCTGTTCGTGCTGTCGCTGTTTGCCGAACTGATCGCCAACGACAGGCCGATCGTCGCCTACTACAAAGGTGAGATCCTATTTCCGGTGGCGGTCGCCTACCCCGAAGAAAAATTCGGCGGTTTCTACGCCGTCACCGACTATCGCGATCCGGTCATCCGCGACGAGATCAACGCCAATGGCTGGATGATCTGGCCGCCGATCCGCTATTCCTACCGCACCGTCAACAATGCGATCCCCGACGCCGCTCCGGCAAAACCATCATGGGAATATGACGCGCAGAAGCGATGCAGCCAGTATCCACAAGGTGCTGCCGATCCTGACTGCATTGTCGGCAACTGGAACTGGCTGGGCACTGACGACCAAGCGCGCGACGTGCTGGCGCGCATCATTTACGGGTTCAGGATTTCCGTGCTGTTCGGACTGATCCTGACCGCGGGCTCGTCGGTTATCGGCGTCGCGGCCGGCGCGCTGCAAGGCTATTTCGGCGGCTGGACCGACCTTCTCTTTCAACGCTTCATAGAAATCTGGTCGGCGATACCGCTGCTGTATCTGCTGCTGATCGTCGCCGCCATCCTGCCGCCGGGCTTCTTCATCCTGCTCGGGCTGATGCTGCTGTTCTCCTGGACGTCGCTTGTCAGCGTGGTGCGCGCCGAATTCCTGCGCGCACGCAACTTCGAATATGTCAACGCGGCCCGCGCGCTTGGTGTGTCCAACCGCACCATCATGCTGCGCCATCTTCTGCCTAATGCCATGGTGGCGACGCTGACCTTCATGCCTTTCCTGGTCAGCGCCTCGATCTCGACACTGACCTCGCTCGACTATCTCGGCTTCGGCCTGCCGCCCGGCACCGCGTCGCTCGGCGAACTGCTAAAACAGGCGCAGAGTAACCTCAATGCCCCCTGGCTCGGTATATCGGGCTTCATCGTCATCTCGCTGATGCTGTCGCTGTTGGTGTTCATCGGTGAAGCAACGCGCGATGCTTTCGACCCGCGCAAGGCGTTCCGATGAGCGAACTCCTGCTCTCCGTCCGCGATCTCAGCGTTGCCTTCACCCAAGGCGGCAACGAGTCGACCGCCGTCGACCACATCTCCTTCGATCTCGCCAGGGGCGAGACGGTGGCGCTTGTGGGCGAATCCGGTTCCGGCAAATCGGTCTCGGCGCTGTCGGTGCTGAAGCTTCTGCCCTACCCGACGGCCAGCCATCCCTCGGGCAAGATCCTGTTCCAGGGCGCCGACCTTTTGGCGATGAACGAAAAGCAGTTGCGCAGCGTGCGCGGCAACAAGATCACCATGATCTTCCAGGAGCCGATGACCTCGCTCAATCCGCTGCACACGATCGAGCAGCAGATCGTCGAGATCCTGGCGCTGCATCAGGGCATGGGCGACCGCCAGGCCAAGGCGCGCACGCTGGCGCTGCTCAACGAGGTCGGCATTCGCGAACCGGAAAAGCGGCTCGACGCCTATCCGCACCAATTGTCCGGCGGCCAGCGGCAGCGCGTCATGATCGCCATGGCGCTGGCCAACGAACCGGAACTGCTGATCGCCGACGAGCCGACGACGGCGCTCGACGTCACCGTGCAGGCGCAGATCCTCGAATTGCTGGCGGAGTTGAAGAGCCGTAAGGGCATGTCGATGCTGTTCATCACCCATGATCTCGGCATTGTCAAAAAGATCGCCGACCGCGTCTGCGTGATGACCAAAGGCAAGATCGTCGAGACCGGGCCGACCAGGGACATCTTCGCCAACCCGCAGCACGCTTATACCAAGCACCTCCTGGCCGCCGAGCCGAAGGGCAAGCCGCCGGCCGCCAACGATGCCGCCAAGCCGGTGATGACAGGCAAGAACATCAAGGTTTGGTTCCCGATCAAGAAGGGTTTCTTTCGCACCACCGTCGACAATGTGAAGGCAGTTGACGGCATCGACGTCACCGTGCGCGCCGGCCAGACCCTCGGCGTCGTCGGCGAATCCGGCTCCGGCAAGACGACGCTCGGGCTGGCGCTGGCGCGGATGATCTCATCGACCGGCACCATCCAGTTCAATGGCAGCGACATCAACCAGCTTTCCTTCAACGCCATGCGGCCGCTGCGCCGCGAGTTGCAGATCGTTTTCCAGGACCCGTTCGGCTCGCTCAGCCCGCGCATGTCGGTCTCGGAGATCATCGAGGAAGGCTTGAAGATCCACGAGCCGAAGCTGTCGCCCGATCAACGCGACGACAAGGTCGTCGCCGTGCTGAAGGAGGTCGGGCTCGATCCGGGGACCAGGAACCGCTATCCGCATGAATTCTCGGGCGGCCAGCGCCAGCGCGTCGCCATTGCGCGCGCCATGGTGCTCAATCCACGCTTCGTCATGCTGGACGAACCGACCTCGGCGCTCGACATGAGCGTGCAGGCGCAAGTGGTCGACCTCTTACGCAATCTGCAGGCCAGGCACGACCTTGCCTATCTGTTCATCAGCCACGATCTGAAAGTCATTCGCGCCCTTGCCAATGACGTCATCGTCATGCGCAATGGCAAGATCGTCGAAGCCGGCCCTTCCGAACAGATTTTCGAGCGGCCGCAGACCGACTATACGAAGGCGCTGATCTCGGCCGCGTTCAAGATCGAGACGGCGCCGGTCGGTATCGTCAGCGAATAACAGGGAATACAATCCGCAAATGGAAAAAGGCAAAATCCTGCTTGCCGTCACCGGCTTTCATCCGCAGCGCTGGCGCGAGCTGCTGTCGGCCGAGCGCGAAGTGGTGCTGGAGCCGGACGGCGCTTCGGATCCGTCGATCACCTATGCGGTGGTGTGGAAGCAGAAGCCGAACCTCTTGAAATCGCTGCCCAATCTACGCGCAATCTTCTCGATCGGCGCCGGCGTCGACCATATCTTCGCCGATCCCGGCCTGCCCGATGTGCCGATCGTCAAAGTGGTAGCCGACAACCTCACCCAATACATGACCGAATATGTCGTCTGGCGGGTGCTCGACCATCATCGCCAGGGCATGCTCTATCGTGCCCAGCAGCCGAAGAAGACCTGGCACGAACCGCCGCAGCGGCCGGCCGGCGACATCTCGGTCGGCATTATGGGGGCTCGGCAATCTCGGCCGCGCCGCGGCGTCGGTGCTGTTGTCGCTCGGCTTTGCCGTCAATGGCTGGTCGCGCAGCGACAAAGCCATGAAAGGCGTTGCGACCTATGCCGGAGAGGCCGGGCTGATCCCCTTCCTCAACGCCACCGACATACTGGTGGTGCTGCTGCCGCTGACGCCGGACACGCACGGCATCATCAATTACGGCGTGCTGAAGGAATTGCGCAAGCGCAACGGCCTCGGCGGCTCGGTGCTGATCAATGCCGGGCGCGGCCGGCTGCAGAAGGACGCCGACATCTTGCGCGCGCTGGACGACGGCACGCTGAAGGAGGCGAGCCTCGACGTGTTCGAGGTCGAGCCGCTGCCGAAGACCAGTCCGCTATGGAGTCACCCGAAAGTGTTCGTGACGCCGCACGCGGCGGCGACCTCCGACCCTGTCCACCTGGCACCGAGCATGTTGCGGCAGATGGATGCCTTCGAGCGCGGCGAAAAGCTTGATAACGTGGTCGACCGCAAGGCGGGGTACTGAGCAAGTTCAGGTTCAGCTCGGCAGACTGAACTTCTTCTGCTTGTTGGGCTTGCCGCAGTCGCGGCGGACGATCGAGCGGTTCATGGCGTCGATCTTGCCACTTGCCAGATCAGTATCGCGCTTGCTTTTGGAGCGCATATCCGGCGTGAACGGGCCGAAGCCCATCGCCGGATTGGAGAAGCTCGGCTTGGCGTCCGTCGACAGATGGTATTGCTGCGCCAGTTCGTTGCGTTGCGCCAGCAACTGGTCGCAAGGCACGTTGTCATATTGCAGCGACGATTGCACGTCCTGGTCCTGCCGCTCCGACATCGAACTGCCCATGCAGCCGGTCATTGCCAGGCAAGACACCAAGACCATCATGTTCCAGCGCATGTGTTCCTCCTCAATGCCTGCCGAGGGCTTTTCCCGGCTTGTATCCTACCTGATGCCGCGCCAGCCGCAAAAATCCTATTCACGTTTTCGAACAAGACGAGACATCAACCCTTGGACGAGGGCACCGCCAGCGCGGCAAGCCCGTCGACCGGCTGGCGGCGATCCCAGCGGATGACGGTCGGCTGCATCGACAGCACCGACAGGCCGTTTGCGGCAAGCACCCGCTCGACATAGGCTTGAGAATGGGCGTAGCGACGAGACGGCTGCAGCGCGAAACCGGCGTCGCCGCCCGCCCCGCCCTTGGCTGGCTTTTCGACGGAAAAGGCAAACAGGCCATTGGTGGCCAGAATGCCTGCGACGGTCTTCATCACGCGATCGAGCGCGCCGACATAGATGAACACGTCGGCCGCCACCACCAGATCGGCTTTCGGTCCGGCATAGGCGAAATCCTGCAGATCGGCCTTGGCGAGCAGATCGTAGACGCCTTTGGCGCGGGCCTTTTTCAGCATGGCGGCGGAGATGTCGTAGCCCTCCAGCCGTTCGGCGACCGGCCGCAGTTTCTCGCCCATCAGACCGGTGCCGCAACCAAGGTCGAGCGCCAGCGAAAAGCGGCCCGCCCTTGCCGCTCGAATGGCGCGATCGAGAAACTCCGGCAGCCGGTAGCCGAGCTTGCCGACCAGCGAATCTTCGAAAGTTTCGGCATAGTGGTCGAACAGCGTTTCGACGAAGGCGCTGGGTGGCGCCGCGGCAGCCGGCGCCTTGCCGATGAGTTGCAGCTTCAGCGCAGCGCCAAGGCGATCCGCCGGGTCGAGTTTCAGCGCCGTCGCCCAGGCTTGAGCCGCCACGTCGAGCCGCTCGGCCGTCTCCTGCATCTCGCCAAGACGGAACCAGCCCGCCGCCCATTGCGGCGCCAGTTCCAGCGCGCCGAGCAGCAGCTCCGCCGCTGCCGCGTGCTCGCCCGAGCCGAAAAGCATCTCGGCATAGTCGGCGCGACGGTCGGCGGTCAGGTCGCCGGACGAGATTTTCAGCGGTTGCATGGCGATGGCCCCGCCGGCTGATGCGGCCGGTGGCTGGCTGTAGGCCGAGTCAGCAGTCTCTTGCAACAGGCTTCCCGCGCTGGAATTAGCCACTATCTTGAGTGGATGCGCGCCAGCGAACTGCTTCATCCCCGGCCTGAAGGCCTTTATTGCCCATCCGGCGATTTCTTCATCGACCCGGTGCGGCCAGTCGACCGGGCGTTGATCACGCATGGCCATTCCGACCATGCCCGCTCCGGCCATCGTTCGGTGCTGGCGACGCAGCAGACGCTCGACATTATGGGGTTGCGTTATGGCGAGGATTTTGCCGGGACAACGCAAGCGGCCGTGCTTGGCGAAGCGATGGCGCTGAACGATGTCAGCGTCACCTTCCATCCGGCCGGCCATGTGCTGGGCTCGGCGCAGATCGCGGTCGAGCACAAGGGCAGGCGCATCGTCGCCTCCGGCGACTACAAGCGCCAGAAGGACGCGACCTGCGCACCGTTCGAACCGGTCCGATGCGATGTGTTCATCACCGAGGCGACCTTCGGCCTGCCGGTGTTTCACCATCCGCCCGACACAGAGGAGATCGCCCGGCTGCTCAAATCGGCGGCGCAGTTTCCCGAGCGATCGCATCTGGTCGGCGCCTATGCGCTGGGCAAGGCACAGCGGGTGATGCGGCTGCTGCGCGATGCCGGTTATGACAGGCCGATCTATATCCACGGCGCGCTGGCCAAGCTCAGCGAATATTACCAGAACCAGGGCATCGACCTCGGCACGCTGGAGCCGGCAACCGTCGACAGCGGCGGCAAGCAGGATTTCACCGGGGCCATCGTTGTCGGCCCGCCATCGGCCTTCGCCGACCGCTGGGCGCGGCGCTTTCCCGACCCGATCTCGTGCTTCGCCTCGGGCTGGATGCGCATCCGCCAGCGCGCCAAGCAAGGCGGCGTCGAACTGCCGCTGATCATTTCCGACCACGCCGACTGGGACGAACTGACCGCCACCGTCAAGGAGACGGGCGCCGGCGAAATCTGGGTGACGCATGGCCGCGAGGAAGCGCTGGTGCGCTGGTGCGAGCTGAAAGGCATCGCCGCCAGGCCACTGCACCTGGTGGGATATGAGGACGAGGGCGATTGATGGTGATTTTTGATCCAGAAATCGCCGGCGCGGCGATCCTTCCCACCCCCCTCTGGCCTGCCGGCCATCTCCCCCGCAAGGGGGGAGATCAGATGTCACCTCCGCTTTCGCCAATCGCCAACCTCGCAAGATGGGCGGCAAGATCAAGGCTGCCAATCTCCCCCCTTGCGGGGGAGATGTCCAGCAGGACAGAGGGGGGTGTGCCAGAGCGCAAACCTCTGCCGTCAACGCGGTCCTTGCATCCATGAACCGCTTTGCCGAGCTCCTCGACCGCCTGGTGCTGACGCCGTCGCGCAATGGCAAGCTGACGCTGCTCGTCGATTATTTCCGCAGCGTCGAGGACCCCGACCGCGGGCTGGCGCTGGCGGCTATCACCGGCGACCTCAACATTGCGGCGGTCAAGCCGGCGATGCTGCGCACGCTGGTCACCGAGCGCATGGATCCGGTGCTGTTCGGCTATTCCTACGACTATGTCGGCGACCTCGCTGAAACCGTGTCGCTGGTCTGGCCGCAAACGCCGGGACATATCCCCAACCGGGAGCCGACGCTTGGCGACGTCGTGACAAAGCTGCAGGCGGCGAGCCGCTCGGACGGACCCAGGGTGCTGGCCGGGCTGCTCGACAGCGCCGGCATTTCGGCGCGCTTTGCCATCATCAAGCTGGTCACCGGCGGCTTGCGCATCGGCGTTTCGGCGCGGCTGGCCAAACAGGCGCTGGCCGATTTCGGCAAGGTCGATGTCGCCGAGATCGAGGAGCTGTGGCACGGGCTGACGCCGCCCTATATCTCGCTGTTCGCGTGGCTGGAAGGCAAGGCCGAGAAGCCGAAGCGGACCGCACTTGCCCTGTTCAGTCCGGTGATGCTGTCGAACCCGGTCGGCGACGGCGACCTCGAAAAGCTCGATCCGGCCGCCTATGCCGCGGAATGGAAATGGGACGGCATCCGCGTTCAGGCGGTGTGCGAGGGCGGCGTGCGCCGGCTCTATTCGCGCACCGGCGACGATGTGTCCGGCGCATTCCCCGATCTCGCCCAGGCGATGAATTTTTCCGCCGCGCTCGACGGCGAATTGCTGGTCGGCGAGCCCGCGGCGACCGGCACGTTTTCGGACCTGCAACAGCGGCTCAATCGCAAGAGCGTGGCCCCGAAGATACAGCAGCAATACCCGGCCTTCATGCGCTGCTACGATGCGCTGCAGATCAACGGCGAAGATTTGCGCGCGCTACCTTTCCGCGAGCGGCGGGCCCGTCTTGAGGCCTTCATCACAACGCTGGACCCGCACCGTTTCGATCTGTCGCCATTCGTCGAATTCCGGGATTGGCAAACGCTGGAGGAACTGCGCCGCGCGCCGCCGCACCCGATTATCGAAGGCGTGATGCTGAAGCGCTGGGATTCGCCCTATCTCGCGGGACGGCCGAAAGGGCCGTGGTTCAAGTGGAAGCGCGATCCGCACACGGTCGATGCTGTGCTGATGTATGCGCAGCGCGGTCATGGCAAGCGGTCGAGCTTTTATTCCGACTATACGTTCGGCGTCTGGTCGGGGCCGGAAGGCGCGGAGGAATTGGTGCCGGTCGGCAAGGCCTATTTCGGCTTCACCGACGAGGAGTTGAAGCAGATCGACAAATTTGTCCGCGACAATACGGTCGAGCGTTTCGGCCCGGTGCGCTCGGTGCGCGCCGACCGCAGCCAAGGCCTGGTGCTGGAGGTGGCGTTCGAAGGTCTCAACCGTTCGACCCGCCACAAATCCGGCGTTGCGATGCGATTTCCCCGCATCTCACGGCTGCGCTGGGACAAGCCGACCGCCGAAGCCGACCGCATCGAGACGCTGCAGGCGCTGCTTGATCGCTAGGCGGCGCTTACGGTTCGATCGAGACGCGGATCTCGTAGATGTCGACCGCCTTGCCCTGCTTGTCGAAGTCGGAGTTGATGGCGATGCTGCCGGCGGCGCCCGGGGGCTTGTCGGGGAATTTCACGTCGAACAGATATTCGTTACGCTGCTGGCCGACCGCATAGCGCTTGCGGCCGCAATCGCCGAGATCGCCGAAATTGCAGTCGACGGAGATCTGCGTGTCCTTGCCGTCCTCGGCGCGGGCGACGATGTCGAACACGGCATGTTTGCCGGCAAGCTTCTCCAGCACGCCCTGCCCGACATCGAAGCTGATGGCCGAGCCGGAAGCACCGGAGCGGATGCGCAGGAAGGAGCCGGTGTCGTCCTGCACGACATCGGCCTTGGCGTCGGACGGGGTCGCCACATGCGTTGGATCGGTGGGTGTAAACACGTTGATCCAGTCGCGCGTCTGTTCGGCGACACCAGGCTGCTGCGGCGCGCCAGGCTGCTGCGGCTCAGTTGTATCGGCAGGCGGCGTGAAGTCGTCATCGTCGACGGTCGGCGGCGCTTCGGGCGGCGCCGTGTCGAGCTGCGCCGGCGTCTTGAAGACCCCGGTCTGCACGGCGAAATAGAGGCCGATGCCGGCGGCGGCGAGCAACGTCACGCCAAAGAAGATCGCCGTCAGCGGCAGGCGGCGGCCCCTTATCCGCCTTTCATCGCGGTCAGGCGCCACTTCCGCCGCGGCCTCGGCCGGCGCGGAATCGGCCATATCGATCGCCGGGGCGCCGGGCAGCGTGGCGTCAGGCATGATGTCGGGGACGACCGGCAGCACGCGCGAACGCGGCGCGTCGGATGCCTCGGGCTGAACCGGTCCATCAACGACGATCGCCGGCGACGGTCCGACCGCGACACCTGTCGGGGCATCGACCGCGGGCGCTTCGGCGGCGCCCTGTACGGCGTCTTGCGGCTGCGCAACGCGTTGCGTCAGCGCGGTATCTTGTGTCTGCGCAGCGCTCTGCGTCTGCGCAGCGCTCTGCGTCGGCGCGGCGACATCGGGGACCGCGGGCAGGAATTCGGATTCGATCTCGGCGATCTTTTCCTGCACCGCCTTGCGGCGCTTGATGGCGGCTTCCACCGTCACGCCGGGATTGGCCTGGAGCACGCGGTCGAGCGCCGCGAAAGCCGACCGATAGACCCTCTCGCGAAATGCCCGGTCCTCGGCGTTGCCTTTCTCGAAGGCGTTGCGGATCGCTTTTTCGATCGCGTCCAAGCGAATTTCCCCTGTCCGTTCGCTTACATTGCCATGATCGTTAGCCGCAGGCGACCAATCAATCAACGGGCGAGCGCCCGCATTCTGCCTTACAGGCCTGTTCAAGGCCCATTTCGATGCGTTTTGGCAATAAAATCAGTCCGTTTTGCCGCCTTGCCGGGCAGTTTGTGCGCAGTCCACCGCGACGTCTCCGCGTAGCCGAAAAAGCAAATGAGGCGGTGGCTCATTGCGCGCCAATGGAAAATGCCGGGACGAATTGCCGGATGCCGGCTCGAAATCGCGGTTGCCCATCTTGAATTAGCGGCCGGTTGAGTCTATCACCCAGCCGATCCTGGAACCTCGCGCTTCCCGGGCCGCTTTAGCTCAGTTGGTAGAGCACATCATTCGTAATGATGGGGTCAGGTGTTCGAGTCACCTAAGCGGCACCAGTTCTCCATCCGACGCAAGCGTGACGGCAGGTGCAAGGCTAATGCACGTCACTCCCTACGCCAACACCGGCACTTCCTGTCTGCCTCGTCGACGTGCGCCATATGGCCGCCGCCACAGGATTGCGTCGTCAGACGCTTGACCATCGACTATGCTGCATCGCGCAAGATCGACAGCCTAGAGAACCCGACAATACAAGCATAATTTATAAGATACAAAACCACTATCTTAGAATAATCTTCGTCAATTTTGACCTATATCAGACACTCCGGATTATAGTTGTGTAATTAAACGGTGCCTTTTCTGCCAGGTACTACTGCTCATGCAGCATTGCGGACGTGGAAAACCCTGAGCGACGCAACGCACTCGCAAATCATACGCATTTTTAGCACTAATTCACACAAATATTACAGCTCGATAGATATTTTGTATTGCACTGCACCATTGCCCGGTTGCACCATTTCTTGGGGGATTTGGTACTGGGAAGTGCGCCGTGGAGGATTCCGCCAAGTTGATCAGCTTGAATTTTTCGCTGGCCAGCACCGATTTCGAGGCTGCCCCGCGCACAAGGCGCGGGTTTGATGTTGTCGGCGCACTCTCGACGCTGGCAGGCCTCGACCTGAGGCCCGGAATGCAGGGCCGCTGGCTTCATCGGAGATTTCAGACCGGCGGAAATGGCTGATGGCGGTCGCGCGTGACAATCAGTTGGACGCTCTGCGCGCCATCGCTGTCACGATGGTTCTCTATTCCCATTTCCTTGCACCCAACGGGTCCTCCTTTTGGGGCCACATCGGGGTGCGGCTTTTTTTTGTGCTGAGCGGCTTCCTGATCACACGACTGCTGCTCGAAGCGCGCGCCGCGGCCGAATTCAAAGCCGGCCCTGCATTGAGTTCCTTCTACATCAGGCGCGCGCTGCGCATATTCCCGCCCTATTTCGCCGTGCTTGGGTTCGTCTGGCTGACCGATCTGGAGCAGTCCAGTGGATCGCTCGTCTGGCATGCGCTTTACCTGTCGAATTTTTGGTACGCGCTGCGCAACGAATGGACGCCCTGGCTACTCTGCCATTTCTGGAGCCTGAGCATCGAGGAGCAGTTCTATATCGCCTGGCCGCTGGTCGTGCTTCTCGCACCCCGCCGGCGGGTGGAAGCGATCACTATCGGCGTCATCCTGTTGTCGCTGGCCTATCGCTTCTACTGGCCGATCACCGCCACCCCGGCGCTAGCGCGCGACCTGCTGCCGCCAGCATCGATGGACGCGCTGGCGTTTGGTGCTTTGCTTGCCTGCCGGCGGACCAGAGGCGCCGGCCTGCCGCAATGGATGCGGCTAGGCTGGCCAGCCCTTGCGGCTGTCTTCCTGGCGATTGAGTGGCTTATCCCTGCGCCGGCCGATCCTATGCTGGAATGGGCCCGCTGGGCGTTGCTGCAGATCCTGCCCCTGGTGCCGCTGGTGGCCGTTGTCGCCGCCTGTTCAGCCGGCCTTGGCGGCGTCCTCGGCAGGGTTTTCGAACTGCCACCGCTGCTGTCACTGGGCCGCATCAGCTACGGCGTCTATCTTTACCATCCGATCCTTCTGTCGCTCGCCGTCAAGTCACAGCCCTGGATCCCGCTCAATGTCTCGGAGCAGGGGCCAGGGCGTTTCCTGGTCGCGAGCGCCGCCACGATCGCCGTCGCTTCGATCTCGTGGACGGCTTTCGAAAAGCCGCTCAACGGCCTCAAGCGCCGCTTCCCCTATGTAGCGCGCCGCCGCTCCCAGGCACGCTCTGGCGATGCCGGCTGGCTCGGCAGGGCGGCGGACGCCTATCCCGGCGGATCCCCCGATGGCCGCGCCGCACTCGAACTCCGGCGAACGGATGCGCAGAGATGACCACCGCGCCGCTCGTCTCCGTCCTGCTGCCGGTCTACAATGCCGGGCCTTATCTCACCGCTGCGCTGGAGAGCATTCTGCGGCAAGACTACGATCGCCTGGAGGTCATCGCTATCGATGACGGATCGACTGACAACTCGCTCGAGATTCTCGAACGATACCGCCGGGCAGACAATCGCGTTTCTGTCATCTCGCGTGAGAACCGCGGCCTCGTCGCCACCCTCAATGAAGGGCTACGACTGGCCCAGGGCGAGCTTGTTGCGCGAATGGATGCGGACGATGTCGCCTATCCCCGGCGCCTCTCGCGCCAGGTCGCACTGTTCGAGCGGCGGCCCGATCTCGGCTTCTGCGGCGCCTGCGTTGATACCTTGCTTCACGGCCGTATCGCCAAAGGCAGGCTAGACCCGGTGTTCCGGCTCGGCCGGCTCGACATATTGTCGATGTTCTTTACGATATTCTTACATCCGACGGTGATCTACAACAGGAATGTCATTGGGAACAACGATCTCTATTACGATCCCAAATATAGACATGCCGAGGATTTTGATCTCTTCAGACGGCTTGCCGGCCGTTTCCCGGCGACCATATTGCCCGATAGCCTGCTCGTCTATCGCATCCATGCGGGAAGCGTAACCATGCGGCATGCCAAGGAAATGCGCAGGACGCATTTGCGGATCGTGGCCGAAAATCTCGAGCGTGAGGGGCTTGCGGAAACCACAGCGGATCTGCGCGACATCGGCGAGGCCGTCTCTTTCGACACGGTTTCGCGCGCAGCCGATTTCATCCGTGCGCTCGAAGAGCGGATTTCCGAGCTGCCGACCGACACACGGCCAAGCTTCGAGGCAGGCGCGCTGAACCTGTTCTATTTCCTCTACCAACTCGTCGGCGACGAAGGAGAACCGCCGCTGACCCACGAATTGCTCACGCGGACGGCGAGATGGAATTTCATCCGGCGCCGCGAACAATATGCGCTGCGTCCCGGCGTCTGGGCGCCTTGGCTCAGCCTGCTCTCGATAAGGGCCGGAAAGCGGGCGGACGCGGTGGCCTACTTCTTCAAAACCACGCCGGCCGAAGCGGTGCTTGCGCGTTATCAGCGGGGACTGGTATGACCGACAGGCCCCACCCGCTCCTGCGCGATCACCAGTTTGCGAGTGCGCCGGTCCCGACATCTCCCCGATCGGAGCGGCCGTCGCTCGAGGTCAGTTTCATCGTCTGCACGCGCGACCGCGCCGCTGTGCTGGAGGCTTGCATAGCCTCGATCCAGGCCGCATGCCGGGTGCACGCCACCTTCGCGGCAGAGTTGGTGGTGGTCGATAATGGTTCACGGGACGGCACGTCAAAGCGGCTGGCCGCTATCGCCGAAACTTCCGACATCCCAGTCACAGCCGTCTCGGAGACTCGCCCCGGACTAGCCGCTGCCCGCAATGCCGGATTGGCGCGAGCGCGAGGCCGCGTGCTGGTCTTCGTCGACGACGACTGCAAGCTCGACCGCGACTATCTCCGCGACCTGGAGCGGCACTACCGGAGTGGCGAGAAGTGGCTGATCCGCGGCGGCCGGGTCGAACTCGGTGATGCCCGGGACCTGCCCTTCACCATAAAGCTCTGCGAGGCAAGCGAGCGGCTGACCCCGGCGGTCCACCCCGGCGGCTTCGTGCTCGGCTGCAACATGACCATGCACCGCGACGTCGCGGCCCGCATCGGGTCGTTCGACGAACGCTTCGGCGCTGGCGGCCCGCTACGCTCGGCTGAAGATACTGATTATCTCGTGCGGGCGATGCTGCTCGGCATGCCGGTCGAGTATGTGCCCGACATGACGGTCTTGCATCATCACGGCCGGCGAGACCGCAAATCGATCGACAGGCTGCACCGCGACTATAGCCTCGGTAATGGTGCGCTGTGCCTGAAACATGTCCGCCACGCCCCTTGGCTGCTTCGCCATGTCTATTGGTCCGCGCGGGCCGCGTTCAGGGAACTGGCGGGCCGTCCTCGCTTTGACCGCGACCTCGATCTGTCGCACTGGCCTATTGTCGTAATGAATCTGGCAGGTGCCGCCAGATTTGCGCTGCTCGTCATGATGGGATGGCCAAAACGGCTGCCGCTGCGCCACGACCGAGAAGCCAGCGAAGCCAATGCGGAGGCCAGAGCGCGATAATGTCACTGATTCCGTCAGCCCTGCCAATGCTGCGCCGCGCGCTTGGTGGCAGGCTGTTGCGGCTCGTTCCCGTCGTGGTGGGGCTCGGGCTTGCGGGCGCCGCGCTGGAAGGCCTCGGCATCGGTCTCATCATTCCGCTGCTCGGCATCATTATGGGACGTGGCGAAACATCAGGCATGGCCGGTTTCTCCGCCCTCCTCCAGCAGGTTGGAGCGGACCTCGGCGAGCGCCAGCGGCTGATCGCCATTTCGGCCGCGATCCTCGGTTCGATCGTACTGAAAAATGTCTTTGCCTTCGCCAACACTCTGCTGACCAGCTACATCTACGGCAAGGCAGGTTATTCGATCCGTAGCGCACTGTCGGAGCAGTTGCTCAGGGTCGGCTACCCCTTTTTCCTGCAGCAAAGCCCCGGGCGGCTGCTCAACATCATCTCCAACGAATCCTGGCGAGCATCCGACGCTATCCAGGCCCTGCTCGGCGCGATCGTCAGTGCCTCGGCCGCCGTCATCCTGCTCGCCTTCCTCCTGCTCCTCTCTTGGCAGATGACGCTGCTGGTGACTCTAGGGCTGGCGCTTGTCCAGCTGGCGCACGGGGTTTTGTCGTCCAATCTGAAGGCGCCGAGCCGCAGCGTCGTCTCGCGCAACAGCGCACTGGCGTCGCAGATGCTGCATCTGGTGCATGCCGGGCGCCTGATTCGCATCTTCGGGCAGGAGAACCGTGAAAAGGCGGTCTTCGCCAAAGCGTCCGACGGGGTGCGGCGGGCGGCTTTCGTGCTTTCAATCCGCCAGGGCGTCTTGCCGCCACTGACCGAGGTATTGCACGCGATGCTGTTCCTGGCGGTGGTGATCGGAGCCTGGCTGGCGAATGTAAGCTTCCCGCTGACCGTCGCCTTCCTCATCCTGCTCTACCGACTGCAGCCGCATATGCGGGCCTTGCAGATGTCCTGGAGTCAGTTGCAAGGCATGAGCGGCTCGCTGGAGGAGGTACAATGGCTGCTCGATCCTTCCGACAAGCCCGAGGCGCCGCAGGGCAGCCTGCCGTTCGACGGCTTGCGCCAAGGGATCAGCTTCGATGATGTGAGCTTCGCCTATTCCGGTCCCCTGTCAGGCCCCGACGCGCGCGAGGCGGTGCTGCATAAGGCGGTGTTCGACATCCGCAGCGGCCGCTCGACGGCGCTGATCGGCCGCTCGGGCGCCGGCAAGACGACGATCGTCAATCTCCTGTGCCGCTTCGTCAAACCCGACAGCGGCAGGATCCTCGTCGATGGGGCACCGCTCGATGAAGTGGACCCAAGCCAATGGCGGCGGAACATTGCCTTGGCCAGTCAGGAGCTGGAACTGGTCGATGGCACCATTTTTGAAAACATTATCTACGGCTACGACACGGCGTCGGCCAGCGACGCCATGCGCGCCGCAAGGCTGGCCGAGGCACATCAATTCATCGAGCACCTGCCGCAGGGCTACGCGACACTGGTCGGATACCGGGGCATCAACCTGTCAGCCGGACAAAGGCAAAGGATCGCCCTGGCGCGGGCGCTGGTGCGCGATCCCGATATTCTCATCCTCGACGAAGCCACCAGTGCGGTGGATGGGTTGTCAGAAGCCGCTATTGTCGAGACGCTGAAATCGCGGGCCGGCCGCCGCACCACCATTGTCATCAGTCATCATTACAGCACCATATCGTTCTGCGACGACGTGGTGATCTTGAGCCGCGGTCGGGTGAAAAAACAGGCCCCCTTCGCAACCCTGGCAATGCTCAGCATGGACGAGCTTTACCAGCACGGAGCGGGTGAGTGATGGGGCGCACCCCAACCTGCGACGCGGCTTGCGCCCGGCAGCTCGCAGATCGCGATCAATCCTGCCGGCAAACCACCGCCGCGACGCATTTCCGATTGTTCAAAAACAATTCTCGGTGAGAGGTCAGGCGGCCTTCTTCTTCGCCAGCCGCGCCTTGATCGAGGCGACGTCGGCGCGCGGCGTCGCGGCGAACAGCGTCCTGGTGTAGTTGTGCTTGGGGTCGGCGAAGACCTCCTCGCGCGAGCCGTATTCGACGGCTTCGCCGAAATACATCACCATCACATCGTCGGCGATGTAGCGCACGACCGACAGATCGTGGCTGATGAAGACATAGGTCAGCTGGAATTCGTCCTGCAGGTCGGCGAGCAGGTTGAGCACCTGCGCCTGCACCGAAAGATCGAGCGCGGAGACCGGTTCGTCAAGCACCAGCAGGCTCGGGTTCAGCATCAGCGCGCGGGCAATGGCGATGCGCTGGCGCTGGCCGCCCGAGAACATGTGAGGATAGCGATTGTAGTGCTCGGTTCCGAGGCCGACTTTCTTCAGCATCCTCATGGCGAGGTCGCGCCGCTCTTCGGCCGGCTTGTCGGTGTTGATGAGCAGCGGCTCGCCCAGCACATCGCCGATCTTTTGGCGCGGATTGAGCGATCCGTAAGGGTTCTGGAAGACGATCTGCACCTTGCGGCGCATCTCCCTGGTCAGGCCGTTCCTTGCGATGTCGACCTTGTTGCCGTCGATGAACAGTTCGCCCGACGTTGCCGGATCGATCAGCGTGATGATGCGCGCCAGCGTTGACTTGCCGCAGCCCGATTCACCGACGATGGCCAGCGTCTTGCCCTTGTCGACGCTGAACGAGACGCCCTTGACCGCATGCAAGGTGCGCGCGCCGCGAAACAGGCCGCCGCCGACGTGATAGTCGCGCACGATGTCCTTGCCTTCGACGACCTTGATGCTCATCAGACGCCCCCGGCAGCCGGTTCGAACAGCATGTCCGAGACGGTCGGCAGCCGGTCGCCGACGGCATTATCCGGCAGCGCCGACAACAGCGCGCGGGTGTAATTGCTCTTCGGCGATTCAAACAGCGACAGCACGTCGGCCTCTTCCATCTTGCGGCCCTTGTACTGGACGATGACGCGGTCGGCCGTCTCGGCGACCACGCCCATATTGTGGGTGATCATGATCAGGCCCATGCCGTATTTAACCTGCAGCGACACGAGCAGGTCGAGGATCTGCTTCTGGATGGTGACGTCGAGCGCGGTGGTCGGCTCGTCGGCGATCAGAAGCTTCGGATTGCAGGCGATGGCGATGGCGATCATCACGCGCTGGCACTGGCCGCCCGACATCTGGTGCGGAAACGAGTTCAGCCGTTCGGCCGGCTCGGCAATGCCGACCTGCGTCAGCAATTCGATGGCGCGCTCGCGACGCTGGGCCTTGTCCATGCCCATATGGAAGCGCAGCACCTCCTCGATCTGAAAGCCGACGGTGAAGCACGGATTGAGACTGGCCATCGGCTCCTGGAAGATCATCGACATGTCCTTGCCGACGATCTTGCGCCGGTCGGCCGGGCTCATCTTCAGGAGATCGCGGCCGTTGAAGCTCATCTCGTCGGCAGTGACCGTCGCCGTCCACGGCAACAGCCCCATCACAGCCAACATCGACACCGACTTGCCGGAGCCGGATTCGCCGACGATGGCCAGCACTTCACGTTCGTTCACATGGAGCGAGACGCCATCGACCGCGCGGAACGGGCCGGATGCGGTCTGGAACTCGACGACGAGATTGCGGATGTCGAGCAGCGCCATTACGACCTCCTCAGCTTCGGATCGAGCGCATCGCGCAGACCGTCGCCGATCAGGTTGATGGCAAGCACGGTGATGAGGATGGCCAGACCGGGGAAGGTCACCACCCACCAGGCGCGCAGGATGAATTCACGCGCCGAGGCGAGCATGGTTCCCCATTCCGGTGTCGGCGGCTGGGCGCCAAGGCCGAGAAAGCCGAGAGCGGCCGCCTCCAGGATGGCGTTGGAGAAGGACAGCGTGCCCTGGACGATCAGCGGCGCCAAGCAGTTGGGCAGGATGGTGCGCAGCATAAGCCTTATATGGCCGGCGCCGGCGACCTTGGCGGCGACCACATATTCGCGGCTCTTTTCGGCCATGACGGCAGCGCGCACCAGACGGGCAAAGTGGGGTTGCAGGACAAGCGCGATGGCCAGCATGGCGTTGAACAGGCCGGGGCCGAGGATGGTGACCAGAACCAGCGCCAAGAGCAGCGACGGGAAGGACAGGATCAGATCCATGACCCGCATGATCGCCACGTCGACCCAGCCCCGGAAATAGCCGGCCAAAAGGCCCAGCGTGATGCCGCCGACAAGCGCCAGCGTGACCACGACGGCGCCGATGAGCAGCGAGAAACGCGCGCCATAGAGCAGGCGCGAGAGCATGTCGCGGCCGACGGCGTCGGTGCCAAGCAGATATTCCATGCTGCCGCCTGCCTGCCAGGCCGGCGGACGCAGGAAAGCTGTCTTGTCCTGGATGTCGGGCGCATAGGGTGCCAGCAGCGGTGCAAAGAGCGCGGCCAGCACCAAAAGGATGAAGACGAACAGGCCGATGACGGCGCCGCGGTTTACCGAGAAATAGTGCCAGAAGGTCCTGAAGCCGGTCAGACGGTCAGGGTTGCCGGCGGCCATCGGGGCGATTTCGGTCGACTGGCTCATCACGCCGCCCTGATGCGCGGGTTGATGACGGCATAAAGCACGTCGACAATCAGGTTCACCGCCATGACGATAAGGGCGATCAACAGCAAGCCTGACTGCACGACGACATAGTCGCGCTTGGATATGGATTCGACCATCCACTTGCCGATGCCCGGCCAGGCGAAGATGGTTTCTGTGAGAATGGCGCCGGCGAGCAGGGTACTGACCTGCAGGCCGATGGTGGTGACCACCGGGATCAGCGCATTGCGCAGCGCATGCACGCCGATGACGCGGGACGACGACAGGCCCTTGGCGCGGGCGGTCCGCACATAGTCTTCGCCCAGCACTTCGAGCATGGCCGAGCGCGTCTGGCGCGCGATCACCGCCAGCGGGATGGTGCCGAGCACAATTGTCGGCAGCACCAGGTGACTCAATGCCGAGCGGAAAGCATCCCACTTGCCGTAGAGCAGGCTGTCGAGGGTCAAGAAGCCGGTGATCGGCTTGATAAAGAACTGAAGGCCGATGCGGCCTGAAACCGGGGTCCAGCCGAGATAGCCGGAGAAAAAGATGATCAGCAGCAGGCCCCACCAGAAGATCGGCATGGAATAGCCGACGAGGGCGGTGCCCATAAGCCCCTGGTCGAACCAGGAGCCGCGTTTGACCGCAGCAATGATGCCGGCCGGGATGGCCAGCACCATGGCGAAGATCATGGCGAAGACTGAGAGCTCGATGGTTGCCGGGAAGAGCGTCATGAAATCTTCGATGACCGGCCGCTTGGACGAAATCGACACGCCGAAATTACCGGTCGCGGCATCGCGAACATAATGCGCGTATTGCTGCCAGATCGGCAAATTGTAGCCGAACTGTTCCTTCAGTTCCGCGTAACGCTCGGGCGACACGCCATGCTCGCCGGCCATGGCAAGAATGGGATCGCCGGGCAGCAGCCTGACGAAAGCGAAGGCGCAGATGGTGATGCCGATCAGCGTCGGCAGCACCAAGACGATTTTGTTTAGGAGATATCGGAGCATCTTGAAAAGCGGGCGGCGCCTGATTGCGCGCCGCCCGCCTAACAGTTCTATTCGGCCTTGTCGACGCCGTCGAAGCGATGAATGCCGAGCGGGTCCATCATGAAGCCGCTGACATTCTTGCGCACGACTGCGTAGACTTGGCTGTGTGCCATGAGGAAGGCCGGAGCCTGCTTCTGGAAGACAACCTGCGCCTCTTCATAGAGCTTGGTGCGTTCGGCCTGGTCGCTGGTCTTCTTGGCCTTCTGGATCAGATCCTCGAAGTCCTTGTCGCACCAGCTGGAGTAGTTCGACACGCCGATGGCCGAGCAGGCGAACAGCGTGGCGAAGAAATTGTCCGGATCGCCATTGTCACCGGTCCAGCCGATCTGGAAGGCGCCCGGGCGCTCCTTCTTCTTGCCTTCTTCGCGGTACTTCGTCCACTCGTAGCTGACGATCTCCGCCTTGACGCCGACCTTGGCCCAGTCAGCCTGGATCAGTTCCGCGGCGCGCTGGAAGTTCGGGTTGTAGGGACGGACGCGGTCGGAGGCCCAAAGCTGGATCTCCTTCAATCCGGCATCGGCCAGCACCTTCTTGGCTGCTTCCGGATCATAGGCGTCGGACTTCACGTCCTTGTTCCACGACCACATGGTCGGCGGGATCAGGTTTACGGCCGGCGTGGCGCCGGCGTCCTGGAACAGCGACTTGATGAGCGATTCCCGATCGATCGCCTGGTTGAGCGCATGGCGCACTTCAGGCTTGTCGAGCGGCGGGATGGTGGTGTTGTAGCTCATATAGCCGATGTTGAGGCCAGCCTGATCCATCAGGGTCACGTCGGCGTTGGCCTTGATCGTGCCGATGTCGGCAGGATTCGGATAGGGCGCGATATCGCATTCGCCGGCGAGCACCTTCTGGATGCGGGCGGTGGCATCAGGCGTGATCGCGAAGACGAGATCGTCGATCTTTTCCTTGCCCTTGAAGTAGTCCGGGTTGGCCGCATAGCGGATGACCGAATCCAGCTGGTAGTCGACGAACTGGAACGGACCTGTACCGACCGGCTTGGTCGAGAAGTCGGCCATCTTGCCGTCTTTTTCCAGCTGGTCGGCATATTCCTTCGACACGATCGAGGCGAAGTCCATGCCGAGATTGGCCAGCATCGGCGCGTTCGGCTCGGTCAGCGTCAGCTTCACGGTCAGGTCATCGACCTTTTCCCACTTGGCGACGTATTTCGGCATGTCCATGCCGGTGTAGTAGTCCCAGGTCAGGTTCGGCAGGTACTTCTCGCCGTTCCAGGGGTTTTCCTTGTTGAACTGGCGATCGAACGAAAAGACGACGTCGTCGGCATTGAAATCACGCGTCGGCTTGAAGAAATCTGTCGTCTGGAACTTCACGCCCGGATGCAGGTGGAAAGTATAGACCAGGCCGTCGTCCGAAATCTCCCATTTGTCGGCGAGACCGGGCACAACTTCGGTGCCGCCATGCTTGAACTCGACCAGGCGCGAATAGACGGTGCGCGACGAGGCGTCGAAGTCGTTGCCGCCCGTCGTGGTACCCGGGTCGAAGTTGGCCGGCGAGGCCTCCGAGCAATAGACCAGCGTCTTGGCATTGGCCACACCGCCGAGGACGCTTGCAGCCAGCAACGCGGCTGCAAAAGTCAGTTTCTTTTTCATTGAGCACTCCCTGATGTTCTTCCAAGCCCCTCTATAGGCTCGCGAAGCGCGCATATAAGCACCGTTTTTCCGGCTTTGGAACACCCTGTTTGCCTACCCCACCGTAAGCAGAAAATATTTCTCGGTCTTTGACGAACTGCAGAAACAAATAGCAAAATCTGCTAATCACGGGATTGTTAACGACCGCATTTTTTCATTGATCGCAGCAATCGTAAGCCAAAAATCCACAAGCCTGGGTTTCGCCACCGACACGACAGGACGGCATTGCCGAGCCGGCGTCGCGGGAAGGATTTCGACGGCAAATCTTTGCCGTCCTGCCGCTGGGGCAAGACTTGCACGGCCGCCGATAGTCGCAATAGATAGATGACACGCTGGATTTTCCGGGATCCGCGACATCGCTGCAGCGGAGGACGCCTCACCACATCGAGGCGGCGCAGCATGGAGCAGGCAACAGAACGACTTAGGGAGGCTAGAGGTGGCGAAAGCAACAAAGTCAACGGCCCCGGCGAAAGCAAAAGCGGCGAAAGCTTCAAAACCGGCCGCCGCTGCCGCCAAGTCGAAAGCGCCACCGGCCAAAGCCACTCCCGCCGTCAAGCCAACGGCAACCTCGACGCCGGCGAAGGCAAGCGCCAAGCCGGCAGCGAAACCTGCGGTCAACCGCGCTGCGAAGACAGCACCCGCTGCAAAGCCCGCCCAGCCGCCAGCCGCCAAGACAGCCGCGGCGAAGCCCGCCTCGAAGCCGTCGACGGGCGTGGCCAAAAAACTGCCGAATACGCTGACGGCGCTTGCCGCGGGCTTGCCGGAAAAGCCATGGCTAAAAAGCTATTCGAAAGTCGTGCCGGCGGAGATCGGCGCCCTGCCCTACAGTTCGATCGGCGACTTCCTCGTCGGCGCCTGCAAGCAGTTTTCCGGCCAGCCGGCATACGTCTGCATGGGCAAGTCGATCTCCTATGCCGAACTCGAGCGGCAATCGGCCGCCTTCGGCGCCTATTTGCAATCGAAGGGCCTGCAGAAGGGCGAACGCGTGGCGCTGATGATGCCGAATGTGCTGCAATATCCGGTGGCGATGATGGCCGTGCTTCGCGCCGGCTATGTCGTGGTGAACATCAATCCGCTCTACACGCCACGCGAGCTCGAACATCAGCTCAAGGATTCCGGCGCGCAGGCGATCGTCATTCTGGAGAATTTCGCCAGCACCCTGGACGCGGTGATTGCCAGGACGGCGGTCAAGCATGTGGTGGTCGCGGCGATGGGCGACATGCTCGGCCTCAAGGGCACGATCGTCAACCTCGTCGTGCGCCGGGTGAAGAAGATGGTGCCGGCCTGGTCGCTGCCCGGCCATGTCAAGTTCAATGCGGCGGTGAAGGCCGGCGCCGGCATCGCCTTCAAGCCGGCCAAGATGGAAGCCAGCGACGTCGCCTTCCTGCAATATACAGGCGGCACCACGGGGATTTCCAAAGGTGCTGTGCTGCTGCACTCCAATGTGCTGTCCAATGTCGCGCAGAACACGCTATGGCTGCAGGACGCCTACGCGATCAAGCCGAAACCGGCGCATCTCAACTTCATCTGCGCGCTGCCGCTCTACCATATCTTCGCGCTGACGGTGAACGCGCTGATGGGCATGCAGCAGGGCGCCCAGAACGTGCTCGTTCCCAACCCGCGCGACATTCCCGGCTTCGTCAAGGAGCTGCAGAAATACCCGATGCACATTTTCCCAGGCCTCAACACGCTGTTCAACGCGCTGCTCAACAACGAGGATTTCCGCAAGCTCGACTTCAAGCCGCTGATCATGACGCTGGGTGGTGGCATGGCGGTACAGAAGGGGGTTGCCGAGCGCTGGAAGGCGCTGACCGGCAATTCGATCACCGAGGGCTACGGGCTGTCGGAGACCTCGCCGGTGGCCACCGCCAACAAGTTCAGCGACAGCAATTTCACCGGCACGATCGGCCTACCGCTGCCGTCGACCGAGATCGTCATCCGCGACGATGACGGCAACAACCTGCCGCTGGGCGAAGTCGGCGAGATCTGCATCCGCGGGCCACAAGTCATGGCCGGTTACTGGAACCGGCCGGACGAGACCGCCAAGGTGATGACCAAGGACGGCTTCTTCAAATCCGGCGACATGGGCTTCATGGACGAGCGCGGCTACACCAAGATCGTCGACCGCAAGAAGGACATGATCCTGGTCTCCGGCTTCAACGTCTATCCCAACGAACTCGAGGAAGTCGTCGCCCAGCATCCGGGCGTGCTCGAAGTGGCGGCGGTCGGCGTGCCGGACGAGCATTCGGGCGAAGTGCCGAAGCTGTTCATCGTCAAGAAGGATCCGGCGCTGACCGTTGAGGCAATCACTGCGTATTGTCGCGAGAACCTGACCGGCTACAAGCGGCCGAAATACATCGAGTTCAGGACCGAACTGCCGAAGACGCCGGTGGGCAAGATTTTGCGCCGGGCGCTGCGGGAATAGTTTGAACGGCGAGCCAAGCGACGGCGGGATGGCGGACGATAGTCGGCGTCCCGATGCAGTAGTGTTCATCAAGGCGAACCTGCGGCTTGCGCCCGTCCCCGCGCTTCCTGAAATCCAGCTCTATACGGCTCATCCCGGCAGCGGCCTGAGGCGGCTTGTCGAGTGGCGAGCTCATGGACCGGAAGACGGCAGCCAGACCGAGGAGCACGAAGCTGAGCCGCAGCCGCCCTACTGGGCCTATGCCTGGGCCGGCGGCGCCGTGCTGGCGCGCTATATACTCGACCATCCGCAAATCGTGGCCGGTCACCGCGTGCTCGACCTCGGCGCCGGCTCGGGCCTCGTCGGCATCGCCGCCGCCAAGGCCGGCGCCAGCGCGGTGATCGCGGCGGAGATCGATCGCAACGGCGTCGCCGCGATCGGCCTCAACGCGTTGGCCAACGGCGTCGAGATCACCATTGTCGACCAGGATATCACGACGGGCCCGCCGCCAGCGGTCGACCTCGTGCTTGCCGGCGACGTGTTCTACGGCCGCGAGGTTGCTCTGCGGATGATCCCGTTCCTCGACCGCTGCCTGGCAGCCGGCATCGAGGTGCTGGTCGGCGATCCCCGCCGCGCCGATCTGCCGCTGTCGCGGCTACGATTGCTCGCCGAATATCAGGTGCCGGATTTTGGCGACGCGAAGGGTGCTTCGACCAGGCCGAGCGGAGTGTTTTCGTTTGAAGCCGATGAGCGCTGAAGCGGCAACGCCCACCGTTGAATACCCGGTAAGGGTGATCCGGCCTAACCGCGCGGTCGGGTGGTCGAGCCGCGGACCAAGAGTTCGACCGGTATGATCACCTGGCTCGGGGGGGCGTTTGCAAATACCATCATTGCAGCAAGTCTCCCCTTCCTAACAATGTCTTGAGCCACTGTCGTGAGCGGAGGGGTGGTGCGCGAAGACTCCGCGGTACCATCGAAGCCGACGACCGACACGTGCTCGGGTACCTTGATATTGCGCCGACGCGCTTCGTCCAGGACGGTGATTGCCTGCCAATCCGACATAGTCAGGATCGCCGTTGCTTGCGGAACCTGGTCGAATACGACCTCTCCGGCCGAAGGATCACCTGGAGTCGTCTCGATGATCGGGACATTGTCAATGTCCAGACCGAACTCAGCCAACCCTTGGGCGAAGCCGAAAAGTCTCTCTTGATCAAGTTGAAAACCGGCAGAGATAGCGCGCGGGGAATTGCCAGGCAAATGGACGATGGGTGACCCCGATGTGCGCCGAATGGAAAGGATTGCAAAACGCCGATGTCCAAGAGCAGCCAGATGCCTGATGGCCGCCAGCGCCCCGCTCCTGCCGTCTATCCGGATAGAATTGACGTCCGGACCGGCATCGCTCTCGAGGATGACGAAGGGCAGCCGCCGGCGACGTAAAGACGCGATCAACTCGATGTCCGCGCTGTGGCCCAGAATGAAGCCGTCAACCAAGGCCTCTCGAATGGTGGAGGTGCGTGTCTCGTCCGTACCATTGACCAAACTCAATGTCGCTCCAGCCTCGTCACAAGCAAGCGCAACGCCAAGCACCAGCTCGCGCAGATATGGGCTCCTGATCATATCGGCAATGGCGTATGCGCCCGGGGGGATCAGGCCTATGGCGTTGAACTTGCCGTCGCGCAGCACGCGTCCCCTCGGGTCGGGGCCATCATAACCAAGCTGACGCGCCGCGGCCTGGACGCGCTGGCGCAGATCGGATCGCACCAGATCCGGATGGTTGAATACGTTGGAGACGGTGCCGCGGGAGACTCCAGCGAGCCGGCCGACATCGGCGAGCGTAGGCATTTTAGAAGCGTTCATTTCCCTCAGTTAGACAATTTTTTGGAGCGCTCCAAGTTTTTTCTTGACGCTAGGTCCAAAATGTTGGAACTTGCACTTGGAGCGTTCCAAAAATTGAAAGTAGCAGTTCGGCATCTGTGCCGAGCATCGGCCAAGCTAATTTCGAAAATCATCGAGGAGGATTAGGATGGCTACGACCAATGGTGCTCCGACCTCACTCGTCGGAAAGACTTTTGATTGCTTGTTCGGACAGTTTGTACCGAGGTTGACGGTCCTGTCGCCGACCGAATTGCGGGTGCAGGCGACGATCGGCGCTACAAAGATCGACGAGGTGGTTCAGAGCAGTCTGACCGGCGTTCGACCCGGACTTTTTATCATGAGTTGGACCGAGCAAGGCGGCAACTTCGTCGTGCAGGTTCAAGATCACGAGAACCAGATCGTTCATAACTATGCGCGACTGGCGGACGGGCAGCAGTTCTGCGCGCAAGGCACGATTCAACCGGTGACCACGGCGTGAGGACCGCCTGTGTATCCGAGAGGAGATGAAGCCATGGCCACGAACGTGATCGACCAGACCGACCCTACGCAGTGGGACCCAAAGCTTGACGCCGTGATCGCGGCGCCTGCAAACCACAAGGTATTGTTTGAGAATGACCGGCTTCGCGTGCTTGAGGTGATCCTCAAGCCCGACGAGGAAGAGCCGACACATCACCACCGCTGGCCTTCAGTATTCGTGTTCGATGAGGTGGAAGGCCCTATCCACGACTTCGCGCCGGATGGAACCATGATGCCGCCCAATCGAGATGTCGTCCAAGCGGTTCAGGCATGGGACGGTCAAGGGTGTCTTGTGGTGCATATGGCCCCCCAACCAGCGGGTCGCGTGCTCAACGCTTCGAGCAAGACCCTGCACGGTATCCGCGTCGAGATGAAGTCATAGCAGGCGTGATCCTGGCCAACGGAATCCGCGCACGCTGAACGTCCGCTTTTGAGGATTCAGGCCTTAAAGCTGCAGTCGGCCTGCGGCCTAAGAACGGACGTTCGGTACTTCGCGCTTCACCCCAGGCACTCCCCGTCAAACCGTCTCCTTGACCCGCGCCGACAGAAAGTCCGGCAGGTCGGCAACAGAATCGAGAACGACATCGGCGATCGAGGACAGCGATTCACGCGTGCCGGTGCCGGAGAGCACGCCGACCGCCAGGCCGCAGCCGCCAGCACGCGCCATCTCCAGGTCGTGGCGGTTGTCGCCGACCATGGCGATCTCGGACGCCTTCAACCCGGTCAGGTCGCAAAAGGCGACGATCGTGTCCGGCGCCGGTTTCGGATTGGCGACCGCGTCATAGCCATAGGCGGCGGTGAACAGCTGGGCGACGCCGAGCGTGACCATGGTCTTTTCGGCACCGGCAGTCGAATCGTTGGTGGCGACGCCGAGCCGGTAGGATCGCTTGTGCAGAGCCGTCAGCGCCGCGACGATGCCGGGCAGGGCCACCGCCATCGATGAGCCTTGCACCGAGGTGATCTCGTTGAAGCGGGCGACGGCCAGCATCTGGTCCTCGTCGGACAGGCGCGGGAACCACAGCTCGACGACATCCATGTTGGTGCCGGAGGCAAAGATTGAATCGGGCTTGAAACGCTTGCCGACGAAATCGAAGCCCGCCGCCGAAAGCAGCCTGTCGGCCTTCCAGCGATCGCCCTCGGCGGCGTCCATGGCCATGAAATCGGCAATGCCGAGCCATGTCGCGTTGAAATCGACAAGCGTGCCGTCCTTGTCGAACAAGATGCCCTTGATGTCGGCCGGATTTTTCATTGCGCCCCCCGCAGTTGCTGGATGCGCGCCACCAGCCCGGCGGTCGATGCGTCGCGCTTGGCGGCGCTCTCCTTGCCTTCCACGACTGGCAACAGGCCGGTCGCCAGCTCCTTGCCGAGCTCGACGCCCCATTGGTCGAAGGAATTGATGTTGAACAGAGTGCCTTCGACGAAGACTCGGTGCTCGTAAAGCGCGATCAGCCGGCCGAAGGTGCGCGGGTCGAGCTTGCGGTAGAGGATCGTCACCGAGGGGCGGTTGCCGGAGAAGACGCGGTGCGGGGCTATTCTGTCGACATCGGCCGGCTTCATGCCCTTGGCCAGCATCTGCGCGCGCGCCTCGTCCAGCGTGCGGCCCTTCATCAACGCTTCCGATTGGGCCAGGCAATTGGCAAGCAGTAGATCGTGCTGGTGCTTGAGATCAGGCTCATGGCCGACGGCAGCGGCAAGGAACTCGACCGGGATGAAATCGGTGCCCTGGTGCAGCAGCTGGAAGAAGGCGTGCTGGCCATTGGTGCCGGGCTCGCCCCAGACCAGCGGTCCGGTCGGCGTCGTCACCGGCGTGCCGTCGAGGGTGACGCCCTTGCCGTTCGATTCCATGTCGAGCTGCTGCAGATAGGCCGGCAACCTGGACAGTCGCTGGTCATAGGGGATGACGGCACGCGCCGGATAATCGCAGATCACGCGATGCCACCAGCCGACCAGCCCCAGCAGCGCCGGCAGGTTCTTCTGCAGGGCTGCGGTGCGGAAGTGCTCGTCCATCTCATGCGCGCCGCCTAGGAAGGCGCGGAAATTGCGCGGACCGATGGCGATCATCACCGGCAGACCGATGGCGCCCCACAGCGAATAGCGGCCGCCGACCCAGTCCCAGAAGCCGAACACGCGATCCGCTTCGATGCCGAACTTGGAAACCAGGTCGAGCGCGGTCGAGACGGCGGCGAAATGCTTGCCGACAGCTTCCTTGCCGAGCGCCTTCTGCACCCATTCGCGCGCCGTCTCGGCATTGGTCATCGTCTCGACCGTGGTGAAGGTCTTCGAGGCGATGATGAACAGGGTGGTTTCGGCCGACAGGCCCTTCAGCGTGTCGTGGATATGGGCGCCGTCGATGTTGGAGACGTAGTGCGCGCGCGGGCCGTCGTGATAGGGCGCCAGCGCCAGCGTCGCCATGGCCGGGCCGAGATCGGAGCCGCCAATGCCGATATTGACGATGTCGGTAATCTTCTTGCCGGTGGCGCCGGCGGCCTTGCCGGAACGAATGGCATCGGCAAAAGCGCCCATGGCGTCGAGCACGGACAGCACATCCGCCTTGACGTCCTGGCCATCGACCGTGACGCCCTTGCCCGAGAGGTTGCGAAGCGCCGTGTGCAGCACGGCGCGGTCCTCGGTGATGTTGATCTTCTTGCCGGAAAACATTGCGGCCCGGCGACCTTCGAGATCGGCGGCGGCGGCGAGCTTCTCGAGCAGTTCCATCGTGCGCTGGTCGACCGCGCATTTCGACCAGTCGAGCAAAAGGTCGCCGTCGCTGGCCGAAAACGTCTCGAAGCGCTTGGGGTCGGCGGCAAAAGCCTCGCGCATCGTGCCCGATGCTGCCGCGCGCGCAGCACGCAAGGCGACAAGCTGTTTGTCGAAGGAGGAATGATCCAATGCCGGCTCCTGATCGTTTTTCACGACATCTTATCAGACCGGATGTTTCCGGCGCGTGTCGTCGGGGTGATGTTATCGAGCCGAATTCCCCATGTTTCAATGCGTGGGGATGACGCAGTGCAGCATAGTGCGATCTGATGGAGCTACGACGCTGCGCGTCGCGCTGGATGATGTGATGGGAGTAGCGACGACGCTACGCGTCGCGCTGGGGATAATGAGGCGCGACGACGCTTCGCATCGCGCGGGCGTCCGCGCTGCGGGATGACGCAAGCGTCACCCGGGGATGCGACGACGCTGCGCGTCGCGCATAGATCACTGGCATAAATCCCAGCGATCAGAAAAATTGATTGGCGCAACCCCTTGTGCCACGGTTACCTTCCGCTGGTCCAGCCAAGCAAAAAAGACTGGCCATCGAGGAACACCTTCCATGCCACAGCGTAACGACACGGCCATATGGTCCGGCCTGTTCCGGATTTCGGCGGAATCGGGCCAGACCCTGCAGGCGCAAATCCGTCAGGCGATCGTCGCCGCCATTCTCGACCGGCAGATCGCCGCTTCGATGCCGCTTCCGTCCTGCCGCATCCTGGCTGAAAAACTCGGCGTCGCGCGCGGCACTGTGGTGCTGGCGTTCCAGCAATTGGTCGATCAGGGTTTCCTGGTGGCGCGCGAACGGCGCGGCCATTTCGTCAATCCGGATGTGCTGGCCACCCCCGCCAAGCCGCACCAGAAGGCGCCCGACCAGCAGAACGAGATCGACTGGAAGGCACGCCGGCAGATCGCCGCCAGCGATATGCCGCCACCGGCCAAGCACGATAACTGGATCAAGTCGTCCTACCCCTTCGTCTACGGCCAGTTCGACCCGGCGCTGTTCCCGACAGCCGAATGGCGTGAGTGCAACCGCATGGCGCTGGCCGTGCTCGAAATCCGCAACTGGGCCTCCGACATGGTCGATCGCGACGATCCGCTCTTGATCGAGCAGATCCAGGCGCGGCTGTTGCCGCGGCGCGGCATCTTCGCCAATCCGGACGAGATCATCGTCACGCTCGGCGCCCAGAACGCGCTCTATATGCTGGCGACACTGCTGATGACAAAGGGCTCCAAGGTCGCGATGGAAGACCCGGGATACCCCGACGCGCGCTCGATCTTCCGCCTGGCAGGCGCCGAAATCCAGCCGGTTCCGGTCGATCAGTCCGGCATCGTCACCTCGTCCATCCCCAACGATTCCGGCTTTGTCTTCGTCACCCCCAGCCACCATTGCCCGACCATGGTGCCGCTGTCGGCAGAGCGGCGGCAGGACCTTCTGGCGCGCGCCAACCGCCACAACCAGATCATCATCGAGGACGGCTATGACAGCCAGCTTCTCGACGAGGCGCCGCAGCAGGCGCTGAAGAGCCTCGATCGCTCGGGTCGCGTCGTCTATGTCGGCTCGATGTCGAAGACGCTGGCTCCGGGCCTGCGGCTTGGCTACATCGTCGCTTCGGCTGGACTAATCTCCGAGCTCAGGGCGCTGCGCCGCTTCATGCTCAGGCACCCGCCGGCCAACAACCAGCGCGCGGTCGCGCTGTTCCTGTCGCTCGGCCATCACGAGGCGCTGGTGCGGCGGCTGTCGTCGGCCTTCGACGAGCGGCGCAAGCGTCTGGTCCATGCGATTTCCGCATTCCTGCCGGAATGGCGCTCGACCGATTCGGCCGGCGGCACATCGCTCTGGCTGGAAGGCCCGCGCGGCACCGATTCACGTGGACTGGCCGAGGCCGCGGCCTCGCGCAGCGTCATCATCGAGCCGGGCGACCGCTTCTTCGATCGCACCGAAAAGCCGTCGCGTTTCATGCGCTTGGGCATTTCCTCGATCGCAGTGCAGCACATCGAGCCGGGTATTCGCGAGCTCGCGACCGCGGCCGGACGCAGGCCCGCTGCAGCCTGATTTGCCTGTGCCGGAGCTTTGAACAGCCCCGGCCCTTGGCATGATCACCAACATTCTGCATTAGCTCTCTGGCATATTCGGCTGCGTTGACTGGCCCATAGGCTGGGCCAATGGCAACGGCATAGTCGGCTGACAGAGGGACGAAGCAAGCCGACGGTGGACCAATCATCGCGTCGTGTTTCGCAAACTAAAGGTGGAGTGCCCCCCCATGTCAGTGGCTGTTGAGAAGCAGGATGCGGCTCCTAAGGATGCATCAGCCGACCAGCGTTCGCGCCGATCCGGCGGGCGCGAAGCGCGCCGCGCCATGCGGGCCGCACCGCTTGCCGACGATATCCGGCCGGTGCGCGCCGGCCTCGAAGGCGGCAGCTACGGGCCGCTCAACCAGAACGAACAGGAGCGCATCCATGAAGCGGTGCTGACGCTACTGGACACCGTCGGCTTCGCCAATGCCATTCCCTCCTGCATCGAGGCTCTGACCGGGGTCGGCGCCGTTTACGGCGACGACGGCCGCGTCCGTTTCCCACGTGGGCTTGTGATGGACACGATCAAGAAAGCGGCGAGGAATTTTACGCTGCACGGCCAGGACCCCAGGCATGACATGCTGATCCAGGGCAAGCGCGTGCATTACGGCACGGCGGGTGCGGCGGTGCATCTGGTCGATGTCGAAAAGCGCGAATACCGCGAGTCGCTGGTGCAGGACATTTACGACGCCGCCCGCCTCGTCGAAGGGCTCGACAACATCCATTTCTTCCAGCGGCCGATGGTGCCGCGCGACATTCCCGATCCGCTCGAAATGGACTTCAACACGCTCTACGCCTGCGTGATGGGCACGTCGAAGCATGTCGGCACCTCGTTCACGGTGCGCGAGAACGTGCAGCCGGCGCTGGAAATGCTTTATGCGATCGCCGGCGGCGAGGAGAATTTCCGCGCCCGGCCGTTCGTGTCGAACTCCAATTGCTTCGTCGTGCCGCCGATGAAGTTTGCCGAGGACGCCTGCGGCGTGCTCGAAGCCTGCGTCGAAGGCGGCATTCCGATCCTGCTTCTATCGGCCGGCCAAGCCGGCGCCACCGCTCCGGCGGCAATTGCCGGCGCTGTGGTGCAAGCGGTGGCCGAAGTGCTGGTCGGCCTCATCTACGTCAACGCCATCAAGCCCGGGCATCCGGCGATCTTCGGCACCTGGCCGTTCGTCTCCGACCTCAGGACCGGCGCCATGTCGGGCGGCTCGGCCGAGCAGGCAGTGTTGACTTCGGCCTGTGCGCAGATGGCGCAGTTCTACGATCTGCCGGGCGGTTCGGCCGCCGGCATGACGGATTCGAAACTGCCCGACATCCAGTCCGGCTATGAAAAGGGCATCACCGATGTGATGGCCGGTCTTGCCGGCCTCAATCTGGTCTATGAATCGGCGGGCATGCACGCCTCGCTGCTCGGCTTTTGCCTGGAGAGCCTGATCATAGACAATGACATGCTGGGCCACTGCCTGCGCTGCGTGCGGGGCATCGAAGTGACCGACGAAGCGCTGTCGATCGACACCATCACCGAAGTCTGCATGAATGGCCCAGGCCACTATCTCGGCAACGAGCAGACGCTGCGCCTGATGCAGACCGAGTATTTTTATCCGGCCGTCGGCGACCGCTTTTCGCCCAAGGAATGGAATGAGAAGGGCCGGCCCGACATCTTGCAGCGGGCGATCATCGAAAAGAAGCGCGTGCTTGCCGAGCGCTTCCCGCGCCATGTGCCGAAGCTGCTCGACGACAAATTGCGCGCCCGCTTCGGCGAGATGATCAAGCTGCCACGCAGCGGCATGGGCGGGTAAGCTTCACCTTCCGTAGGTCAGTCCGCACTTAACCCAAAGCGCTCGACCACTTCGGCGCTGATCAGCTTGCCATGCAGCGCCATCAACACGATCTGGGCATCCAGGCTGTCGCCGGTTTCAAGCGCAGCCTCGATGCGGCGCTCAGCGTCCAGCCGCCGCTCCGGCCCATTGGCCTGCTCGACGGTTTGTGGGCCCGCGATGCAATAGCCAAACAGCTGCGCCACGGACCGGTAGGCGTCCGGCGGCGGCTCGTCCGGCCAATAATCCTTCATCAAATTGACGATGGTGAGCTTTACCCCCTCAGGGACAAGCGCCGGATGCAGATCGGCGCCGCGCAGCGCGGTGTCGAGTTCCCGCAAATCGCCGGAGCGGCCGAACATGCCGAGGAAACCGATTGAAGAGCGCCGTTTAGTCACGTTGATACTTTCCGTCCGATAGCCGACCACTCATATGGGAATGTAGGATCGTTTTTCATCGCCTTTGCGGAGTCTCAGGCAAGCCAGGCGTCGAGCCCGAATTCCCGCTGCAACAGGTCTTCCGCACTTTCCAGCGCGCCCTCGATCCAGCCGTGATTGTTGGACCACGCTTCGCCACAGACATGAATGCCAGGAGCGAGCGTATGGCTCGCCAGTTTTATACCGGAGATATCTATGCCACGGTCCCATACATGCGACGCGCCGCCATAGGCCGGCGCACCCCAATCCTGCGCAAACCCGCCGATGGGTTTCGAGATGGCGCCGTGTTTGCCATGGACTTCGACCATCTGGCCGTGAAAGGCCTCCAGCGCGGAATGTCCCTCGGCCAAAACCGCAAAACCGTGGCGCCGAGCGAGCTCAGGCAGCAGTGAGCGCCAGAATACCATGTGCCTGCCATCGCAATAGGCCATGGCGACGCTCCGCCGAATCGTCGCGTCGCGCGCGTCCGCTTTTGTGAACTGCCATATCTGGCGAGCCGGCAGATCGGTCACGCTGTGGCCGGCCGCGATGCCGTTTCGAGCCCACCATGGGCTGGCATAGCAGGCGGCCAGCGTGAGCATCGGCCAGGGTTCCGGTGCCGGCAGATCGCTGGGCTGCTCGATGCCGGACTTTTCCAGCAGGGTCCGCAGGGGGCGGACCGGTAACGCCAGCACGACCTTGCGCGCCTCGACCGTCCCGCCCTGCCCCTCGACAGACAAGACCATCCCTTGCGCCGAGCGGGCGATGGCGGTCACGGTGTGATCGAGATGGACGGCGCCGCCGCTGACAGCGATCCGCCCGGCCATTCGCTCCGCAACCGGCTGGAACCCACCATCGGGGGAACAATAGGAGCGGCCGCCGCTCAGCTCGCCGAGCGCAAGCCTGAACGTCTCGGCGGCGTTGGGTCCGCGCAGGAGCAACGAATAGCCCACCGCGTCCTCGGCAAAAGCCATTTCCTCCGGGGTCATGACCGTCGCCAGCACATCCCAAGTCGCCCAATCCGCCAGCTTGCGGCCGCGATAAACGAAGCCTGCGGCGCCGTTCCATTCGGCGCTGCCGAAGGCCTCCGAACCCGGCAGGATCAGTGCTGCCGCCTTTCGCAGCAGGCGGGACGGGCCTTTTTCCTGCAGCCGACGCGTCACGTCATAGGCAAACAGGCGGCGCGGCGCAAAGCGCGATATAGCGGCGTAGGGCAGGCTCCTACCGCGCAGATGGAGCCGGTTGGCGCCGGTGACGACGTCCATACCCGACAGCTTTACATCCAGCGTCGCCATGAGTTTTTTGAGCAGCCGATGTTGCGGCATCAGCATCATCGCGCCGAGATCGATGCCGAAGTTCGGCTCTCCGGGAAATGAGACCGTGGAGGCCCGACCGCCGACGCGACCGGCGGATTCGAAAACAGCGATCCTTGCGGGCTTTTCACTTTGGGACAAGCGCCACGCCAGGAAGAGACCGGCCATGCCCGCGCCGACAATAGCAATGTCGACCGGGGCAATGTCGATTGGGCTAGGCGGCAAGGATACGCCCGTGGCGGAAAACCATCATCATGGACGACGCTCTGGACCCCTCTTGATTTCGTGTCAAAAAACCCGAAACTGACGAGGACTGCAATGTCATACTGACAGGTGGGATCAGTTGGCGTGCGAGCAGTGATCTAAAACGGGCAACGGGTCCTATGAAGAAACAGTATCACACACCAGTCATCCGCAAGGCAGGACGACTCTCCGGCATCACAGCCATCGCCGCTTCGTCCGGCCCGCCTCCACCCTGAGGCCGCCATCCAAACAAGCTTACGCCAAGGCTTTCATGCCGGCCCGATCAGGCCGGCATTTTCATATCAAGCGGGTGCTCAGTGGTTGTCCCTCGGCACGCCGCTGGTGTGCGCGACGTCCTGGTATTTCACCGCCGGCTTCAGCACCATGCCCTCCGAGAACTGGTCGACCATGGAGCGCTGGATCTCCTGCCATGGCGTCTGATGCTTGGGATAATGATAGCCGCCATCGACCTGCAGTTCGGCACGGCGGCGCGTGATTTCCTCGTCGGTGACGAGGATGTTGGCAGTGCCTTTCCGTAAATCGATGCGCACACGGTCGCCGGTCTTGAGCAGCGCCAGGCCGCCGCCAATGGCGGCCTCCGGCGAAGCGTTGAGGATAGACGGCGAGCCGGATGTGCCCGACTGGCGGCCATCGCCGATGCAGGCCAGCGCGTGAATGCCCTTCTTGATGAGATAGGCCGGCGGCTGCATGTTGACGACCTCGGCGCCGCCGGGATAGCCGATTGGGCCGGCGCCGCGCATGAACAGGATGGTGTGCTCGTCGATGCCTTGCGCCGGATCGTCGATGCGGGCGTGGTAGTCCTCGGGACCATCGAAGACCATGGCGTTGCCCTCGAAGGCTTCCGGGTCGTTCGGGTTGGAGAGATAGCGTTCGCGGAATTCCGGCGAGATGCCGCTCATCTTCATGATTGCGGAATCGAACAGATTGCCGCTGAGATTAATGAAGCCGGCATTGGCCTTCAGCGGCTCGGCGACGGTGCGGATGACGTCGGTGTTCTCGTTGGCGACATCCTTGCAATTGTCGCCGATCGATTTCCCGTTGACGGTCATCGCTTCGGGATAAGGCAGCAGCTTGGCCTTCATCAGTTCGGCCACCACAGCCGGCACGCCGCCGGCATGATGATAGTCCTCGCCGAGATATTCGCCCGATGGCTGCAGATTGACGATGAGCGGCACATGGAGGCCGACCGTCTGCCAGTCGTCATTGGTGAGCGGCACGCCGAGATGGCGGGCAATCGCGTTGAGGTGGATCGGCGCGTTGGTCGAGCCGCCAATCGCCGAATTGACGACAATGGCGTTCTCGAACGCCTTGCGCGTCATGATGTCGGATGGCTTCAGATCCTCATGCACCATCTCGACGATGCGCTTGCCCGTCTCATAGGAGATCTGGCCGCGCTCGCGGTAGGGTGCCGGAATGGCAGCCGAGCCCGGCAATTGCATGCCGAGCGCCTCGGCCAGCGAGTTCATCGTGGTGGCGGTGCCCATGGTGTTGCAATAGCCGGTCGACGGCGCCGATGAGGCGACGATGTCCATGAACTCGTCATAGTCGATCTCGCCGGCCGAGAGGCGCTGGCGCGATTCCCAGACGATGGTGCCCGATCCCGTGCGCTTGCCCTTGTGCCAGCCATTGAGCATCGGTCCGACCGAAAGTGCTATGGCCGGAATATTGACGGTGGCCGCCGCCATCAGCAGCGCCGGCGTGGTTTTGTCGCAGCCGATGGTCAGCACGACGCCGTCGAGCGGATAGCCGTAAAGCACTTCGACCAGGCCGAGATAGGCAAGGTTGCGGTCGAGTGCCGCGGTCGGGCGCTTGCCGGTCTCCTGGATCGGATGGCACGGGAATTCGAAGGGGATGCCGCCCATCGAGACGATGCCTTCGCGCACGCGCTTGGCGAGTTCGATATGATGGCGGTTGCATGGCGACAGATCCGAGCCGGTCTGGGCGATGCCGATCAGCGGCTTGCCAGACATCAGCTCGGCCCGCGTCAGGCCATAGTTCAGGTAGCGCTCGAGGTAGAGCGCGGTCATGCCTGGATTGTCGGGATTGTCGAACCACTCCTGCGAGCGAAATTTCTTCTTTCCGGTGGGGGCGCCTGCCATCATGGTCTCCGTATTTGTAAGACAAATCGATATGGCAACGCGCGGAAGCAGGCAAGAGGGCGCACCGTCGCAACCGGACTTTGGTGCGATAGACACAGACCAGACCGTGCGTTAGGCCTTCGAAGTCTGTCCGGGAGGTATCGATGGCTTTGGTGATCGAAGGCGAGGAACGCATTGCCGCCCCCCTGCAGAAAGTGTGGGACGCGCTGAACGATCCGAAGGTTTTGCAGGCGACCATTCCCGGCTGCCAGAACCTGGAGATGAAATCGCCGACCGAAATGGCAGCGACGGTGGTCCTGAAGATCGGACCGATCAAGGCGATATTCAACGGCGAGGTGACGTTGAAGAACCTGAAGCCGCCGCACTCCTACACCATCCAGGGCGAGGGCAAGGGCGGTATTGCCGGCTTCGCCAAGGGTGGCGCCGACGTGACGCTGACGGCGGACGGGCCGGATGCGACGGTCCTCAAATACGCGGCCAAAGCCGAAGTCGGCGGCAAGATCGCCCAACTCGGCAGCCGGCTCATCGAATCGACTTCGAAGAAGCTGGCCGGGCAGTTTTTTTCAAGCTTTGGTGAGAAGGTGGGTTCCCCTCCCCCTTGAGGGGAGGGTGCCTCGCGAAGCGAGGCGGGTGGGTCGCCTCAACCGCCTCAACCTGAGTTGAGCTGCCTCGACTTGTAAAGAAATAGCGTCGAGCGTGTCACCGCGGACCCCACCCGGCCCTTCGGGCCACCCTCCCCTCAAGGGGGAGGGATATCCGAGCTACTCGAACACGATGTTCGGCACCGCCGCTTCGGCCGCGCCGCGTTCTTCGTTGACCCGGTCCCAGACCTTCGAAGCAATGCCGCGATAGATCTTCGCCTCGGCGCTGTCTGGCTTCGACGCCACCACGGGCGAGCCTTCATCAGAACTTTCGCGAATGCCCATTTCCAGCGGCACTTCGCCGAGGAAGGTCACGCCGAGTCGCTCGGCCTCGCGCCGCGCCCCGCCATGGCCAAAGATGTCGTAGCGCTTGCCGGTATCGGGGGCTATGAAATAGCTCATGTTCTCGACGATGCCGAGCAGCGGCACGTCGACCTTCTTGAACATATTCAATCCCTTGCGGGCGTCGATCAGCGCCAGGTCCTGCGGCGTCGAGACGATGACGGCGCCGGCCAGCGGCACCTGCTGGGCCATAGTCAGCTGCGCGTCGCCGGTGCCGGGCGGCATGTCGACGACGAGCACGTCGAGGCGGCCCCATTCGACCTCGCGCAGCATCTGCGTCAGCGCCGACATCACCATCGGACCGCGCCAGATCATCGGCGTCTCCTCGTCGACGAGGAAGCCCATCGACATCACCTTAAGGCCGTAATTCTCCATCGGTTTCAGGATCTTGCCGTCGACGGTCTGCGGCCGGCCATGGATGTTGAGCAGCCTGGGCATGGACGGGCCATAAATATCGGCATCGAGCACGCCGACACGCAAACCGTTGGCGGCGAGGCCAAGCGCGATGTTGACGGCGGTGGTCGACTTGCCGACGCCGCCCTTGCCGGACGCCACCGCGATGATCGCCTCGATGCCGGGCACGCCGCGCTTGCCCGACCTTTCCGAGGCCGGGGCGTGCGGGGCTGGAGAGTGTGGAGCTGGGCGCGGCGCGGCTGGCGCAGCCGGGGGTGCCGGCCTGGGCGCGGGACGCGACGCAACCGGAGCCTCCATGCCGCCGCCCTTCTTCTCCGCCGTCAGCGCGACGACGGCGCCGGCGACACCAGGGATCGCCTTGACGACACGCTCGGCTGCGGCGCGCAGCGGCTCCATCTCCTGTGCACGGGCGGCGGGAACGGTGATCGAGAAAAACACTTTCGAATCGGCGATGAAAATCTCCGAAACCATGCCGAGGTCGACGATGTTGCCGGTGAAGTCCGGCCCGTTGACCGTCTTCAGACGCTCGGTGACGATTTCCTTGGTGACGGACATGCATTGTTTCCTAAGGCGTTTGGCTGCGGCTCAGATAGTGCAGATTGGCAGCGACTCCAAGCACCACAGTGTCCGCCTCACCTTGCCAGGCCAACCGCAAGGTAGGTGAGCGCCGAAATTGCAGCCGTGGCCGGCAAGGTGACGATCCAGGCGATGACGATGTTGCCGGCAATGCCCCAGCGCACGGCCGAGACGCGACGGGCAGCGCCGACACCGATGATGGCCCCGGTGATCGTATGGGTGGTCGACACGGGAACGCCAAGCCAGGTGGCGGCAAACAGGGTGATGGCGCCGCCGGTCTCGGCGCAGAAGCCCTGCATCGGGTTCAACCGGGTGATCTTCGAGCCCATCGTGTGGACGATGCGCCAGCCGCCGAACAAAGTGCCGAGCGCCAGTGCTGTCTGACAGGTGAGGACGACCCACAGCGGCACGTAGAACGTCCCGCCGAGCATACCTTGCGAATAGAGCAGCACGGCGATGATGCCCATGGTTTTCTGGGCGTCGTTGCCGCCGTGCCCTAGCGAATAAAGCGAGGCCGAAAAGAACTGCATGACGCGGAAAGTGCTGTCGACGGCGAACGGTGTCTGGCGCACGAACAGCCAGGAAACGGCCAGGATCAGGACCAGCGCCAGAACAAACCCTGTCGCCGGCGACACGACGATTGCGGCGACCGTCTTGCCAAGCCCGGTCCAGACGATGGCGCCGGGCCCAGCCTTTGCAACGCCGGCGCCGACGAGCCCGCCGATCAGGGCATGCGAACTGCTGGACGGGATGCCGGCAATCCAGGTGACGATGTTCCAGACGATGGCGCCGACGAGCGCCGAGAAGATCACCGCCGGCGTGACGATGCTGACGTCGACGATACCTTTTCCCACGGTTTCAGCCACGTGAAGGCCGAAGAACATGAAGGCGATGAAATTGAAGAAAGCCGCCCACAGGACCGCATATTGTGGTCTCAGCACGCGGGTGGAGACGATGGTGGCGATGGAGTTCGCCGCATCGTGCAGGCCGTTGAGAAAATCGAAAAACAGCGCGACGGCGACAAGGCCGATCAGCACGGGAAAGGCGATGGTGGCTTCCATTGCCTAAACGTTCTCGATGACGATGCCGCTGATCTCGTTGGCGACGTCCTCAAAGCGGTCGACCACCTTCTCCAGCTGGCCGTAGATCTCCGAGCCGATCAGGTAGGCCATCGGATCGCTGCGGCCATGCCGCTTGAACAGGTCCTTCAATCCCTGCTCATGCAGATCGTCGGCGCGGCTTTCGACGCGCATCACCTCTTCGGCGATGGCGTTGAGGCGTACCGTGTGCGTGCCGACCTTGCTGAGCAGCGGGATCGCTTCGGCAACCAGCCTGGAGGCGGCAACGATGACGCCGCCCATCTCCTGCATCAGCGGGTCGAATTCCTTCTTTTCGAACAGCTTCACCGTCTTGACGGTCTTGTGCATCATGTCGATGGCGTCATCCATCGACTGGATCAGGTCCTTGATGTCGCCGCGATCGAAGGGCGTGATGAAGGAACGCCGCACCGCCAGCAGCACTTCGGCCGTGATATGATCGGCCTCGTCCTCGAGATCGATGATCTTCTGGCACCAACGATCGATGTCCTTGCCCTGCAGGAGCTGCTCCAGCGCCTCGGCGCCGCCGACCACGGTGCGGGAATGCCGTTCAAAGAGGTCGAAGAAGCGATCTTCGCGCGGCAAAAGCTTGCGGAACCAGCCCAGCATGTCCGATCTCCTCGTATTCCATCCAACCACATAGCGCCGTGTTCGGCCGGGGGAAACAGCCAGCCGGCCCAAAGATGTGGATGCATGGCCAATTGCGGGTAGAGCTTGCGGCGAAAGGCAATTTCCCCGACCTTGCGCGCAACGAACGGACGGATGGTATGATCGACAAGCTCGAATTCTTCATCGCGCTGGCCAAGGAGGAGCATTTCGGCCGGGCGGCGGAAGCGTGCGGCGTCACGCAGCCGACCTTGTCGGCCGGGATCAAGCAGCTGGAGGGCCAGCTCGGCGTCATGCTGGTCAATCGCGGTTCGCGCTTTCAGGGGCTGACGCCGGAAGGCAAGCAGGTGCTGGTGTGGGCGCGTCGCATCGTCGGCGATTCCAGGACCATGCGCGAAGAGATGCGGGCGGCGCGACATGGCCTGTCCGGGCGTATCCGTATTGCCGCCATCCCAACCGCCCTCGCCATGGTGGCGCGGCTTACGACGCCATTTCGCGAGAAGCATCCGGGCGTCACCTTCTCTATCCTGTCGCGCACCTCGATCGAGGTGTTGTCGCTGCTCGGCAATTTCGACGTCGATGCCGGCATCACCTATCTCGACAACGAGCCTCTCGGACGGGTGACCAGCGTGCCGCTCTATGACGAGCGCTACCAGCTGATCACGGCGGTCGGAAATCCCTATTCGGATCGCGACAAAGTGACATGGGCCGAAATCAGCCAGCTGCCGCTCTGCTTGTTGACGCCGGACATGCAGAACCGCCGCATCATCGACCAGCATCTGGCCGAGGCCGGCGTGCAGGTGCGGCCGACACTGGAATCCAACTCGATGATCGTGCTGTTCTCCCACATACGGACAGGCAAATGGTCGTCGATCATGCCGCTCAACCTGGCGGAAACATTCGGTTTTTCCGAGCCGATCCGGGCCATTCCGATCGTCGAACCGGATGCCAGCCACACGGTCGGGCTGGTCGCCGCGCCGCGCGAACCGCACACGCCGCTGGTGCAGGCGCTGCTGGACGAGGCGATGGCGCTGGCAGACGATTTCCGCGCCAATCGCTGAGCTAGTCATAACTGGTCAATCGGCGCGATAGAAATTTTCTATCGTGCAACGAAACCGCTTTATTGATTTCAGAGGTTTTCTCTGATTTCTTAAGCACTTAGCGATTAAGCGGCGTAGGCATGTCGTTGTTCCAAAACCGCTTCATGCCTTTGGACGATTATATGCATCGATCGCTACGATAGGGAGGGCGCTGCGTGACGATGCAGCCTGCAAGTACCGAGATACAGTCGCGCACGGCGGCGATCATCCAGGAGTTGAAGGGCCTCGAAGGCCCCCTGCTGCCGATCCTGCACGAGATCCAGGAAGAATTTGGCCACGTGCCGCAGGACGCCGTGCCCGTCATCGCCGATGGGCTGAACCTGTCGAGGGCCGAAGTGCATGGCGTCGTGACCTTCTATCATGATTTCCGTGCCCGGCCGGCTGGCCGGCATGTGCTCAAGCTCTGCCAGGCGGAAGCCTGCCAGTCGATGGGTTCGGATGCGATCGCCGCAAAGGTCAAGCAGTTGTTGGGCATCGATTTCCATGAGACCACCCGCGACGGATCGGTTACACTTGAGCCTGTCTATTGCCTCGGTCTGTGCGCCTGTTCACCGTCGGCGATGCTGGATGGTGAGGTGATCGGGCGGCTCGATGACGAGAAGATCGAAGAGATCGTCGGGGAGGTACGCTCATGATCCCGCGCATCTACATTCCAGGTGACTCCGGCGCGCTGGCGCTCGGCGCCGAAAAGGTCGCCAAGGCTGTTCGTGCGGAACTGGCTGAACGGGGCGTCGAGGCCAAGATCGTCCGCAACGGCTCGCGCGGCGCCTATTTCCTCGAACCGATGGTCGAGGTCGCGACCGAAAAGGGCCGCGTCGCTTACGGGCCGGTCAAGCCATCGGACGTCAAGAGCCTGTTCGACAGCGGCTTTCTCACTGGCGGCCATCACAAGCGCTGGCTGGGCGCGCCCGACAAGATCCCGTTCCTGGCCAAACAGACGCGCCTGACGTTCGCGCGTTGCGGCATCAACGACCCGCTATCGCTCGACGCCTACAAGTCACTGGGCGGGCTGAGGGGCCTGCAGAACGCGGTGGCCATGGCGCCGCTCGACATCGTCAAACAGGTCACGGAATCGGGCTTGCGCGGCCGCGGCGGCGCCGGCTTCCCGACCGGCATCAAGTGGAAGACGGTGCTCGATACGACATCTGACCGCAAATACATCGTCTGCAATGCCGACGAGGGCGACAGCGCCACCTTTGCCGACCGCATGATCATGGAGGGCGACCCCTTCGTGCTCATCGAAGGCATGACGATTGCCGGCATCGCCACCGGCGCGACCAAGGGGTTCGTCTATATCCGCTCGGAATATCCGCATGCGGTGGCTGTCATGAACAAGGCTGTCGAGGTCGCCCGCAAGGCAGGCGTGCTCGGCGTCAGCGTGCTGGGTTCGCCCAACGCCTTCGACATGGAAATCCGCGTCGGCGCCGGCGCCTATGTCTGCGGCGAGGAAACTTCGCTGCTGAACAGCCTTGAAGGCAAGCGCGGCGTGGTGCGAGCCAAGCCACCGCTGCCGGCAATCCAGGGTCTGTTCGGCAAGCCGACGGTGATCAACAACGTCATCAGCCTAGCCTCCGTGCCCATCATCATGGACAAGGGTGCTGCCTTCTACAAGGATTTCGGCATGGGCCGCTCGCGCGGCACGATCCCGATACAGATCGCCGGCAACGTCAAGTTCGGCGGCCTGTTCGAGGCGGCGTTCGGCATGACGCTGGGCGAGATCGTCGACGATATCGGCGGCGGTACGGCCACAGGTCGCCCGGTGAAGGCGGTGCAGGTCGGCGGCCCGCTCGGCGCCTATTTCCCGCGCGGCCTGTTCGACACGCCGTTCGACTACGAAGAGTTCGCGAAGCGCGACGGGCTGATCGGCCATGCCGGCATCACCGTGTTCGACGACACGGCCGACATGCTGAAGCAGGCGCGCTTTGCCATGGAGTTCTGCGCCATCGAAAGCTGCGGCAAGTGCACGCCCTGCCGAATCGGCTCGATACGCGGGGTGGAGACCATCGACCGGCTTGCCGCCGGCATCGAGCCGGAGAAGAACCTGGCACTGGTCACCGATCTCTGCAACACGATGAAGTTCGGATCGCTCTGCGCGCTGGGCGGCTTCACGCCCTATCCGGTGATGAGCTCGATCACCCATTTCCCCGAAGATTTCAAGCCCGCGCCGGCGCGCGTGGCTGCTGAATAGGAGCTGGCAGATGAATATCAAGGCCGACTTCCCGACACTCATCGAAGAACTCGATTACGGAACCCCGGAATCGAAGGCGCAAAAGCAGGTTACGCTGATCGTCGACGGCCGCAGCATCAGCGTGCCGGAGGGTACGTCGATCATGCGCGCGGCGATGGAAGGCGGGGTCGAGATCCCAAAACTCTGCGCCACGGACATGCTGGACTCGTTCGGCTCCTGCCGCGTCTGCCTGGTCGAGATCGACGGGCGCGGCGGCACGCCGGCATCCTGCACGACGCCCGTCGGCGAAGGCATGGTGGTGCGCACGCAATCCGAGCGGCTCGACGCCATCCGCCGCGGTGTCATGGAGCTTTACGTCTCCGACCACCCGACCGGCTGGAACGAGAAGGCCGGCACCGGCGCCAGCGAGTTCGACGTTGTGGCGAAATCGGTCGGCCTGACCGAGAACCGCTTCGGCATCGAGGGCCGCAACCACGTCAAGCAGGAAAACGGCGTCGCGCCCGGCCATGGCTCGCTGGCGGTCGACTACATCGCCCGCGACGAGTCCAACCCATATTTCACCTATGATCCGGCGCAATGTATCGTGTGCTCGCGCTGCGTGCGGGCCTGTGAGGAGGTGCAGGGCACCTTCGCGCTGACGATCGAGGGCCGCGGTTTCGAATCGCGCATGGTCGCCGGCATGCACGAGGATTTCATCGCCTCCGAATGCGTATCCTGCGGCGCCTGCGTGCAGGCCTGTCCGACCGATGCGCTGCGTGAAAAGACCGTGCTTGAGAAAGGCATGCCCGAGCGCTCCGCCGTCACCACCTGCGCCTATTGCGGCGTCGGCTGCTCGTTCAAGGCCGAAGTGAAGGACGACGAAGTCATTCGCATGATGCCCTACAAGGACGGCAAGGCGAACCACGGCCACTCCTGCGTGAAGGGCCGTTTCGCCTATGGATATGCCACCCACAAGGACCGCATCCTGTCGCCTATGATCCGGGAAAAGGTCAGCGATCCCTGGCGCGAGGTGAGCTGGGAAGAGGCCATCGCCCATACGGCCAAGGAATTCCGCCGTATCCAGTATCAATACGGCCGCACCTCGATCGGCGGTATCACGTCCTCGCGCTGCACGAATGAAGAGACCTATCTCGTCCAGAAGCTGGTGCGCCAAGGCTTCCGCAACAACAATGTCGACACTTGCGCGCGCGTCTGCCACTCGCCGACCGGCTACGGCCTCGGCCAGACCTATGGCACCTCGGCCGGCACGCAGGATTTCGATTCCGTCGATTTCACCGATGTCGCCGTCATCATCGGCGCCAATCCGGCTTCCGCGCACCCGGTGTTCGCCTCGCGGCTGAAAAAGCGGTTGCGCCAGGGCGCCAAGCTGATCGTGCTCGATCCGCGCCGCACCGAAATGGTCAAGTCGGCGCATATCGAGGCCGACTATCACCTGCCGCTGAAGCCGGGCACCAACGTGGCGGTGCTGACGGCGCTGGCGCATGTCATCGTTACCGAAGGGCTTTTCGACGAAGCCTTCATCCGCGATCGCTGCGACTGGGCGGAGTTCCAGGATTGGGCTTCTTTCGTCGCCTTGCCGGAAAACAGCCCCGAAATCGTGGGCAAGCTGTCCGGCGTCGATCCCGAACTGATCCGAGGTGCTGCGCGGCTCTATGCCAAGGGCGGCAATGGCGCGATTTATTACGGCCTCGGCGTGACCGAACACAGCCAGGGTTCGACCACGGTTATGGCTATCGCCAACCTTGCCATGGCGACGGGCAATATCGGCCGTCCCGGCGTCGGCGTGAACCCGCTGCGCGGCCAGAACAACGTGCAGGGTTCCTGCGACATGGGCTCGTTCCCGCATGAACTGCCGGGCTACCGCCACATCTCCGGCGAGGCGGTGCGCGACATCTATGAGACGTTGTGGGGGGTGAAGCTCGACGACGAACCGGGCCTGCGCATTCCCAACATGCTGGATGCCGCCGTCGACGGCTCCTTCAAGGGCATCTACATCCAGGGCGAGGACATCCTGCAGTCGGACCCTGATACCAAGCATGTCGCGGCCGGCCTGGCGGCGATGGAATGCGTCGTCGTGCACGACCTGTTCCTCAACGAGACAGCGAACTACGCGCATGTCTTCCTGCCGGGCTCGACCTTCCTGGAAAAGGACGGCACCTTCACCAATGCCGAGCGCCGCATCAACATGGTGCGCAAGGTGCTGGAGCCGAAGGCGCGCTATGCCGACTGGGAAGCGACACAGGAGCTTGCCCGCGCGATCGGGCTGGATTGGAACTACCAGCATCCCTCCGAAATCATGGACGAGATCGCCAAAACGACGCCAAGCTTCGCCGGTGTCTCCTTCGATCTGCTCGACCGTGTCGGATCGGTGCAATGGCCCTGCAACGAGAAGGCGCCGCTCGGCACGCCGATCATGCATATCGACGGCTTCGTGCGCGGCAAGGGCAAGTTCATCCGCACAGAATATGTGGCGACCGACGAGCGGACCGGGCCGCGTTTCCCGTTGCTGCTGACCACCGGTCGCATCCTCAGCCAGTACAATGTCGGTGCACAGACAAGGCGCACCGAAAACGTCATGTGGCACTCGGAGGACCGGCTGGAGATCCATCCGCACGATGCCGAGAACCGCGGCCTGCGCGATGGCGACTGGGTGCGGCTGACCAGCCGTTCGGGTGAGACGACGCTGCGTGCGCTGATCACCGACCGGGTGTCGCCAGGTGTGGTCTACACGACCTTCCACCATCCCGACACGCAGGCCAACGTCATCACCACCGACTTCTCGGACTGGGCGACCAACTGCCCGGAGTACAAGGTGACCGCGGTGCAGGTCGGCGCCTCCAACGGGCCTTCGGACTGGCAGCGCGATTATAACGAGCAGGCCGAGCAGAGCCGCCGCATCGCAAAGCTGGAAGCGGCGGAGTAGTCTTGCCACGGCGTTCGACAATAAGAGCTTCAATCTTGACGGTTGGTCGACCCCTACTCCGTCAGGAAGGACGCGAGCTTATGCCGAATGGCGCCTTTCTTCTCCCTCCGGAGGGGGGAGAGGTGGCGCCGCGAAGCGGCGACGGAGTGGGGGAAGCCGGCCCCGCAACACGCAGCCGTCGAAAGTCGCGCACAACCCAAAGAGCAGGCAAACCGGCCTATCTGGCGAGCAGTCGACCCCCCGTCCGTCATGCTTCGCTTGACACCTCTCCCCCGGTCGACGGGGGAGAGGAAAGGCGCGAGCCTCCACAGCTACTGCTAAGGACGGACAGGGCAGAGGGGCGCGCCTCGTGACCCGAAAACGCCAAGCCACCACCCAAATCTCTCGCCTTGCCCACCGCGCCAGCGGCACGACATCGGCCAACCGCATGGTGCCGGAGGAGACGCCGGTGGCGTTCTCCTTTGCCGGCACCACCCATGCGGTGATGATGGCGAGCCCGGCCGATTTCGAGGATTTCGCGCTCGGCTTCTCTCTGACCGAAGGCATCATAGCCTTGCCTGACGAAATCGATGCGATCGAGGTCGAGGACCATGGCGCCGGCATCGATATCCAGATCCGGCTGAAGGACCAGGCCAATACGCGCTTCGAGACGCGGCGCCGGCGCTTGGCCGGGCCGGTTGGCTGCGGGCTGTGCGGCATCGAATCGATTGAGGAAGCGATGCGCTCGGTCGACAAGGTTGGTGCGTCCAAGCTTACGCTTGAAGCCGACGATATCACCCGTTCGGTAAAGCTTTTGTCCAAGGTGCAGCCTCTACATTCAGAAACCGGCGCCGTGCATGCAGCGGGCTTCTACATTCCCGGCAAAGGCATCGTCATGGCGCGCGAGGATGTCGGCCGGCACAATGCGCTGGACAAACTGGCCGGCGCGCTGGCCAAGGCCGGCATTGACGGTGCATCGGGCGCGGTGGTGGTGACATCACGCGTCTCGGTGGAGATGGTGCAGAAAACGGCGGCGATCGGCTCCGCCTTCATCATCGCCGTGTCGGCGCCGACAGCCCTTGCCATCCGCACCGCCGAAGAGGCCGGCATGACGCTGGTGGCGCTGGTGCGCGGCGACGATTTCGATGTTTTCACCCACCCGGAACGGGTGGTCTTGGGAGTTGCCCAGCATGTCGCATGACGAAGAACACATCACGAGCACCGGGGAAAAGCTGGTGCGCATGGCCAACCAGATCGCCGCCTTCTTCCATTCAAGGCCCCGCGAGGAAGGTGTGGCGGGCGTGGCCGAGCACATCAACAAGTTCTGGGAGCCCAGGATGCGCCGGCAGTTCTTCGAGATGCTGGACAGCGGCGGCGAAGGTTTTGACGAACTCGTCGTCGTGGCCTCGGCCAGGATCAAGCGGCCGAAGACCGAGGAGCAGGCCGATGTGAGCATCGGCTACGTCCAACCCACGGGTGCAGAGAGCGCCGCTCCCCAGAAATAGCCTCCCCCAGAAATGGCGGGCGAACACGGTTCGCCGCGGGCTATATTCCTGTCTTCTAAAGTTTGGCTGCCGCATCCGCCAGGCGTCTGCTATGGTCGGCGATCAGAAATCGTCTGGCCGGGCGGGATAGCAACGTGAGGCCGATCGAGACGCGATATGCCCTCAGCGGCGACGTGCGGATCGCCTATCAGGTGGTCGGCCAGGGATCGTTCGACCTGGTTTTCGTGCCCGGCTTCATCTCCAATCTCGACCTGCATTGGGAAGACGAGGGCTACGCCAGGCTCTTGAAACGGCTCTCGGCGTTCTCGCGGCTGATCCTGTTCGACAAGCGCGGCACCGGCCTGTCCGACCGCGTCGACCCACGCCACCTGCCCAGCCTCGAAACCCGCATGGACGATGTGCGCGCGGTGATGGATGCCACCGGCAGCGGCCGCGCGGCCTTGCTCGGCGCTTCGGAAGGCGCGCCGATGGCAATGTTGTTTGCCGCCACCTATCCGGAACGGACACGAGCGCTGGCGCTCTATGGCGGTTATGCGCATTTCCACAAATGGGTGATGTCGCCGGAGCGCCTCGAGGCCTTCATCGCGACGGCCGGCACGGAATGGGGCACGGGCGCCACACTGCCCAACTTCGCTCCCGGCCGGGTAGATGATGCGCATTTCACCCAGTGGTGGGCCCGCTTCGAGCGGCTGTCGGCCAGTCCGACGGCAGCGGCAGCCCTTGCCCGGATGAATGCCGGAATCGATGTGCGCGGCGTGCTTTCGGCGATCGGCGCACCGACACTGCTCATTCATCGCCGCAACGACGCGCGGGTCGACCCGGACGCCAGCCGCTTCCTGGCGAAAAACATCTCGAATGCGCGACTGGTCGAGGTCCCCGGGCGCGACCACCCGATCTGGACCGGCGATGTCGACCGGGTGGCGGACCTGATCGAGGAATTCCTGACCGGCGAGCGTGCCGTGGCCGAAGCGGAGCGCGTGCTTGCCGCTCTTCTGGCGACACGCATCTACGACACGGCGCGGGTTGGCGACCGCATGTGGAGCGAACGTAGCGAGCGCTTCCAGGAGAGCTGGCGGCAGCTGGTCGGCCGTCATGGCGGACGCGTCGCCGGCATCCATGGCGAATTGATGATCTCGCGCTTCGACGGGCCGGCGCGGGCCATACGCTGCGCGGCGGCACTGCGCGATGCGGCGCAACATATGGGCATTGCAAGCGCCCAGGGCGCCCATGTCGGTGAGGTCGAAATGCGCGGGCCGCCGGTGGGGCTGATGGCACGGGTGACGATGCAGATCGCCGCCCATGCCGGGCGCGGCGATATTCTGGCGTCGCGGCTGGCCGCCGATCTGGCGGCGGGGTCCGGCCTGCATTTCATCGATGCCGGGCGTGTCACGGTGGATGAGCTGGACGAGCCGCTGGCGCTGGTCCAGGCAACGTCGGAACAGCACCTGGAGCCGGCCTGCCGCCCCAAGGCGAAACCCGCCGAGCCGGCTCAACTGACGGCGCGCGAAAGCGAGGTGGTGATCCTGATCGCCGACGGCAAGAGCAATGCCGCGATCGCCGCCGAGCTGAGGCTCAGCGAGCATACGGTCAAGCGTCATGTCGCCAACATATTGCTGAAGCTCGATTTGCCGTCACGGGCGGCGGCAGCGGCATTTTCCGCCAGGCAGGCTGGCCCGGACGGGCCATAGGGACCATGGCGCTTTCGGGCGAAGCGGCCAGGTGGGGTCGAGGCGTACCAATTCTCTCCATGCAGGCCAGGCGGATGTCGCCGGGAAAGGCACTGCGAACGGAGGATGCAATGCTGAAGTCAAACAGGTCGATCAAATCGCTGGTGATAGCGGCAGGCGTTGGCGCGCTGTTCACGATCGCTCCCGCCAGGGCCGAGGATGCCTCGGCGGCCGCCGCCTACAAGGACATCGAGGCGACGCTCGGCTCGGTGCCGGACATGTTCAAGACGCTGCCCGATGTCGCCGTTGCCGGCGCCTGGGCCGAGATCAAGGGTGTGCAGCTCAACCCCAAGACCGCGCTCGACGGCAAGACCAAGGAACTGCTGGGGCTGGCCGTCGCCTCGCAGATCCCCTGCCAGTACTGCATCTATTTCCACACCGAGGCCGCCAAGCTCAACGGCGCGACCGATGAGGAGATCAAGGAGGCGATCGCGATGGCGGCCATCGTGCGTCACTGGTCGACGATGCTCAACGGCAGCCAGGTCAATTTCGCGACGTTCAAACAGCAGACCGACGGCGTGTTCGCAGCCGTCAAAGCCAAGTCGCAGTGAAATAAAATGCCGGGCGGTGCCGCCGGGCAGTGCTTGATCATCAACCGCCCGATCGACGGGCCATGGAGGAAGAAATGCTGACAAAGACGCAAAGCGTGGACGGCGCGGCGATCAAGAAAGCGATCGAAGGACGGGACGGCAGGATGCTGGCGAGCTTCTATGCCGACGACGCACTGGTGCGGGTGATCGACCGCAACAATCCGCCGAGCAAGCCGCGCGAGATCCGCGGCCGGGCGGCGATCAGCACGTTCTGGGACGACATCTGCAGCCGGGCGATGACCCACAAGGTCGACACCACCATCGCCGATGGCGACAATCTCGCCTTCACCCAGGCCTGCGCCTATCCGGACGGAACGAAAGTGTTCTGCGCGGCGATGCTGGAGCTGAAGAATGGGCGGATTGCACGACAGACCGTCGTGCAGGCCTGGGACGAGTAGTTGCACCGCGAAAAGATCAACCGCGGTTTGGGCCGCAAAACTGGAGGAGACAAAAATGTTCAGCGCCAGATGGCAGATCGACGCCAAGTTCGGGCACAAGCAGACCGTACTCGACCTGTTGAAGAAATGGGAACGCGAGATCGGCTCTCAGGTCGGCATTGCCGATCTCGAGTTCCAGATCATGACCGGTTCGGTCGGAGCTCGGGAAGCGACGGTCGAATCGCATCATCAGGTCGAAAGCCTTGCCCAGTTGGAGGGATTCTTCGCCAGGATCGGCAAGATCGACGCGCACGCCAAATGGGGCAAGGAGATGGAGCCCTACGTCGTTTCAGGCACCAGCCTTTGGAACATCTACCGCATCGTGGAGTAGCCGTGGCAGGTGCAGCAGTTTTCGGCCATCAGTTGCGGCGGCCGAAACTCGTCCGCTGCCCGGAAAACCGCCCTTCCCTGGCCAATCCGGCAGCCGCGACACGTGCCGGCTGATTGGGCAATGTGGCCTGCTTGGCCAGGGCCGCCGCTATCAAGGCGTCGGCCTGGCGCGCGCGCTGGTCCGCGCCGGCATCTCCGGCAGGGTTGCCCGCCACGGCGGAGGTCGACATCCGCCGGCGGGGTTTGAAAGCAAGATAGAGAAGCAACGCGCCGAGCAGTCCAGCCCCAATGACGATCGTCAAACGGGTGCCGGTCATGCCGGTGCGTTCGATCTGGGTGGGGTTGGCGGGGTTCTGGACGACGGTGAGCTTGTCGCCGACCTGCGGTTCGCGGGCACCGTTCTTGTTCAGCTCCATCGTGGCCTCGACGGCGTCGGCGCCGGTGCCGACGCGCAAGGTGCCGGTGAATTTCTGGGTCACCTTCCACTCTTTGTCAGCATGAACCGTCTTGAACGCATCCACCAGTTCGCACGGGATCGTGGCGGTGCTGACGGTCTTGTAGACAATCTTGTGGGTGGTCGATTCCATGTCGCATTCGACATTGACCGCGAGGATTTCAGCAGGCGCCTCGGGCCAGCCGCTCTTCTTGATCATGTCCTTGCCGCCGAACACAGCGATCAGCAGACAGAAGCCGGCAATGAGTACCAGCTTGATCTTGGTCGTGTTCATGCGCAAACCCCTCGCCGCGCGGTTTCCCGGCAAGAGGCTGCTCGTTCAGGTTGAATATTCAGTAAATCGTGAACTCCCGCCGTACCGCAAAAGTAACTCACGATTAATATACAGAAAACGCGGTGGCGAATATTTTAGAGATAGTGGCGGCCTCTACCCATGCGCCACCATCACATGACGAACGGCGGTATAATCCTCCAGCGCATAGAGAGACATGTCCTTGCCGTAGCCAGACTGCTTCAACCCGCCATGCGGCATCTCGTTGGTCAGCATGAAATGGGTGTTGATCCAGGTGCAGCCATATTGCAGACGGGCGGCCGTCGCCATGGCGCGCGAGACGTTCTTGGTCCACACCGAGGATGCCAGGCCGTAGTCGCTGTCATTGGCCCAGTTCACGGCTTCATCGATTTCGGAGAAGCGGGTGATGGAGACGACCGGACCGAACACTTCGCGGCGCACGATCTCGTCTTCCTGCAGCGCGCCGGCAACCACCGTCGGCTGGTAATAGAAGCCGGAGCCTTCGCCGGGCTTGCCGCCGGTGGTGATCTCGATGTGCTTCAGTTCCGAAGCGCGCTCGACGAAGCTCGAGACGCGATCGCGCTGGCGGCGCGAGATCAGCGGCCCGATTTCGTTTTCGGTGTCATCGGGCTGGTTGTATTTGATGGTCGAGACGGCAGAAGAGAGATCGGCGACGAGCTTGTCGTAGATCTTCTTGCCGGCATAGATGCGGCAAGCGGCTGTACAATCCTGCCCGGCATTGTAGTAGCCGAAAGCGCGCAGGCCGTTGACCACGGCGCCGAGGTCGGCGTCGTCGAAAACGATGACCGGCGCCTTGCCGCCGAGTTCCAGATGCGTGCGCTTGACCGACTTGGCGGCGGCCTGCAGCACCTTCTTGCCTGTGGCGACGTCGCCGGTGATCGAAATCATGTTGACCTTGGCGTGATTAATCAGCGTGTTGCCGACGCTGTCGCCGCGGCCGAGCACGACATTGACGACGCCCTCGGGCAGAACCTCGGCCAGGATCCTGGCCAGCTTCAGCGCCGTCAGCGGCGTCTGCTCCGACGGCTTGAAGACGACGGTGTTGCCGCCGGCAATGGCCGGCGCCAGCTTCCAGGCCATCATCATCAGTGGATAGTTCCACGGCGCGATGGAAGCGACGATGCCGATCGGGTCGCGCCGCACCATCGAGGTGTGGCCGGGCAGATATTCGCCGGCGACCACGCCCGGCATTGAACGTACCGCGCCGGCAAAGAAGCGATAGCAGTCGACGATCGCCGGGATTTCGTCATTGAGCACGGCGTTGATCGGCTTGCCGCAATTCAGCGCCTCGAGCGCCGCGAACTCCCGCGCGTTGGCCTCGATGCGGTCGGCGATCTTGAGGAGATAGCCGGAGCGCTGCGCCGGCGTTGTGCGTGACCACAAGACGAACGCTCGCTCGGCGGCAGTAACAGCCGCCTCGATCTGCGCCTGGCTGGCTTCAGGCAGGTTGAGAATGGTCGCCCCGGTCTTTGGATTCAGAATCGGCTCCTCGGTCTCGGTGCCGTTCTCGAAGCTCGAGCCGATCAGCATCTGGGTGTCCATGCAGGTTCTCCTCGGTCAGGAGCGAGTAGCGAATAGCGAGTAGCGAACAGGGCTGGTCGTGCAATCTCCCCTATTCGCTATTCGCTACTCCCTATTCGCTGTTCTTCATTTGCCCGAACCGGCGATCTGGTCGCCGTCGCGGGTCAGGTAATAGGCGGCAAGGATGGGCAGCAGCGTCACCAGCACCACGACCATGGCGACGACATTGGTGACCGGACGCTGGCGTGGGCGGATCAGCTCTTCCAGCATCCAGATCGGCACTGTCTGCTGCTGGCCGGCGGTGAAGGTGGTGACGATGACCTCGTCGAAGGAGAGCGCGAAGGCGAGCATCCCCCCGGCAAGCAGAGCGGTGGCGATGTTGGGCAGCACGACGTGCCGGAAGGTCTGGAAGCCGTCGGCGCCGAGATCCATCGAGGCCTCGATCATCGAGCCCGATGACCGGCGGAAACGGGCGACCGCATTGTTGTAGACGACGACAACGCAGAAGGTGGCGTGGCCGAGCACGATCGTCCAGAACGAGAACGGTATGTCGGCGAGCGAGAAGGCGGAGCGCAATGCGATGCCGGTGATGATGCCGGGCAGTGCGATCGGCAGGATGACGAGCAGCGAGATGGTCTCGCGGCCGAAGAATTTCGTCCGCGACACGGCGGCGGCGCACAGCGTGCCCAGGATCAAGGCAATCGCCGTCGAGATGACGGCGACGCGGACCGACAGCGACAGCGCCTGCCAGACATCAGGGCGGTTCCAGGTGACGGCAAACCATTGCGTGGTCAGCCCCGGCGGCGGCCAGACGAAGCTCTTCTCTTCCGTGGTGAAGGCATAGACGAAGATCAGCAGGATCGGCAGGTGCAGGAAGAGCAGGCCGCAAGCGGCTGCGATCTTGAGGCCGAGCGGGGCGGATTGCGAACCGTCAGAGCGCATCGAAGGCCCCCATGCGCTTGGCGCCCCAGAGATAGAAACCCATGATGACGATGGGCACGACGGTGAAGGCGGCGGCGAGCGGGATGTTGCCGGCTGTGCCCTGCTGCGAATAGACGGCCTGGCCGATAAACAGCCGCGACGTGCCGATGATCTGCGGGATGATGTAGTCGCCCAGCGTCAGCGAGAAGGTGAAGATCGAGCCGGCGACGATGCCGGGCAGCGCCAGCGGGAACAGCACGTTGCGGAAGGTCTGGCCCGGCGACGCCCCGAGATCGGAGGACGCCTCGACCAGATTGCCGGGCACGCGCTCCAACGCCGCCTGCACCGGCAGGATCATGAACGGCAGCCAGACATAGACGAAGGCGATGAAGGTTCCGGTGGCGGAGACCGACAGGGAATTGCCGCCGACGACCGGCAGCGACAGCCAGCCATCGAGCATCCAAAGCAGATGCAATTTGGCCAGCAGCCAGGTCAGAATGCCTTCCTTGGCGAGGATCAACTTCCAAGCGTAGATCTTGACGAGGTAGCTCGACCACAGCGGCAGCATGATTCCGAGATAAAACAGCGCCTTCCACCGGCCGCGGGCATAGCGCGCCGCGTAATAGGCAATGGGGAAGGCGATGACGGCGGAGGCCAGCGTGACCAGAACCGCCATCGTCACCGTGCGCAGGATGATGTCGAGATTGGCGGGCTGGAACAGGTCGCCATAGGTCTTCAGCGTGAACTCATGGTTGATGAGGCCGGAAAATTCGTCGATCGAGAAGAAGCTCTGCGCCAGAAGTGCGAACAGCGAACCGATATAGACGACGCCGAGCCACAGCACCGGCGGCGCCAACATGAGGAACAGCAGGAGTTGCGGCTTGCGCCAGAACAGGTCGGACAGCGCACCGCGCACGCCGCCGCTGCCGGGCAGGATGGCGGGGGCGGTGGTTGAGTCGAGCGCGGCGATGGTCATGGGGCGCTCGCGTGCTGAAGGAACCGTGAGAGGCAGCGTTCCTTCACACCCCCCTCTGTCCTGCCGGACATCTCCCCCTCAAGGGGGGAGATCAGCAGGTTCGCTGCCCCGCCAAATCCCCAACGTTGAAGATTGGCGAAACCGGGAGGAACAGCCAATCTCCCCCCTTGAGGGGGAGATGTCCGGCAGGACAGAGGGGGGTGCTTGGCGCAAACCTCAATCATGCCGGCTCGTCCATCAAATGCAAATGCTCGCGGTTGAAGGTCAGCACCACCGCTTCGCCTTCCGCCGGCAGTTTCGTGCCGGCCGGCACGATGGCGTGCAGCCTCAGGCCATCAGCGTCCAACGCCAGTTTTGTGGTAGCGCCGAGATAGTTGGTTCCGACCAGGCGCGCGGCAACCCCTTCGCCTTTCGCAATGCTGCCGATGCGGATGGATTCGGGACGCAGGCTGCCCCAGCGGTGCTCACCGGAATAGCGGTGGACGAAATCCGGCGGCAACACATTGGAGGAGCCGACGAAATCGGCGACGAAGCGTGTCCTGGGCCGCTGGTAGATTTCTTCCGGCGTGCCGATCTGCATGATCTTGCCGTCATTGAAGACGGCAACGCGGTCGGCCATCGACAGCGCTTCGCCCTGATCATGGGTGACGAAGACGAAGGTGATGCCGAGCGCCTTCTGCAGCGACTTCAGCTCTTCCTGCATGTTCTCGCGCAGCTTGAGGTCGAGCGCGCCGAGCGGCTCGTCGAGCAAAAGCACCTTGGGCTGGTTGACCAGCGCACGGGCCAGCGCGACGCGCTGGCGTTGGCCGCCGGAGAGCTGGCCGGGACGGCGGGCGCCATAGCCCGGCAGGCGCACCAGCGACAGCGCTTCTTCCGCCGCCTTCTGTCGTTGCGGCTTGGCGATGCCCTTGACCATCAGCCCGTAGCCGACATTGTCGAGCACGTTCAAATGCGGAAACAGCGCGTAGTCCTGGAACACGGTGTTGACGTTGCGGCGATAGGGCGGCACGCCCTCGGCGCGTTCGCCGAAGATCGAGATCGAGCCCGATGTCGGCTGCTCGAAGCCGGCGATGAGGCGCAGGCAGGTCGTCTTGCCTGACCCCGACGGACCGAGCATGGCGAAGAACTCGCCGGGCACGATGTCGAGATCGACCGCATCGACGGCGCGCACGCTGCCGAAATGGCGAGAGACTTTCTGGAAGGAAACGGCCGATGTCATGGGCTGTCCGTCTGTTGCCGGTTTGTGGTTCGTCGAAATAGCTCTTGCCGCCACCAATCAGGCCAGCGGGCACGGCACTTCACCTCCCCCTCGATGGGGGAGGTCGCGGCGAAGCCGCGGGTGGGGTGACTAGCACCGGACGTCAGCGTTGCCCCCACCCCGACGCTGCGCGTCGACCCTCCCCACAAGGGGGAGGGTTAAGGGAGCTCACCGCCCGCCGATGACGCCGATATAGTCGGACACCCAGCGGTAGTAGGGCACGCACTGGTCGTTCTGGGTGGCGCACTTCGAGACCGGCGTCTTCCAGAACTTGATCTTGTCGAAGTTCTCGTAGCCGTTGGTCTTGCAGCCTTCCTCGCCGAGCAGCTCGTTGCCCTTGCAGGCAGCGGGCACCACGGGGAGCGAGCCGAACCAGGCCGAGACATCGCCTTGCACCTTGGGCGACAGCGAATGCTCAAGCCACATATAGGCGCAGTTGGGATGCGCGGCGTCGGCCTCCATCATGGTGGTGTCGGCCCAGCCGGTGACGCCTTCTTCCGGCACGGTCGAGGCGACCGGCTTCTTGGCGGCAACCAGCGTGTTGACCTGGTAAGGCCACGAACCGGAAGCGACGACGCCTTCGTTCTGGAAGTCGTCGACCTGGATGGCGGCGTCATGCCAGTAGCGGCCGACCAGCGTCCGCTGAACACGCAGCAGCTCGAGCGCTGCCTTGTACTGGTCTTCGTTCAATTCGTACGGGTCCTTGATGCCGAGTTCCGGCTTGTGGAACATCAAATAGTTGGCGGCGTCGGCGATGTGGATCGGGCCGTCATAGGCCTGGACGCGGCCCTTGTTGGACTTGCCGTCCGGCAGGTTCATTTCCTCGAAGACGACGTTCCAGCTCTTGGGCGCTTCCTTGAAGACATCGGTGTTGTACATCAGGATGTTCGGGCCCCACTGATAGGGAACGCCGTAATGCACCTTGTCGACGGTGAACCAGGGCGCATCCTTCAGACGGTCGTCTACCGCCTTCCAGCTCGGGATGAGATCGGTGTTGATCGGCTGCACGCGCTTGCCGGCAACGAGGCGCAGCGATGCGTCACCCGAAGCGGTGACTAGATCGAACCCACCCTCATTCATCAGCGAGACCATCTCGTCGGAGGTGTTCGCGGTCTTGACGTTGACCTTGCAGCCGCTCTCCTTCTCGAAGGAGGTCACCCAGTCATAGCCCTTGTCGGTTTCGCCGCGCTCGATGTACCCCGGCCAGGCAACGATGCTGACCTCCCCTTCGCCCTTGCCAAGTTCCTTGACCTGGGCGACGGCCTGACCGGAAAAGGTCAGCGCGACCGTCAAGGCGGTGCACGTCTTCAGGAATGAATTCATCGTCAATCTCCCATTTTGGCGCCTGACTGCGAAGCGAGTCGCCGCCGCGGTCAGCCGCAGGCTGAAAAGCGTCAGTTCATCCGATGGCACGTTGCCGCTCTGATGGCGGCTTTCGTCCCTGACATGAAAGTGCTCGGAAAATTCCGGTTTCGCAAATTCATTTATCAGAAACGCGATATCGGTTTTTCCGATAGATAACCACGCACCCTATCAACGCTGCTGGCGTACCATACGCTGCGACTGGGCAAGGCCGATGAAGTCGCGCGACGCCTGCGGCAGACCGGAGCCGCGGCGCCAGACCATGCCGACCTGGACGACCGGCAGGGAACCCGAAATGTCGCGCGATTCGATGCGGTCGCCTTCCAGCGACCACGGCCGGTAGACTAGGTCGGGCAGCAACGCCACGCCCGCACCTGTGGCGACGAGGCTGCGAACGGCTTCGACCGAGCGGGTGCGAAAGGCGACATGCGGCCTGGCGCCGATCGCCGCCAGAAGCTTGCCGGTGTTCTCCTCGATCTCGTCGACGGTCAGCATGATCAGCGGCTCGCCGGCAATGTCGCCTATGCCGATAATGTCGGCGCTGGCCAGCTTGTGGCCGAGCGGGACCCACAGCCGGTAGGCCGAGACCTCGAGGATTTCCGACTGCAGCGCGGTGCGGTCGCGCAAATTGGAGGTGACCATGACGGCAATGTCGAGCTTGCCGCCGATCAGCAGATGTTCGAGATAGTCGCCATTGTCCTCGATGGCCGAGACATCGACGCCGGGATAGGCGCGGCGGTAGCGCGCCAGCAGATCGGACAGCACATAGCCCGCGACCAGCGAGGTGACGCCGAGCTGCAGGCGCCCGCCGGCCACCACCTGGTCGTCGGAAAAAGCGCGGCGCGCGTCGGAGACGTCGGCCAGGATCTTGGTCGCATGGCGCAGGAACTGGTGGCCTTTGTGGGTAATGTTGAGGCCACGCGGATGGCGCTCGAACAATTCGACGCCGAGATCGCTCTCCAGCTCCTTGATCGCCTCGGTGACCGAGGATTGCGAGATGGAGAGGTTTTGTGCGGCGCCCGACACCGTGCCTTGCTCGGCGACGGCAATGAAGAACTGCAGCTGGCGGATGGTGAAAGCCATGGCCGGACTAAACACCGGCGCGCCGGGGAAGGAAAGCCGAAGGCGGAGCTTATACCCATACGGCTTGAGGCGCCTCCTGGTCAGCCGAACCCGAGGCGCCGCCGGCAGGCAGGACCGTAGCGAAGCGCGAGCATAAACGCCGTCTCCAGCGCCAAAACGATGACGATGATGCGAAAGCCGATGGCATAGGAATCCTGGCCGCTGCCGCGCATAAGGTAGCCGGTGACGAGGAAGCCGGTGTTCCACAAAGTGGCGCCGAGCAGCGTCGCCGCCGCGAAGGGCAAGAGTGGAAGACGGAGCGCGCCGGCCGCGATCGGCAGATAGTTGCGAACCGTCGGGATGAACTGCGCCAGCAAGGAGACCCGGACATGATGGCGGCGGTAGGCCTGACCAAGCTTGCTGTAGGTCGCATAGCGCAAGCAGACATATTTGCCGAAACGCTCGACCAGCCTGTCGGCACGATCCAATCCAATCCTACGGCCCACACTATACCAGACAAGGCAGCCTGTGATGGCGGACAGCGTCGTCACCAGGAGCAGAATCGCCAGCCCCAGGAGATCGGAGGCTGCCGTCATGCCGAGGAACAGCAGCAGCACATGCGAGGGCGGCAGCGGCAGGATCTTTTCAGTGAAGGCGAGACAGCCGACACCAAGCAGGCCGAAGCCCAGGATCGCCGACAGTGGATCAGTCATGCGAAGCGCCAGTCATAGGTTTTGAGGTTCTTGATCCTGGACACCTTATACACCGTCATACACCGTCGCCGGCGGAAAGTTGCGGAATATCCGGCCAAGCCGGGTCCGCTTCCAGGTCGGAGCGCGCAAGCGTCCAGGAAAGACAAGGCATCGTTTGCAGCATGGTGGCCTCATTGCTGATGCGGGCGATTCGCCCGGCCCGCATTTCGACGAGGCGCTGTTTGCGGCTGCCAAGTTGCATGGACATTGCGAAGAGCGGGATGATTGAAAAACAATTTTTCACCAGAACGACATCTTATGCGGCCGGCGACGCGGCGCGCATGATGCACAACATCGCCTTCGTGGTATCGGGTGGCGGCATGGGCCGGGATCGCGGCGCGCCAGTCGCTGGTGTTTGGCTAGGCCGCAGCGATGCTGAGGCGCGCTCCAGCCTCGGCAAGTGCCGAGGCAATGTCGCGCGGCGGCGGCTGGTCGGTGGCGAGTTCGGAAAAACCGTCGAAGCCGCAGACCTGGACCAGACCCTGGCGACCGAACTTGGTGTGGTCGGTGATGACCAGCGAGCGCTGGCCGCGCGACAGCACCATGCGGGCGAACTCCGCCTCTTCCAGATCGTAGTCGGCAAGGCCTGCGGCGGCATCGACGGCGCCGATCGAAATCACCGCATGGCTGACCGAGAAGCGGCTGACGAAATCGATCGCCGAGGCGCCGAAGGCGGCCCCGGAATCGCTGCGCAATTCGCCCCCGGCCATATAGACCTTGTTGCCGTTGACGGTGGCCAGCGTGCGGGCGATATCGGACGAGTTGGTGACGACCGTCAGCCGCCGGTGGCCGAGCAGTTCGCGGGCCAGGAACGAGGTCGTGGTGCCGGTGTCCAGCATGACCGATTCACCGTCGCGAATGGTGGCAGCGACCATGCGGGCGATCAGCCGCTTGGCCTCGGCATTGTCGCGCATGCGCCGCTCGAAGGGCGCTTCGCCGGCCATCGACGGCAGGCCGATGGCGCCATGCATCTTGAGCACCGAGCCATTGCCGGTCAGTGGCTTGACATCCCGGCGCACCGTTTCAAGCGAAACCCCCAGCCGGTCGGCGAGGCTGGCAATGGTGACGGTGCCCTCTTCCTTGAGGAGGCGGAGGATTTCGCCATGCCGTTTCGAATGGATCATCTGACTTCCTCAATTTGCGGCCTGCCCGGTTTTAGGGCAATGCCGCCGTTTTTAAAGGAATTGCTCGTGGTTTCGGGCAAAACACCCAAAAAAAGTCACAACATTTCATTGACAGTTAGGTAGCACTGGCGTGACATTGACGGCGTGACAGCTTCGGAACTGCCACGGGAGGGTGATGGCAGAGCCGCAATTCACGGACCGGACCGTCTGGCCAGACCGTCTGGGTTTGAACTGGCACAAAAGTTTCTCAAATCCGCGGGGGCGGAGACCGGGTATCAAAACCTGGCCAGAGGGGCTCGTCGGTGCGGCGCGGGATAGGAGTTCCTGCGTCCCGCACCGACGAGATTTTTTGCGTTTCCCAACGCTCGTTGCGCGGCGCATGGCGCCCAAGAAAGCTCCGCAAAAGTCAGGGATGGTCCCGTGACTGCTGAAGACCGCATCCGGGCCTTGCCCTGCTGGAACGGCAACATCGACATTGCGCCGCTGCCGGGCGGCCTCAGCAACGCCAATTATCTGGTCAAGGACGCAGCCGGGCGGCATGTCGTGCGCTTCGGCCAGGACTATCCATTTCACCACGTCTTTCGCGACCGCGAGGTGATGACGGCCCGCGCGGCGCACGCCGCAGGCTTCGCGCCGGCGGTCCGCCATTCCGAACCCGGCATTATGGTCACGGAATTCCTCGGCGCGAAAACCTTTGTCGCCGAGGATGTGCGCGCCAATATCGGCCGCGTCGCAGCCCTTATGCGCGGGTTCCATCGCGAGATGCCCAATCACATCTCCGGCGCCGGCTTCATGTTCTGGGTCTTCCATGTCATCCGCGACTATGCGCGAACGCTGAGCGAAGGCGGCAGCCGCAAGCGGGACGAGCTGCCCAGGCTGCTGGCGCTGGCCGACGAACTGGAGCGGGCGCAGAAGCTGCTGCCGATCGTGTTCGGCCACAATGATCTTTTGCCGGCAAATATCCTCGACGATGGCGACAGGTTGTGGCTCATCGATTTCGAATATGCCGGTTTCAACACCGCTATGTTCGATCTTGCCGGCGTTGCCTCCAACGCCGAGATGAGCGACGCGGAGTCCTTCACTTTCCTCACGGCGTATTTCATGCGCGAGCCGGATGAGGCGATCCGCCGCTCGCACGCGGCCATGCAATGCGCCTCGCTGCTGCGCGAGGCGATGTGGAGCATGGTTTCCGAACTTTACCTCGACGCGCCCGGCATCGACTACGTCGCCTACACCGCGGAGAACCTGACGCGGCTCGACGGGGCGCTGGACAATTACCGCACGAAGTACGGGACACAGTCATGACATTGCCTACACATGCCGGCATCGTCGTCATCGGCGGCGGCATTATCGGCTGTTCGACGGCCTATCACCTGGCACGCGACCACAAGGCCGATGTCGTGCTGCTGGAACAGGGGAAGCTGACCTCGGGTTCGACCTGGCACGCGGCCGGGCTGGTCGGCCAGCTGCGCTCGTCCGCCTCGATCACCCGCGTGCTCAAATATTCGGTCGAGCTCTACAAGGGGCTGGAAGCCGAAACCGGGCTCGCTACCGGCTGGAAGATGACCGGGTGCCTCAGGCTTGCGACCAATGCCGACCGCTGGACCGAATATAAACGGCTGGCGACGACGGCCAGGAGCTTCGGCATGGACATGCAGTTGCTGTCGCCGGGGGAGGTCAAAAAGATGTGGCCGCTGCTGGAGACCGGCGACCTCGTCGGCGCCTCCTGGCTGCCGACCGATGGGCAGGCCAGCCCCTCCGACATCACGCAGTCGCTGGCCAAGGGCGCGCGCATGCATGGCGCCAAGCTGTTCGAGGACGTCCGCGTTACCGGCTTTGACATGACGGACGGGCACATCACCGCGGTGAAGACCAACAAGGGCGACATTGCTTGCGACAAGGTGGTGAACTGCGCCGGGCAATGGTCACGCCAGGTCGGCGCGATGGCCGGCATTTGCGTGCCGCTGCAACCGGTCAAGCACCAGTACATCATAACCGAGAAGATCGACGGGCTGGCGACCGACGCGCCGACGATCCGCGATCCCGACCGCCGCACCTATTTCAAGGAAGAGGTCGGCGGGCTGGTGATGGGCGGCTATGAGCCGAACCCGCAGGCCTGGGCGACCGGCCTGCCCGGCGGCGATGTCCCCGATGACTGGGAGTTCCGCCTGTTCGACGACGACTACGATCATTTCGAACAGCATATGAGCCAGGCGATCGCGCGCGTGCCGGCGCTGGAGACGGTCGGCGTCAAGCAGATGATCAACGGGCCGGAGAGTTTTACGCCGGACGGCAATTTCATCCTCGGTGTCGCGCCCGAATGCGCCAACATGTTCGTCGGCGCCGGCTTCAACGCCTTCGGCATCGCTTCCGGCGGCGGCGCCGGCTGGGTGCTGGCGCAATGGGTTGTCGATGGTGAAGCGCCGCTCGACCTTTGGGTGGTCGACATCAGGCGCTTTTCCAATTTGCACCGCGACCGGCAATGGGTCAGCGATCGCACGCTGGAAGCCTATGGCAAGCATTACACGATCGGCTTTCCGCATGAGGAGTACGTCTCGGGCCGGCCGCGCATCGTCTCGCCGCTCTACGAGCGGCTGAAAGCGCACCGCGCGGTGTTCGGCTCCAAGCTCGGCTGGGAACGGCCGAACTGGTTCGCGCCGCAGGGCGCCACATCCGAAGACATTTATTCCATGGGCCGGCAGAACTGGTTTGGCCCGGTCGGCGAGGAGCATCGCCATGTGCGCGAGAAAGTCGGCATCTTCGACCAGTCGTCCTTCGCCAAATACGAAATGACGGGTTCGGATGCGGCTAAGGCGCTGGACTGGATCTGCGCCAACGATGTCGCCAAGCCGGTGGGACGGCTGACCTACACGCAGCTTCTCAACACGCGCGGCGGCATCGAGGCCGATTTGACGGTGGCCAGGCTCGCCGAAGACAAATTCTACGTCGTGACCGGCACCGGCTTCCGCACGCATGATCTCTCCTGGATCGGCGACCATGTCGGCAAGGGTCTCGACGTGACGCTGAAAGATGTCACTGAGGATTTCGGCACGCTGTCACTGATGGGGCCGCGGGCCCGCGACGTTCTGGCTGCCGTGACCGATGCCGATGTCTCGAACGCCGCCTTCCCGTTCGGCCATATCGGCGAGATCACGACCGCCGGCCATACGGTTCGGGCGCTGCGCGTCACCTATGTCGGCGAGCTTGGTTGGGAATTGCATGTGCCGATCGCCGCCACCGGCGAGATTTTCGACACGCTGATGGCGGCAGGCAAGCCGCACGGCATCCGGCCGATCGGCTACCGGGCGCTGGAATCACTTCGGCTGGAGAAAGGCTACCGCGCCTGGGGCTCCGACATCACCCCCAACGACACGCCTCAGGAGGCCGGCCTCGGCTGGGCGGTGAAGCTGAGGAAGAACACCGATTTCGTCGGCCGGCGGGCGCTCGAAAAGATCAGCGGCGCCGACCTGAAGAAACGCTTTGCCGGCTTCACGGTCGACGATCCCGATATCGTGCTGGTCGGGCGCGAGACGATTTTGCGCAATGGCGAACCGGTCGGCTATCTCACCAGCGGCGGTTATGGCTACACGCTGGCTAAGAACATCGGCTATGGCTATGTCCGCAACGCCGATGGCGTCAGCGACGATTTTCTCAGCTCAGGGGACTATGAGCTGGTGGTCGCGATGGAACGGACGCCGGCCAACATTCATCTCGAACCGATGTACGATTCTTCGATGAGCAGGATCAAGGCGTAGACGAAACCTGGATTAGCTCACACGGAGTACAAGGCCGCGGCTGGGCACGGTGTCAGCCTCGCCCGGCATCGAAACATAAGGCGCAGTCTCCTCGGCACGAACGACCCTGACCTCAGCCTCGAGCGCAGCGATGCGATCGGCAAAGCCGGCGTTCCACAGCGTGTTCTTGATGGTCAGCACGATGACGCCACCGGGACGGCAGACGCGGATCAGTTCGTCCAGTCCCTCGGCGCCGACATGGCCGGAGGTGAAAACGCCGGCTGAGACGATGCCGGCATAGGCATTGTCGGCAAAGGGCAGTGGCCCGCCGAGCGCCAGGCAATGCAGCGCCGAATAGACGCCCTTTGCCGCCGCTTTAGATAGCATGCCTTGCGAAATATCGAGCGCTTCGACCTGGGGATAGCCGGTGATGGCCAGCCACTCGCCGATCAGCCCGGTGCCGGCCCCGGCATCGAGAAGCGGGGCCGCGCCGCGCGGCAGATGCCGTGCGAGCAGGGCCAGGCAGATCGTCGGATGACGGTAGCCGGCGGCTGACATATCGGCATCGTAGGTCTCCGACCAATTGTCATAGATCGCGGCGACGTCCTCGGGCCGTTGCGCTGAATAGGCGGCGCCAAGCCCGCCATGATCCTTGTTGCCCGCCATGGCTGTTTCTCCGCCAGCTCGCTGCTCACCCTCGATCGGATGATAGCCAAACGGCGAAAACTGTGGAACCGTTGTCGCAAGAAATAACACGCCAAGGGCAACAGGCATGGGGACCGACGAGGCACGCGCAACACTTGCGGCAATTCCGGCATTAGCGGGCTACGACGGACCGCTGGAGCGGCTGGGCGGGATGACCAATCTCGTCTTTCGGGCCGGCGATATCTGCCTGCGTATCCCCGGCAAAGGCACCGAGGAGTATATCAACCGCGCCAATGAAGCGGTGGCGGCGCGTGAGGCGGCCAAAGCGGGCGTCAGCCCCGAAGTGCTGCATGTCGACCCCGCGACAGGCGTGCTGGCGAGCCGCTTCGTTGCCGGCGCCGTGACGATGTCGCCGGAAAAGTTCAAGCTGCGCGCCGGCAGCCCGGCCCGCGCCGGCGAAGCCTTCCGCAAGCTGCACACGTCCGGTGCGGTATTTCCGTTCCGCTTCGAGCTGTTTGCGATGATCGACGACTATCTCAAGGTCTTATCGACCAAGGAAGTCGCCTTGCCGCCGGGCTACCACGACGTGGTGCGCGAATCCGACACCGTGCGTGCGTCCCTTGCCGCGCATAGACTGCCGCTTGCGGCCTGCCATTGCGATCCACTGTGCGAGAATTTTCTCGATACGGGCGAGCGGATGTGGATCGTCGACTGGGAATATTCGGGGATGAACGACCCGCTCTGGGACCTCGGCGACCTCTCGGTCGAAGGCCGGTTCGACACCGCGCAGGAGGAAGAGATGATGCGCGCCTATTTCGGCGGCGAGGCAAAACCGGCCGAGCGCGGCCGCGTCGTCACCTACAAGGCGATGTGCGACCTGTTGTGGACGCTCTGGGGCCTTATCCAGCTTGCCAACAACAACCCGGTCGAGGATTTCCGCGCCTATGCCGACGGCCGCTTCGCCCGTTGCAAGGCGCTGATGGAAACGCCTGAGTTTTCACGGCATCTGGCGGCGGTGCGCCAAGGTTAGGTCAATTCACGCCTTTCGGCACGTTCTCCGGCGGCACGACTGTTTCGACCACCTTCTGGCGGTGGAAGATGAACAGGCCGGCGAGCACGACGATGGCCGAGCCGATCAGGATGCGCGGTCCCGGCACGTCGCCGAAGAAGGCCAGGCCGAAGATCACCGCCCATAGAAGCAGGCTGTAGTGCAGCGGCGCCAGCGTCGAGGCAGGGGCCAGTTTCAGCGCCCTAGTAATCATCAGATGCGCGCTGCAGGAGACGATGCCGAGCAGGAGCATGGCGCCGAAATCGAGTGCCGAGGGCGTCTGCCAGGCGCCTATGGTCATCACGCCGCCGACCAGCAGCGTGCCGATAGTCTGCCAGGTGACCAGCGTTGTGTCGCTGGTGCCGCGCAGGCGGCGGCTGAGGATGATGGCGAAGGCGAAGGCAATGCTGCCGACCAGCGCGAACAGCGAGGACTGCGAGAACGCCGCCGAAGAGGGTTTCAAGATGATCAGCACGCCGCAGAAGCCGACCAGGATGGCGGCCCAGCGGCGCCAGCCGACCTTTTCGCCGAGCAGGAAATGCGACAGCGCCGCCACATAGATCGGCCCGGCCATGTAGAAGCTCATCACATCGGCCAGCGGCAGATAGACGACGGCCGCGTAAAACAAGGCTGTGTCCACCGTGGTCGCCAGCACGCGCAGAATCTGGAGGACCGGCCGCTCCATCCGGAACAGTCTGCCGGCGCCCTGGTTGGCGATCATCGGGCCGAGCACGATGAAGGCGCCGATCGATCGGATCAGCACCACCTGACCGACCGAGAAGCTGGCGACCAGCCATTTGCCCATCGCGTCGTTCAGCGCGAACATAAAGTCGCCGGCCAGCATCAAAAGGATGCCGGCCAAAAGCACGTTCCTGATGGTAAAGGTGCGGACGAGCGACTGGGCCATGCGGCTCCCTAGCTGCAAGCGGTCGCTTTGACGAGGCAAATCGGTAAGACCAGCGGCGGAAATCGGCTGTTTCTACGCAGTTTTGTGCCGCCGGTTCACCTGTCCGGGACGGCCGGCGATCGACAGCCGTGTCTCCTGTTTCGTGCGCTCGGCCACCACCTTGCCCCTGGCGACGACGCACAGCCGTTCGGCACGTAACCTCAAGGCTTCGATCGGGTTGCCGGCATCGAGGATAACGAAGCTGGCGCGCTTGCCCACGGCAAGGCCGAGATGATCGAGGCCCATGATGGCGGCGTTGACGTTGGTGACCATGTCGAAGCAGCGTGCCATGTCGGCAGGGCTCGACATCTGAGCGACGTGAAGCCCCATGAAGGCGACGTCGAGCATGTCGGCGGTGCCCAGCGAATACCAGGGGTCGAGAACGCAATCCTGGCCCCAACCGACCCGGATGCCGAGCGCCAGCATCTCCTTGACCCGGGTCATCCCGCGGCGTTTGGGAAACGTGTCGTGGCGGCCCTGCAGCATGATGTTGATCAACGGATTGGGGATCGCCGAGACACCGGCCTCGGCGATCAGCGGCAGCAGCTTGGAGACGTAATAATTGTCCATCGAGTGCATCGAGGTGAGGTGCGAGCCGGCCACCTTGCCCTGCAGGCCAAGGCGCTGCGTCTCATAGGCAAGCTGCTCGATGTGGCGCGACAGCGGATCGTCGGTCTCGTCGCAATGCAGGTCGACCATCAGCCCGCGCTTAGCCGCGATTTCGCACAATTCGGTCACCGAGCGCGTGCCGTCGGCCATGGTGCGTTCGAAATGCGGGATGCCGCCGACGATGTCGACGCCCATGTCGAGCGCGCGCAGCGTGTTCTGGCGCGCCGTCGGCGAACGGTAAAAGCCATCCTGCGGGAAAGCGACCAGTTGCAGATCGATATAGGGCGCGACAATCTTCTTGACGTCGAGCAGCGCCTCGACCGCCAGCAACCGGTCGTCGCAGACATCGACATGGGTGCGGATGGCGAGCAGGCCCATCGAGACCGCCCAGTCGCAATAGGCGAGCGCCCGCTCGTGAACCGCGTCATGCGTCAGGAGCGGCTTCAGCTCGCCCCATAGCGAAATGCCCTCCAGCAGCGTACCCGAAGCGTTGATGCGTGGAATGCCGTAGGACAGCGTCGCATCCATATGGAAATGCGGATCGACGAAGGGCGGCGAGATCAGATTGCCACGGGCGTCGATCGACGTGCCGGCGCTGACATGCAGTTCGGGCTCTATGGCGACGATCGTCTCGCCGATGATGCCGAGATCGGCGACGGTGCCGTCGGGCAGCGTTCCGCCGCGCACAACAAGGTCGAAATCCATCTGCCGTCATCTCCCTGAAGCTCGAACGCCGTAATCGTGGCGTAAAAGACACCTTGCCGCAGCCGTTTGCCTTCGCCGAAGCGAAAGGTTCCATCCAGCCACAACTCGCTCTATAAGCCGCCTTTCGCCCCGGTGGCGAATCCGAAATTCGTCAGTCAGGCATGGGATCTGCCATTTGTTTCGCTTCTTCCGTTCGACGGAAAACCAGCGCCTTATCGCAAGGCTTTTGCGGGAATCCTTTCACGCGCATAGATTTGGCTACGCTGCGGCCATTCTGTCGATGCTGGTGGTGGCGGCAACGACAGCAGCCAGCGCCTATATGCTGCGCGAAATCACCAATGAATTCGTGGTTTACAAGCGGATTGGGCAGGTCAATCTGATCGCGGCGGCGACCGGAGCGATCTTCATTCTCAAGGGCTTCGCAAACTTCATCCAGGCCTACTTCATGAGCAGGGTCGGCAATGCCATCATCGCCGACCGGCAGCGCAAGATCTATGACAGCATTCTGGCACAAGGCATCGAATTCTATCATTCGACCTCTTCGTCCGAACTGATTTCGCGCATGACGAACAATGCCCAGGCCGCGCGCAGCGTGCTCGACCAAATCGTCACGTCCTATGTTCGCGATCTGGTGACGCTGGCTGCGCTGGTGGGGGTGATGGTCTGGCAGCAGCCGGCGCTGTCCCTCATCTGTCTGGTGATCGGGCCGATCGCCATTTACGGCGTCAATCGTATCCTGAAGCGCGTCCGAAAAATTGCCTCGCAAGAATTCCGTTCGCTCGGCCAGATCGTGCAGGTGATGCAGGAAACGGCGATCGGCGTGCGCGTCGTCAAATCCTTCGGTCTCGAAGGCGCCATGCGCAAGCGCATGTACAAGGCCGTGTCGGACGTGGAGAGCCGCGCCAACAACATCGCCACGCTGGAGGCCGCCACCAGCCCGGTTATGGAAACGCTTGCGGGGCTGGCCATCGCTGGCGCCGTTTTTGTCAGCGGCTTCCTGGTTCTGGGCGGCGGCGGTCAGATGCCGGGCAACATCATGGCCTTCATCGCGGCGCTGCTGTTGGCCTATGAGCCGGCCAAGCGCCTGGCCCGCGTACGCATCTCGCTTGAAACCGGCATTGTCGGCGTGCGCATGATGTTCCAGCTCGCCGACCGGCCGCTGACGCTGGCCGAAAAGCCGGATGCAAAGCCGCTGCGGGCCGGGCCGGGCGAGATCCATTTCGACAATGTCAGCTTCGCGTACCCCGAAAGCGCGCCGGTGTTCGAGGGACTGGACCTGACGCTTGCCGCCGGCAAGATGACGGCGCTGGTCGGACCCTCGGGCAGCGGCAAGTCGACCATCCTCAACCTGATCATGCGCATGTACGACCCGCAGGTCGGCAAGGTGATGTTCGATGGCCAGGACATTTCTTGTGCCACGCTCACCTCGGTCAGGGAAAAGATCGCGTATGTCAGCCAGGACACGTTCCTGTTTGCCGGCACGATCATGCACAACATCAGGCTCGGGCGCGAGGGCGCCACCGACGAAGAAGTAATGGCCGCCGCAAGGGCCGCCAATGCACATGACTTCATCAGCGCCCAGGCGAAAGGCTACGACACGGATGTCGGCGAGAATGGCGCGCTGCTGTCAGGCGGCCAGCGCCAGCGCATCTCGATCGCACGCGCCATGCTGCGCAATGCCGAAATCCTGCTTCTGGACGAGGCGACCAGCGCGCTCGACGCCGAATCCGAGGCGCTTTTCCGCGACGCGCTGCAGCAGCTGACGGTCGGGCGCACCACCATCGTCATTGCCCACCGGCTGTCGACCGTGCACCAGGCCGACACGATCGTGGTGCTGGAGGCCGGCAAGGTGGTGGAAAGCGGCGCGCATCGCACGCTGCTCAACCAGGGCGGGCTGTATCAGAAGCTTTACGAATATCAGCTGATGCCGTGAGCTTTACCCTCCCCCTTGTGGGGAGGGTCGCTGCGCAGCAGCGGGGTGGGGGTCGGCGCCGCACCCCTCACTCCGGAACGTGCCTCACCGCGCCCTTGTCGGCGCTGGTGGCGAAGGCGGCGTAAGCGCGCAGCGCGGTCGTCACCTTGCGCTTGCGCTTTTCCTCGGGCTTCCAGGCCATGGCGCCCTTTGCCTCCATGGCCGCGCGGCGCGCATCTAGCTCGGCGTCACTGACCGCCAGACGTATGGTGCGGTTGGGGATGTCGATCTCGATCGTGTCGCCCTCTTGCACCAGCCCGATCAATCCGCCTTCGGCCGCCTCCGGTGAGGTATGGCCGATCGACAGGCCTGATGTGCCGCCGGAGAAGCGGCCGTCGGTGACCAGCGCGCAGGCTTTGCCGAGGCCTTTCGACTTCAGATAGCTCGTGGGATAGAGCATTTCCTGCATGCCGGGACCGCCGCGCGGTCCTTCATAGCGGATGACGACAACATCGCCGGCCTTGATCTCGTTGGACAGGATCGCCTTGACGGAGGCGTCCTGGCTTTCGAACACGCGGGCCGAGCCGGTGAACTTCAGGATCGATTCATCGACGCCCGCGGTCTTCACGATGCAGCCGTCGAGCGCCAGATTGCCTTTCAGCACGGCGAGGCCGCCGTCTTTCGAGAACGGCGTCTTGGCTGAGCGGATGACGCCCTTCTCGCGGTCGAGATCGAGCTCGTCCCAGCGGCGGTCCTGGCTGAAGGCGACCTGCGTCGGCACGCCCCCCGGAGCGGCGAGAAAGAAGTCGCGGACGCTCTGGCTCGAGGTGCGGGAGATGTCCCAGTGGTCGAGCGCTTCGCCGAGGCTCGCCGTATGCACCGTGGGCAGGTCGCGATTGAGCAGCCCGGCATTGTCGAGCTGGCCAAGGATGGCCATGATGCCGCCGGCGCGGTGGACGTCTTCCATATGCACGTCGGACTTGGCCGGTGCGACCTTGCATAGCACCGGAACCCGCCGTGACAGCCGGTCGATGTCTTCCATGGTGAAGTCGACTTCGCCCTCGTGCGCGGCGGCCAGGATATGCAGCACGGTGTTGGTCGAGCCTCCCATGGCGATGTCGAGCGTCATGGCGTTCTCGAAGGCGCCCTTGGAGGCGATGCTGCGCGGCAGTGCGGACTCATCATCCTGCTCGTAGTAGCGCTGGGCGAGATCGACGATGAGATGGCCGGCCTCGACGAACAGCCGCTTGCGGTCGGCGTGGGTTGCCAGGGTCGAGCCGTTGCCGGGTAGCGACAGGCCGAGCGCCTCGGTCAGGCAATTCATCGAATTGGCGGTGAACATGCCGGAGCACGAGCCGCAGGTCGGGCAGGCCGAGCGTTCGATGACCTTGACGTCCTCGTCGGAGATCTTGTCGTCGGCGGCGGCAACCATGGCGTCGACCAGGTCGAGCGCCTGTGTCTTGCCGGCGAGCACCACCTTGCCGGCTTCCATCGGCCCCCCGGAGACGAAGACGCTTGGGATATTGAGGCGCAAGGAGGCCATCAGCATGCCGGGCGTGATCTTGTCGCAATTGGAGATGCAGACCATGGCATCGGCGCAATGCGCGTTGACCATGTATTCGACCGAGTCCGCGATCAGCTCGCGCGACGGCAGCGAATAGAGCATGCCGTCATGGCCCATGGCGATGCCGTCATCGACGGCGATGGTGTTGAATTCCTTGGCGACGCCGCCGGCCTTCTCGATCTCGCGCGCCACCAGCTGGCCAAGGTCCTTCAGATGGACATGACCCGGCACGAACTGGGTGAAGGAATTGACCACCGCGATGATCGGCTTGCCGAAATCCGAGTCCTTCATGCCGGTGGCGCGCCACAGGCCGCGGGCGCCGGCCATGTTGCGGCCGTGGGTGGTGGTGCGGGAGCGATAGGCAGGCATGAATTTTCCTTGGCTGGCTGGCTGCGCTCAACGCGGAGCGTGGCGGCGCTGGATTTGGATCGCAGGGTTTATAGACCGGCAAGTATGGTCTGGCCACATTTTTGCAATGCGCCAGAGTCTCGCTGAAATCAGGGTTTCGAAAAAGATTGCCGGCCAGTGTCGGATCGCTAGCCCGGCATCCGTCCTTGGGACGACGGCAAGGGAATGGCACCATTTCTATAAGTCAGCCGCTTCACCTGTAACCGCAACCAAACACCCGAGGAGCATGACATGCAAAAGATCACCACCTGCCTGTGGTTCGACGGCCAGGCCGAAGAGGCGATGAATTTCTACGTTTCCATCTTCAAGAACTCGAAGGTACTGAGCGTGCTGCGTTGGCCCGAAGGCCATACCGATGCCGGCAAGGCGCTGGTAACCACGTTCGAACTCGACGGCGTGCAGTTCCAGGCGCTGAACGGCGGACCGCAATTCAAGTTCAACGAGGCGATGTCACAGTCGATCGACTGCAAGACGCAGGAAGAGGTCGACTATTTCTGGGACAAGCTCATCGAAGGCGGCGGCGAACCGTCGCAATGCAGCTGGCTGAAGGACAAGTTCGGCGTCTCCTGGCAAGTCGTGCCGGAGCAACTGCCGCGCCTGCTTCTGGATCCGGACCGGGCCAAGGCCGGGCGGGTGATGTCGGCGATGATGCAGATGAGCAAGATCGATATTGCCAAGATCGAGGAAGCTGCGGAGGGGTGAGAAGGGGTCCGCGTAGGGGACGAAAAGCCAATTGCTTGCCTTTCGAGCTTCGAACGCCGTGAGCCATGCGAAGGGCCGGCGCGGGTTGGAGCCAATTGACCCTTCAACGTCGGCGCTGCCCCTCATCCGCCCTTCGGGCAACCTTCTCCGCGTAAACGGGCAGAAGGAAAAGGGGCGCCTTACGCCGCCTTGTCGCGGACCTGGTAGTCCTTGACGGTTGCGAAGCGGATCGCCTTCCACCGTTCGGCTTCGTAGTTCAGCGAGAAGGCGTGCTGGGCCAGAAACACAGGGTCGTTGTCGAGGTCGCGGGCGATGTCGCCGCGATGCGCTTCGATGAAGCGAAGCGTTTCGGCCTTGTCGTCGGCAGAGATCCAGCGGCAGACCGAAAAGCGCGACATTTCGAATTCGACCGGCAGCGTGTATTCGAAATTCAGCCGCTCCTTCAAAACGTCGAGCTGCAACGCGCCGACAACGCCGACGATGGCCGGCGAGCCGTCTTCCGGCGAAAACAGCTGCACGACGCCTTCCTCGGCCATCTGGTGCAGCGCTTCCTTGAGTTTTTTCGCCTTCATCGCGTCGCCGAGGCGCACACGGCGCAGGATTTCCGGCGCGAAGTTAGGTACGCCGCGGAACAGTATCTCCTCGCCTTCGGTCAGCGTATCGCCGATACGCAGCGTGCCGTGGTTGGGAATGCCGACGACATCGCCGGCAAACGCTTCGTCGGCGGTGACGCGGGTGCGGGCAAAGAAGAACTGCGGCGCCGACAGGCTCATCGGCTTGCCGGTGCGCACCAGCTTGGCCTTCATGCCGCGCTCGAGCTTGCCCGAACAGACGCGCACGAAGGCGATGCGGTCGCGATGGTTGGGGTCCATATTGGCCTGGATCTTGAACACGAAGGACGTCATCTTCTCCTCCGTCGCCTCGACCTTGCGGGTGTCTGCCTCCTGCGCACGTGGCGGCGGGCCGAAGGCGCCAAGCGCCTCGATCAGGTCGCGCACGCCGTAATTGCGCAGCGCCGAGCCGAAATAGACCGGCGTCAGATGGCCCTCACGGAACGCGTCAATATCAAGAGGTCGGCAGGCCTCGCGCGCGAGTTCCAGCTCCTCGATGAAGGCTTCGCGCTCGTTTTCCGGCAGCAGGCCGGCGACGCGGTTGGAGTCGGGGCCGTTGACCGGCGTGCGGTCTTTCTCTGCATCGCCCCTGCGCACAGCGTTGAGCGCCAGGTGGTAGGTGCCGGCAAAAGTCTTGCCGCGGCCGATCGGCCAGGTGATGGGGGCAGTGTCCAGCGCCAGCTTCTGCTCGATCTCGTCCAAAATCTCGAAGGGGTCGCGGCTTTCGCGGTCCATCTTGTTGATGAAGGTGATGATGGGGATATCGCGCAGCCGGCAGACCTCGAACAGTTTCAGCGTGCGCGGCTCGATGCCCTTGGCGGCGTCGATGACCATGACGGCCGAGTCGACCGCCGAGAGCGTACGGTAGGTGTCGTCGGCGAAATCCTCGTGACCGGGCGTGTCGAGCAGGTTGAAGACATTGTCCTCATATTCGAAGGTCATCACCGAGGTGACGACCGAAATGCCGCGCTCGCGCTCGATCTTCATCCAGTCGGACCGGGTCTGGATGCGATCCTTCTTGGCCTTGACCTCGCCTGCAAGCTGGATGGCGCCGCCGAACAGCAGCAGCTTTTCGGTGAGCGTCGTCTTGCCGGCGTCGGGGTGGGCGATGATCGCGAAAGTGCGGCGGCGCGATACCGCCTGTTCGATGTCTTCAGCCAATTTCTGGAATCCTGCCTGTGGCCCGGGCTTCTAGCAGCGCATTGCTGGCCTGTCGACAGTTTCGGGCCGGCAGGCCTCGACCGTCCTTGAGCTTAACCCGCTGCGGTGGCATCAGAGGAGCCCATTCTGAGAGGTCCGGTATGATCCGCGCTAAGGAAGTCATCGTCATCGGCGCCGGCATTATCGGGGCGTCCATCGCCTGGCACCTGACCAAGGCCGGGGCGCGGGTGACTGTGATTTCCGATAGTGGTGCCGGCGGCGTCGCCACGCCAAACTCCTTTGCCTGGATCAACGCCAGCTGGGGCAATCCCGAAATCTATTTCCGGCTGCGCATCCGTGCGATGGCCGAATGGAAGCGGCTGGCAAACGAGCTGCCCGGCCTGCCGCTCGCCTGGTGCGGCGGGCTGTGCTGGGATCTGCCGGCCGACAGGCTCGAAGCCTACGCGGCTGAGCACGCTTCCTGGGGTTACGGCATCGAACGCGTCGACGCCGGGCGCGCAGCGCAAATCGAGCCCAATCTCGTCGAGCCGCCGGAATTCGCTGTCTATGTCGCGGAAGAAGGCGTGGCCGAACCGGTCGCAGCGGCCAAGGCGCTGCTGGCCGACGCAGAACGGCAAGGTGCGCGCGTTCTCTCCAGTTCTGTAACCGCACTTGTCCAGACCGATGGCAGGATTGCCGGTGTCGATACATCGCATGGGCTGATGCCAGCCGAAGAGGTGGTGATCGCAGCCGGTGTCGGGGCGCCCGATATTGCCGCTACCGTCGGCATCAAGCTGCCGATCGAGACGCCGCCCGGTCTGATCGTCCACTCGCAGCCCTACAAGAAGCTCCTCAACGGGCTGGTGCATGCCGAAAAGCTGCATATGCGCCAGACGGCGGAGGGCCGCATCATCGCCGGCTCGGATTTCGCGGGGAGCGATCCCGGTGAGAATCCCGACGCCACGGCGCGCGAGCTGTTTGCAGCAATGAAGGCGGCCTTGCGCGGCGCCGACGAACTGGAATTCGATTTCCACACGGTTGGCTACCGGCCGACGCCGATCGACGGCTTTCCGATCATCGGCCGCGCCGAGGGCGTCGGCGGCCTCTATGTCGCTGTCATGCATTCCGGCATAACGCTGGCGCCGGCGGTCGGGCTGTTCGCCACGCGCGAAATTCTCGACGGCGAGCGTGATCCGCTGCTGAGGCCTTATGGGTTGGGTCGGTTTGCTCAGTAGCCCGGCGGACGCTTGAAGCCGCCGGTCAGCGCTTCGATTGCCTTCCCGATGCCAAGCAGGCGCGATTCCGACCAGCGCTTGCCGACCAGTTGCAGGCCGATGGGCAGGCCGTCGCGGTCTTGCCCGCAGGGCAGCGAGAGTGCCGGATGGCCGGAATAATTGAAGACCGCGCCATAGGCCGGTAACATCCAATAGCTTTGCTCCTTGCCGTCGACTTCGATCGGCGTGCCGGGCTCACAATGCGCGAAGGCCGTGGTCATGGCGACCGGACACAGCAAGGCATCGCAGGTCTCGAAGAACCTGTCCCAGGCCAGGATCGAGCGGTCGCGGCGAGCGAGCGCCTCGAACCAATTGGTGATCGGCGTTGGCTGCTCCGGCGGTTCGGGCTGCGCTGCCTCCAGCATCATGCCGATCAGATCGCCGCCCTGCTCCAGATCGTCATGCAGATCGATCTCAGGCAAGTTCGCTTCTTCCACAATCACCCCTGCTGATTGCAACCGCTTGGCCAGGCTTTCGGCGGCGACAGCGATTTCGCCAGCCACCGGAAAGCCGGGGAAGGACGGCGCGACGGCGATGCGCAATGTCTTGAGGTCGAGCCTGGGCATGGCCTCTACGGGCACCGGCGCGAGGTCGGAGTCTGCTCCGTCCGGGCCGGCGATGATTTTGTAGATCAGCGCAAGATCCTCCACGCTGCGCGCCAGCGGGCCGAGGCAGGACATCAGCCGCACGCTACGCGCCGCGCCGTTCGGATCGGGGAAGGCGCCGGCCAGGGACACGCGGTGCTCGGTCGGTTTCAACCCGTAGACGCCGCAAAAAGCCGACGGCAGGCGGATCGAATCCTGCATGTCGGTGCCGACATCGAACGGCGTCATGCCGGTCGCCACCGCTGCCGCTGCGCCACCGCTGGACCCGCCTGACGTGCGCGATCGGTTCCACGGATTGCTGGTGCGACCGAACAGCGGATTGTCCGATTGCCAGTCGCCCAGCATCGTCGCGACATTGGTCTTTCCAATCAGGATGCCGCCTGCGGCTTTCAATCGGGAGACGACCGGGCTGTCCGATTTTGCCGTATGGTTGGCGAAAGGCGGGAAACCGACCGTGGTCTCCATGTCGGCCGTTTCGTGCGTATCCTTCAGGGTGAAGGGCACGCCATGCAGCGGGCCGAGCGCATCGCCATGCGCCAATGCCACGTCGGCGTTTTCAGCGCGCTCACGGGCGCCTTCGCGGTCGAGATTGACGATGGCGTTGACGGCCTCGTTGTGTCGGTCGATTTGGACCAGATGGGCGTCCAGAGCTTCGACGGCGGAGATCTTTCGCGCCGCGATTGCAGCGGCGAGATCTATGGTTGAGGAGAAGACGAGGTCCATGGTTGCTCCGGCTGCTGCCAAACGTATCGCGGTTTAAAACCAAGTTCAGCATTCGGAGATCATCGGCGCTTGATCAAAATTGCGCTTGCCGGTCGGTTGAGGTTGGCGCTCTACGGCGCCCCCTCTGTCCTGCCGGACATCTCCCCCATTTTGGGGGAGATTGGCAGCTTTGGCTTCGGCGCCTCTTTTTCTGCGTTGAAAATTGGCGAAGGCCGCCATGACCTCCAATCTCCCCCCTCGTGGGGGAGATGTCCGGCAGGACAGAGGGGGGCGCGAAGGAATGCGGCCTAGACTAGGGCCTAGACGACCAGTGCCAGCCTTGCCACAGCCGGCACGAACGGCCGAATGCTCATCCCATCGCCAGTGATCGTGACAAAACTCGCCGGCGGGATCGCCTGCCAGTCGCCGCCTTCGCGGTCGAAGGGTTCGGACACGATGCAACGACCGCCGTTGCGGAGCGAGGTGTAGAGCGTTGGCGCGTGGGCGTCGCTGGCGTAGCGCACGGCATAGAGCGCCTGCCCATCCGAGAACGCTGCGGTCAGTTTCAAGGCTGGCTCCAGACCGGCGCGGCGCGATGCCTCGATGACGCGAGCGGTGGCGCGCGATACTGCCCCTTGCGGGTCGCCAGCAAGACCCTCGTCGATCATCAGCAGGAAAAACAATTCGGAATCGGTGGTGCCCTCGCGCTGGTCGAAGACGGCGTCGCAGAGCGAGTTCTCCAGCGCGCGGCGGATCTTTTCGAAGCCGCCGATCTGGCCGTTGTGCATGAACGACCAGCTGCCGGAGATGAAGGGATGGCAGTTCATGCGGCTGGTGGCGCCGCCGGTCGACGCCCTGACATGGGCGAGGAACAGGCCGGATTTGATCTGCCGGCACAGGCTTTTCAGATTGGGATCCGACCAGGCCGGCAGGATGTCGCGGTAGAGGCCGGGCTCGGGCCGGTCGCCATACCAGGCAAGGCCGAAACCGTCGCCATTGGTCGGCGACTTGGCTTCCTGGGCGCAATGGCTCTGGGCAATCAGCGAGTGGCAAGGCGCGGTGACGACGTCTTCGAGGAAGACCGCTTCACCCAGATAGGCCGCCCATCGGCACATCGCTTCTAACCAATCCTAGGCGCGATCCAAGAGAGCCTGGGGCTCCTTGACCGCGTGCGAGCCTCTGTTGTGCGTCCGTTCATAGAGTTCGCGAACGATTCGGCTTGCCGTAGTTTCGAAGAGAAACGGCAAGAAAGCGTGAACGAGTGCCGCACCAGCGGCCATCAGGAGGCGCGAGCAGAACCAGGCGGCAAAGGCCATATGGCTGAAATAGGTCTCGCCCACCTTGGCCGGGTGAGAGGTGAACAGCTTCGAAAACAGCGTCGTCATGGTGATCCCTCCTGCCGGGATAAGCCCCGATGTGGGTATCCTGCCACGGGGTAAAGGTTCATCGGTCTCAATTTGTCCTTGTCTAACGCCGTGGTTCGGGACATTCATCCCAACATGGCGCTTGAATTTGATGAAATCGACCGAAGATTGCTGGCCGAGCTGCAACGCGACGGCACACTGTCGGTCGATCAGCTCTCCGAAAAAGTGTCGCTGTCGCGCAACGCCTGCTGGCGCCGGGTCAAGCGGCTGGAAGAGGACGGCGTCATCACCGGACGGGTGGCGCTGGTCGATGCCGACAAGCTCGGGCTCGGACTTTCGGTGTTCATCCTGATCCGCACCTCCAATCATGACCCGGGCTGGCTGCAGAAGTTCCGTGCGGCGGTGACCGGTTTTCCTGAGATCACCGGGGTCTATCGGATGTCCGGCGATCTCGACTACGTGCTGCGCGCCCGCGTCGCTGACATGAAGGCCTATGACCGGCTCTATCAGCGGCTGATCGCCAAGGTGGCGCTGTCGGACGTTTCGGCCTCCTTCGTCATGGAGGAGATCAAGGAGACGACCGTCGTTCCGGTGGAATTGCGCTAGGTCACACTGACGCCTGAAAGAAAGCCGTTGATAGGCCTGCGGACGCGTTGACCGAATCGCCGTTCGCGCCGATAGGATCGATTTTATGCGCGCAGCCTTCCAAAATTCCTCCGTCATTGGTCCCACTGTCGGCTTCGTCAGGTTGCCGCATGGAGATGGACTTCCCCTTCCCGCCTATGAAAGCACCGGCGCCGCCGGCATGGATCTGCGCGCCGCGGTGCCGGAAGACCGGCCGCTGCTGATCCTGCCTGGCAAGCGCGCCTTGGTGCCGACCGGTCTGATCCTGGAAATTCCCGAAGGAATGGAAGGCCAGGTGCGGCCGCGCTCCGGCCTTGCCTTCAAGCATGGGCTGACCGTCCTCAATTCACCAGGCACGGTCGACAGCGACTATCGCGGCGAGGTTAAGGTGCTGCTGGTCAACCTCGGCGACGAGGATTTCGCGGTGACGCGCGGCATGCGCATTGCCCAGATCGTCTTTGCCGCGGTGACGCAGGTGACGGTTGAGGAGCGCTCGCTGGCCGGCGCCACGACGCGCGGCGCGGGCGGGTTCGGATCGACCGGCACCGCCTGAATGAGCATACCGAAACTGGTCATCTTCGACTGCGACGGTATCCTGGTCGACACCGAGAACCTTGCCAACCGGCGGCTTGCCGAGTGGTTTGTTGCCGCCGGTTATCCCACCACATTCGAATATTGCCGCAAATATTTTTCCGGCCGCAGCATGGCTTCGGTGCAGAAGGAAATCGAAGAGACGACCACGGTGCGGCTCGGCGCCGATTTCGTCGATCGCTGGAATGCCGGCCTGCCCGATCTGTTTGCGCATGGCGTCGAGGCGGTCCCCTATGTGCGCGACTTCATCGAGGCGGTTCGCGCGGCCGGCATTCCCTATTGCGTCGCCACTTCTGCGCGTATCTCGAAGATGCACATCACGCTCGGCCAGACCGGGCTGCTGCCGCTGTTCGAGCATGCCATGTTCTCTTCGACCATGGTCAGCCGCGGCAAGCCGTTCCCGGACCTGTTCCTGCATGCGGCAAAGACCATGGGTTTTGCGCCGGCCGACTGCATCGTCATCGAGGACAGCGTTGCCGGCACGCAGGCCGGCATTGCCGCCGGCATGCGTGTCTATTCCTATCATGGCGATCCCTATTCCGACCGCGATGGCCTGGCCGGCGCCGGCGGCGTCCTGTTCGACGACATGCGCGAACTTGCCGGGCTGGTGCCGATCCACTGAAGCTGTGTTAGGTTCCGCGCGGCCAGCCTGAGGCGCCCATGCCAACGAACCTGCTTCGCTCCATCCTAAAGCGTTTCACCGTTTCATGGAAACGGCGAACCGCTCTATCTTCTTGTTTTGTTGCAATTTCCGGCCGGAAAACCGCACACACTTTTCCTGAAATTGCTCTAGCGCTTGTGCTGCTGCCGTGGCTTTGGACCGCAGCCGGCGCGCAAGCCGTCAGCTTCCCGGAATTCGGCAGCGCCATCCCCGGCCACATGGATGTGACCTATCTGGACCTCGCAAGGATGGTCATTCCCGGCCTCGCAGGTGACAGCAACGGTTTCTACCGGGGTGGATTGCCGATCGAGATGCGCCACATCGAGGGACGGGATGGCGGCGGTTCGCCGCCTGAGACATCGGGCCTCTCCAACGCCGGCGTGCTCGCCATCAAGGCCGGGGGCAAGGACCGGCTGGCGATGCTCTACGACCTCGGCGACTCTCCCGACAGCGCCGAAGGCTATGCCGTGCTGGCGCTCTACGACATCACAGACAAGCCGAAGCTGCTCGACGCCGTCAATGTCGCGCTCGACCGCGGCACCTATTTCCGTGAACCGGGCAAGCTTTCCGTTGGGCCGAACGATGACATCGTGATCACCATGAGCGCGCATTTCAATTCAAGCCAAAACTACGCGATCACGCCGCTGATCATGGTGCGCGACGACAAATTACAATTGATCGACATGATCTTCACCTTCGATGAGAACCTGTGCGCCTACAGCCGCAAGCAGGACGTTGCTTTCCAGACGATCGCTGACGGGCAGCCTTATGCCGCAGTCAAAGTGACGGTGACCGACGCCACGGTGCTCAACGGCGAGAGCTGCGAAGGCCAGCCGCCCAAGCCTGAAGCCCACGCAATTTCCGTTGCCTATCATTGGGACAAGAAGACGTTGCACTACGTCAAGGATTCCGACGCGCTGGACAGATTGGCAGGAGAGAACGCCAAACGCTTCTGAGCCAACCGCATTCGTTTGCCCGGTGCATTTCTGCACGATAGAATCTGCCGATATTCCGCATCTGAAGGGAGCACTCATGGACAAGGGCAAGATCTTTCGCGACCTGCACGCCTCGACCTTCGTCATGCCCAACCCCTGGGATGTCGGCACGACCAAGCTCCTGGCCTCCTTCGGCTTCAAGGCGCTGGCGACGACCAGCGCCGGTTTTGCCTTCTCGCGCGGCCTGCCCGATGGCGCAGTGACCTTCGAGGCGATGATCCACCATTGCCGCGAGCTGACGGCGGCAACCAGCCTGCCGGTGTCGGCCGATCTCGAGAAAGGCAAGGGCGACAGCGCGACGAGTGCCGCCGAGACGGTTTTTGCGGCCGAAGCGGCAGGTCTCGCCGGCTGCTCGATCGAGGACCATACCGGCGATCCCGACAAGCCCATCTATGAGTTTTCACACGCCGTCGAGCGCGTTGCAGCTGCTGCTGAAGCCGCACGGGCGCTCAAGCATGATTTCGTCTTCACCGCACGGGCCGAGAATTTCCTTTGGGGCAAACCGGATCTCGACGACACGATTAAGCGGCTGCAGGCCTTCGAAAAGGCCGGCGCCGATGTGCTCTATGCGCCCGGCCTCAAAGATGTCGAGACCATCCAGAAAGTCTGCTCGGCGGTGAGCAGGCCGGTCAATGTCATGGCACTCCCGGCCTTCACCATCGCCGACCTTGCCATGGCCGGGGTCAAGCGCATCTCGCTCGGTCCGTGGCTGACCAATTTCGCCTTCGGCATGCTGGAAACCGCAGCGCGCGAGATCCAGCAGGACGGCACGTTCGGCTTCACCCGGGCCGCCATGCCATTCGGCAAATTGCAGGCGCTGTTTTCCAAATCCTCAGGGTAGGGGTCCCGGCGCATGGCGCTCACCGTCGTCGACATGCACACCGGCGGTGAGCCGGTCAGGATCGTCACGGACGGCTATCCAGACATTCCCAAAGGCACGATCCTGGAAAAGCGTGCCTATGTGCGCGACCACCTCGACCATTTGCGCAAGCTGCTGATCTTCGAGCCGCGCGGCCACTACGACATGTATGGCGCGCTGCTGGTGGAGCCCGACCTGCCCGGCGCCGAGCTGGCCGTGCTGTTCATGCACAACGAGGGCTATTCGACGATGTGCGGCCACGCCATCATTGCGCTTGGCCGCTACGCCGTCGACGAAGGGCTGGTGGTCAAGCAGGAGCCAATCACCACCATCAACATCGAGGCGCCGTGCGGCATGGTCGTCGCTTCGGTGGAGGTCAAGGACGGCAAAGCGGGATCGGTGTCGTTCGAAAGCGTGCCGGCCTTTCTGTTTGCCCATGACCAACAAATCGAATTGGGGGGATACGGCAAGATTGCGTTCGACATCGCCTATGGCGGCGCCTTCTACGCGCTGGCCGACTGCCATCAATTCGGCCTGGAGTTCGGCCGCAGCCGGGTGCGCGATTTCGTCGACGCGGCAACCGCCCTGACCGAGCGGCTGAAGGCGGCGTTCCCTCTATCGCATCCCGACCATGCCGATCTCGCTTTCCTCTACGGCACCATCCTCACCGATGGACACGATGCATTCTCCGGCGAGGCAACAAAAAACATCTGCGTCTTTGCCGATGCCGAGGTCGACCGCTCGCCGACCGGCTCCGGCGTCACCGCGCGGCTGGCGGCAATGCATGCCAAGGGTGAGATCAACCCTGGTCAGGAGCGGTCCTTCGAAAGCATCGCCGGCTCGCGCTTTTCCGGAGCGGTGGCGCGCACGACCATGGCCGGCCCGCATGATGCGATCATCGCCCGCGTCGGCGGCCGCGCCTACTATTCGGGCCGGGCGGAATTCACCGTCGAGCCGGATGACGAATTGGGACGCGGTTTTCTTCTGCGTTGATAGGCCTATCGCCCGGCGCTCTCCCGCGCGCCGACCGCCTTGTGCAGATGCACCATCATGGCGGCGGCAAAGAGCGGCGTCAGCAGGTTGAGCAGGGGCACGGCGAGGAAGGCAGCGATGAGCAGCCCGGCCAGAAAGACGGTGCCGGCATATTTCCGGCGCAACGCCCTCGCCTCATCTTCCGGGCGGAAGCGCATGGCGGCGAATTCGAAGAATTCACGTCCGAGCAGATAGCCGTTGACGATGAAGAAGGCGGCGATGTTGACGCCTGGAACCAACAGAAGGAGCAAGGCGACGATGTTGCCCAGGATGACGACGCCGAAGAATTTCACCGACAACACGAGCGAGCGCAGCGCCGGCATGGCGCGTCCGACGGGATCGGCCGGATAGTCGGTGCGCTCGACCACTTCGGCGATGTCGTCGAGAAACAGGCCCGCCACGATTGCCGTCACCGGCGCGATCAGCAGCGCCATCCCGAAGGCAAGAGCGATGGCCGCGATAATGCCGCCCAGCCATCCGGCCCAGGACGGCAGGCCGGGCAACAAGGAGTGAACCCATGGCAGCGCCAGCCAATCGACAAGCCCGGTCAAGACGAACCACAAGGCGACCAGCGCCAGGACGGTCAAGCCCAGCGTCTTCAGGAAAACCGCGCGGAATTCGGGAGAAAACAGCCGGCTGAAGGCGGCGCGGGCAGCGTTCGAGATCACGGCGTTTCCACCCCCAGGAACAAACGGATATCTCCGACATAGGCGGAGACCCTGTCAGCCGCAAGCCTGCCGGAGCGGGCGCAATTCCGGACGGGAACTAGAGCATGATCCCAAAAAGTGGGTACCGGTTTTTGGAAAAGATCATGCTCCAACAAAGGCTTAGATCATGATGAGATTTCAACCAAATCTCATCATGATCTAGCGCGCCAGCGCCCGGGAGCGGGCTGGGATGGTCATCGCCGCAACGCCGGCGACGACGCAGCCCATGCCCCAGAGCGCCGTCGGCCCGAGGCTTTCGCCGAGGAACACGACGCCGATGCCGACGCCGATCGGCACGCGCAGATAGGCCTGCGACGTCGTGCCGACCGAACCAAGCGTGTGGATGAGGCGAAAAAAGATGCAGAAGGCCAGCGCCGTGGAGAACACCGACAGTGCCAACAAGGCCAGTATCGACGCCATTGAAGGCGACAGCGTCCACGGGCGGTCGAAGGCCAGGCTCAAGGGGACGAGGATGACGGCGCCGCACAGCATCGAGCCGGCGGCCGGCAGCATCGGGTCGAGTCCCCTAAAGCCGCGGCCGAAAATGGCGGCGCCGGCATAGCAGACCGTGGCGGCAACGGCGGCAAGCTGCGCCCACAATTGGTGGCCGAGCCCGCCAAGCGCCTGGGTGCCGACGATCAGGCAAATACCTGCGATGCCGGCACCGACGCCGAACAGCTTGCGTGCGGTCACGGATTCGTGGCGGGTGATCAGCGCGGTCAGCAGAAAGGTGAAGATCGGCGAGGTCGCGTTCAGAATGGTGGCGAGGCCGGCATCGATGGAACGCTCGGCGGCGGCGATCAGCGTGAACGGCACGACGCTGTTGAGGCAGGCCTGGACCATGAACCGCCACAAGGTCGCGCTGTCCTTGGGCATGGCGAGGCCGCGCCAGCGGATCAGCGCGAGCAGGATGGCGCCGGCAATCAAGGTGCGGGCAGCGATGAAGGATATCGGCGGGATCGTCTCGACACCGATCTTGATGAAGGTATAGGACGCGCCCCACAGGGCGGCCAGCACGCCAAGCAGCGCCAGTTCGGTGGTCATGTCGGTCTTTGCTTGCATGCGGGTGCTTCCAGCGCTTGATTTGAGGCCAAGCTTGTAGGCGACCCGGCGGTCAGATGCTTCGGCCACGGTCGAACTGTGATGGAGCCTCGTCCCAGGCGCGCGCCGGCTTGGGCCGGCAAAGGGTGGAAATCGGTTGCCATTTTTCGGGGTGATGCTGTAGACCCGCCCGGGCGCGGCAGAAAGCCGGCAGGTTCCAAGGCGGAGACATTGATGCCGGATTTTGACGTGCTTTGCATCGGCAATGCCATTGTCGACATCATCGCCCAGTGCGACGACGCTTTTCTCGAGACCAACGGCATCATCAAGGGTGCGATGAACCTCATCGACACCAAGCGCGCCGAGCTGCTCTACAGCCGCATGGGGCCGGCGATCGAGGCCTCCGGCGGCAGCGCCGGCAATACCGCCGCCGGCATCGCCAGCTTCGGCGGCCGCGCCGCGTTCTTCGGCAAGGTGTCGAACGATCCGCTCGGCGAAATCTACGCGCATGACATCCATGCCCAGGGCGTTGCCTTCGACACCAGGCCGCTTGAGGGCCAGCCGCCGACGGCGAGATCGATGATCTTCGTCACCCCCGATGGCGAGCGTTCGATGAACACCTATCTCGGCGCCTGCATCGAACTCGGGCCGGAAGACGTCGAGGCCGACAAGGCGTCAGGCGCCAAGGTGACCTATTTCGAGGGCTATCTGTGGGATCCGCCGCGCGCCAAGGAGGCGATCCGGCAGACGGCGAAGCTCGCACACGAGGCCGGACGCGAAGTGTCGATGACTTTGTCGGATTCGTTCTGCGTCGACCGCTACCGGGACGAGTTCCTCGAGCTGATGCGCTCGGGCACTGTCGACATCGTCTTTGCCAACAGCCACGAGATCAAGTCGCTCTACCAGACAAAATCCTTCGACGAGGCGCTGGCGGCTATCCGCAAGGACTGCAAGATTGCCGCTGTCACCCGCTCCGAAAAAGGCTCGGTGATCGTGCGTGGCGAGGAGACCGTCACCATCCAGGCGACGACGATCCGCGAACTGGTCGACACCACCGGCGCCGGCGACCTCTACGCCGCCGGTTTCCTCTACGGCTACACCTCGGGGCGCAGCCTGCAGGATTGCGGCGATCTCGGCTCACTCGCAGCCGGGCTGGTGATCCAGCAGCTCGGGCCACGGCCGCGGCAGAACCTGCGCAGCGCGGCCCAATTGGCGGGGTTGCTGTAGGGCCGTCTTTCGGCGCGCAGCGCCGAGCCAGATGAGGGGTGCCCGCCGGTTGAGGCTGTCCGGCGCTCCGCTCAGGCGGTGCGGCGAAGGTCGTGGGACGTAGGCCCGGGTTCCAAAGCCCCGGCGGTGACCAGCCGGTTGCGGCCGCTCTTTTTGCCGATGTACATCAGTCGGTCGGCGAGCGTTATCAGCGCCTCCGAATCGGACGCTTCCGCCGGGTAGATGGCGACGCCAACGGTGCAACCAACATGGATGGCACCATTCGGCGTCGGCACCTTGATCCGCAGCTTTTCCAGGATACGTTCGGCGACGCCCACGGCCTTCTGTCGGGCCCGGCTAGCCTCTCCTGAAAACAGGAATGCGAACTCGTCTCCACCGAGCCGCGCCACGAAATCAGCGCTGCGCAGGACGGTGCGAAGCTGACCCGCCACCTCATGCAGCAGCGCGTCGCCGGCCTCGTGGCCGAGCGTGTCGTTGACCTTCTTGAACCTATCGAGGTCGATGAACAGCAGGCCGGCCGCCTGGCCGGTGCTGTCGCAGCGGTCGATCACCGACCTCAGCTCGTTGTGAAAGGCGCGCCGGTTGGGCAGGCCGGTCAATGCATCGTGGTTGGCCGAATGATCGCTCTGCTGCTTGGCCAGCTCGATCTCGCGCTTTTGTACGGAGAGTTCCTCATTGGCGGCCTTGAGTTCGAGCAGCAGCTCGGCGTTGAGATCCTCGACGACCTTGCGGTCGCTGATGTCGACGACGAAACCTTCCAGGAATTCCAGTTCGCCGGTCTCGTCCCAGACGCCGCCGCCGATCTCGCGGACCCAGAGCGGCTCGCCGACCTGCGGCACGATGCGGTAGTCGACGTTCCAGTTGCAACGCGCCTCGAGCGCGGTATCGACGGCGGCATAGACGGCAGCGAGATCATCCCGGTGGATGGCCGAGACATAGTCGCGCACGGCATTTTGAATGAAGTCGCTCGGCCGATAACCGCTGACGGTGAAAATGCCGTCGCTGATGTAGAGCATGGTGTAGGACGCATCGTTGCGGCAACGGTAGAGATAACCGTCCATGCGGCCGGTGATGCTCAGCAGCGCATCCAGGCGCTCGTCGTGATAGACCCCCTGGCCGACCACAGATGCCGTGTCATGCTTCATGGCCGCACCCCCGTTTTGGCGGTCTGAGCGCGCCGCCAATGCCATAAGGCCATAGGGGGCGAGAACGTTCCCTATAGCAGCCGAATATTATCAATCTCTTATGGGTTGGCGATTTTGCCGCCAATCAGGCTCCCGCGCTATAGGCCGCGATCGCAGCCATGTTGACGATGTCCGAATCCTTGGCGTTGAGCGAGACGATCTGGACCGGTTTGTTCAAGCCGACCAGCAGCGGGCCGATGACGGTGGAACCGCCGAGTTCCTGCAGCATCTTGGTCGAGATAGAGGCCGAGTGGAACGCCGGCATGATCAGCACATTGGCAGGGCCGGTCAGCCGGATGAACGGATATTGCGCCATGGCGCGGGCATTGAGCGCGACGTCGGCGGCCATCTCGCCGTCATATTCGAAATCGACGCGGCGCTTGTCGAGGATGCGCACCGCTTCCTGCACCCGCTCGGAGCGTTCGCCCTGCGGGTGGCCGAAGGTCGAATAGGCAAGCATGGCGAGCCTCGGCTCGTAGCCCATGCGGCGGGCAAATCCCGCCGCCTCTTCGGCGATGTCGGCGATCTGCTCGGCATTGGGCATGTCGTGCACGGCGGTATCGGCGACGAGGACTGTTTTGCCCCGCGCGAGCACGATGGAGACGCCGATGACGCGGTGTCCGGGCTTGGCGTCGATGACGCGGCGGATATCGTCAAGCGCCGTGGAATAGTTGCGGGTGACGCCGGTGACGATGCCGTCGGCATCGCCCAGCGCCACCATGCAGGCGGCGAAATGGTTGCGGTCGTTGTTGATCAGCCGCTGGCAGTCGCGGAACAGGAAGCCTTTGCGCTGCATGCGCTCGTAGAGATAATCGGTATAGATGCCGTTGCGGCGCGACAGCCTGGCATTGATGATCTCGATGCCTTGCTTGTTGAGGTCGATGCCGGCGTGCCTGGCGTTTTCCTTGATGACATCGTCGCGGCCGAGCAGGATCGCGGTGCCGAGCTTCTGGTTCACATAGGAGACGGCGGCGCGCATCACCTGTTCTTCCTCGCCCTCGGCAAAGACGATGCGCTTGGGCTGGCGGCGGACGCGATCGTAGATGCGCTGCAAGGTCGAGGCGATCGGGTCGCGGCGGGCCGACAGCTCCTGCGCGTAGCGGTCGAGGTCGAGGATAGGCTTGCGGGCGACGCCTGACTCCATCGCCGCTTTGGCCACGGCGAGCGGGATGGCCGAGATCAGGCGCGGATCGAACGGCACCGGGATGATGTAGTTCGGGCCGAATTTCGGCCGGTTGCCCTGATAGGCGGCGGCGACATCGTCGGGCACGTCCTTGCGCGCCAGGTCGGCCAGCGCTCTCGCTGCGGCGATCTTCATGTGGTCATTGATGGTGGTGGCCCTGACATCCAGCGCACCGCGGAAGATGTAGGGGAAGCCCAGCACATTGTTGACCTGGTTGGGGTAGTCGGAACGCCCGGTGGCCATGATGGCGTCGGTGCGGATTTCGGCCACTTCCTCCGGCGTGATCTCCGGGTCGGGATTGGCCATGGCGAAGATGATCGGGTTCTTGGCCATCGACTGCACCATCTTGGTGGTCAATGCGCCCTTGGCCGACAGGCCGAGGAAGACGTCGGCGCCGTCCAGCGCCTCGGCCAGGCTGCGCGTGTCGGTCTTGACCGCATGCGCCGACTTCCACTGGTTCATGCCTTCGGTGCGGCCCTGGTAGACGACGCCCTTGGTGTCGCACAGGATGATGTTCTCGGGGGCAAAGCCCATCGCCTTCATCAGTTCGATGCAGGCGATACCGGCGGCGCCGGCGCCGTTGCAGACCATTTTCGTGGTCTTCATGTCGCGGCCGGTGATCTCCAGCGCGTTGATCAGCCCGGCGGCCGAGATGATGGCGGTGCCGTGCTGGTCGTCATGGAAGACCGGGATGTCCATCAATTCACGCAGGCGCTGCTCGATGATGAAGCATTCCGGCGCCTTGATGTCTTCCAGGTTGATGCCGCCGAAAGACGGCCCAAGAAAGCGCACGCAATTGATGAACTCGTCGGCATCCTCGGTGTCGACTTCGAGGTCGATGGAGTCGACATCGGCGAAACGCTTGAACAGCACCGCCTTGCCTTCCATAACCGGCTTGGAGGCCAGCGCGCCGAGATTGCCGAGGCCGAGAATGGCGGTGCCGTTGGATATAACGGCGACCATGTTGCCGCGCGTCGTGTAGTCGAAAGCGCGGCTGGGGTCTTCGGCAATGGCCAGCACAGGAACCGCGACACCCGGCGAATAGGCGAGGCTCAGATCGCGCTGCGTCGCCATCGGCTTGGTGGCGACGATCTCCAGCTTGCCGGGGCGGCCCATGGCGTGGAATTCCAGCGCCTCCTCGGCGCTGACGGAGGGGCCGCTGTTTTCGGTTTTCTTGGCCATGATGCTTTTGATTTCCTCGCCGGTGCCGCACCCTTGAGACGGGTGTGTGTTTTTGAAACTTCTGAATCAAGGCTACACGCCACCGCTGTAAACCGCCAAGCAATCTTCACGCCCGCAGCGAAATCTCCCGAGGTCGAACGGCGTCACGTCGGCTCTGGCTCGCTGACGAAGGCAGCGATTTCGCGCACCGTTCCCCGACGCATCATGCCGTCTGTGCCGGGGAAAGGCCAAGTCTCGATGGGTGGCGCACGGCTTCCCTTGCGCCGCAGCAATGCAGTCAGGAACGCCATGAGTTCGATGCGCTGGGCGTGAACCTTCTCCAGCGTGCGGCGGCGGATGTGCTGACGCGGTATGGCACGATCTCGCAGCGTCTCGACGGCGCGGCGAATGGCAGCCGGTTCCGGATCGGCGACGATGCAATAATCCGGATCGAAATAGACGTCGCGACCGCCAAGGCTCGGCGTACTGACGATCGGCAGGCCGGCCATCAGATATTCCATCGAGGAGTACATCGCTCCTTCCACGGCCGACAGGCACAGCCCGACGGCGGCCTGGTTGTAGACGTGGTTGACCTGTTGCGCCGTCAGCTTGCCCGGCCAGCCGTCGACGAGCGGATTGGCGATCTGGTGCAGCAGCGATTGCGCCTGCAGTCGCCGGACAAAGGCGCGGGCGGCAACCGGCGGCAATTCGCCGATCGAATAGGTGATGTGGGCCAGCCGCTCTATGTCGAAGGCCAGGTGATGGCGTTTGATCGGCGAGATGCGGCCATTGTAGACCGCGTCGAATTCGACCGGCACGTCCGGCAGCGGCCGGAATATATCCTCCGACACCATCAGATTGTGGTTGGAGAAGATGGCATTGCCGCCCGCAGCTGCGATGAGACGGCGCTCTTCCTCGGTGTTGCACAGGAAGATGATTTCGTGCAGCGGAAACCGGCCGGCATACCAGGCGAGATCGCGGCCCATCCGGGCGATGACAGCCGGCCGCTCCATGGTCCAGGTCTGCATCGTCAGGAAGGTGACGCGCCGTCCCGCCAGGCGCCGGCCAAGGGCCGCCAGCGGATAGAGCGGACGGGCTCCGCCGATCGGGACATAGAGCACCAGCGGGTCGCGGCTGAGTACATGCAGCGACATCTCGATGCCGCCATCGAGATCGGACAGCGGTCCCCGTGTCGGCAGGAGGAAGGGAACGCGTTTGCGCACCGACCCGCGCAGCTTGCTTTTGGTCCGATGCACGCGCCGCGCCGCCAAAAGCAACAGGCGCGTGGCGGTCGATCCAGCCGGACCGACCAGTTCCTCGAACCCTTCCTGCTTGTCCTGATCCATGCCGCCTATCCCCGCCAGGGCGATCATAGGGTCTGGTTGTCGCCCGAAGCAACCAACGGCTTCACCCGGCGTAGAGGGAGCACAAGCCGCCGTCGAGGCCGGTCGTCCCCTGCTTTTCGAGCCGCCGGCATTAAACCCCGCACCCACATCTGCTAGCGTGCGGGCATGAACATGCACACTTCAGCAGAAACCGACGCCCCAGAGGTGACACCGCCTGCGCCCGTCGGCAGCGTCACGCCGATGATGGAGCAGTTTATCGAGATCAAGGCGGCGAACCCGGATTCGCTGCTGTTCTACCGCATGGGCGATTTCTACGAGCTGTTCTTCGACGACGCCGAAAAGGCGAGCAAGGCGCTGGGCATCGTCCTGACCAAGCGCGGCAAGCACCAGGGTAACGACATTCCGATGTGCGGCGTGCCGGTGCATGCGGCCGACGACTATCTGCAAAAGCTGATCGGCCAAGGTTTTCGCGTTGCCGTCTGCGAGCAGATCGAGGACCCGGCGGAAGCCAGGAAGCGCGGCGGCAAATCGGTCGTACGCCGTGACGTGGTGCGGCTGGTGACGCCAGGCACCATCACCGAGGATAAATTGCTGGCGCCGTCGGAATCGAGCTTCCTGATGGCGCTAGGGCGGGTGAAGGGCGGCAACAGCGGTGACGCCTTCGCCATGGCCTGGATCGAGATCTCGACCGGCGTCTTCCGCGTCGCCGAAACCACGGCCGACCGCCTGCTGGCCGATGTCTTCCGCGTCGACCCGCGCGAGCTGATCGTCGCCGAGCCGGTGTTTTACGATCCCGAGCTGAAGCCGGTGTTCGACGTCATCGGCCGCGTCGCCAGCCCGCAGCCGCCGTCGCTTTTCGATTCGGCTTCGGCAGCGGGGCGGATCGCGCGCTTCTTCGAAGTGGCGACGCCTGACAGTTTCGGTGCCTTCTCGCGCGCCGAATTGTCGGCGATCTCGGGCGCCATCGCCTACGTCGAAAAGACGCAGAAGGCCGAGCGGCCGCCTCTGTCGCGTCCCGAACGCGAGGAGCAGGGCTCGACGCTGTTCATCGATCCTGCGACACGCGGCAATCTGGAACTGTTGCGCACGCTGTCGGGCAGCCGCGACGGCTCGCTGTTCAAGGCTATAGACCGCACGGTCACCGGCGGCGGCGCCAGGCTGCTCGCCGACCGGCTGATGGCGCCGCTGACCGATCCGGCGGCGATTGCCGCCCGGCTTGATTCGGTATCGTTCTTCCGCGCCGAGACGCGGCTCTGCCAGGCGGTGCGGTCAAGCCTGAAGAGCGTCGCCGACATGCCGCGAGCGCTGTCGCGGTTGGCGCTCAACCGCGGCGGCCCGCGCGACCTCGGCGCGCTGCGTGCCGGCTTTGAAGCGGCGGGCGCCATTGCCGAAATCTTCGCCGCAACAGCGCTGCCCCATGAATTGACGGAAGCACTTGCCGCGGTAAAGGCGCTGCCGCGTGCGCTGGCCAAGCATCTGGCCCAGGCTCTTGGCGAGGAACTGCCGCTGCTCAGGCGCGACGGCGGCTTCGTGCGCGGCGGCTACCATGCCGAGCTCGACGAAATGCGGGCGCTGCGCGACGAATCGCGCAAGGTGATCGCCGGACTGGAGCGCTCGCTGATCGAGGAGACCGGCATCCGCTCGCTGAAAATCCGCCACAACAATGTGCTGGGCTATTACATCGAGGTGACGGCCAACCACCATTCAATCATGACCGGAAGCGACGGCGCCAAGGCGCGCTTCATCCACCGCCAGACCATGGCCAACGCCATGCGTTTCACCACGACCGAACTTGCCGAACTCGAGACCAAAATCGCCAATGCCGCCGACCGGGCGCTGAGCATCGAGCTTGCCGCTTTCGACACGCTGACGACAGAGGCGGTCGCCGAGGCGCAAAAAATTCGCGCCGGCGCCGATGCGCTTGCCGTACTTGACGTGTCGGCGGCGCTCGCGCTGTTGTCGGAGAGTGAAGCCTGGTGTCGGCCGCTGGTCGATTCCAGCCTCGCCTTCGATATCTCGGGCGGACGCCATCCGGTGGTGGAACAGGCGCTGCGGCGCTCGGGCGAAGGGCCGTTCGTCGCCAATGATTGCGATCTGTCGCCGCAAGACGGGGCCAAGGCCGGCGCGATCTGGCTGCTCACCGGTCCGAATATGGGCGGTAAGTCGACCTTCCTGCGGCAAAACGCACTGATCGCCATCCTCGCCCAAACCGGTTCCTTCGTGCCGGCGACGTCGGCCCATATCGGCGTTGTCGACCGGCTGTTCTCGCGGGTCGGCGCCTCGGACGATCTGGCGCGCGGCCGTTCGACCTTCATGGTCGAGATGGTAGAGACGGCGGCGATCCTCAACCAGGCCGGCGAACGGGCGCTGGTGATCCTGGACGAGATCGGTCGCGGCACCGCCACGTTCGATGGCCTGTCGATCGCCTGGGCGGCAGTCGAGTATCTGCACGAGAAGAACCGCTGCCGGGCGATCTTCGCCACTCATTTCCACGAAATGACGGCACTCTCCGGCAAGCTGCCGCGACTGCACAATGTCACGATGCGGGTTAAGGAGTGGGAAGGCGACGTGGTCTTCCTGCACGAGGTCGGCAAGGGTGCCGCCGATCGCTCCTATGGCGTTCAGGTCGCTCGCCTTGCCGGTCTGCCGGAAGCGGTGGTCGGCCGGGCCAAAGAGGTGCTGCATCAGCTCGAGGAAGGCGATGTCTCCGGCAAGGCCAACCGGCTGGTCGACGATCTGCCGCTGTTTTCGGTGGCAATGAAGCGGGAAGCGGCAAAGCCTGCGAAGAGCGACGCATTGGGCGCAGCGCTGGGTGAGATCAATCCAGACGAGATGACGCCGCGCGAGGCGCTGGAAGCGCTCTACCGGCTGAAGGGGCTGGCGGGGAAAACCTAGTCCGATTTCAGCCTTGACCAATTGTACCGTTTGGTACAATGCTCGCCATCGCCTTTGCCGATGGGAGAGTGACATGAGCCGTCCGCCGCTGCCGCCCTTCACCGCCGAGACCGCCGCGCAGAAGGCGCGCATGGCCGAAGACGCCTGGAACAGCCGCGATCCCGAACGGGTTTCGCTCGCCTATACGCAAGACAGCACCTGGCGCAACCGCGCCGAGTTCGTCTCGGGCAGAAATGAGATCGTCTCCTTCCTCACGCGCAAATGGGCGCGCGAGCTGGACTACCGGCTGATCAAGGAGGTCTGGACCTGGAACGACAACCGCATCGCGGTGCGCTTTGCCTATGAATGGCGCGACAACAGTGGCCACTGGTTCCGCTCCTACGGCAATGAGAATTGGGAATTTGACGCGGATGGACTGATGCGTAGGCGCGTCGCCAGCATCAACGACCTGCCGATCGCTGAGGGTGAGCGCAAATATCACTGGCCGCTCGGCCGCCGGCCTGACGACCATCCCGGCCTGACCGAACTCGGACTTTAGAGTGTGATCCCTAGAACTGTGTCGCGGTTTTCGGCAAAGATCATGCTCAAGCGGAAAAACTAGCGCATGCGCAGGATCGCGCCCGATCGCGCCGATTTGCTCTCCATCATCGGCGAGGTTTTCCGCGAACACGGCTATGAAGGGGCGAGCCTGGCGCGGATCGGTGCGGCGACCGGCCTAGGCAAAGGCAGCCTTTACCACTTCTTCCCCGGCGGCAAGGAAGAGATGGCGGCGGCTGTCATTGCCCATATAGATGGCTGGTTCGAGGAGAATGTCTTCGTGCCGTTGCAGGACAGGGCCTACCCTCGCACGGGCATCGATCGGATGTTCGAAGCGGCCGACAGCTATTTCCGCTCGGGACGCCGGGTGTGCCTCATCGGCGCCTTCGCGCTGGAGGAATCCCGCGACCTCTTCGCCATTGCGATCAAAAGCTATTTCGGCCGCTGGGTGGCGCATCTTGCCGAAGCGCTGACCCGAAGCGGGCACAGCGCTGACAGGGCGGACGAACTCGCCGAAGAAGCGGTCGGCGCCATCCAGGGCGCGCTCACGCTGGCACGCGCCTTCGACGACACCGCAGTGTTTTCGCGCGCGTTGCGACGGGCGCGGGCGGCGCTCGGCTAGAGTGCTACAAGGGCTCGAAGCGGAAAGCCGTCTCGGTTCGAAAAACCCGGCCGACGCCGGGCGAATCAAGATGCGCGCCGGCGACGTAGCAGTCGTTGTTGGCCGCAAGCGCCAGCATTTGCAACCGGCTTGCCCTCGCCTGCTGCTGGTCTGCGTCGAATTCCCACGTGATCTCGGGTCGATCGAATTGAAGCGACGGCACATGTACGATGTCGCCCCAGATCAACAGTGTTTCGCCTGCGCTCACAACGCGAAAGCAAGTGTGGCCGGCTTCATGGCCAGCGGAGCCGATCGTATCGATGTCAGCGCTGACGCGCTGTCCAGCATCGAGAGGCTGGGCGCGATCGTGGAAGCGTTCCAGCCTCGCCACGTCGCGAAACATGCCGAGCTCAGCGCGCGGGACAAGCAGGCGAGAGAGCTGCGGGAAGCCGTCGCCACCATCGGCAAGGATGAGCCCGTGTATATGGTCGAGATGGGTGTGGGTGAAAGCAACAGTCCGAATCCGGTCGGTGGCGATCTTCGCCTCGCGCAGCGCCTCGGGCAGGTGCCCCATTGTCGGGTGCCAGGCGTTCGAAGCCCCTGTGTCGATCAGCGTGATGTCGTCGCCGTCATCGATGGCGAAGGCGTTGACCGACAGCCTGAGCGCACCGTCGACGAGCGGTACATGCGAGGGCAGGTTGTCACCGAATGTCCGGTCTCCGGGCTGGCGCAGCCGCCTGATTGGCATGTCGACGTAACCGTCGCGCAGCGACGTGACCGTCATGGCTCCGACTCTATACGCCGTATGATGATACCCGGTCGAAACCCGTTCCAATCTAGATCATCTCCAGCCCGCGCTTGCGCGTCGGCGGTGGAAAGGCGCGGTCGAGTTCGGCGAGGTCTTCGGCCGTCAGCTCGATGTCGAGCGCGGCAAAATTCTGGCGGACATGCTCCTGGCTACTCGCCTTCGGGATGGCGATGACACCGGGCTGCGCCATCACCCAGGCCAAGGCGATCTGTGCCGGCGTTGCGTTGTGGCGGGCGGCAACGGTTTCCAGCCGGGGATTACGCGCCAGCGCGCCCTGCTCGACCGGCGAATAGGCCATCAGCGGGATGCCGCGCTGCCGGCTCCACGGTGCGAGATCGAATTCGGGGCCGCGCCGCGACAGATTGTAGAGTACCTGGTTGGTCTGGACATGATCTCCAGACGACAGGCCGGTCAGCTCCTCCATTTCGTCGGTGTCGAAATTGCTGACGCCCCAGTGACGGATCTTGCCGGCCTTCTTCAACGCCTCGAAAGCGTCGACCGTTTCGCCTAGAGGCACACTGCCCGGCCAATGCAGGAGATAGAGATCGATGCGGTCGGTGCGCAGGCGCTTCAAGCTGTTTTCGCAGGCCCGCGCCACGCCGGCGCGCGAGGCATTGGACGGCAATACCTTGGAGACAAGAAAGAGTTCGTCGCGGCGCCCGGCAATGGCTTCCGCCACCACCTCCTCGGCGCCGCCGCTGGCATACATTTCAGCGGTGTCGATCAACGTCATGCCGAGGTCCAGCCCGAGCTTCAGGGCATTGACCTCCCCGGCGCGGCGGCGGGAATCCTCGCCCATCTTCCATGTGCCCTGTCCCAGCACCTGGACGGCCTCGCCCGAAGGCAGCGTGGTGGCTCTTATCGTCGATGGCATGTGGGCTCCTGGCGCCGTGTAATCGATGTGAATGGCATCACAACCACGGAGAGAAATCCAGAATGGATCTCTCCGGCATGGCCGTTGCTGCCTTACTTCGCCGGATGGGCGGCGAGCCAGGCCTGCATCTTGGCGATCTCGGCTTCCTGCGCGGCGATGACATCTTCGGCCAGCTTGCGGATTTCGGGATCCTTGCCATTGGCGAGTTCCACCTTGGCCATGTCGATCGCGCCCCGATGATGCGGGATCATGCCGCGCACGAAATCGACATCGGCATTGCCGGAATATTCGATCATCATGTCGGTGTGCATCTTGTCCATCGCCGCCTTGTAGCCGTCGGTCGAAGGACCTCGCGCGCCCATAGCGCCCATGTCGTGTTTCATCTCTTCGGATTGCGCCGGGACGCTTTCGAGGAAAACGGCAAGCAGCATTCCCGCCGCCATCATCAAAAGCACGATTTTCTTAGCCAAGGTCATCCGTGATCTCCTGTTGATTGAAATTCGTATCTGGGGGCTTTGCTCAGAGTTTCAACGTCCGCAGCCGCAATGCGTTGGCGACGACCGAAACCGAAGACAGGCTCATGGCCGCCGCCGCCAGCATCGGCGACAAAAGCGTGCCGGTGAGCGGATAGAGCACGCCGGCAGCAACCGGCACGCCAAGCACATTGTAGAGGAAGGCGAAAAACAGATTCTGGCGGATGTTGCGGATCGTCCCCTGGGCGAGCGTTCGCGCCCTGACGATGCCGTTGAGATCGCCCTTGACCAGCGTAATGCCGGCGCTCTCGACAGCGACATCGGCGCCGGTGCCCATGGCGATGCCGACATCGGCGCTGGCCAGGGCCGGCGCATCGTTGACGCCGTCGCCGGCCATGGCGACGCCGGCACCTTTCGCACGCAACTCCTCGACAAGGGCTGCCTTTTGTTCCGGCAGCAGGCCGGCGCGCACCTCGTCGATACCAAGGCTTTTGGCGATGGCGCGCGCCGTGCGCTCATTGTCGCCGGTCGCCATGATGATCCGCAACCCTCTGTCGTGCAGCGCCCTGATCGCCTCGGCTGTCGTTGCCTTGACCGGATCGGCGACCGCGACAATGCCGGCCAGTCTTTTGTCCACCGCAACGAACATCGCCGTCTTGCCCTCGGCCTGCAGCGCCTCAGCTTTCGCCGAAAGGGAAGCGGTGTCCATGCCCACGTCGGCCATCATGGCGGCGTTGCCGAGAGAAACCTTCCTGCCAGACACCGTGCCGGATACGCCCTTGCCGGTGACGGCGTCGAAGCCGCTGGCCTCGATGAGCGTCAGCCCGCGTTCGCCGGCGCCGCCGACAATGGCCTCGGCCAGCGGATGCTCCGAGCCTTTTTCCAGCCCGGCGGCGAGCGCCAGCAACTCATTCTCGGACAGGCCGTCGGCAGCGACGACATCGGTCAAGCGAGGCTTGCCTTCGGTCAAGGTGCCGGTCTTGTCGACGATCAACGTGTCGACCGAAGCGAAGCGCTCGAGCGCGGCCGCGTCCTTGATCAGCACGCCCGCGTGCGCCCCGCGCCCGGTGGCGGTCATGATCGACATCGGCGTCGCCAGGCCGAGCGCGCAGGGGCAGGCGATGATCAGCACCGAGACCGCCGAGACGATGGCAAAGATCAAGCTGGGTTCGGGACCGAAGATCGCCCAGGCGGCAAAGGCCGCGAGCGCGACCAGCACGACGGCCGGCACGAAGTAGAAGGAGACGCGATCGGCTAAACCTTGAATCGGCGCGCGCGAACGCTGCGCCTTTGCGACCAGCTCGACGATGCGCGAAAGCGTCGTTTCGGAGCCGACCTTTTCGGCGCGCATGATCAGCGAACCGTTCTTGTTGAGCGTGCCGCCGGTCAAGGCATCGCCTTTCGTTTTTTCGACCGGCAGCGGCTCGCCCGAGATCATCGATTCGTCGATGGAGGAACGGCCTTCCGTTACAGTGCCGTCGACCGGCACGGCGTCGCCCGGACGGAGGCGCAGGTGGTCGCCGGTCTTGACCGCAACGAGCGGCACGTCGGTGTCGGAGCCGTCCTCCCCGATCAGCCGTGCCGTCTTCGGCGCCAGGTCGAGCAGCGCACGGATGGCCGAGCCGGTCTTTTCGCGCGCCCGCAATTCGAGCACCTGACCGAGGAATACCAGCGCGACGATGACGGCGGCTGCCTCGAAATAGACCGGCACTGTGCCGCCATGACCGCGGAACTGGTGTGGAAAAATGTCCGGGAACAGAGTGGCCGCCACGCTGTAGAGATAGGCAGCGCCGACACCGAGCGAAATCAGCGTCCACATATTGGGGCTGCGGTTGACCAGCGACTCCCAGCCTCGGTGGAAGAACGGGAAGGCCGCCCACAGCACGACGGGGCTGGCCAGCGCCAATTCCAGCCAGACCATCGTTCGCCCGTCGACAAACGCCTGGAACGTCAGGCCGAGCATCGGCGCCATGGCAACGATCAGCAGCGGCAGGGACAGCACCGCGCTGACCCAGAACCGTCTGGTGAAGTCTACCAGTTCGGGGTTCGGGCCCTCATCGCCAGTGGGAACGCCCATCGGCTCAAGCGCCATGCCGCAGATCGGGCAGGAGCCGGGCTTGTCTCTTATCACTTCGGGATGCATCGGGCAGGTGTATTGCGTGCCTTTCCGCACTGGCGACGGCGTCGGCCTGTCGCCGAGATAGTTTTGCGGCTCGGCCTCGAACTTCGCCCGGCAGCCGGCCGAGCAGAAATAGAAACCCTGGCCTTCGTGGCGGAAAAAATGCCTGGCGGTAGCGCGGTCGACACTCATGCCACAGACGGGGTCGGTGGCGGTCAGGTATTTTTCGGGCCCGGCGACGAATTTCGTACGGCAACCCTCGCTGCAGAAGTGAAAGAGACGGCCGCCATGCTCGGCCGTCGGCTTACCGGCTGCCGGATCGACGCTCATGCCGCAGACCGGATCGCGCACCACTGCTTCGGCGGCCGGCTCAGCAGCCTTTGCCGTACAGCAGTTGCCATCGGCCGCGTGCGCGTGGTGGTGATGCTCGGAATGCGCCATCGAAAAGTGCCTTATATCTGTCTGGGTGAGGAGGTAGTGCTTCCAGTAACTGGAAGGTCAAGGGGCGATTTCCACTTTTCGATCGTGGCCGTCATCGCGCACATCGAGGGAAAATCGCTTACGCAACTTTGTTCCCATGCTATGGACGCGCGTCCCACTGCATCGATCCCACCCAAATGAAATGCCTGATTATCAATCTCGATCGGTCCCGCGATCGCCTCGCCCATGTAACGGCGGAGTTCGCGCGCATCGGCATCGCCTTCGAGCGGGTCGCCGCCATCGATGCGCGAGATCGGCCGGATCTGGCCGAAATGCCGCAGGGCAAGAAGCATTTGCGCCTGGCCGACGCCGAGATTGCCTGCCTGCTCAGCCACCAACAGTGTTGGTCGATGATCGCGACAGGTGAGGATGCTTACGCGGCGATTTTCGAGGACGATGTCGTTTTCCCGGACAAAGCCGGTGCTTTGCTTGCCGATGCGGGCTGGATTCCCGCCGATGCGGACATCGTCAAGTTGGAAACGTTCTTCAACCGGACCGTAATTTCACGCAAGCAAGTCGCCTGCGGCCACGGTTTTTCTGCGAGCAGACTGCACGGGCTCCATATCGGTACGGCGGGATACATCCTGTCCAGACAGGCCGCGCAGGACCTTCTTGCGGCAACGAAGGAGATCAGCATTCCCGTCGATCACCTCATCTTCAATCCGCGTTTTGCGACCTCGTCCGACAAGGTCATTTACCAACTCGTCCCGGCATTGTGCCTGCAGGCACAATTCCTCGGCGACAGTCCGGTGAGATTGCCAAGCCTGCTGAAGCAGGAGCGAACAGAGGAATGGGTGGCAAGCGGGATAGGCAAACAGCGCCAGAAGCCAATCACCGCCAAGGTAAGGATCGAGGCCAGGCGGTTGACGCGGCAGATCGCCGATCTCTTCCGGCTCCGGCGCGAGATGATCATCCCTTTCTGGTATCGCGGCCGACGCGTCCGTCCGCCCCATACACAGCGCCGTGAAAACGCGCTATAGACGCCGCGCAAAGGCGAGGCCCACCGGCAATCCATGGCAAAAATCTCCCTCAAGCTCGACGCGCTGATCGACAGCGAGGCTTTGCGCCGCGACATGACGGCGCTGATCTCGGCGGCCAGCGGCGCCGAGCCCGGCGCGCGCGTCGGCGCGCTCCGGCTGCTGAAGGATCGGCTGACCGAGGGCCGCAAGGTTGCCGAGCGCATGCTGATGGACGATGGCAGCGGCACGGCATGCGCCGCCCGGCTGTCGCATCTGATGGACGAGATCATCCGCGCCCTCTACGAGTTCGCCGCGACCCACGTCTACCGGGTGAAAAGCCCCTCGACCGCAGAGCGCATGGCGGTCGTTGCCGTCGGCGGCTATGGCCGCGGCACGCTGGCGCCGGGCTCCGACATCGACCTGTTGTTCCTGCTGCCCTACAAGCAGACGCCGTGGGGCGAACAGATCGTCGAATATATGCTCTATATGCTGTGGGACCTCGGGTTGAAGGTTGGCCACGCCACCCGCAACATCGACGAGTGTCTCAGGCTGTCGCGCAGCGATATCACCATCCGCACCACGATCCTGGAAGCGCGGTTCCTGTGGGGCGAACAGAAGCTCTTCGACGAATTGCTCGCTCGCTTCGACCATGAAGTGGTGCGCACCACCGGACCGGAATATGTGCAGGCCAAGCTCGCCGAACGCGACGATCGCCATGCCAAGGCCGGCGAAAGCCGCTATCTGGTCGAGCCCAACGTCAAGGACGGCAAGGGAGGCCTGCGCGATTTGCAGACGCTGTTCTGGATCGCCAAATACTTCTATCGCGTGCGCACAGGCGAGGAACTGGTCGACAAGGCTGTGTTCACCGAGGCCGAATACCGGGAATTCCTCAAGGCCGAGGATTTCCTGTGGGCGGTGCGCTGCCACATGCATTTCCTCACCGGCAAGCCAGAGGAACGGCTGCATTTCGATATCCAGCGCGAGATCGCCGAACGGCTGGGCTACACCACCCATCCCGGTCTGTCGGCGGTCGAGCGCTTCATGAAGCATTACTTCCTCGTCGCCAAGGATGTCGGCGACCTCACCCGCATCTTCTGCGCCGCGCTCGAGGAAGAGCAGGCCAAGCATGTGCCCGGCTTCAACCGCATCTTCCTCACCTTCCAGCGCCGCAAGCGCAAGCTGGCAGGCACGTCGGACTTCATTGTCGACAATCACCGCATCAACGTCGCCGACGACAGCGTGTTCGAGCGCGACCCGGTCAATCTGCTCAGGCTGTTCTGGTTCGCCGACAAGCACGGGCTGGAGTTCCATCCCGATGCGCTGAAGCTGCTCACCCGCTCGCTCGGTCTGGTCAACAAGTCGCTGCGGCGCGACGAGGAGGCCAACCGGCTGTTCCTCGACATCCTGACCTCGGACCGCAATGCCGAGCTTAATTTGCGGCGCATGAACGAGGCCGGCCTGCTCGGCAGGCTGATCCCCGATTTCGGCAGAATAGTCGCCATGATGCAGTTCTCGATGTACCACCACTATACGGTGGACGAGCACCTGATCCGCTGCATCGGCGTCTTGGCCGAGATCGAGCGCGGCGACGGCGAAAAGGTGCATCCGCTCTCGCACACGCTGATGCCGGGGCTAGAGAAGAGCCGCGAGGCGCTCTATGTCGCGGTGCTGCTGCACGACATCGCCAAGGGCCGGCCGGAGGATCACTCAGAGGCCGGCGCCCGGATCGCGCGCCGCATCTGCCCGCATATGGGGCTGTCGGCGGCCGACACCGAGACAGTCGCCTGGCTGGTCGAGAACCATCTCGTGATGTCGATGACGGCGCAGACGCGCGACCTCAACGATCGCAAGACGATCGAGGATTTCGCCTCGATCGTGCAATCGGTCGAGCGGCTGAAAATGCTGTTGATCCTGACCGTCTGCGACATCAGGGGTGTCGGGCCGGGCGTGTGGAACGGCTGGAAGGGCCAGCTCCTGCGCACGCTCTACTACGAGACCGAACTGCTTTTGACCGGCGGCTTCTCGGAAGTGTCGCGCGCCAAGCGGACGGCGGCGGCGCGCGAGCGGCTGGCCGAGGCGCTGGCCGATTGGCCGGACAAGGCCCGCAAGCGCTATGTCGGCCTGCATTACGAGAACTATCTGCTGACGGTCGACCTCCCCGATCAGCTGCGCCATGCCGAATTCATTCGCGAAGCCGATGCGGCAGGCAAGAAGCTCGCCACCGTGGTCAGGACCCACCAATTCGAGGCGGTGACCGAGATCACCGTGCTGGCGCAGGACCATCCGCGCCTGCTTTCGGTTATTGCCGGCGCCTGTGCCGGCGCCGGCGGCAACATCGTCGACGCGCAGATCTTCACCACGTCCGACGGCCGCGCGCTGGACATCATCCTGATCTCACGGGAATTCGACCGCGATGAGGATGAGCGCCGTCGCGCCGAGCGCGTCGGCCGGCTGATCGAGGACGTGCTGTCGGGCAAGAGCTGGCTGCCGGAGATGATCGAGAAGCGCACCCGGCCGCGGCGCGGCGCCAAGGTGTTCAAGATTCCGCCGCGCGCCGAAATCCGCAACACGCTGTCGAACCGGTTTTCGGTGATCGAGGTCGAGGGACTGGACCGGCCTGGGCTGTTGTCGGAAATCACCAGTGCGTTGTCCGATCTCTCGCTCGACATCGCCTCGGCTCACATCACCACCTTCGGCGAGAAGGTGATCGACACTTTCTATGTCACCGACCTTACGGGGCAGAAGATCGACAACCCGGCACGCACCGCCACCATCCACGCCAGGCTGATCGCGGCGCTTGAAGGCGTTGTCCCAGAGCGCGGCGGCAAGGCCAAGGCGGCGGCCGAGTGACCATCACTTTGTCCCAATCACCCCCTTTGTCCCAATCATCCCCTTTGTCCCAATCATCCAGGCAATCTCCCCGCGCATGAGCCTCGTCAAGAAATTCGCCACGGTTGCGTCCGGCACGCTGATGAGCCGCGCCCTTGGCTTTGGCCGCGAGATGCTGATGGCTGCCGCACTCGGCACCGGGCCGGTGGCGGACGCCTTCAACGCCGCCTTCCAGTTTCCAAACACGTTTCGCCGGCTGTTTGCCGAAGGCGCTTTCAACGCCGCCTTCGTGCCGCTGTTTGCCAAGGAGATCGAGACCCACGGCACCGACGGCGCCAAGCGCTTTTCGGAGGAAGTGTTCGGCGTCCTGTTCACCGCACTTCTGGCGCTGACCATCGTCATGGAATTGGCGATGCCGCTGATCGTGCGCTATCTCGTGGCGCCGGGCTTTGCCGACACGCCGGGTAAGTTCGAGACGACCGTCCTGCTGGCGACGATCATGTTCCCGTATCTCATCTGCATGTCGCTCGCAGCGATGATGGCCGGCATGCTGAATTCGCTGCGCCGCTATTTCGCGGCTGCCGTGGCGCCCGCATTCCTCAACATCATCCTGATCAGCGTGCTCGGCTACGCCTGGTACCACGGCATGGATGCCCGTGAGGTCGGTTTCAGCCTGTCCTGGGGCGTGCTGGCGGCGGGGCTGGTGCAGCTTGCCATCGTCTGGGTGGCGGTGCGCAATGCCGGCATCGCCATCGGCTTTCGCCGGCCGAAGATGACGCCCAACGTCAAGCGCCTGCTGATCCTGGCGCTGCCGGCGGCGATCACCGGCGGCATCACCCAGATCAACCAGCTGATCGGCACGGCGATCGCGTCGGCGCAGGACAGCGCCGTGTCCTCGCTTGCTTACGCCGACCGCATCTACCAGCTGCCGCTCGGCGTCGTCGGCGTCGCGGTGGCCATCGTGCTGTTGCCGGAGCTGTCGCGGGCGCTGAAATCGGGCAATCTGGTCGAGGCGGCCAATCTGCAGAACCGCTCGGTCGAGTTCACCCTGTTCATGACCTTACCGGCGGCGGCGGCCCTTTGGGTAATGGCGGAGCCGATCGTGCGGCTGGTCTATGAGCGCGGCGCCTTCGCCGCCAACGGCTCGACGCCGACCGTGGCCGCGATCCTGGCGATTTTCGGCCTCGGCCTGCCGGCCTTCGTGCTGATCAAGGCCTTCACTCCCGGCTATTTCGCCCGCGAGGATACGCGCACGCCGATGATGTTCGCCGCCATTTCGGTCGGCGTGAACGTGATCACGGCACTGACGCTGTTCCCGAGCATGGGCGCGCCCGGCATTGCGGTGGCCTCGGCCGTGGCCGGCTGGGTCAACGCTGTGATGCTGCTTGCCGTGCTGATCCGACGCGGCCATTGGGGCCGCGACGCGCCGCTGCTGAAGCGCATTCCGCGCCTGGTGCTGTCGGCTGCGGTGATGGCGGTGGCGCTCTATTTCGCCGAGCACTGGCTGGCCGTTAGGCTCGGCCCCGGCTCGCCACTGGTGATCAAGGCCGTGACGCTTCTCTCATTGGTAGCCGGCGGGGCGCTGCTCTACTTCGTCACGGCTTTCGCCACCGGCGGCGCCGATTTCGGAATGATCCGGCGCAATGTGAAACGCGGCTCGGGCAAGGCAGCGGCGCCAGCGCCAAAGGCCGATCTGGACGAATAGTCCGGACGAGCTAACAGCAACATCGGTCTTGATCCTCTCCGCCCCTTCGTCCATAAGCGCGCCGTCGAAAGACTTCGCCGGGCGCGGTTTCCAGCCGCGTGATTGGCTCCGAAAAGTCTGCAACTTTTCGGAATCACGCTTATACGGCCCTCCACAAGCCATGAGGAACCCATGACCGCCTTCAAACAGCTCGTCTTTTCCGGGGTACAGCCGACCGGCAATCTGCATCTCGGCAACTATCTCGGCGCCATCAAGAAATTCGTCGCCCTGCAGGAAACGTCCGACTGCATCTATTGCGTCGTCGACCTGCATTCGCTGACGGCACAACTCGTCCATGACGACCTCGCCGACCAGACCCGCTCGATCACCGCGGCCTTCCTTGCCTCCGGCATCGACCCGAAGAAGCACATCGTCTTCAACCAGTCGCGGGTGATGCAGCATGCCGAGCTTGCCTGGATCTTCAACTGCGTGGCGCGCATCGGCTGGATGAACAAGATGACGCAGTTCAAGGACAAGGCCGGCAAGGACCGCGAGAACGCCTCGCTGGGCCTGCTTGCCTATCCCTCGCTGATGGCCGCCGACATCCTGCTCTACCGCGCCACCCATGTGCCGGTGGGCGAGGACCAAAAGCAGCATCTGGAGCTGACCCGCGACATCGCGCAAAAGTTCAATAATGATTTTTCGAGCCGCATCGCCAGTCTTGGCGTCGGCGTCGAGATGCAGGTTGGCGAAGAGACGGTAAACGGGTTCTTCCCGATAACCGAACCGGTGATCGGCGGGCCGGCGGCGCGCATCATGAGCCTGCGCGACGGTTCGAAGAAAATGTCGAAGTCGGACCCGTCCGACCTGTCGCGCATCAATTTGACCGACGATGCCGACACCATCTCGAAGAAGATCCGCAAGGCCAAGACCGACCCGGAAGCGTTGCCAAGCGAAGTCGACGGACTGGAAAGCCGCCCGGAAGCGGAAAACCTGGTCGGCATCTATGCCGGGCTGGCCGAGATGTCGAAGGCGGACGTGCTGAAGGAATTCGGCGGCCAGCAGTTTTCCGTGTTCAAGCCGGCGCTCGCCGACCTTGCCGTGGAAAAACTGGCGCCGATCGCCGGCGAGATGCGCCGTATCGAGGGAGACCGCGCCTATGTCGACGCGGTGCTGAGAGACGGCGGCGAACGCGCCGGCGCGCTGGCTGGGACCACCATGAAGACGGTACGCGACATTATCGGCCTGTTGCAGGGCTGATCCTACCGTCAGTGCACCGCACCATTCTGGCCCAAGGCCGGCGGCTTGCCGCCGGTCTGTCGCGGTGGCAGATTGCGGCCGAAACACCGAGTAGATAGACATGGTCTCCAAACGCCTCAGTCGCGAAGCCGGCCATCGCAGGAAATTCCTGACGATCATCGACGACACGCCCGAGTGCGAGCGCGCCGTCGCCTACGCCTCCAAGCGGGCGCAGAGCACCAACGGCACGCTGGTGCTGCTCTACATCATCACACCGGACGACTTTCAGCACTGGCTGGGCGTCGAGAAGATCATGCGCGAGGAAGCCAACGCCACGGCGCGCGCGGCACTCGACGGCTACGCCAACAAGGTGCGCCAGAAGCTCGGCATCGAGCCCGAGATGGTGGTGCGCGAAGGCAAGCCGACCGAAGAGATCCACAAGCTGATCGAGGAAGACCAGGACATCGCCATCCTGGTGCTGGCGGCAGGTGCCGGCAAGGAAGGACCCGGGCCGCTGGTCGGGGCTGTTGCCGGCAAGGGCGCCGCCTTCCCTATTCCCGTCACAGTGGTGCCGCAGAACCTTTCCGACGAGGAGATTGACAGCCTCGCGTAGAGAGTGATGCGGGAAAGTGTGAAGCGGTTCGGATAACATCACGATCCTGGATTTATAGCCCGCGCGGGATTCCTTCCCAGCCAGCAAAAACATTCCGCCAGCCAGCCATTTTGAGCGATGCGTTTCGCTTGAATGTACAGCCGATTGAGCCTATTTAGAACTATTCCAAACTAGCTGCCCGACTGGGGCACGGAGACGGCCATGTTCATCCAGACCGAATCGACGCCGAACCCGGCAACGCTGAAGTTCCTGCCCGGCAAGGAAGTGCTTGTCGAAGGCACCGCCGATTTCCGCGACGCCGACAGTGCAGCCAGCGCCTCGCCGCTGGCCGGCCGCCTGTTCGAGATCCCCGGCGTGACCGGCGTCTTCTTCGGCTATGACTTCATCACCGTGACCAAGGACGGCTCGGACTGGCAGCACCTGAAGCCGGCCATCCTCGGCGCCATCATGGAGCATTTCATGTCGGGCGCGCCCGTCATGGTCAACGCCGGCCCCGCCGCCGAGACCAGCCAGACCGGCGAATTCTACGACAAGGCCGATGAGCAACTGGTCATCACCATCAAGGAATTGCTCGACACCAGGGTGCGCCCGGCGGTTGCCCAGGATGGCGGCGACATCACCTTCCGCGGCTTCGAGAACGGCACCGTGTTCCTGCACATGAAGGGCGCCTGCGCCGGCTGCCCGTCCTCGACGGCGACGCTGAAGCACGGCATCCAGAACCTGCTCCGCCACTTCGTGCCGGAAGTACAGCAGGTCGAGCAGGTCTCCTAAGACCCCTTCACGCATTCGAGCGAGCAACAAAAAACCGGGCCAGATTGCCCGGTTTTCTGTTTTGGACGTCCGTTGTTGCCTAGACGGTCCGCGTACGAAGGGTAACGCCTATCTTGACCATGATCTTCCCGAAAACCGGTTCCACTTTTCGCTTTCGTGGACCTCGGTTCCGGATCAAGGTCCTACATCACGATGACCTTGGCGCCGACCGACGTGCGGTCGTAGAGGTCGATGATGTCCTGGTTCATCAGCCGGATGCAGCCTGACGACATCGCCTTGCCGATCGAATTCCATTCCGGACTGCCGTGCAGGCGGTAGCCCATGTCGCCGCCCTTGTTGAACAGATACATGGCGCGCGCGCCGAGCGGGTTCTTCAAGCCCGGCTCCATGCCGCTCGCGAACTTCGCGAGCTCCGGCTGGCGCTGGATCATCTGCCGCGGCGGCGTCCAGGTAGGCCATTCGCGCTTCAGCGCGATATGGGCGGTCCCGTGCCATTCGAAGCCTTCGCGGCCGACGCCGATGCCGTAGCGGATCGCCCGGCCGTCGCCTTCGACGAAGTAGAGAAACTTGTTCTGAGTATCGACGACGATGGTGCCCGGCTTTTCCGAGGTGTCGTAGTTTACCTCTTGCCGGTGGTACTTCAGCGGCACCCTCTCGATCGGGATGCGCGGCAGTTGGTAGCCTGCATCGTTCACCGAACCGTAGTTGTTGGTGAACAGCTGCGAGCCGATCGTGCTGCAACCCGAGATCGCGGCCGACAACGCAAGTGCGGCGACGATTGCAAATGACTTCATGCGCATGAAATGGTCCGATGCCCCACCAAGATGTCGCGACACGTTACGGCCGCTTTTCCTGAAATCATTCATGCTGGCATTTGCTTTGCTTGCCAAGGGCGCGATGCCTATATGCAGGAGCTTACGTGCCGGTAAGCCGGCAACTATGGCATTTCGGCAACAGGACTCACGGGATTGTGAAGGAAAAACAATGGTCGGTCCTGTCGGATAGCCTAGAATCAGGGAACCACATCGAGGAATCACAATGAATGTAGGCGATGCCGCGGCGCGGTCCGGCCTGCCGGCCAAGACCATCCGCTACTATGAAGAGATCGGCCTGATCGCGCCGGCGCGCGCCGGCAATGGCTACCGCGATTATTCCAGCGACGACATCCATCGGCTGGCCTTCCTGCGCCGCGCCCGCAACCTCGGCTTTTCAATCGAAGATTGCCGCCAGCTGATGGCGCTCTACCGGGATCGCAGCCGCGCCAGCCACGATGTGCGCGAGATTGCCGCCGCCCATGTCAGCGCCATCGAGGAAAAGGTGCGCGAGCTGCAGTCGATGCGCACGACCTTGCAGACGCTGATCCAGGCCTGCCATGGTGACGACCGGCCGGATTGCCCGATTTTGGATGATATTGCGGGGGCTGCGCAGGCCGCAGACAGGCGGGCCACGGTTTGAAGCACGGGCGCCGGGATAGACTGGGCGCCGGACGCGCAAGAAAAACCTCCAAAGGTCTATATCTCATTTGGCTAAAATTACGGAACGTCCAATGGACAAGAACAGAACCAAAGCGGTTACATCAGACCTTTGCGCTCACGACGTAAGACTTTAGTCCGGCCGATTTATAGCTAAGAACGGAAGTCGATCGGCACGACATAGGGCCGCTGCGGATCAATACCAGACTGCACCCAGACGAATATGGTGCGATCGCGGAAGACGCTCGGACCAAGCCGTCACCCAGGTTTGTCAACCGAATAATCGTCTGATGAGGCGCGCGGATGCTGGGGTCAAAATCCGAAAGCGACCGCCACCTTCAGACCGAACGAGTAAGAAGCAGACCTAGCTTGAGGTAGGTTCAAACTCTTCTTCTGACTTCCTTCCAGAGCAAAAACTTGAATGGCCACGCTCTGAGATAGGGGATCAGCTTCTCTCGCGGCAGAGCCGCAAAAAGAAGGGTGGTCAGAACTGAAAACATACAGGACAGAAACGCCACAAAAGCTATCGGCATCATCAATACCGCAGTGAAGCCACCGACAATATGCGGCCAAGTACCCTTCTCAGCTACGATTCCCGCGCTAGCAAGAAGGCCAATCCCCAGCAAGATTAGGCCTATCGTGCCCAACGATACGAGCAGCGCGGTGAGTGCGGTTCTACGCTTCATATGCTTTGCCTCCCGGTAGCTTATCTCAAGCATAGCGGGGATCAATCCGCAGGGCGCGTTGTAAAGTAATAGTCGGCCTGCGAAAGGCGATTGTATGGTTGACAAACCCATTTGCTCACGACCTTGGCTCTGCTAGTCTCGCGCTTGGGTTTGGGGGTCAAGACATGAATGCCGCTGAGTTTATCGACAAGGTTCTAACGCCGCTCGGTGGCGGGCTTGGCGTCCTGCTGGCATGCCGGTTTTACCGCAACTTCGTGCGCAGGTCAGGCCTGGTCTGGAATTAGTGATGGCAGTTATGGTCGTGCTGATCCTGGGAGCCATCAAATGGCTCTAGGAGCTACCCAGCCGTAGGGAAGTTACCAATTTCGGAACCAAATTCCGCCTAACGCTTACGAGTCGTCGTTTCGTATACGGCTTGGTCATTTACAAGGTTTCGTATGCATCCGCCCTGATAGCCGCCAGTCGGAACGCGCTATGCTGGTGCGGCGTGGCGTGCAACGGCTGTTGCGGGACATCGGCCCTCTGCAGAACTGGCCCACGCTTGCCGCGGCGATAACAGGCCCTGACTGCCTCGATTTTTGATGATATGGCGGGCTTAGGCCGGGCGAAGGCAAGGCCGCTTCGGGCAGTGACATAAGCGGCCGGACCTCGCTCATCCGAGACTTCAGGACCTTTTCGGCCATCCCGCTTCTCACAAACGCGGAGATGACACCGATCAGAGATTCGATCCAACGCAGTATTGTCCGCAATACTTCCCGTAGCGCCTGGCCCATTACGTGACATGCCTCTCGGATCATCAATCGTAGCAGGATTATATTCCTATCTGGTCGAATTTGTCAATCGGATTTTGCCCAAGCATGGGTTCAAACCGTGAACAAAATCTGGCATGGTGGCTGCCATGCCGATCATCTCCCCGATTCTCCTCAATCCCCTGATCGATGGCCGCCAGTCGGAACGCGCCATGCTGGTGCGGCGTGGCGTGCAGCGGCTGCTTATGCAAATGGGCATGCATGTGCTGCCCGAACTGTCGCTGGCCACCGGGCGGCGCGCCGACCTTGTGGCGCTGACCAGGCAGGGCGACATCTGGATCATCGAGATCAAATCCTCGATCGAGGATTTTCGCGTCGACCGCAAATGGTCTGATTACCGGCTGCACTCCGACCGCTTCTTCTTCGCCACGCATCCCGGCGTGCCCTCGGATATTTTTCCGGAGGAATGCGGCTTCATCCTGTCCGACGGCTACGGCGCCGAGATTTTGCGCGAGGCGCCCGAGCACCGCATGGCCGCAGCAACGCGCAAGGCGCTGATGCTGCGCATTGCACGGGCGGGTGCGGCGCGGCTGCTGGCGGCGGAGCTGGCGGGTGTGGCGGTGCCGGCGCTGGCGGGAGAGAGCGAGTAGACGAAGCTCAAGTTCCTCGCCCCGCTTTGCGGGGGCGAGGAACCCAAGAACACCTACTCCACCTCCTCCTCCACTCCTGCCGCCGGCGCCATCAGCAACACGGCGGCACCCAGCAGCGCTGCAACGAAGGACCCCGCCAGGATGCCGACCTTGACGGCGTCCTGCAGCGCCATGTCGTTGGCGAAGGCAAGCAGGCCGATGAACAGGCTCATGGTGAAGCCGATGCCGCAGAGCAGCGAAATGCCGACCATGTGCAGCCAGCCGGCATTGACCGGCAGGTCGGCGAAACCGAGCCGGATGGCAAGCGCGGACGAGCCGAAGACGCCGACCAGCTTCCCCAGCACCAGGCCGGCGGCAACGCCGAGCGTCAGCGGCTCGACCAGGGCAGAGGCGCTGAGGCCGGCCAGCGACACGCCGGCATTGGCAAAGCCGAAAATCGGGATGACGAAGAAGGGCACGATCTTGTGCAGGCCGTGTTCGAGCCGGTGCAACGGCGAATGGTCGAGATCGTGGCCGCTGCCGGCAGAGATTTTCAGCGGAATGGTGAGCGCCAGCGCGACGCCGGCCAGCGTGGCATGCACGCCCGATTTCAGAACCAGCACCCACAGCACGGCGCCGAGCACTAGGTAGGGCGTCAGCCTCGTCACCCGCATGCGGTTGAGCATGATGAGCACCGCGATGACGGCGAAGGCCGCACCGAGATAGGCCAGCGACAGGCCGCTTGTGTAGAAGATGGCGATGATGATGACGGCGCCGAGATCGTCGATGATGGCGAGCGCGGTGAGAAAGATCTTGAGCGACGCCGGCACGCGGTTGCCGAGCAGCGACAGTACGCCGAGCGCAAAGGCGATGTCGGTGGCGGTCGGGATCGCCCAGCCGGAGAGCGCGGCGGCGTTGTTGCGGTTGATGGCGACATAGACCAGTGCGGGAACCAGCATGCCGCCGGCGGCGGCGACGCCCGGCAGCACGCGGCGCGGCCAGGTCGAGAGCTGACCGTCGAGCATCTCGCGCTTGATCTCGAGGCCGACCAGCAGGAAGAACACCGCCATCAGCCCATCATTGATCCAGTGCGACACGCTGAGCGGGCCGAGATAGGCGTGGAGAGCGGCGAAATAGGTTTCGGCCAATGGTGAATTGGCGACGATCAGCGCAAGGGCTGCCGCAACCATCAGGATGATGCCGCCCGCCGCCTCGCCGTCGAGGAATTCGCGAAGGATGGATTTCGGCTGCTTGTCGCGCATCTGTGCTCCGTTGCCGGGTTTTCCGGCGGCGTTATTGCCGATGATGGGCAAAGGTCGATGGCACGGCAAGCGCAACTGTTTCCAGCGTTGGCGCCGCCCCTCATTGTCCTGCCGGACGTTCGTCATTCGAAAAGCCAAGCAGTTGGCTTTTCGTCCGCTTCGCGGACCATTCCTCAACTCCCCACATAGCGACGGGGAGAAAGAGGCAGCTTCAGCCTCGCCGTCGTCTCCTGCAACGCCGGCGATTGGCGAAACCGGCGATGAGAGCGCCCCTCTCCCCCGGTCTCTATACGGGGAGAGGATGCCGGCAGGCAGGTGAGGGGCAGCGCTGAGGTTCGGCAATTGGCGGCCGGCGCCGCCGGCGCGTGAACCTCAGCGTGGTGCGCGCTTGGCGAGTATGCGCTGCAGCGTGCGGCGATGCATGTTGAGCCGGCGCGCGGTTTCCGACACGTTGCGGTCGCACATTTCGTAGACGCGCTGGATGTGTTCCCAGCGCACGCGGTCGGCCGACATCGGATTTTCCGGGGGGGCGGCGCGCTCGCCGGCGGTGCGGGTGAGCGCTGCAAACACGTCGTCGGCGTCAGCCGGCTTCGACAGATAGTCGATGGCGCCGAGCTTCACCGCGGTCACCGCGGTGGCGATGTTGCCGTAGCCGGTGAGGATGACGGTGCGGGCATCGTCGCGCTTCTCGCGGATGGCGGCGACGACGTCGAGGCCGTTGCCGTCGCCAAGCCGCATGTCGACCACCGCATAGGCCGGCGGGTGGGCGCGCGCCTTGGCCACTGCCTCCTCGACGCTCTCGGCCGTCTCGACCACGAAACCCCTGGTTTCCATGGCGCGGGCCAGCCGCGTCAGGAACGGCTTGTCGTCGTCGACGATGAGCAGCGAGGTGTCCTCGCCTTCGACCATTGCGCCAATTGCTTCTTCGCCAGTCATTATCTCAAAAAATCCTGCTGCCTTAATTTTACGCAGATATAGTTCCTGAACGCCATTGTCCAATTTTGCCGCCTCCGCCAAGGCTTTTACGCGGTGTCGAACATCGAGATCCCCACCGATTCCGGGTTGAGGAAGACCGTGCGCGGCCACGATATCTGCACGATCGCGCCTTCGCCCAGTCCGCTCGAATTGCGGAAATCGAGCGTGGCGCCGGAGCGTTCGAGCAAGGTCTTGGCGATGAACAGCCCGAGACCCAGGCCACCGCCAGCCTCGTTGCCCTGGCGTGTCGACATATAGGGCTCGCCGATGCGATCGATGATTTCGGGGGGAAAGCCCGGCCCGTCATCGATGATCGAGAAGGTGACGTCGAGTTCGTCCCAGCTCCATCGCACCGTCACACTGTTGCGGGCGAAGTCGACGGCGTTCTCGACCAGATTGCCGAGGCCGTAGATGACGCCGGGGTTGCGCCGTCCCACCGGTTCGGGGCCGACGCGCTCGCCCGGCCGAAGCTTGATCGAGATGCCGAAATCGCGGTGCGGCGCGGTCACCTCCTCGACCAGCGAGGTCAGCGGCAGACGCGACAGATGCGCCTCGCCCTCGGAGGACAGGCTGGTCAGCCGCTTCAGGATCTCGCGGCAGCGCTCGCTCTGCGACCGCAACAGCTTCACATCCTCACCATATTTCGGATCGTTACCCAGCGCCTTCTCCATTTCCTTGGAGACAAGGGCGATGGTGGCGAGCGGCGTGCCGAGTTCGTGCGCGGCGGCGGCGGCAAGCCCATCCAGAGCCGACAGATGCTGCTCGCGCTGCAACACCAGTTCGGTGGCGGCAAGCGCATTGGCGAGCAGGCGGGCTTCCTCGGCGACGCGGAAGGCATAGATGGCGGTGAAGGCGATCGAGGAAAACACCGCCATCCATATGCCGGCGACATAGATGAACGGCATGGGCAGCGGCGCGCCCTCATACCATGGCAGCGGCTGGTGGAAGAAGACCAGCAACGTGGCCGCCGCCATGACCAGCGCGCCGAGCACCGCAGTCAGCCGGAGCGGCAGCGACGCCGCCGAGATGACGACGGGCACGGTCATCAGCACCGAGAACGGGTTGGTGAGGCCGCCGGTCAAATAGAGCAGGCCGGCAAGCTGCAGGCTGTCGAAGGTCAGGATGAAAAAGGCTGAGAACGGGGTCAGCCGGTGCGCTGCCGGATAGCGGAAGGTCAGCACCAGGTTAAGCCAGGCCGAGCAGGCGACCAGCGCGAAGCAGAGGCTGACCGGCAGCGGGAATTTGAGCCCATAGGCGACGACCAGCACCGCCAGGCTCTGGCCCACGATGGCCAGCCAGCGCAGCCGGATCAGCGTGTTGAGGCGCAGCCGCTGGCTTTGCTGGAAGTCTGGCGCGTGCACGATGTTGATCATGGCCAAGGATTATAGCCGGGAAAGGACGAGCGCTAGGTCCCTCGCGGTTTGGCGCGGGCGGTGGCCGCAGCGAGCAGCGGATTTTCCGGCCAGACATGGCGGGGATAGCGGCCGCGCATGTCGGTGCGCACATCGGCCCAGGAGCCGCGCCAGAAGCCGGGCAGGTCGCGCGTCGTCTGGATTGGCCGGTGCGCCGGCGACAACAGCTCGAGCGTCAGCGGCACGGTGCCGTTGGCGATTGCCGGATGGCGGTCAAGGCCGAACAGTTCCTGCACGCGGATGGCCAGCACCGGCCATTCGCCGTCATAGCGGATCGGCGCATGGCTGCCGGACGGCGCGTCGAAATGGGTCGGCGCCAATGTGCCGATCTTGCGCTGCAAATCATGCGGCACCAGCGCCATCAGGCCCGACGACAGCGTGCCGGGGTCGATGGCGGCGAAGGACGCCTTGCCCGACAGGAACGGCAGCAGCCAGTCGTCGAGGCGTTCGAGCAGGGCGGCTTCCGAAACATCGGGCCAGGGCGCGCCGAGGCCGCGATGCAGCCAGCCTAGGCGCTGGCGCAGCGTCTCGCCGTCCTTGCCCCATTCCAGCAGCGACAGGCCGTGCTCGCGCAAGGCATCTGTTATGGCGCGGTCGGCGTCTGTTCCAGTTGGTGCGGGCAGCATGCGCTCCGACAAAGTGATGGCGCCGAGCCTGGCGGTCTCGCGCACGCGCACCGCGCGCCGCTCGCGGTCGAAACTCGTCTCGCGGCGAATCTCGATCCTGTCGGCGAGAGCGGCACGGATGTCGGTCTCGTGGACCGCGGCCGCGGCGGTTATACGGGCGTTTTGCGCCTTGCCCTGCAGGTCGGCGACGACCAGCCAGGTCTCACCGGCCAGCGGATCGGCGGCGTCGAGCATGGCGCCGGAGCCGTTGGCGAGCACGAAACGGCCACGCTCGCCGCGCGCCCTGGCGACGCGGTCCGGCCAGGCGTGGATGAGCAAAAGACCGGCAGAAGCGGCTTCGCTGCTCTTGGCGCCGCCCGCCTGCTTCGCCAGCCGCTCGGCCAGCTGCCTTGCCCCAACGGCGCGCGGCGACTTCTCAGTGCGAAAACGGATGAGCCGCCGTTCGAGATCGGTGCCATCGCCGCCGAGGCCACGCTCGGTGAGCAGGACGGCTAGCATCGCAGCCTCGAGCGCGTGGCCGCCGCCAGCGGCTTCAGCGACCATGTGTGCGAGCCGCACGGGCAGCGCCAGCTTGCGCATCGCGCCGCCCGCCTCCGTCAGCCGGCCGGCCGCATCGATGGCGTGCAGCGCCAGGAGCAGCGCCCGCGCCTCGTTGAGCGCGGGAGTGGGCGGCGGATCGAGGAAGGACAGGCTTGCGGGATCGGCGACGCCGAAGGCGGCGCAATCGAGCAGCAGGCCGGACAGGTCGGCTTCGAGAATCTCGGGCGGGGTGAAGGCGGGAAGGGCCGCCGTCTGCTCGGCCCGCCAAAGGCGGATGGCGACGCCTGGCTGCGTGCGTCCGGCGCGACCGGCGCGTTGATCGGCCGACGCCCTGGAAACACGCACCGTCTCCAGCCGGGTCAGGCCGCTCGCCGGCTCATAGCGCGGCAGCCGCGACAGGCCGGAATCGATGACGACGCGCACGCCGTCGATGGTGATCGAGGTCTCGGCGATCGACGTCGCCAGCACCACCTTGCGGCGACCGGGCGGCGCCGGCTTGATCGCGGCGTCCTGCGCCCTGTTGTCGAGCTGGCCGTAGAGCGGCACGATGTCGGTGTCGGCGCCGAGGCGGCCCTGCAGCCGCTCGGCGGTGCGCTCGATCTCGCGCTGGCCGGGCAGGAAGGCGAGCACGCTGCCGCTCTCCTCGGCAAGGGTGGAGCGGATAGCCTTGGCCATGGTGTCTTCGACGGGAACGCCGGCCGGCCGTTCGTCGTAACGGATGTCGACGGGAAAGGCGCGGCCTTGACTTTCGATCACTGGCGCGCCGGACAAAAGTTTTGCCACACGCGCGCCGTCGAGCGTCGCCGACATCACCAGCAAGCGTAAATCGGGCCGCAGCGCGCCCTGCACATCGAGCGCCAAAGCGAGGCCAAAATCGCCGTCGAGCGAGCGCTCGTGGAATTCGTCGAAAATCACCGCCGAAACGCCGGGCAGTTCCGGATCGTCGAGGATCATCCGCGCCAGCACGCCTTCGGTAACGACGAGGATTTTTGTCCGGGCCGATGTGCGGTTTTCCATGCGCATGGCATAGCCGACAGTGGCGCCGGGCTCTTCATCAAGCAATTCGGCCATGCGGCGGGCGGCGGCGCGGGTGGCGAGGCGGCGCGGTTCGAGCAGGACGATCTTGCCGGCGACCAGCCAGGGCGCATCGAGCAGCGCCAGCGGCACCAGCGTCGTCTTGCCGGCACCGGGCGGCGCCACCAGGACGGCGCTGTTGCCGGAGGCGAGCGCCTCGCTCAATGCCGGCAGCACAGCCGAGACCGGAAGCTCGGGCAAGGATCTCGTCGTCATTGCGTCCGCATATCAGCGGTCACCACAACCGTGCAACGGCTCAAAGCCTTGTGCGTGAAAACGGGTTCCAGCGCACCGTGCCCAGCCGCACCTCCTCGCGCACCATGGTGAGCAGGCCGGACGCGCCAACGACGGCCAAGCCGACCAGCGATATCCAGTCCGGATACTCCTGGAAGAACAGCGCGCCGAGGATGACCGCCCAGACGATCTGCGAATAATGCGTCGGCGCCATGCGGTTGGCCGGCGCGTATTTGGCGGCCAGCAGCTGCAGCAATTGGCCGCCGGCGGTAAAGGCGCCGCCCAGCACCAGCCACAGCAGCTGCATGGCGTTGGGGAGGGTGAACGATGTGGCGATGGTGCCGGCCCCGTTGAACAGCAGCCCGTAACCGATGAGCACGCCGAGCATGGTGGTGCGCTTTTCCTGCTGGGCGAGCGACCGCATCAGGATGACGCTCGCCGCGGCGAGGAAGGCCACCGTGAAGGCGGCAAGGTGTCCGAGATGCAACTCGCGAAAACCTGGCCGCACCACCAGCATGACACCTGCAAAGCCGGCAACCACCGCCAGCCAGCGCCATGGGCCGACCTTTTCCTTCAGGATGACGGTCGAGAGAATGGTAACGCAAAGCGGCGCCAGGAAGATCAGTGCATAGGTCTCGGCCAGCGGAATGGTGGTGAAGGCGTAGACGCTGAGCACGCCCGAGGCGATGCCGGCCCAGGCGCGGGCCTGCACCGCCCATGGCCGTCCGGTGCGCCAGAAGTCGCGCCAGCGCTCATCGACTGGGCGGCTGAAAAACAGGAAGCAGCCGGCAAACAGCGTGATGAAGAAGCCGATCTCGAAGACGGTGAACTGTCCGCCAAGGCTCTTGATAACGGCATCGCTGCACGAATAGCTTGCATAGGCGATGAGGGCGAGCAGGATTCCGTTCGTCACGTTTTTCCATTTCCGGGGAGAGTGCAGTGAAGGTATTGGCGCTCGGCGCGCATCCCGACGACATCGAGATATTCATGTTCGGTACGCTGGCTGCCTATGCCACGCAAGGCGCAGAACTGACTTTTGCCGTGGCCACGGATGGCGCCAGGGGCGGCATGGGCGACCCGAGCGTTTTGGCTCGTGCCCGCCGCGACGAGGCGGCGGCCGCTGCGGCGCTGCTCGGCGCAACCCTTCGCTTTCTCGACTTTCCCGACGGCGAACTGGTGGCTGATGCGGCACTGATCGCTTCGCTGAAAGCGCTGATACGCGAGACCGCGGCGGATCTGGTTATCACGCATGCCCCCAACGACTATCACGCCGACCATCGTGCTTTGTCGGACGGCGTGCGCATCGCGGCCTCGTTCGGCGTCCCCGTGCTGCATGCCGACACGATGGGCGGCACCGGCTTTGCGCCGACGCATTACGTCGACATTTCCGCCTACGGCGATATCAAGACGCAGGCGATCCGCGCGCACCAGTCGCAGTGGCCGGAGCAATATGTCGACAGAGCGCGCGTCCAGAATGAGTTTCGCGCCGGGCAATGCAACAGCGTTCCCGGCTCCTTGGCCGAGGCCTTCCGATTCGAGCCGACATTTCCCTTCGCCGACATCCGCGCGCTGCTGCCGCCCGCGCCCCCTGTTCGGCCGGTGACGCCGCAGACGAAAATTATAGGCGACCCCGGCTAAGCAACTTCCGGGCGAGCCGTCCGGCAATCATTTCCCAACGATTTCAATCGCCGTTTCGCCATGTTGCGGCGCAGCGACGAATTCGCTTGCCTTGTTTAGTAAAAATTGCATCACTAAACAAATTACTAAACATCTGCGGCGCACCGCGCCGCCCTGGCGACGCATAGCGCGCCGTGTTTAGCCCCTCGGAGGAGCGAGGGTTGAGGGGTTCTTGAAACGGCCATCCGGGCGCGTTTCGCAAATGGGAGGAAGGCATGAAATCGAGCTTGAAACTGGCGTTGGGGCTGGCCTCGGCGATTACCGCGTCGACAGCCGTCTCGAACGCGGCGCACGCTGAAGACCTGACGCTTTGCTGGGCCGCCTGGGATCCGGCAAACGCGCTGGTCGAACTGTCCAAGGATTTTACCAAGGAAACCGGCATCGGCATGAAATTCGAATTCGTGCCGTGGACCAACTATGCCGACCGCTTCCTCAACGAGCTCAACTCGCACGGCAAACTTTGCGACCTGATCATCGGCGACAGCCAGTGGATCGGCGGCTCGGCCGAGAACGGCCACTACGTCAAGCTGAACGACTTCTTCGACAAGGAGAAGATCAGCATGGACGACTTCGTGCCGGCAACCGTCGTCGGCTATTCCGAATGGCCGAAGAACACGCCGAACTACTGGGCGCTGCCGGCCATGGGCGACGTCGTCGGCTGGACCTACCGCAAGGACTGGTTCTCCAAGCCGGAACTGCAGAAGGAATTCAAGGAAAAGTATGGTTGGGACCTCGGCCCACCGACCACCTTCGACCAGCTGAAGCAGGTCGCCGAGTTCTTCCAGAAGCGCGAGATCGACGGCAAGACCGTCTATGGCGCTTCGATCTACACCGAGCGTGGCTCGGAAGGCATCACCATGGGCGCCATGGACGTGCTCTACAGCTACGGCTTCCAGTATGAAAACCCCAAGAAGCCCTACGAGATGGAAGGCTTCGTCAATTCGCCAGACGCGGTCAAAGGCCTGGAGTTCTACAAGTCGCTCTACGATTGCTGCACGCCTCCGGGTGCCTCGAACAGCTATATGGGCGAAGGCGTCGACGCCTTCAAATCCGGTCAGGTGGCCATGCACATGAACTTCGCCTTCACCTGGCCCGGCCTGCAGAAGGACGAGAATGTCGGCGGTGACAAGATCGGCTACTTCGTCAATCCGAAGGGTCCCGGCGGTGCCCAGTTTGCGCAGCTTGGCGGCCAGGGCATTTCGGTCGTGTCCTATTCAGACAAGCAGGAATCGGCGCTGAAATACATCAAGTGGTTCGCCAACAAGGATGTGCAGGCCAAATGGTGGTCGCTCGGCGGCTATTCCTGCCTGAACGCGGTGGTCAAGGACCCGGCCTTCCCGTCCAGCCAGCCCTATGCACAGACCTTCCTCGACTCGATGGCGATCGTGAAGGACTTCTGGGCCGAGCCGAGCTACGCACCGCTGCTGCAGGCGTCGCAGAAGCGCTTCCACGACTATGTCGTTGCCGGCCAGGGTTCGGCCAAGGACGCGCTTGACGGCCTGGTCAAGGACTGGACGCAAGTGTTCCAGGACGACGGCAAGATGTAACCGGACCAACGGCTCCTCCCGAGCCTGACCCCAGAGGCGGATGATTTTCAGGCCGAATCGATCAGAAATCATCCGCCTCAGGGCTAAAAAGAGAGAGAGCATGATGTCGTCCGAAAACCGCTTCACACTTTTCGGCATCATGCTCTTGGTCCCGTGCTGCCCTTGGCACGGGACGCAGTTCAGATAAATTCCAGTGTCGAGACTTGACGTGACCGAAGCAGGACTCACCATGCTCAATCGGACTGCGGAGAACGTTGCCCGGGCGACCCCGGAGCCGTTGGCCCGCAAGGTCCGGGGGATCAGCGACAAGGGCCTCGCCTGGCTGTTCATCTCGCCGACGATCCTGTTGCTCTTGGCCATCAACATCTTCCCGCTGTTCTGGGCGATCTACCTGTCCTTCACCAACTTCCGCGCGAACCGCCCGAACGAGGTGGTGAAAAACCTCGGCTTCGCCAACTACCAGCGCATCCTCGGCGACCAGGACATCTGGATCGCCATGCAGACGACGGCGCATTTCGTGTTCTGGACGATCCTGCTGCAGACGCTGATCGGTTTCACGCTGGCATGGCTGATCGACAGGAAGTTTCGCGGCCACGCCTTCTGGACGACCATCATCCTGGTGCCGATGATGCTGTCGCCGGCGGTGGTCGGCAATTTCTGGCGTTTCCTCTACGAACCGCAGATCGGCCTGTTCGCCTACGCCATCTCGTTCGTCACCCGGATACCACCGACCGACATCCAGATGCTGTCCAACGTGTCGCTGGCGCCGTGGTCGATCATCATCGTCGACACCTGGATGTGGACGCCCTATGTCATGCTGATCTGTCTCGCCGGCCTGCGCTCGATCCCCGAATACATCTATGAGGCGGCCGAGGTCGACCGCGCATCCAACTGGCGGCAGTTCTGGTCGATCACGCTGCCGATGGCGCTGCCCTTCATCATGCTGGCGGTGCTGTTTCGCGGCATCGAGAACTTCAAGATGTTCGACATGGTCAACCTGCTGACCGGTGGCGGGCCGGGCTCGACCACCGAGGTCGCCTCGATCACGCTGAAGCGGCAGGCGTTCGAGAGCTGGCGCACCGGATATTCCTCGGCCTTCGCCATCATCCTGTTCGTCGCGGTGTTTGGGCTGGCCAACATCTACGTCAAGGCGCTGAACAAGGTGAAGCAGAGATGAGCCTGACCACCGCCCACTCCGTCGTCGCCCCCTCGGCCAATTCGAAGCGGATCGCCGGCACGATCATCGTGCTCTACGCGCTGATCTCGATCGTGCCGCTGCTGTGGATCTTCGCCACCAGCTTCAAGACGCCGCCGGATTCGATCGCCTATCCGCCCAAGATTCTGTTCCAGCCGAGCATCGAGGGCTATTGCAACCTGTTCACGACGCGCACCAGGCAAACGCCCGACTACATCAACTCGCTCGGACCCGCGACCGGTTTCTGCGACGAGACCTCGCGCAAGCGCAACATGGTGATTGCCGGCCCGTCCAATTTCCTGCCGCGCTTCGTCAATTCGCTGATCATCGCCTTCGGCTCGACCTTCTGCGCGGTCTTCCTCGGCACGCTGTCTGCCTATGGTTTCTCGCGCTTCAAGGTGCCGCTGGCCGACGACCTTCTGTTCTTCATCCTGTCGACGCGCTTCATGCCGCCGATCGCGGTCGCGATTCCCATCTACCTGATGTACCGCGAGCTCGGCCTGTCCGACACCGCGCTCGGCATGATCCTGCTCTACACCGCTGTCAACGTGTCGCTGGCGGTGTGGCTGCTGAAAGGCTTCATCGACGAGATCCCGCGCGAGTATGAGGAAGCGGCGATGATCGACGGCTACACCAGGCTGCAGGCCTTCTGGCGCACCGTGCTGCCGCAAGCCACCACTGGCATCGCCGCGACCGCGATCTTCTGCCTGATCTTTGCCTGGAACGAATATGCCTTCGCGGCACTCCTGACCTCCGGCACTGCGCAGACGGCGCCGCCCTTCATCCCGACCATCATCGGTGAAGGCGGCCAGGACTGGCCGGCGGTTGCGGCCGGCACGACGATCTTCCTGGTGCCGATCCTGGTCTTCACCATCCTGCTGCGCAAGCAGTTGCTGCGCGGCATCACTTTCGGCGCGGTGCGCAAATGATTGATGTGCCAGGTCGACCCCCACTCCGTCGAGCTGCGCTCGACACCTCTCCCCCGATCGACGGGGTAGAGGAAGGACGCGAACTTCATTCAGGCAGGCTGCCTTCCTCGCCCTCCGGAGGGGGGAGAGGTGGCGCTGCGAAGCAGCGACGGACTGGGGGAACCACCTGGCAACCGTCTCGCCCCGTTACCGGGCAGAAGGAAGGGAGCTACGCATGACGCGCCCAGCCATCTCCAAAAAGTCATCCTGGCCTCGCTGGGCCCGGCGCGGCCTCATGGAAAACATTGCGACGGCGCTCATCGCCGTCGGCTTCCTGATGCTGTTCCAGCCTTTCGCGCTCGCGCTCTACACCTACTCCTTCATCACCATGCTCGCCGGCACAGTGATGTTCATCATCGTCTCGAAATTCCCGGAATAATCATGGCCGAAATCCGCGTCCAACATTTGAGAAAGGCCTTCGGCGATTTCGTCGCGGTGCAGGATTCCAGCTTCATCGTCGAGGATGGCGAGTTCTTCGTGATGCTTGGGCCGTCAGGCTGCGGCAAGACGACGACGCTGCGCATGATCGCCGGGCTCGAACTGCCGACCGGCGGCCAGATCCTGCTCGGCGGCGAGGATGTCACCATGCGCCGGGCGCGGGAGCGCGACATTGCCTTCGTGTTCCAGCTGTTCGCGCTCTATCCGCATATGAATGTGCGCAAGAACATCGGCTTCCCGCTGCTGGCGCAAGGCATGCCGTCCGCCGAGATCCGCCAGCGGGTCGAAGAGACGGCCAAGCTTTTGCGCATCGACCACCTGCTCAACAAATCGGTCTCAGGGCTTGCCGGCGGCGACCGCCAGCGGGTCGCGCTCGGCCGTGCCATCGTGCGGCGGCCAAAGTGTTTTCTGATGGACGAGCCGCTCGGCACGCTCGACACCGAATTCCGCGATCTGATGGTGCATGAGCTGCGCGAGCTGCACAACCGCATCCACGCCACCACCGTCTATGTCACGCACGACCAGATGGAAGCGATGTCGATGGCCGACAAGATCGCCGTCATGAACCATGGCGTCATCGAACAGTTCGGCAGCCCGCGCGAAATCTACGACCGCCCGGCAACCATGTTCGTCGCCGACTTCATCGGCTCGCCGCCGATGAATTTCCTGGGCTTCGGTGGCGGGCTGGCGAAGGGGGCGAAGGAAATCGTCGTCCAGGGCGCCAAGGTGGCGGTGCCGGAAGTGCGCGAGGAAATTGCGCCCGCCGACATGGCGCTCGGCATCCGTCCCGAGCACATCCGTTTCGACGATGCGTCGAAACTGCGCGGCGCCATCTACGGCACCGAATATCTCGGCACGACGCAGATCGTGGCGGTGGAGACGGCGGACGGCATCATCAAGGCGCGGGTGCCGGCCGAAATCCGGCTCGCTGCCGGCGATCACGTCGGGCTGACGTTGAACAGCGCGCGGCTGTCGCTGTTCGACAAGGGCTCGGGTCGGGCGGTGCGCACCGCGATCCACGATACCGCCTCTCAAGGGAGAGCGCAGCATGGCTGACGTGCACATCAAGGGCGTGACCAAAAGCTTTGGCGATCATGTCGCCGTCAATGGCCTCGACCTTAACATCGCCGATGGCGAATTCGTCGTGCTGCTCGGCCCGACCGGCGCCGGCAAGACGACGACGCTGAGATTGATCGCCGGACTGGAGCGGCCGGATGGCGGCAGGATCGATATTGGCGGCCACGATGCGACGACGCTGTCGCCGGCCGAGCGCGACACCGCTTTCGTCTTCCAGCAATATTCGCTCTACCCGCATCTGTCAGTCTACGACAACCTCGCCTTCCCGCTGCGCTCGCCGGCGCGGAAAGTACCGGAGGACCAGATTCGCCGCCGCGTCGAAGAGGTGGCAAAGATGGTGCGCATCCACCACAAGCTCGCCAACCGCTCGACCAAACTGTCGGGCGGCGAGATGCAGCGCGTCGCCATCGGCCGAGCGTTGGTGCGCAAACCGTCGATCTATCTGATGGACGAACCGCTGTCGTCGCTGGATGCCAAATTGCGCGCCGATCTCAGGCTCGAACTCAAGCGCATCCAGGCCGAACTCGGCGCCACCATGCTCTATGTCACGCACGACCAGATCGAGGCGATGACCATGGCCGATCGCATCGGGATCCTCAATGACGGCGTGCTGGTGCAGATCGGCACGCCGCGCACAATCTATTCGGAGCCGGCCAACCTTCATGTCGCGGCCCGCCTCGGCCAGCCGGCGATCAACCTGCTGCCGGCCGGGCTGCTGCCTGATGGTGGGGCGCCGACCGGAACCAAGACCATCGGCGCGCGCACCGAGCATCTGTCGATCGAGAAGACCGCAAACGGCCATGCCGACGGCGTCGTCGACTGGGTCGAACATCTCGGGGACCAGAACCATCTGCATGTTACGGTCGGCCCGAAGAAACTGGTGACGCTCACCGACCCCGATACGGATCTGGCCGAGGGCGACAAAGTGGTGATCCGCTACCGCTCGCCGCTGTATTTCGGCGCCGACGGACAAAGGCTGATGTGAAGATTTCGGCGGTCTAGACGCCGGCTTCTGACTGACGATTGCGAATACGGGACGAACTCGATGAAGCACTTTTTCAACCGCAGAGAAACGATCGTCACCGAGGCGCTGGATGGCCTGTTGCGGACCATCGGTTCCGGCGATCTCGCGCGCCTCGACGGTTATCCCGAGATCAAGGTCGTGCTGCGCGCCGACTGGGACAAGGCGAAAGTTGCCGTCGTCTCCGGTGGCGGCGCCGGACACGAACCGTCCCATGCCGGCTTTGTCGGCAAGGGCATGCTGACGGCGGCGGTTTCGGGCGAGATCTTCGCCTCGCCCAGCGTCGAGGCGGTGCTGGCCGCCATCCGCGCGGTGACCGGCCCGGCCGGCTGCCTGCTGATCGTCAAGAACTACACCGGCGACCGGCTCAATTTCGGCCTGGCGGCCGAGAAAGCGCGCGCCGAAGGGTTTCGCGTCGAGATGGCGATCGTCGCCGACGACATCGCCCTGCCGGATATCAACCAGCCGCGCGGCGTCGCCGGCACCTTGTTCGTACATAAGATCGCCGGCCATTTGTCGGAGACCGGTCAGGACCTGGCAGCCGTTGCTACAGCCGCTCGCGTGGCGGCGAAGGACATCATCTCGCTCGGCATGTCGCTGTCGTCCTGCTCGATCCCCGGCCAGCCACATGAAGAGCGGTTCGGCGAAAATGACGGCGAACTCGGCCTCGGCATCCATGGCGAGCCGGGCGTCGAGCGCATCGCCGTGCAGAGCGCCGACAGACTTGTGGCGATCATGGCGGAGCGGCTGGCGGTGCGGCTCGACCCGAACGCCAGCCACGCGTTGCTCATCAACAATCTCGGCTCGGTGCCGCCGCTCGAAATGTTGCTGGTCGCCAATGCCGTGCTGGCCTCGCCGCTGGCCAAGACCGTGAAGCTTGCGATCGGCCCAGGACCGCTGATGACGGCGCTCAACATGAACGGTTTTTCGCTGTCGCTGATCAAGCTCGATGCGGCGCGCGAGGCAGCCTTGCTGGCGCCTGTCGGCCCACATGCCTGGATGCCGGCCAAAACCGTCGTCGCGCCGGCTATCGTGCCTATGGCGAAAGCGGCTGGAAACAGTGCAGCCCAAAGGGCCAGCCAGGATTCCGGCACCAGGCGTTTGATCGTCACGGTCTGCGAACGGCTGATCGCGCTCGAAGAGACACTGAACGGGCTCGACGCCAAGGCGGGCGATGGCGATACCGGTTCGACGGTTGCGACCGGCGCGCGCAGCGTGCTGGAACGGCTCGATGCGCTGCCGCTGGCCGACCCTGCCGCCACGCTTGCGGCTATAGGCGATAGTCTGGGCGTCGCAATGGGCGGCTCCTCAGGCGTCTTGCTGTCGATCTTCTTCACGGCGGCGGCTCAGGCTTCGAACGGCGGAGCAACCCTGTCCAAGGCGCTGCTTGCCGGGCTTGACCGCATGACTTTTTACGGTGGCGCCAAGGTCGGCGACCGCACCATGGTCGATGCCTTGGAGCCGGCGCTGAAGGCGCTCGATGCCAAGGGGCTGGATGCCGCGGCTACAGCGGCACGGCACGGCGCCGAGGCGACCGCTGCCATGGAGAAGGCGAAGGCCGGACGCTCCGCCTATGTTGGCACCAAATTGCAAGGCGTAGTCGACCCTGGCGCCCATGCCGTGGCCGAAGTGTTCGCGGCCGCCGCCGCGCTGCATGCAGCGGCCTGACGGCATGCTTCGATTGTCGAATGAAAACTCTTGCGATACTGCCGGCAGGATCGAAACCGGGAATCTGGACATGGCAGCGTTCGACCTTGCCAGGCTGATCACCGCCGCCGCGGACACGATCGCCGCTCACTCGGAAGAGTTGACCGCGCTCGACCAGGCGATCGGCGACGGTGACCATGGGCTGAACATGAAGCGCGGCTTCGAGGCTGTGCGCGCCGATGCCGGGGCGTTCGCTGCAAAGCCGCTGCCCGAGGCGCTGAAGGCGATCGGCACCAAGCTGGTGATGACGGTCGGCGGCGCGTCCGGGCCGCTGTTCGGCACATTGTTCCTGGCGCTGGGCAAGGAGATTTCAGGAGAGCCGGATCGCCCCAAGCTGACGGCTGCTTTCGGCAAGGCAATCGAGGCGGTGGCCGCCAGAGGCAAATCGCAGGTCGGCCAGAAGACGATGCTCGATGTGCTGTATCCGGTGCATGACGCGCTCGCGAATGGAAAGACAGGCTCGGAAATCGCTGATATTGCCGACGCGGCTGCCGAAGCGACCGTGCCGATGAAGGCAACACGCGGTCGCGCCTCATTCCTCGGCGACCGCTCAATCGGTCATATGGATGCCGGCGGACGCTCTGTGGCGCTGCTGGTGCGGACCGTCGCCGAAACCGTCGAGGGCCAAGCATGAGCAATGTCGGCATCGTCATCGTCTCGCATTCGCCGCTGGTTGCCGAAGGCACGGCCGACATGGTGCGGCAGATGGTGGGCGACGAAGTGCCGCTTGCATGGTGCGGCGGAAACGGCCATGGCGGGCTCGGCACCAGCGTCGAAGCGATCATGGGCGCCATCGACAAGGCGTGGTCGGAGGCGGGCGTCGCCATACTGGTCGATCTCGGCGGCGCCGAGACCAATTCGGAAATGGCGGTGGAAATGATCGGCGAGCCGCGGGCGCAGAAGATCGTCGTCTGCAACGCGCCGATCGTCGAAGGCGCGGTGATGGCTGCGACGGAGGCGTCCGGCGGGGCCTCGCTGAAGGAAGTGGTGGCGACGGCGCATGAATTGTCGCCGTCGTGAGCGAACGGGAATTTTGACCTGATGTCCGCATTTGCCGAGGCCACCGTCCTGATCACCCACGAGGTAGGTCTGCACGCGCGCCCTTCGGTGAAGTTCACCAAGCTTGCCAAGAGCTTTGCCGCCGAGGTGGAGATTGCGCTTGCCGCCAACGGCCCATGGTTCGACGCCAAGAGCATCGTCAAGGTGATGGCGGCCAGGGCGCCGAAAGGCACCATGCTGCACATCCGGGCCACAGGCGACGGCGCCGATGATGCCGTGAGAGCGCTGGCCGAGCTGGTGCGACGCGGTTTCGACGAGGATGCGGGCCATGCCCGAACCGCTTAGGCTGCAAGGCATTTCGGCCTCGGCCGGCTATGCCGAGGGGCCGTTGTTCAACCTCGACAACGGCACCGCGCACTACACGGGCAAGGCGAGCGCTGCGGACGAGAAGGCCGCATTGGAAGCAGCTATCGCCAGCGCGACGGACCGGCTCGCGACCCTGATCGAAACCGCCGATGACGAGGCCGCCGGCATTCTCGAATTCCAGCTCGCCATGCTTGGGGACGAGGCACTGACCGGCCCGGCTTTTGCCGCGATCGCGTCCGGCATGCCGGCTGACATGGCCTGGCGACAGGCGCTGTACGCCGAGATCTCCGGCTACGAAACGTCAGACCAGGACTATTTCCGGGCTCGCGCCGCCGATATCAGCGATATCCGCGACCGCGTGCTGCGCGCCCTTACCGAGGAGCAGGAGAGCGCTCCACCAGCGGGCGCCATTCTCTATGGCGAGGACATCGCGCCGACGCGCTTTCTCGAGACCGACTGGAGCACCGGCGGCGGCATCGCGCTGAGGGCCGGCAGCGCCGCCAGCCACGTCGCCATGCTGGCGCGCTCGCGCGGCGTGCCGATGGTTGTGGGGCTTGGCGCTTCGCCGGCTAATCCCGTCGGTCTGGCTCTGCTCGATGCGGAGCATGGCGGTATCGTGCTTTCGCCGACCACGACCGAGATCGAAGCGTTCCACCGGTCCTCGTCCTCGTTTGTGGCACATCGAGACAAGGCCGGAGTCTATCTCGCGAAACCGGCGGTAACCCGGGCCGGGACGACAGTGCGCGTGCAGGTCAACATCGCCGATCCGTCCGAGGTCGACGGCATCGACATTTCGACCTGCGACGGGGTCGGGCTGATGCGCACCGAATTCCTGTTCGGCAAGGCGCCGCCGGACGAGGAGACGCAATACCAGGCCTATCGCAAGGTGCTGGAATGGGCAGGCGACAAGCCGGTGACCATCCGTACCGTCGACGCCGGCGGCGACAAGCCGGTGCTGGGCTTCACCGTCGAGGAGAGCAACCCGTTCCTCGGGCTGCGTGGCATCAGGCTGTCGCTGGCAAGGCCGGAGGTGTTTCGCGTACAGATCCGGGCGCTGCTGCGCGCGGCGGTGCACGGCAATCTGAAGGTGATGTTTCCGATGATCGCCGTCGCGGAGGAATACCAACGCGCCGCCGCTCTGTTCGTGGAGGAGCAGGCCGGGCTCGCCGCGCGCGGCATCGCGCAAAAAATGCCGCCGCTCGGCATCATGGTCGAGGTGCCTTCGGTGGCGATCGCGCCGGAGGCGTTCGCCGATGTCGCCTTCTTCTCGATCGGTTCGAACGATCTGACCCAATATGTAATGGCGGCTGCCCGCGATAACGCAGCCGTGGCGCATCTTAATTCTGTCCGCCATCCCGCCGTGTTGCGGCTGATCGGCTCGGTTGCCGCTTTTGGCCTGCGCGCGAAAATCCCAGTCAGCCTGTGCGGCGATGCCGGCGGCGATCCGGCATCGATCCCGGCACTGCTCGAGGCCGGCCTGCGGGATCTCTCGGTGGCTCCCGCCCAACTCGCCATGGCCAAGGCGGCCATCTCGGATGCATCGGTCTAGGATGACTGAGATGGCCGACAAGACACCAGAAGCCGGCTCCGAAGAGGCGATCCGCGCCTACAAGACGATCCTGTCGCAGGTCATCGACCAGCGACCGTCGGGTATGCGACAACGCCTTGCCGACGCGCTTGGCAAGCACCGCAGCTTCGTCACCCAGATTTCCAGCGCGGCCTATTCGACCCCGATCCCGTCAAAACATCTGCCGGCTATTTTTTCGGTCTGCCATTTCAGTCCGGCCGAGCGCGATCAGTTTCTGGCTGCCTATCATCTGGCGCATCCCGGCAAGATGTGGGTTGCGGCAGGCATGCGCAAGACCCGGCATGTCTCGCTGATCGTGCCCGATTTCGGCGACGACAAGCAGAATGCAGCGCTCGACAAGGCGATCAATGAATTCATCCAGAAGATCACCAGCATCACCGGCAGGAGTGGCGGCTGATCGTGTTGTGTCGGGAGGACACATGAAGAAGTTTATGAATTCCGTCGACACGGTGCTGACCGAAAGCCTCAACGGCTTCGTTGCAGCTCATGCCGACATGCTGGTGCTGGGCGAGGAGCACAAATTCATTCGCCGCAAGGTGATGAAGCCGGGGAAGGTGGCGCTGATCTCGGGCGGCGGTTCCGGCCACGAGCCGTTGCATGCCGGCTTTGTCGGTCACGGCATGCTGGACGCCGCCTGCCCCGGCCAGGTCTTCACCTCGCCAACGCCGGACCAGATACTGGCGGCGGCCGCCGCCGTCGATACCGGCGCCGGCTGCCTGTTCATCGTCAAGAACTATGAAGGCGACGTGATGAATTTCGACATGGCCGGCGAAATGGCCGACGGCGTCCTGCAGGTGGTGATCAATGATGACGTCGCCGTCGAGAATTCGTCCTTTACGACCGGCCGGCGCGGCGTCGCCGGCACGCTGGTGGTGGAGAAGATCGTCGGCGCCGCCGCCGAGCAAGGCATGGCGCTGGCGGATCTCAAGGCGCTCGGCGGTCGCATCAACAGCGCGACGCGTTCGATGGGCGTGGCGCTGACCAGTTGCACGGTGCCGGCGGCCGGCAGGCCGACCTTCGAGATTGGTGATGGCGAGATGGAATTCGGCGTCGGCATTCATGGCGAGCCCGGCCGGCGTCGCGACACGTTGAAAAGCGCCGATGCGATCGCCGAAGAGATTTGCGCCGCGATCCTGGGCGATCTCGGCGACAGGGCGAAAGGCCCGGCACTGTTGTTCATCAACGGCTTTGGCGGCACGCCGCTGATGGAGCTCTATCTGATGTACAACAGCGCCCGAAACATCTTCGAAAAACAGGGCGTGACGGTGACCCGCTCGCTGGTCGGGTCCTACGTGACATCGCTCGACATGGCCGGCTGCTCGATCACGCTGACCATGCTGGATGACGAGGCAACGTCAATGTGGGACGCGCCGGTGCACACAGCCGCGCTGCGCTGGGGACTGTAACGGAGGGGCCTTGCCCATATCCCGAACAGGCGGCTTATGAACTTGCCTTAGCCTGCGGGACCGGACGGACCGTTACCCGCAGTCACGCCGACAGATTGCCCGCCTGCAGCGCGGCTTGCCTTGCGGCCGACCGCTCCGGCTTCATCCAAACCGAAGCCGTAGAAGTCTTATCGCGGTATCGGCAGCGACGGCCCGGCCACCACGCTGGACAACTTTCCTGCCTTGCGCAGCACGGGCGCTTCATACTTTTTCTTGGCCATTCCAAACACCCTTTTCAGTCCAGTGCAAAAGAATGGACCGAAACCGTGGAAAGTCAATTCATGAGCTGGTTCTGCCACCACACGCTGGCTTCATGCATGCTTTTCTGCAACATACGCTCCTCTGAGTTGGTTGTTTGACGCAATTCCGGACGGGAAACCGCGTTTCCTGGAATTGCTCTTGTGGGCGAACGTCATCCGGGTTTGATGCTGCCATCTCTTGCGCCTGCCGATGAAAAACTGCTGCTGACCTTCGCCGATCCGGAGGCGTCGGCTGCCGTTGGCCGTAACGTTGCTGCCGAAAACTTGCTGGCACTGCTCGCCAATGCCGAGTTCCACGGCGTGTTGCCGATCATGCTGCGCAAGCTCAGGGAGATCGGCGACGCCCAACTGCCGCAAGACGCCGCCTTGCAGCAGAAATTGTCGGAACTGCGCGACCAGTCGACGCTGGCGACCGGCCAGTCGATGCTGCTGCAGTATCATGGCGACCGCATCATGAAGGCATTGGCGGCGAAAGGCGTTCCGGCCCGCATCGTCAAGGGTCCGGTCTTCGCGCGCAAACTTTACCGCCACGCCGCCGACCGGCCGTTCACCGACATCGACATTCTGGTCGCGCCGGCCAGCATCACCGAGGCCAACGCGATAATTGCCGGATGCGGCTTCGAGCTTTGGAGCGGCGATGCGCAGTCGCAGGATCTGCAGGAGTTCAAGTGGCTGGAGAAGGAGAATACCAGCCTGCTGATCGAACTGCACGGCAACCTGGTGCATGATTCCGGCATGCGGCGGCGGCTGTCGCTGGGCTTTCGCGAATTGCAGATCATCGACGGCAGCGAGGCCGACACGCCGGCCGCGCTGCTGACCATCGCCATTGTCCACGCCGCCGGCGGGCACAAGTTCCACCGGCTGCAGCTTTGCGTCGATGTGCTGCAGGGCGTGCGCGCGCTGCGGTCGCCCGCGGATGAAGACCGGCTTTTCGAGGCGGCGCGCATCAGCGGCATCGAGCTCGAACTGGCGACGGTTCTCAATGTGACGGGGCGGCTGTTTGATGCACCGCGCGCGATCGAACTGGCCGACCGCATCAAGCCCGACCTCTCGATATTTTTGGCCAAATGGCTGATCACCGGCGATACGCTGCTCGGCGTCAATTCCAGGGACAAGATGCATTCGCGCCTGCGCCGCGACGCCTTCCGCTGGATCCAGCGCCTCGCCAGGCCAAAGCCGCATTCTGCCTGAAGTGTGCTTTAGTCCCGCGCCGCCAGCGCCGAGCGGATCAGCGGGGCCGCCTCGGCCGGGTTCGCGCCGACTTCCAGGGTAAATGTCGGGACGGCTTTGACCAGCGTTGCGATGGTTGCCATGCGGCGCTTCTGCGCCGGCAAAAGGCCGGTCATGCCGGTCCTGACATTGTCGGTGGCAAGCGCCACCATGGCGTCTGTCCTGGTCATGGGGACGAGCCGGGTTTGCGCGTCCGCCGAGCGGGCGAGATGAAGCAGTGCCGCAACCGGTCTGCCGACGGTCTCCTCGATGCGGATGATCTCGGCGAGACGTTCCAGCGAGACGGCCTGCTCGCCATTGGCGTCCCATTTGTCGCCGAGGCAAGGGGCCACGAAGGGCAGCATTGCCGCCGTGTGGCGGTGGACCTTCACCTTGCGCGGCAAGCCCCAGGCCGTGATGCCGCCGCCGGCCAAAACCTTGAGGATCATGGCGTCATCAGAGCACAGGCCGAAGCCTTGCGACGCCAGCGCCAGCGACGTCGTCGACTTGCCGGTGCCGCTCGGCGCATGGATCAGCACCAGCGCCTCTCGGCCGGGCAATGTCAGGCCGGCGGTGTGCAGCATGTGCTGGTCGCCGGCATCAAGTGCTGCATCCAGCACCATCATCAGCACCGTCCATTTCACCTTGGCATCGGGATGAACTCGTATCTCGGCCCAGCCTCCATCGGCATTGATCGAGACGGTCTGCAGGCCGGGAAAGACCAGATGAACGGTGCCGCCACCGTCGATCAGCCGGCAACGGCCGTCCTCCGGCACGTCGCCGTCGAAAGCGAGTTTTCCGGCAGGCGATTCCTCTAACTCCCGCGTCTCGACGATATCGATGCGGAAACCCGGCTCGGCCGGCCCGCTCACGCGCAACGTGCCGAGCATGAGGTCGAAGCTCGGCCAGAGATCGGCCCGCGACGCCGATATGCTGATGACCTGGCCCTGGAGATCGTAGCAGAAGGTGGTCGCCGAACCGGTCAAGCAGCGTGCGCCTTTCCGGCATCGGCGTGATGGCGATAGATCTGGACCATGCCGGGGAGGCTGTCCGAGACCACCGGGCGGCCATCGAGACAGACCCAGCAATGGGCAGACATACGCGGCGCCTGCATCGACTTCGGATCGACGCCGAAGCGCAGATCCGGATCGAAGCCGGCAAAGCGCAGGAAGCGGTGGGCGAGCAGGCCCTCGCGCAGGCATCTGCGGTCGCGCATCAGCCAGGGGTGCCGGACGGTGCGGTTGACGGCAGCGACGATGTAGGCTGACGACAGGCCGCGATAAGGGGTGGGTGCGCTGAGCGGCGCCCATTTCAGCACCGATTCGAAGCTGCGGCGGCCGATCAGGGTCGGCATCAGCCGCGCGCTTGCCCATAAATGGACACGAAACAAAGCGCGCAGGAGAACGCCGTCCACCATCAGGGAGCCGGGTCGGCGAGAATGCCTTCGCTCACCAGTTCGGCGGCCAGCGCCGCCATGTCCTGGTCGAGCGTGCCCTTGTCGACCTCGAACTCGTCAGACAACAGGACGACGATCTGGTCAAGGCTGCGGGCGCCGTCCACCTTGTCGAGAAAGGCTTCGGTGGTGCCGTTGCAGGTGTAAAGCTGGCCGCTGCGCGCCAAGAGCACGACGGCGCCATCGCCGACATGCTGGACCGAGGCGTCGTCCGCCAGCCGCAGAACCATTTCAGAACCGATTTGGGCCATGGAGCCCCTCCACCATTTTCCTGGAGAGCAGATAGCGCGGCGATGCGGGTCTGTCCATTGCGCGGACGAGAGGGAGAACAAGCCGGCCTGACCGTTCTGTGGCATCCGGCAACGCCACCATCCTCACGACACAGGCAACCGAAGCCTAATGGAGACATCCAATTTCAGATTGTGGTAACTTCCACATCATTCAGAGCCTGAGAACGGGGAAGCACCCCAGAAATAGTGGTGATTGCGGCTGGGAATCACCGCCGCAAACGGTCAAGCCAGCTATCTCGCAGGGTCAAGGTGTTGCTTTTCTTACCTAAAGTAAGCTATGGAGTCGCGGGGTTTTGGGAGAGCATTGGGTATGCGTTACAACTGGGAGCGGGCGCCGACCGCGTTCGAACGTCATCGAAAAGCGTTGGCAGCCGCCATATTGATTGCGGGTGGCGTCGGGCTGATGCTGGCGGCCTTGCCGCTTTAAGACTGATATCCGACACGAACGCCCTGCTTTCTCCGGGCGCATGAGCTTTTTCTGCCTGCCACAAGACGGGCCGCGGCTTAGCGTGCATGGCCGGTTACGGCGATGAAGCGGCGGTCGCGTCCTTCGAAGCCCTGGCTGAAGCGCTGCACCAGCACCGCCACTACCGCCGGCCTGCCGGGCGGGGTGTATTCGTAGGATTCCGACAGGCTGTAGGAAGTCGGGCAGTTGCGCGGGCCCGGCACGGCTTTGTCCTCGTGCAGCACCTTGAACGGCTTGCCGTCCTGCCCCTGCAGCGACAGGCGGAAGCCGCGCGCCTTGCCCGTCTTGTCGCCTTGAAGTGTCTTTTCGCCCTGAAGTGTCTTGTCGCTCGGAAGAACCTGGTCGCTTGGCTTGGCGTCATCAAAGCTTGCCGAGCAGTCCGTCTTGCTGTCGGCCAAAATCTCATCGAGCTGGATGGTCGAAATCTGTGTTTCGCCATAGAACGGCGACAGCCATTTCTGCGCGGCCTGCTCGAGGCGGGAAATGTCGTTGTACTCGACCGTGTCGTCCGGGAAGGTGAACCTGTCGGAGGCCGTGCGCGTGCCGCGCTCGGCGATGCCGTATTTGGCCAAGATTGGCGCGGCCTGCTTTGCGGCCTGCGCCCGTGCCTGCTCCACCGTCGTGGTCGCCTCTTCCGATTCGTCGAGGACAAGGATCGGCTTGCCGCCGACGAACTCGTCTGTGCTTGTGTCGATGATGTCGATCTGCGACCAGCCGGAAACGGCAGCGTCGAGCTCGCCATATTGCTCGAAGGCGAAATATTTGCCGTCGGGGGAAAAGCCGATGATGCGCCGCGCGGCGGCATCGCCGGCCTGGGCGGCGAAAACGATCGTCAACAGCAGCGCTGCTCCAACGGCAGATCCAACCCCGTATCGTACCGTCATTGCGCGCCCTGCCCCGATTTCAAACCCGGCCATGGTGCCTGCAATTTATGGCCAAGGCGAGATCGGCCAAGCGCCAAATTTCGGGAAAGACATGGCATTTGGGGAAAGACGTGGCCGGGAAAACCCGCATAGGCTATTGCAAGATAGAGAGTTTTCCCGAGGAGGGATGAATGGCGTCACGCTACCACGAGGTCTATGACGGCTGGAAACGCGACCCGGAACAATTCTGGGCCGATGCGGCCGAGGCGATCGACTGGTATTCGCCGTGGACCAGCGTCTTCGATGCCAAGGCCGGCGTTTACGGGCGCTGGTTCAACGGCGCCAGCTGCAACACCTGCTTCAACGCTCTCGATCGCCATGTCGCAGGCGGCCGCGCCGACCAGATCGCACTTATCTACGACAGCGCGATCACCGGCACGGTCAAGAAATTCACCTATGCCGAATTGAAGCGCGAAGTGGTAGCGCTGACTTCGGTGCTCAAGAACCGCGGCATTCGCAAAGGCGACCGCGTCATCATCTACATGCCGATGGTGGCCGAAGCGGCGGTCGCGATGCTTGCCTGTGCCCGCATCGGCGCGGTGCATTCGGTGGTGTTCGGCGGCTTTGCCTCGCACGAGCTCGCCACCCGCATCGACGACGCCAAGCCGAAGCTGGTCATCTCCGCGTCCTGCGGCCTGGAGCCTGGACGTGTCGTGGCCTACAAGCCGCTGCTCGACAAGGCGATCGAAATGTCCCGCCACAAGCCGGACGCCTGCCTGATCCTGCAGCGCGACCAGCTGCGCTGCGATCTGAGGGAGCATTACGATATCGATTTTGCCGACGCCGTTGCCCGCGAGCGCGCCGCGGGCGCCAACGTCGATTGCGTTCCGGTGCTCGCCACCGACCCGCTCTACATCATCTACACCTCCGGCACGACCGGCCAGCCTAAGGGCATCGTGCGCGACAATGGCGGCCACATGGTCGCGCTCAAATGGACGATGGAAAACGAATTCGGCGTCAGACCGGGCGAAGTGTTCTGGGCGGCCTCCGATGTCGGCTGGGTGGTCGGCCATTCCTACATCGTTTACGGACCGCTGCTGCATGGTGCGACAAGCGTGCTGTTCGAGGGCAAGCCGATCGGCACACCCGACGCCGGCACCTATTGGCGGGTGATCGCCGAACACGGCGTGGTCGCGCTGTTCACCGCGCCGACAGCCTTCCGCGCCATCAAGGGGCAGGACCCCAAGGGCGAATTCGTGCCGAACTACGATCTGTCGAAATTCCGCACTCTGTTCCTGGCCGGCGAACGCGCAGACCCGGAAACCATCAAATGGGCGGAGCAGAAACTCAACGTGCCGGTGGTCGATCATTGGTGGCAGACCGAGACCGGCTCGCCGATGACCATCAACCCGGCGGGCCTCGGCCTGCTGCCGGTGAAATACGGCTCGCCCGGCGTGCCGATGCCGGGCTACGACATTCGCGTGCTCGACGATGCCGGCCATGAAGTGCCGCGCGGCACACTTGGCAATGTGGTGGTGAAACTGCCGCTGCCGGCCGGCTGCCTGCCGACGCTGTGGAATGCCGACGAGCGTTTCCGGCAAGCCTATCTCGAGGAATTTCCCGGCTTCTACAAGACGGCCGATGCCGGCATGATCGACGAGGACGGCTACCTCTATGTCATGGCGCGCACAGACGACATCATCAATGTCGCCGGACACCGGCTGTCGACCGGGGCCATGGAGGAGGTGCTTTCAGCGCATCCCGATGTTGCCGAATGCGCCGTCATCGGCGTCGCCGATGTGATGAAGGGCCAAGTTCCGCTCGGCTTCGTCGTGCTCAATGCCGGTGTGTCGCGCGATACTGCTGCTATCGAAGGCGAAGTGGTGGGGCTGGTGCGCGAACGGATCGGCCCGGTCGCCGCCTTCAAGACGGTGGTGACGATCAAGCGCCTGCCCAAGACGCGCTCCGGCAAGATCCTGCGCGGCACCATGCAGAAGATCGCCGACAAGGAAGAATGGACGATGCCGGCGACCATCGACGATCCCGCCATTCTTGACGAGATCACCGCGGCGCTCAAAGCCCGCGGCATCGGGGTCTGACGGCCCCAGTGGCGTTGTTTCAGCGGTCCAGACCTCCCCGGCCGGCGCCGCGCGAGCGCCTGGAAATGGATATGGACGACACCGTCGTCTACGCGATCGGCGACGTGCATGGCTGCTACAAGGAATTGCTGTCGCTGGAGCAGAAGATCCAGCTCGACGCGCTGCAATTTCGCGGCCGCAAGATTATCGTCATGCTCGGCGACTATATCGATCGCGGGCCGCAATCGGCTCGCGTGCTAGACCATGTCTTGGCGCTACCGCCAACAGGGTTCCTGCGCGTCTGCCTGGCGGGAAACCACGAAGTGGCGATGCTGAACTATCTCGACGGATATCTGTCGCGGGACCGCTGGCTGGCGGTCGGCGGCCGCGAGACGCTGTTTTCCTATGGCGTCGATCCGGCGCGGCTTGCCAGCCTCTATGCCTCGAGCGACGAGGTCGACCGGCGCGTGAAGGAAGTCATTCCGGCCAGCCATATCGACTTTCTGCGCAGCCTGCCGGTGCTGCTCTGTTCGGATAAATTCGTTTTCGTCCATGCCGGCATCAGGCCGGGTATCGACCTGGTCGCACAGGATGAGCAGGACCTGCTCAACATCCGCGACGAGTTCTTCAACGCCGCCCATCTGCTCGACCGCTTTGTGGTGCATGGGCACACGCCGGTCGATATCCCCAGGCTTGACGGGCGAAGGCTCGGCATCGACACCGGCGCCTTTCAAAGCGGCCGGCTGACAGCGCTCAGGATCGCGGGTAAATTCGGCAAGCTGATCTTTTCCTGACCTGCCGTGCTTCTTCGTTTGAGCGTGATCCCTTCCGAAAACCGGATCCGCTTTTCCGGGTCACGCTCCTTTTCAGGATCGCGCTCCGTTCAGGCGGCGGTCTTGGCCCGCACGTCCGATTTCTCCAGATAGTAGGTCGAATAGCGGTCGAAGAACTTTTCCGAGCCGCCGAGCGAGCCGTATTTCGGCAGCTTCTTCAGATCGACCTTGTTGAGCACGGCGCCGACGACCTTGCTTGCGACGTAGGGTTCCTGCTCCAGCAGCGAGCGCACCATGGCGCGCGGCGTGCGGCCCCATTCGGCAACCAGCACGAAGCCGTCGACCAGCGGCGCAAACGCCTTGGCGTCGACCACGGGGCCGAGCGGCGGCAGGTCGACGATGATGTACTCGAACGTCTCCTTGGCGTTGTCGATGAAGCGCCGCATGCCGGCCGACGACAGCAGCTCGCTGGTATGCGAGAACTGCCCACGCAGCACGGCCGGGATGATCGCCAGCTTGGTCTGGCGGTCGACTTTGCCGACCGACTGCCAGGTCTGGCCGTTGACCACGGCCTCCATCAGCCCCTGCTCGGCCTCCATGCCGAGGTTGCGGCTGAGGCCAGGATTGCGCAGATCGGCGTCGATCAAAAGCGTCTTCGAGCCGTTGGCGGCCAGCAATCCGGCGAGATTGGCGGCGACCGTAGACTTGCCCTCGCCGGGCAGGACCGAGACCACGCCTATGACCCGGCTGCCTTGCCCTTCCATGACGACGTCGAAGGCGATCTTGGCGTTGCGCAGCGTTTCGGAGAACATCGATGCCGGCGCATCGACGCTGACCCGCATGCGCGCCCGTTTCTCGGCCGCCGACAATGTGTTGGCGCCTTTGGCATCCGCCGCACCGCCGTCGGCGTCCTTGCCGAGCCTGCCGCCGATCATCGGCAAATAGCCGAGGAATTTGAGGCCGACGCGATCGCGAATGTCCTCGCCGGTCCTGAAGAAGCGCTCGTTGAACTCATTCAGGCCACCGAAGCCGGCGCCAAGCAGCACGCCAAGCACCAGCGACAGCGCCAGCACCCTGGAGGTGCGCGGGCTTGAGGCGGAAAGCGGCGTTGAGGCATCCGAGATGATGCGGACCTTGCCGACCGGGAAGGATTGCTGCTGCGAGGCCTCCTCGTAGCGGCTAAGGAAGGTCTGGTAGAGCGTGGTCAGCGCCTGCGCCTGCTGGTCGAGTTCGCGCAATTTGACCTGGCTCTGGTTGTCGATGGAGCTCTTGCCGGCCGCGTCGGCGATCTTCTGCCTCAGTGAGGTCTCGCGTGAAAGCGCGACTTCATATTCATTGCGATAGCTTTCGGTCAGTTGCTTCAACTCGCCGAAAATCTGGGTCGACAGGTCGGCCTTTTCCTTGGCCAGCGCCACCGCCTGCGGATGGTCGGCGCCGAAATTGGCCGTCACGTCCTGCAGCCGCTTGGCGACTGTGAGATAGCGGGTCTTGAGCGTTGCAATGACCGAGCTTGCCGGCTGATCGCTTGAGATGGCGGAATCGTTGAAGGCATTGTCCGAGCCGCTTTCGACGATGGTCTTGTATTGCTGATAGCGGGCGCTGGCGCGCGCCGTATCGGCCTGCGCGACGATCAGTTGCGCGGTGAGATCGGCAATCTGCTTGTCGCTGATCAGCTGGCCGTCGCTGTTGGCGGCCAGACCATGCTCGGCCCTGAATTTCTCGACCGCCATAGCGGCCGCCTGTGAGTTCTGACGAAGCTCGGTCAGCCGGCCCTGCAGCCAGACCGCAGCGCGTTCGGTGGCGTCGAAACTGGCGTTGAGCTGGTCGGCGAGATAGGCGTCGGCATAGGCCTTGGTGATGGCGGTGGCGAGCGCCGGATTGGTCGACTGGTAACCGATGGCGAGCACATAGGAGCGGCCGTTGCGCTGCGCCAGCACCTCGCTCTGCAGCTTCAGCACGGCATAGTCGTGGCGCGCCGTCTGCATCATGGCCTGGCGTGTCGCCTCATCGACGTTTTCCATGCCGGGAATCTGCTCGGCGGAACTTGAGCGGAAATAGCCGATCACGCTGCGCACGAAGCCGATGCCCTTGACCAGCGCCGATTGCGGCGGGTTCATGAACTCTGCGTTCTGGTCGAGTTTCAGCTTGTCGACCACCACCGAGGCCAGCCGCGCCGAGGTGATGATTTCGATCTGGCTGAGCAGGGCGGCGTCGGTCTGCATGGTGACGGATGCAGCCGAGATGTCGTCGATGACCTTGTTCAGGCCTTCGTCGATCAGCACGCTGGCGACCGACATGTATTGCTTGGGCGTGGTCTGCAGATAGAGCAACCCCAGGAACAGGCCGATGATGGCGCAGACCGCCACCACCTTGACCTGACGCGCCGCCATGCCAAGCAGGCGCTCGACGTCGATGAAGTCTTCACCCTTTTCCTGATCGGGGTTGGGCAATGGCATCCTCTTGTCGAGAGGAAAGCTGGCATAATTCATCTTCGATCCAATTCTAGGTTACAGGCGCCGGAGCGAGACGGGTCAGGTCCCACCTCGTCCGAAGCTGCGGAGATCGGGGGCAAGATATGCAACGCAAGCTTCATGCCATCCGGCGCCGGGCCTGAGCGGCCAGGCGTGCAGGCATGAGCCGCGCCATCGTCCAAACGCATATGCCCTCGAAAGATGGGCATTATGCGGCCACTTCCTGACGCTCATGCGACCGCACGAACGCCTGCAGCATTTCCAGCACAGGTCCCTTCATGTCGTCGCGCGCCAGCGCGAAGGCGATGGTCGCCTCTATGAAGCCTTCCTTGGAGCCGCAGTCGAACATGCGGCCATTGAAAGGCTGGGCAAAGAAAGACTGGCTTTTCGCCAGCCGCACCATGGCATCGGTAAGCTGGATTTCGTTGCCGGCGCCGCGCTGCTGGTTGCCCAGCAGCGAGAAGATCTCGGGCTGCAGGATGTAGCGGCCGTTGATGTAATAGTTCGACGGCGCATTGGCCGGCGCCGGCTTTTCGACCATGGCCGTCACCTCGAAGCCGCTGCCTGTCTCGGCGCCGCGCCCGACGATGCCGTATTTGCTGGTCTCGCTGGGATCACAGCGCTCGACGGCGATCACATTGCCGCCGGTCTGCTGATAGAGATCGACTGTTTCAGCCAGGCAACCTCGGCGACCGAACGACACCATATCGGGGAGCAGCAGGGCGAAGGGCTCGTCGCCGATGACTTCGCGTGCGCACCACACCGCATGGCCGAGACCATGTGGCGACTGCTGGCGGATGAAGCTGGTGGCGCCGGCCACGGGCAGCATGCTTTCGAGCGCCTCCAGCTGGGTCTTCTTGCCGGTTTGTTCGAGCGTTCCAATCAGTTCGGGGTGCAGGTCGAAGTAGTCCTCGATGACAGCCTTGTTGCGGCCGGTGACGAACACGATGTGCTCGATGCCGGCTTCGAAGGCCTCGTCCACCGCATATTGGACGACCGGCCGGTCGACCACGGGCAGCATCTCCTTCGGAATCGACTTGGTTGCCGGCAGGAACCGTGTTCCAAGCCCCGCCACAGGGATGACTGCCTTCCTGATTTTCTTCATCGCAAATTCCTTCTGAGCAGATCGATTTCAGCCTGTTGCAGGCCACGAACAAACGTCTTCATGTACTCGCCCTCCTTACCTCTCCGCGCCGACGGCAAACTGCGCCGCCACCCTTTTGAGGCGGACGGCGATCGGCATCGACATGTGCCTGACAGCCGCCGGATCACTTAGCGCGGTGCGTATCGCTTTCAACGGCGAACGCGCCTTGATGTGCTGGACCAGCGACAGGAACGATGCCGCCTTGCGCAGGCTGCGGGCGCGTTTGGCGAAGGCGGCCGCAGCAGCAGCGTCCATGGAATTGGTCTCGGCGAAGACCGCGTCGGCCTTGCGCATCGCCTCGATATGGTGAAGCTCGAGCACGCGCGAGATCGAGCCCGTGCGGATGTGGTAGATATAGCCGGTCGTCGGCTCGACGACGCATTTTCCGCTCTTGGCCAGCGCGTTGGCGAGCAGGATGTAATCCTCGCCTATGCTCAGACTTTCATCATAGCGAAGCCCGTTTTCGATCAGGAAACGGCGCTGGAAGATCGGCTTGAGATAGCCAAGGTTGAACGTGGATTCGAAAACGATGTTGCCAGCGATGTAGTCGGCGAGCGTGATTTCACGCAGGCCCTCCAGATATTTGGCGGGAAACATCGTCGCTTCGGCAATGCCGTCCTCGCGCACCACCTGGAGGTTGTCGACGGCGATTACAGCGCCCGCACTTTCGGCTCGCGCGATCATGGCGGCGAGCCGCCCGGGCAGGACGGCATCGTCGGAATCGAGCACCGCGACCCAGCGGCCTGTGGCGAGGTCGAGGCCGGCATTCCTGGCGCCGCCAGGGCCACGATTTGCCGGCAGCGCAACCACTTTGACGACATCTTTTGGATAGGCTCTTGCGACGTCGAGCGTGTTGTCGCGCGACTGGTCATCGGCGACGATGATTTCGACGCTGACATCGCGCTGGGCCATGGCGCTTGCGATCGCCCGGTCGAGCGTGGCCGCGGCATTGTGGGCTGCGATGACAAAGGAGACGTCAGGCTGCACGCTTGGCTCCTTGCTGCGGGGAAGACAGTCCGTATTGGCGAATTTCGCTGATACCGACCAGGCCGCTGACGACGCCGACATGCATGATGCCGCGCAGCACGCTGCGGTTGCGGCGGACCGGGCTAATCGCAGTCAACGCCGCCATGCCGAAGCAATAGGCGGCCTTGGCCGAGGCGAGGCCGACCTCCTTCGCCCGACGGACTGCGCCCGCATTGTGGCCAACAAGGTGGCCATGCGTCTGACCGAAGCGGAAGCGGCGGCGGCGCAGCCAGTCGAAAGCGGCTCGCGAACGCGGCACGACTTCCTCGACCAACGCCTCCGGTGCAAAGGCGATTCGACCGCCTGCCTTGACCATGCGGTCGAAGAATTCGGTGTCTTCGCCGCCGCTCTGGCCGCGCGCCAGGCTGAAACGACGGTCGCGCAAGCTGTCGGCGCTCATCCTCAAAAGGACGTTGCAGGTGTAGCCGGTGCGGATTTCGCCCTGCACCCAGACCGGCAAGGTCGAATGGAAATCGCCCTTGCGCATCCAGTCCGGCGCATCCGGGCGGTAGAGCGCCCGCACCGGACCGAGCACGGCCTCGGCGCCGCTTGTCTCCGCGATAGCAATCAGTTCGGCCAGCCATTGCCGGGAAGCGGTTTCATCGTCGTCGATGAAGGCGAGAAAATCGGCCGTGCTGGCATCAAGACAGGCGTTGCGGGCGACCGAGATGTTGCGCGCCGGGGCGTGCCGGTAGCGGACCAGGAGCTTCAATTCGCTCGCCAGCGCGGTCACCAGCGGCTCGGCGGTCGGCTCGTCGTCATTGTCGGCGACGATGACGCCGATGCCGAAACCGGCAGGCATATCCATGGCAGCGAGCGACCGCAGCGTGTCGGCCAGTTCCGGCCGCCGGAACGTGCAGACGCAGATGTCGATTCGGCGGCTGTCGGCGACCATCATGCCACCCCGCGCTGCGATCGCGAGCCGAGCAGTTGCAGCCAAAACCCGAGCGACCAGCCGAAATGCATGACCATCGCCGAAATGCCCGCCAGCACATTGTTGGGATTGCGCTGGCTGATGGCGGTCACAGCGCCGTAGCCCAGACAGACCGAAGCCCAGACCAGCAGCGGCACCGCCGCCAGCCAGTGGATAAAGGAAAATACCGCGAGAAGGACGACCGGCGCCACCAGCAGCGGGATCATCTGCCGAACTTTCGGGATCATGCGGTGCTTGAGCACATTCTTGGCGCGGCCGCGGCCATAGCCGAGATATTGGAAATACAGGCCCTTCAGCGACGAACGCGGATAGTAGACCATCTGCGTCTTGCCGCTCATCCAGATCCGGTAGCCTGCCCGGCGCAGGCGGTAGTCGAGTTCGGCATCCTCATTGTGGCTGAAGGTCTCGTCATAGCCGCCGACCGCGGTGAAGGCCGAGATCCGGATCAGCGCGTGATGGCCATGGTCCACCCATTCGCCGGCCGAGAAGTGCCGATGCTTGGAGCCGCCGGTGCCGAGCTTGGAATTCTGCGCCGCCGCGACCGCTTTCTGCACCGCGCCGCTGCCGCTGGTCAGCATCGAGACGACGACCGAATCGGCTGAAGTGGCGAGCGCCTCCTCGACCAGCCGGTCGCAATAATCGGCGGGATAGCCGCCATGGGCATCGATGCGGATCAGGTATTCGGCGCCGTCACCGAGGCTGGCGACGGCGAGATTGATCGCCGCGCTCTGGATACGTTTTGGGTTGTGCAGGAGGACGACCTGAGGGTCCTTGGCCGCAACCGCTTCGACAATGGCCAAAGTACCATCGGTGCTGCCGCCATCGGCAACGACGATGCGGGCGCCGAGCCTTAGCGCTGCCGGCCTGAGCTGCTCGAGCAACGCGCCGATATGGGCTGCCTCATTCAGGCACGGAATGACGATCAGGCTTGGCGGCAGCGCTTCGGTTTGCGTCATCGGCGCCTTTCCATGAACTGCACTTTTGTCATTGGTCATCCTTCAGGCCAGTGCCTCGGTGGCGAACGAACCAGGGGCAACCGCAAGGCCGCGCAGCCTGTCGACAAAGGCGCGGCAGTCGCTGCGGTCGTAACTCCAGGTTCGTGGGTTGCGGGCCAGCACACGCGCCTTGGCCTTGCCGAAGTGCTCCTGGTCCATGCGGCCGAGCGCGGTTTCCAGGATTTCGGGCGTGGCAGCAGAAAGCAGGATGCCAATGTCCTGCTGGTTGAGAAAGCGCCCCGTCTCGGTAGTGCCCATCGAGATCGGTACGGCGCCGAAGCGGCAGCCCTCATAGAGGCGGTTGGGCAGCAACCATTCCGAATTCTGCCCTTCCTCGAAGAAATCGATCGCCCAAGAAAAATGCACTTCGCCGTAGATCGCGGCCATGTCTTCCGGGTTGCGGTAGGGGCCACGAAAGGAGAGATAGGGTTCGGCCTCGACAAAAGCATGGAAATCCGGGAATTCCGAGAGTGCCGGACGGCCCCGGAGGACGACCTCGAAGCGCCCGCCCTGACGGCGCGTGAAGTCGGCCAGCAGCTCCAGCGAGCGGCGGCAGCGCAGCGCGCCGAACCAGCCGATGCGCCACGGGGGTGCTGCAGGGTTTTCGGCCTTTGACCTGTCATCCAAGGCGATCGGCGCGGTTTCGAAGTATTTGTTTTCGACCAGTTCCACCGGTGCGGCGACCTGCCCGAACGGCTTGAAATAATTGGCGATGAAGGCCGGTGAGCTCGTCACCAGAAGCTTCACGTCGCGGGCGAGATAACGCTCCGCTGTGCGCAGTGCTTTGCCCAGCATGTCATTGCGCAGCACCAGGCGATGGATGTCGAGGCATTCGTAGACGATCGGCACGCCGCCGCGAAAGGCGGCCTTGGCGCGCCTGGCCAGCGCCAGCATTTCCAGATTGCGCGCGATGATGAGGTCGGGCTTCGGCATCGCCGCAAGCTTCGAGCCTATCGACAGCGCCGCCTTGGCGACCGCCGCCAGACGCTGGCCGAATCGGCCGTCACGCGTCGCGCCGAGGTCGACCGGCTGCAGCCCCTCGACGTCGGGAACAGCATTTGTGGTCCGACGGAAGCCGGCCAACGTGACCCGCGCGCCGCCTGCCTTGAGCATTATGATCCGCCGGCGCACGGCCGGGTCGGAAACATCGTGCACAAGGTACAAGACATGCAGCATGAAAACTCGACCGCTGTTGGCCCACCCACGGGAATGCTAACCCAGCTTTTGCTGCATCGCAACATTTTTGGTGCGCCGTAGCATAAGTGCACGTTTTTTGTTGCACTGCAAAATTGATGCGTTACCCTTCGTCGGGCTTGAGCGCCGCTCTGACTGGTCACCCAGCCCGATGCAGCGATGAATTGTGACGCGAGCCGCATCGGGATCGTCCTGGCGTTGGTGTTTTCGGTCACCATGCCCGTCCTAGGCACCGCAGGCCCCGCCGCGGAATCTGCTGACGAAATGAGGTATCCCATGAAGATCGTCGTTGAAAACACAGTCTGCCTGAATACCGGGGATGCGGCGATTCTGCTGGCGATCCGCCACATTCTCAAGACGATCGTGCAAGGCGACGTGCGGTTTGCCGTCTTCGACAGCCAGCCCGAGGTTGCGGAACGACTCTATCCGAAGACGGATTATCCCGACCTCGAATTTCATAAGCTGCTGTCGGAATCCCTGTTCCGATACAAGAATGGCAGCGGGCTGAGGGACCGGTTCAAGCCGATCTACAATCGGCTCGTTCTCCAGGCCCTGCGCTGGTTTGGCAGCAGCGCGCTAGGCAATTTTTTCAGCCATCGCGACCGGCGCGGTCTCGATATCTACGCCGACGCGGACATGGTGGTCACCACAGGGGGAACCTATCTCGTCGAGAACTACAATCTCGAACGACGCCTCAATCAGTTCAGGCTCGATGCCGTATTTGGCAAGGATCCGGTCTTCTTCACGCAATCCCTCGGTCCGTTCGACAAAAGTTACAACCGCCAGGAGCTCGGCCCGATCTTTGACCGCAGTCCGCTCATCCTGTTGCGCGACGAACGGTCGCGGACCCATATCCGGGACTTGGTGAAGGATCTCGGCAAGTGCCACGTGGTGGCCGATGCCGTATTCGCCTTGGCCGATACCGACAGGATCGGCAAGCGTCTCGCTTCCAGCCAGCCGCCGGCGTCGACGGGCCGCGTCGCTATTTCGGTCCGCCACTGGAACTACGTCAGCGACGGTGAGGGCGGCATGCGCCGCTATCTGGATTCGGTCCGCGAGATCGCCACAATTCTTGTCAGGGACCTTGGCAAGGAGGTGACCTTCGTCTCCACGTGTCAGGGTGTGCCGGAATATGCCCATGACGATTCCAAGACCGCGCAGGCCATCGTTGCCGAGCTCGATCCTGAGATCGCCAGCCACGTGACGGTGGACGCTTCGTTCCACACGCCGGACCAGTTGATGGCGCTGGTGAAGGGCTTCGACTTCGTCGTCGCGACGCGCATGCATATGATGATCATGTCGCTTTGCGTCGGCACGCCGGTGCTGCCGATCGCCTACGAGTTCAAAACCAAGGAAGTGGCCAAGCGAATCGGTGTCGACGATGTGCTGCTCGACATCGACACCGTGACGCCCGAAGAGGCGCGCGAAAAGCTCGGCCGGTTTGCGGGAAATCTCGACCGCTATCGCAAGACAAGCCTTCAGGCCGTGCTCGAAGAACATGCTTCGGCAATGTCGGCCACAAACCTGCTGGCGCCGCTGATCGCCGGCCGCTCAGCGGATATTGCGCGCGGCGTTGGACAGGGTGGTGAACAAGGCGCGTCGCGACTGCGGGACGGCAAGCATGAAAACGAGACCGATGCCGTAGTTGAGGGCAAGCGCCAAAAAGACCGCGAGCAGGTCTGACTGGCCCGTTAGAGACGGCGGCAACCACAGGTACAGGAACCAGGCAAGCAGGGACGAGGCGATGAAAAGCCCCTGCATGAGCAGGAAGTCGGCGGCGGTCACCGGACCGACGCGATGGACCAGTAGCGCCAGCACGGGAACGCGCAGCACGTAACCGCTGATGGCATAGGCCGCGGCAACGCCGACGGCGCCCCAGTGCAGGCCGACGACGAAGGCAGCGACGGTCGTCAGCGACGAATAGATGCCCCAATGGAACATGGTCTTCGTCTTGCCCTGACAGATGAATATCCATCCCGTCGTGCTTGAAACGGACTGGACCAGGCTGGCGATGCCCAGCCAGGCAAAGATCGGTGCGACCGGTGCCCAGCCCGCGCCGAAGAGAAGTCCGACGATCTGATTAGAGGTCAGCGTCAGCGCCGCGATGCCCGGCATGGTAACGGCCGCCAGCATCCAGTTGGTGCGCACATAGATATCGCGAAAGCGGGCCTTGTCATCGTGAATGCGGCTGAGCAGCGGCACCATGACCCGTGTCAGCGGCTGGTTGATGTTCTGCAGCGGGAACAACAGGAGCTTGTAGGCGCGGTCGTAATAGCCGAGTTCGATCGCACCGGAATATTTTCCGATGAGAATGTTGTCGAGATTGCGCGAGAAGAAGTTGGCGAGGTTGAAGCCGGTCAGGTTGGCGCCGAACGACAATATATCGGCATCGACCTTCAGGTCCGGCCGCAAAGGCGTCCAACGCGCCACCAGCCAGGCGGCAGCCAAGGCGATAGCTGCCGAAACCGCCGGGCCGATGACCAGCGACCAGTAGCCCAACCCCGCATAGGCCGCGATTGCGGCGGCCAGAAGTCCGGCGGCGGCGCTTATCACGTCGTTCAGTGCGAGCTGGCCGAACTGCAGGTGCCGGTTCATCAACGCCAGCGGCACTGCGGCGAGACTGCCGAGAAGCAGCGGCAGGGCGGAGCCAAGGGTGATGCCGGACATACGTTGATCGCCATAGAACGCGGCGATGGCAGGCGCCAGGCCGGCCACTACCACGGCACTACCCAGCCCGACGAGCGCGCTGATCCAGAACACCTGGTTGAGCTGCTGGTTGCTGATGTCCTTGCGCTGAACCACAGCCTGCTGCAGGCCCAGATTCTGAAGCAGCCCGACGAAGGCCACGATCGGCCCGACGGAAGCCACCAGACCGAAATCCTCGGGGACGAGCAGACGGGCCAGCACGATGACGGAGAGAAACTGGATCGCCATCTTGAAGCCCTGGGCGCCGATGGTTACCAGCCCGCCGCGCAGGGCGACACGACCGAACTGGGGGGGCGGATTGGCGTTCATGCAAGCGACCTCGTTTCGCCAAGCCGCATGGCGATTTCCACGAAATGTTGGTTCAGCAGATCGGAGTTGAACTCGGCCTCGATCTTCTTGCGCGCTGCGAGAGCGATCTCTTCACACGGCTTCGGATTCTCGGCGATCCAGGCAAGCTTTCCGGTCAGCGCCGCAACGTCCCGCTCAGCCACGAGAAAACCCGTCTTGTGATCATCGATCAGTTCAGGGATCCCGGAATGATACGTGCTGACCACCGTCAGGCCGGCGGCCATCGCTTCCATCAGGGAAACCGGAATGCCTTCCAGATCGCCATCGCGGGCGCCGACGCTGGGCAGCAGGAACACATGCGCATCGCGCAGACGCTGTTTGACTTCGCTGTGCGGCCGGGGCCCAAGAAAATTCACCCTGTCGGCAATGCCAAGCTCTGCGGCGATCCCCTTCAGCTGCTCGAGAAGTTCTCCGCCGCCGATCACCGAGTAGATCCAGTCTCGCCGCGGCAGGCCAGCAAGCGCGCGAAGCGCATATTCGATGCCCTTCTTTTCAGTCAGGCGGCAGACCGAGATGAAGGAGAGCGTAGCCTGCTCCCATGAACGCCACCGATAGTCGATGTCACTCGGCCGCACCCCCATATGGTGAACCACAACCTGCTCCGGCGATGCACCGACCTCAATCAAGGCATCGCGGAAAAACGCATTCACCGGCAGTTGAAGAACGCCCTTTTCGAACACAATCTTGTAGCGCGCGAGCGTATTGTCATGCAGCGGTTCGCCGACATCACGGCCGTGAAATATCGTCACCAGGGGAGCGGAAATCCTCCCGCGCTTGATCGCGCGGGCCACGCGCATGCCGTTGTTGCCGAAATGGGCAACGATGACGTCGGCGCCCTGCAGTTTTCGCGCATGAGCAATGTCGATGGCGGTCGAGAGCTTGTCCCAGAACCTGCCGGACCACTTCCTGAGCAGCGGGCGATAGCGACCCAGGCCACCCCACCAGCATACGACCTTTCCTGGCAACGCCTGCCAGCGCGGATCATCGATGTTGCTGTCCCTGCCGAAGGACGTCTCGTTGCAGACGACGCCGACTTCCATGCCGCGCTCAAGGCATCCGGCTATCTGGTCGAGAACAAAGGTTTCGGACAATGAGGGAAACTTGTCGACTACAAAGCAGATCTTCATCGGCAGGATGCGCTCGTCCGGGGAGCCGGTGTCCCTTTGACAAAAGCCGGGCCGAAGACAGGGTGGCGGAAGCACAAGACATGCAGCATGGAACTCTACCGCTGTTGGCCCACCCGCAGGAACGTTAGTATAGGTCTTGCTGCACTGCAACATTTTTGGTGCAGTGTAGCAAGATTTCCCTCGGCTTGGCGTGTCTGCCGATCAAACGCAGAGCAGCAGTGTCAGCCGGCAGATGAAGGATCCGCCAAGCCCTCGGAAACCCCGACATGACCGGCAGGTTCATGCGCAGGGCTCGATGTGGCCAGTTGGGTAACGATCTGCGCAAAACGTTCATTCAGAACATCTGCGTTGAAGTCGTCCTCGACCTTGCGGCGTGCGGCAAGCGCGATACGCTCGCATTCGGTCGGGTGCTCCCCGGCCCAGGCAAGCTTGCCGGCAAGCGCTGAAATATCTCGCTCGGGCGCAAGCAACCCCGTCTCCCCATCCTTGATGAGCTCCGGGATTCCCGAATGATACGTGCTGACCGCAATCAATCCGGCGGCCATGGCCTCCATGAGCGCGACCGGAATGCCTTCCATATCCCCGTCGCTGGCAGTGATACTTGGCAGCAAAAAGAGATGCGCCATGCGAAGCCGTCTTTTCACCTCTGCGTGAGGGAGGCTGCCGAGGAATGTTACGCGACCAGCCAAGCCCAGCTCTACGGCCAGCTTCTCCAGATTCATCCGCAGAGGACCGTCGCCAACAATGTCGTAACGCCAGTCTAGCTGCGGCTGGGAGGCCTTGAGGGAGGCCAGGGCTCGCAAGGCGAACTCGACGCCTTTCTTTTCGACCAGGCGGCAAACCGTCGTCACGACCAGTTGGGTGCCTTCCCACGATTCCCAGCGATAGCCGATTTCGCGGGTGTCAATTCCCATATGGTGGACCGTCGTGCTCGCCTGGGACAGGCCGGCTTCCAGCAGCATCGTGCGGAAGTAATCGTTGACGGGCAGGTTCAGGGTCCCATGCTTGGTCAGCCCGGCATATTGTGTCGCGAGCACTGCCTGCCGCGCCGGGATCGCCACGTCCGCGCCGTGAAAGATGGTTATGATCGGTGGTTTGAGCACCTTCCATTTCTTCAGTGCGGCTGCTCTCTCGCCGTTCTGTCCGAAGTGGGCGACAATCACGTCGCAGCGGTTCAGGCGGCGTGCAAAGGCGATGTCGAGAACGGTCGAGGCCTTGTATCGCAGACGCGGCGGCAGACGCTGTACAAATTTGCTGATTACAGCGGCCCATCGCCACCAATGTCGGGTTCTGGCGAGCAGCGTCGCCATCGGCTCGCTTTGCCGGTCAATTCGGTGGTCACCTTGCATCTTTTCGCAGACCACTTCGACCTGAAAGCCCCGCGCCAGCAGCCCAGCCATCTGGTCCACGACGAAGGTTTCCGAAAGCAGAGGGAATTCGCCGACGATAAAGCCCACGCGCATGACCCGCCCATAAGGTTGGGGCTTGCTCGGACCAAGCGGTCCATATCGCACAAGCCCTAATGTAGACAGGCAGAATACACTTTTAATTGCTGCAGTGCCACAAAATATTGCACTGCAGCAATTAAAAGTGATCCGGACGGGCGCACGACGCCTGGACCTGGCTAACGGGAACTTTGCGCGACCACGGTCGTGCAGCGTCTCAGCTGAACTGCAACACGACGCGTTTAGGCTGCGCGCTCCAAACCGACACGTCTTGCGCGGTCGAGAACGCCCATGAACGTTGCGAACTGGCTGTCGGGGTTCATTTGCCGCCGCTCCGAAAACTGACGTGCTGTCGCTGACAGCCGCTTGTACTCGGCCTCATCGCTCCACAGCCGACTGACCGTTGCGACCCAGTCGGCGAGCGGGGCGTCGTAGTCCAGTACCACGCCGCCGGCGCCGATCGCTTCCGGCAGACCGCCGCGCCGCGAGCCGACCACGGGAATGCCACTACAATGCGCTTCCGAGGCCACCCGGCCCCAGGCTTCTTCCCATTTGCTGGGCGCAAGCAGGATTTTCGTGCGGCCGTAGACCTTCTTCATGTCGCTGGTGCGGCTTTCCAGCTTGACGTTCTGGAGGGGAGAGATTGTTGCTTCGATCCGGGCTCGATGATCGTCGTCGAGCTTCCAGCTTTCGACGAACAGGAACGGGATCTCGGGACAGCCGGCGGCAATGCGCACCGCAAGATCGAAGCCTTTTTCCTCATATGGATTGATGAGCGTGACAAATTCACCGGTCGTCGGTGTGCTGTAGAACGCGGGATTGATGGTCGGCGGAATAACCGTCGAATCGATATCGAATTTTGCCTTGTAGGCGCGCGCGGTGAACTCGGAGTTGGCGATATAGACCGCCGAATGGAGCTCACGCAGATCGCCGGCCAATTCGTCGAATTCGACATTCCTCAGATAGACAGTCAGCGGCACGCCAAGCCTCTGCAACTCTCTGCCGATCGGCACCGAATTGTGGCACTGCACGACCGCGACATCCGGCCTCAACTTTTTGACGGCGAAGTCGGCCGCTTCCCAGGGGAACCACGCCCGTACAACCGGATAGCCCGGGAAATTGTCGATGACCGCGCGCTGACGAAGGAGCTTCATCTTGGCGCGCGCCCGGAAGCCGAACATGCCGTCGCCGAACAGCGCTGCCAGAACGGATGCCTCGTGACCGTTTTCGCGCAATTGCTCGACCAAGTGGTGGGTGCTCGACTGGACGCCCCCGCTGAATTGCGGCGGGTAGCCGGTGCCGCCTGCAAACAGAACTTTCATGAACCTGGCTCCGCGTTGTGCCGCCCTGCCTTCACGCCGCCATCCTGCCGATCGAGAAATACTCGATGCCGTGACGGGCGATGACCTTGGGATCATAGAGGTTGCGGCCATCGAAGATGACCGGCGTGGTCAGGGCATCCTTCACCGCGTCGAAGGACGGGGCGCGGAAACTCTTCCACTCGGTGGCGATCAGCAACGCGTCGGCGCCGCGCAACGCCGCCTCCTTGGTGCCGCACAAAAGCAGATCGTCGCGCAGGCCGTAGATGGCCTGGCATTCCTGCATCGCCTCGGGATCGTAGGCCTGCACATTGGCGCCGGCCTGCCACAGCGCCTCCATCAGGACGCGCGCCGGCGCCTCGCGCATGTCGTCGGTGTTGGGCTTGAAGGCGAGGCCCCAGAGCGCGAAGGTCTTGCCCTTGAGACTGCCCTTGAAATAACGGTGCACCTTGTCGAACAGCACCGACTTCTGGGCATTGTTGCGCTCCTCCACGGCGCGCAGCAGCTTGGCGTCGAACTTGACACCTTCGGCGGTCTTGATCAACGCGCGGACATCCTTGGGAAAGCACGAACCGCCATAGCCGAGGCCGGGATAGATGAAGTGGTAGCCGATGCGCGGATCCGAGCCGATGCCCTTGCGCACCTCCTCGATGTCGGCGCCGAGTTGCTCGGCCAGATTGGCCATCTCGTTCATGAAGGAGATCTTGGTCGCCAGCATGCAGTTGGCGGCGTATTTCGTGAATTCGGCGCTGCGCACGTCCATCACGATCATCTTCTCGTGGTTGCGGTTGAACGGCGCGTAGAGCTCGCGCATCACCGCCTCGGTGTCCTCGCTGTTGGTGCCGACGATAATGCGGTCGGGCTTCATGCAGTCGGCGACGGCGGAACCTTCCTTGAGGAACTCAGGATTGGAAGCGACGTCGAAAGCCAGGTCCTGGCGCCCGCGCGCCTTCAGCGTCTCGGCGATTTTGGCCTTCACCTTTTCGCAGGTGCCGACCGGCACGGTCGACTTGCCGACGACGATCTTGGGACTGTCCATCTCGCGGCCGATGGTCTCGGCCACCGCCAGCACATATTTGAGGTCGGCCGAACCGTCCTCGCCGGGTGGCGTGCCGACCGCAATCATCTGGATCTCGCCATGCTTGACGCCGGCGGCGGCATCGGTGGTGAACTTGATCCGGCCGGCTGCGTGGTTCTCCTTGACCAGGGCCTCCAGTCCCGGTTCGAAAATCGGCACCAGGCCCTGGTTGAGCCGCTCGACCTTCTTTTCATCGACATCGACGCACACCACCTGGTGCCCGACCTCAGCCAGCACCGCAGCCTGCACGAGACCGACATAGCCAATTCCAAAGACCGTCAAATTCATTCGGGTTAATTCCTGTTCACGCCCTTTGGCCTTATATGGCCGGGCCGGTTCAGATTACTTTATGCTGCTTACACTGCATGCCAGCGATTCCGGAAACTGGCACGGCTGGCCGAGCGCGGTGAAGGCCACGCGCTGCACCTGCATCGTCACCTGGCGGCCGGGGTCCGAAAAGGCGCCCATCCAGTTTTTCAGCGTGTCGCTGCCCCAGAGGCTGAAGAATATCTTCTGCGAGTGGGTCGGCAATTGCTCGGGATTGGTCACTTCCTGGACCAGCTTGCCGTTGACGTACCAGCGCAGCCGGTCCTTTTCCCAGATAAAGGCATAGTCGTTGAAGCCCTTGTCGGCGCCGCCTTCGACCTCGGCCAGCTTCTCGTTCTTGGGCTTGCCGGCGATGTAGCTGTTGACCTGCACCTTGGATGTATCCTTGGTCAGCACCTCGAAGTCGATCTCATACCAGGGCTGTTTGTCGGCAGGGCCGATATAGGTGAAGAAAGCGGCGTTGAGACCGGATCCGGTGTCGGTCTTCATCCGTGCTTCATAGGTCCCATATCCGAAGCGCTGCTTGGTCTGGATCTCGGCGCAGGCGAACTCGCGGTCCTTCAGTTTGCGCTTTTCGAAGCCGAGCGTCAGCATGTTGTCGGAAAATTTTACCAGGCTTTTCGACCAGGTGCAGTTCTGGTGATTGCCGTTCGACCAACCGTCGGAGACATACCAGCGCGAACGATCGAAACTCTTGAAATCGTCGACGAAGGACGGTGCGCTTTGCATCTCCGGGGAGGCGTCCTGGGCGCGGGAGGGGTGGGCGGCGCCGAGCAGAGCTGCGGCTGCCGCCAACAGAAGCGCACCAACGGATAGAAGACGCGTTGGGTTTACAAGACGCATTGGCCGATTTGGCCGCGTTGAAATCATGGCATCGATTGCCGCCATGGGCGTCGTCTTCGGATCTGCGTTCATATCAATTCACCTTTGTGCTGTTCCGCCCCAACCCAAAGTCACCGATTGGCCCACATTGCTAACGGGCCGATCCCGATCCTCCGTCCCCGAACTTTCTCTTCTGTGTCTCGTGTGACCGTGTTCAGCCGAAGCGACCTGCGGGTTTGACATATTCCCCGTGCGAATCAGAACTCTGGCCATCCTCGCCGACGATCGCGTCGAGTGAATGACGCAGTTCCTTCATCCGGCTCGTCTGGCGCACCAGCTCGGCGATGCGCTGTTCGCAGTTCAGGATGGACTTCGTCAGCTCGCCGACTTCCGACAGCTTGCTTGCCGACGCCGAGCCGTTCTCCATCGACTCGACCAGGAAGGCCGCGTTGGTGGACTTCGACCGGTAGCGGGCCTCCAACCCGGTCTTCTCGGCCGCAATCTCGGCCGTGATCTGATCCAACAGCTTTGCCAGACGGTCGAAACGCGCCAGATCGGTCTGCTTGTCGCGCGCTGGGTCCCTGGACCTGAAGCCGAAAATTGAAGCCATCCGGTTGGCCTTCCAAAATTGCTGCACCGCAACATACAGTGCCATCGTCGGGGCGTGTAGGCAACCTCCGAGTTTCAGAAAGGCAATTTTTTCAGCCTTGCGGCCGCCGTCCCGGACTTGGCGGAGCCTACTTTTGCGCCGCCGTGCTGGTAGCGGCCATGAGGAAGCGCAAGGGCGGCACCGGCTGCTGCCGCGGGGGCAGACCGGCGTGGCGAAACAACGCATCGAGCTTGTCGGCGGCCACGCCGACAACGATGGGAATGAAGTTCGACTGGCTGGCCAGCGCGTAGGCGGCGGCAGACGCCATGCCGCGCTCGGCCTTCACATCGAGAAAATTGCGCAGCCGGTATTTGTCACGCACATGCCGCTCGTGCTTGCGCAGCAGGGCCTTGGAGCCTTCCGGCAGGCTGTCGATCTTGAGCAGTGCCAGATCCGCATCGGCGAGGCGCTTCAGATCCTGTGTCTTGTGGCGCCCGCTCAGCGAATCGGCGCGCACGATCGCGCCATAGCCGCAGGAACGGATGACCTTGAAGCGTGCGCCAAGGGCAAAGGCGCGGGCGTACAGTTCATAATCTTCGCCGAGACGCAGGTTCTCGTCGTAACGCAGCCCATGCCTGTCGAGGAAAGCTCTTGATATCACCGGCTTGAGAAAGCCGAGTTCGCCGCGCTGGACACGCCGTCTGGAGATGTTGCCCTCGATGAACCGCTCGAAGTCGAGGAATTCCGGGTCCGCCGAAAAGGACGGGGCGACGATCTTAGAGACGTCGGTCGCCGTATCGTCACGGATCAGCATGATGTTGTCGGCGGCGAAATCCCAGTCGGTGCTGGCAAACAGCTGGCGAAACCGTCCCTGAAGGAAGAAATCGTCGGCGTCGAGAATGCTGATGAAAGGCGATTTCGACCCGGCAATGGCGGCATTGCGAGCGAAGGACGGGCCGCGATTGACGTCGAGCCGGATGACCGAAAGCCGACCGCTGCCATCGTCGGCAGCGCTGGCCACTTTTGCGGTGTCGTCGGTGGAGGCGTCGTCGACGACAACGACTTCCGCCACCTCCGGCTCGCGCAGCGCCGAGGCGATGGCTGCGGGAATGGTCCGGGCCGCGTTGCGCGCCGCGATGATCACGCAGACCCGGGATTCTGTCATGGACATAGGGTGGCCTTTCGATTGCATAAAGTGTCGCATTGGTCCCTCGCCCTCCCGGCGCGCGGCGCCGGACCCAGATCCATCCCCCGATCCATCCCCAGCGGATCGGGACGGAACGTTATCTGCCTGCTGCATGACGACCCTCATCGTGACCGGCTTTCCCGCTCGAAAATCCGCCGGCTGAGGTCGGCTGACGCGGCCCAGCCGGCCTCGGTCAGGTAGCGGACAGGTTCGCGGCCGCACAATTCCCACAAAACGGTGCGCCGTTGCGGCCATCTGAGCGACGACAGCCACGGCGCGATGACCATGTGGAACAGGTCTTCATTGCCGATGCGTGACAGGATCCTGGTGGCCCGATCCGACAGCAGCGTGCCGGCGCCACCAAGCAGCACATCGGCGGCGCGCAGGCCCAGCAGCAGGGTGTCAGCCAGCCCCTGCTCGGCCGCGTAGTCGAGCACAGTCTGCTGCTCGGCCTCGCTCAGCCGACCGGCAGCGGCCCGGATATCGCAGACATAGCCCGCGCATGGCTCGCGGTTGAACAGCGCCTTTGCGACACTGATGCAGGACAGAAGCAAAGTGTCGGAGGCCGAGATGAACGGCACGCTGGAGCCGGCGATCGCAAGCGCGCGCTTGCGGCGCAGGAACCCTTCCGTATCGCGCGGGCTGGGCGATCCCGGCTGCTGGAGCCGGTAATGGAGATCGACGGTGGACAATTTCCGACCTTGGCTGCGAACCATGTGCTGCTCGCCCAGAAAGCGCACCCACCAGACGGAGCGGGACTTGCCGGCGACCTCGTAGCCGATCGAGCGCAGCGCATCGCGAGCTCTAAAGAAGCCGGCCGGCGACACCAATATGTCGACATCTCCGGACGGCTTCATGAAATGGTCGCCATAGAGCAGTTGCTGCTGGAGGGGGCCCTTCAGGAAGACGAAATCGATGCCGCTGCCGCGCAGCGCCTTGTCGATGGCCATCGAATCCATGATGCCGGACGAGTTCATCGCAATCGTGCGCCGGCGATAAGTGTCGAGCCACTCGAGCAATCCCGGCGGCGTCTCGCCCGCCGGTGGGCGCGACAGCGCCTTCAGCATGAAGGTGGCGACCTTGTTCAGCCTGGCGATATCGCAAACATCGGCAACGGAGATGGCCGGTGCAGGCGCGGCGCTGGGGCTCGCCCTGGAGGCGAAGAACAGCCGCAGGCAAGCCTGCACATAGGCCACTTCGTCGGCGCAGCCAGCGGCGCGCAACCTTTCGAAGGTCCCTTCCTGCAATGCCATATGCTGCAGCATCTCCGCAAAAAATTCGCCAGGCGCGTTATATTGCAACTGCGAAGCAAAGCATCGCCAAATTCATGCGCCGCGTCCAGTTTTTCCTTTGGCGCCAATTTTCCTGCAACCTGAACGTTTCGCAACACAGTCCTACAACGAGATGCAAGGCGCCGCCTGATCGGGGCTTGTGGCGGGTACGTCAGCAACAATTTTGTGGGAATGCGCCAGCGCCCAAGTGAGGAGCATTCGAAGGAAAACTTAACGTAATTAAATCAGATACTTAGTTGATGGCCTCGGACACTCTGCTGAATTCTCCTGGGATGTGAAAATGCAAAGCGCTTTGATCACCATTGAAGGGAGTCGCAACCGAGAATTGATTAACGGCTGGTAAATCAGGCTTGACTCATAAATGCTGCCATGCAGCTATTGCGGTGCAGCAATAGCTCGCTGCCGGCAATCGACAGGCCGCTTCCAGTCCACAAGTGGAGAGTAAATTGGAACAGAATGTTGAAAAGCATGAGTACGAAACCCCTAGCCTGACGGTCCACGGCTCGATCGAGACCATCACGCAAGGCGGTAGCGGTACTACGGCACTCGACGCCTCGTTTCCGGCACATACGCCGGTCGGCGAACTCACCTTCTCCTGAGTATTCTCTCGTTGGGGTGACAAAGTCCGGACTCTGCAAACAGAGCGCACTAAGGAGAGTCGGGGGTCAAACCCCGGCTCTCGCGTCTTTGTCCGGAATTGCCGAAGCGTTGGTTGTGAGCGAGGTTTAGGATGGACTGGAACCCCACGGACCATGATCGGATGAGCGCGAGCAAGGATGCCGTGGCCTGCGAATTCGGCAACGGCCTAGCGCTGCTCGATATGAGGTCCAACATCTATTACAGCCTGAACGGCGTCGGCGCCTATATCTGGGAGCTGATCCAGGAGCCGCGGCCGATTTCCGAAATCCGCAGCGCCGTGCTGGATCGCTACAATGTCGATCCGGAACGCTGCAAGGCCGATGTCGATGGATTGTTGAAGGGCTTGGCGGACGCCGGGCTTGCGAGGCTCCATGATGAGGAACTTGTCTAGAGCTTTCTCACTGAGCGGGCCGGAGATGCTCTTTCTCGCCCACTGCCTTGCGGTGGTCGTGTCGGTGCGGCTGGGGCTGACGCTGCTTTCCTACAACAAAGTGCGCCGCATGGTGACCCGGCTCGACGCGCGCGAACCAGCCGACATCGGCGATCTCAGGCGTGTCGCCTGGGGCGTGGCTGCGGCTGCCCGCCTGGTGCCTGGCGCAAGCTGTCTGACCCAAGCGCTTTCCGGCCAATATTTGCTTGCCCGCCAGGGCAACGCCTCAAAAATCCGCATCGGCATCGAGCGCGATACCGGCACCGAGTTGAAGGCGCATGCCTGGCTGGTCAGCGGCGACCATATCGTGCTCGGCGGCTCGCTTGGCAGGTTTAACCATCTCGTCGACCACGGCCAGTGAGCGATGAGCGGCGTCGCCGGAATTCTGCTGAGGCAGGAAGGCAGGCAGGCCGCCGCGGCCGACATCCAGCGCATGCTTGCCCGCATGCAGCATCGCGCGCCTGACGGCAGTTCGTGGTGGATCGACGAGGGCGTCGTTCTTGGCCACGCCTGGCTCAACACCACCGATGAAGCCGGCCCCGGCCCGCTGACCATGGCCGGCGGCAAGCTCGCAATCACCGCGGATTGCCGGCTGGACAACCGCGACGAACTCTTGGCCAGGCTCGGCATCCGGGACAATTCGGTTGCCGACGCCGTGCTTGTGATGAGCGCCTATCTGCGCTGGGGCGAAGCCTGCCCCGAGCATCTGCAAGGCGACTTCGCCTTTGCCATCTGGGATGGCGAGCGCCGGCAGCTGTTTTGCGTGCGCGACCATTTCGGCGTCAAACCGTTCTACTATCATTCGAGCGACCGGCGCTTCGTCTTTGCCTCGGAGATCGGGCCGATCCTCGATGCCGGCGGCGTCGACATGCGCATCAGCGAACACCAGATTTCGGGATTCCTGGCCGGGCTGCCCGACGATCCGCAGTCGACAGCCTATGCCGATATCTTCCGCCTGCCGGCGCGCCACAGTCTGACAGTGACCGGCAACCAGGTGGTGCTGCGCCGCTACTGGCAGATCGAACCCTCGCCAAGGCCGATGCGATCGGACACGGCCGAGGAATTCCGGCATCTGTTCTCGCAATCGGTCCGCAACCGCATGCGCGGCACGCCTGCGGTCGGTGCTATGCTGAGCGGAGGCCTCGATTCCTCCTCGATCGCCTGCGTGGCGGGCCTGCAGAATGCCGCCCAGCAAAGATCGAGGCTGCCGACCTTCTCGCTGGTGTTCGAAAAGGGCTCGCCGATGGATGAGCGTCCGTTCATCGAGGCGGTGCTGGGCCAGCAGAAGGTCGACGGCACTTTGATTTCGGTCGGCAATTATGCCCCCTTCGCCGAATTCGACCGCATCCTGGAGGAGCAGGAAGAAACGTTTCTTGCGCCCGGCCTGTCGCTGACCCGCGACATCTACAGGACCGCCGGCGGCAAGGGCATGAAGGTTCTGCTCGACGGCCATGGAGGCGACGAGGTGGTTTCGCAGGGCCACGGCCATCTGCACGAACTCGCCTATGCCGGCAAATGGATGGAGCTGTGGCGCGAGCTGCGCAGCGCCTCCAACACCTATGGCGATGGCATGCTCGGCCTCTACTACCAGTTCCTTACCCTTTACGGGCCGGCCTGGCGCATCGCGAGAATCAAGCGGTTCGCGAACCGCGTGCTTGGCAAATTGCGGCGCCATCCCACTGGGCGGCCGGCGACGAGCTGGCGCGCCCTGATCAATCCGGACCTGGCGATGCGTACCGACCTCGTCGAACGGTTCCGCAGGGCCGGCTATATGCCGCCCGCGGTCAGCGCCAGCGAGACCTTGACCCATCGCTGGCTGCTGTCGAACGGCATGGTGCCGCACGCCTTCGAGGTACTCGACAAGGCGGCGGCGAATTTCGGCGTCGAGCCGCGCTACCCCTTCTGGGACAAGCCTCTGGTCGAGTTCTGCCTGGCACTGCCCGGCGCGGAAAAGCTGAACCAGGGCTTTGGCCGCTCGGTGTTGCGCCGTGCCATGGAAGGAATTTTGCCCCCGGCGGTGCAGTGGCGGCGCGACAAGATCGATTTCACCTCCAATTTGGTCAAAGGCATGCTGGGCAACCACCGCGATCTCCTGGACAAGGTGCTGGTGAAAGATGCGGCGCGGATTGCCCCTTACGTCAACCTGCCTGAGGTGACCGCCGCCTATGGCCGCATTTCCAGCCAACCCGAGGCCGCGACCTTGCCCGATGTCCAGTATGTATGGCGTTCGATTTCGCTATCGTTGTGGCTGCGGCAGGTGCAACAGCGCGGGAGCCACTGATGATGCCGGCCAACATGCCTCTTGCCGCTGATGACCGCCATGCAATTGCTGCTCGCGCACAGCACTTGTACAAAGCCTATGGGCTGACGATCGCTTCGCAGGTCGAACTGCCTGAGCTAGAGCCGAGCGAACCAGCTTGCGTCGATGTGCTGATCACGGTCGGCCCGATCGACCTGCCAAAACCCTCGCCCGAGACCGGAACCGCTTTCCGTTTCGAGCCGCGGCAGCAATATTTGGCATGGCAGACGGTCGGCGCCTTCCTGATCACCGATGCCTGCCGGATCGAGGTGGAGCCGGCGCCCGATGTCGACGATGCGCTGCTGGCGTTTCCGCTGCTCGGTCCGGTCATGGCACTGCTCCTGCACCAGCGCGGCCTGCTCATCCTGCACGCCAGCGCCATTGCGGTCGGCGGCAAGAGCGCTGTCTTCATGGGCGACAAGGGCGCCGGGAAATCGACGACCGCGAGCGCGATGATCCGCGCCGGGCATCGATTGCTGACCGACGATGTCGTGGCGCTCGATCTCACGGACCGGCCGATGATCGTTCCGGGTTTTCCGCAGCTGAAACTCGCCGCCGATGCGGCCGCCGCGTTTCCCATCCGCCAGGCAGAGATACGCCCGCAGGTGCATGCGGCGATCGACAAGATGCAGCATCGCCTGCACGCCGGATTTGCGGCAGACGCGGTGCCGGCGACCCGGATCTATATCCTCGAGCGCAGCGACAAAGCAGCGATCACGCCGCTGCCAGGCATCGGCGCCCTGCCGGCCATCATCAAATTTTCCTATGTGACGCGTTTCGGCCGTCCAGCCCTGGTCGGCGATTTTGCCACGACACATCTTCGCCAATGCGCGGCCCTGGCCAGCCAGATCGGCGTCTGTCGCCTCGAAGTGCCCACCGGGCTCGACCGTATCGGCGAAGCCGTCGCCCTGATCGAAAACGATCTGGCGGCCGACAAAGGGCCGCGGTGACTGACATGTCCGCATCGCAGATCCTGCGCTTTTCGTTTTACCGCGATGTCGCCGGCTTCGGCGCCGCCATGGCCCGGATCGGCGGGCGCAGGACCTTCACGGCATTGCTGTTCCTGATCCTGGGAAGCCTGACCGAAGGCATCTCGATCCTGCTTCTGGTGCCGCTGCTGCATCTGGTCGGGCGACCCGAGCAGAATTTCGCGGTCAGGTTGCCTGACCGCGACTGGGTGCGCTGGCTGGCTCCGGACGGAACGCTGCAATTGACCACGGTGCTTTGCCTGCTGGTCGGGCTTGTCGCGCTGCAGGCAGCGTTCAACCGCTATAAATCCGTCTACATGGCGCGGCTGCTGCTCGACTTCATCAATCGCCTGCGCATGAACCTGTTCGAGAGCATCGGCAAGGCGCGGTGGGGGATATTCGCGCGCATGCGCAGCTCCGATCTCGACCATGCGCTGACCGGCGATATCGACCGCGTGCAGTCGGCGGCGTTCTCCCTGCTGATGCTGGTGCAGATCGCCGTGCTTCTGGCGGGTTATCTCGTTGTCTCGCTGTTCATTTCGACAGTGATGACGGCGTTTGCCATTGTCGTCGGCATCGTCACCTTCCTGGCGCTGCAGCCGTTTCGGGCACGAGCCAGCGCCTTCGGCCGGGTTTTGACCAGCAATCGCCAGGAGCAGTACCGAACGGTCTCGGAGTTCCTCGGCGGCATCAAGGTGGCCAAGAGCCTGAATGTCGAGGCGACCTATTACGCGCAGCTTCGCGCGACACTGGAGAAGATGAAGGCCGACAACATCAACTATGTGCGCAACAGCACCATCGGCACCGCTCTGTTCCAGGTCGCCAGCGTCATTGGTCTGAGCCTGTTCATCTATGTCGCTTTGGTGCGCTTCAACCTCTCGCTGGCCGAGATCGTTGTCCTGCTTCTGGTGTTCATGCGCATTGCGCCGCGCTTCATGGACATGCAGATGCAGGCGCAGCAGGTGCTGATCAATCTGCCGGCCTATGCCTCGATGCGCGACATGCAGGCGCGTTTCGATGCCGAGCGCGAGCCGGCAAACCTCGAATCGGATGCCAAGCTGTCGCTCGATGTCGGGCTCAACATACGCAATGTCTCCTTTGCCTATGAGGCGGGCGGCAAGCCGGTGGTGAGCGATGTCACCTTTGGCCTACCCGCCGGCAAGGTAACGGCGCTGATCGGTCCGTCAGGATCGGGCAAGAGCACGCTTGCCGACATGCTGCTTGGCCTGCTCGAACCGAGCGAGGGCAAAATCCTGGCCGATGGCGTCGAGATCGGCGCCGCCAACCGCCGGCGCTGGCGCGACCAGGTGGCGTATGTGCCGCAAGACGTGTTCCTGCTGCACGATACGATCGCCGCCAATCTGCGCCTTGCCGCGCCGCAAGCCAGTGACGCGGAGCTGTGGACTGCACTGCGCGCTGCGCATGGCGCCGACTTCGTCGAGCGGCTGGAGTTGCGGCTCGACACGGTGGTCGGCGACCGCGGCGTCCGGCTCTCGGGCGGCGAACGCCAGCGCATCGCGCTGGCGCGCGCGCTGCTGCGCAAACCTTCGCTGCTCATTCTCGACGAGGCGACCAGCGCGCTCGACTGGCAGAACCAGTCCCTGATCGCCAAATCGATCGACGGCTTGCGCGGATCGATGACGATCCTGACCATTGCGCACAGGCCATCGATGATCGCCTTCGCCGACTGGGTGGTTGCAGTCGAAAACGGACGAATCGTCGAAGTCGGGCAATATCAGAGGTTGAAAGCGAAGGCCGGCAGCCGCCTGTCGAAAATGCTTTCAGGCGAGCAATCGGAACCCGAGCCGGCCGAAGCAGGCTGAGTCCGGCTGCAAGATGATCCGAGGCCGACCTTGCGGCTTCAGACTGTTCAATGCACGCTGCGCCTCGCCGAGAGCTTCTCGCCTTCAACCGCCTTGTCGGCGCCGAGGCTTCTTTCGGCGTCGCGAGCCCTGTCGGCCGATGTCGGCGCGCTCCTGGCGATCATAACATACACCAGCAGGAAATAACCGACTTGGATGAGGACAGCGCAGCCGATGACGCGAAGCACCGTTGTGGTGACCGTCGCGCCGTCGACATAGGACCACGCGACCACGATCGCGAGGGCGAAAACCATTCCAATGACGAATTTTGGTAATGACATGTTCGGCGGCCCGTCAACCGGCCCGAGCATGCAAAAGCGATGACTTACCCACCCGAGTATCTCCCCATTCGCCATGCGAGCTTATTTAGCTGCTCTTTTTCGGCCGGTTGCTTCCGGCCTTCCCAACCCATCCAGACTCTATCAGGAATAATTTGCGACTCTATTAAGGCGCGAAACTGACGGCAAGGGCAACCTGCAATAATTTTCGGCTTGGCGGCGGCTTGGACTCCGCCATGCTGCGATGCACACGCAGGGGTGGTGACCTAACTCGTCATGCGCTTTATACTACAGTAGAATCTACAACGTTGATTAGTATTTTACTTGATTAATTTAGCAAAGCCAGTGATTCGAAAATCAGTTAAAGCCGTTCCCTCTGCGGCAAAGGACGATTTGCCCAAAACCCGCCGAAAAAATGCATTACATTTCCTACGGTTGCTAATTATTCGTCACAAACCCGCCATAAAGGGCAAAATTTGGGCAAGGAGGGTTTATTATTTAGTCAATTCCTGACGTGACTATTTCAGCCATATGGGAAATTGTGTGTTGCGCTGCAGCATTTTTTTGGTATCGTGGCATAAACCATCCGTTCAACGTATGGAGCTTTTGCATGAGGGACGTTGCCAAGTCGGCCAATGCGGCATTTTCGCATGTCGGCGTAGATTTTCCGCCACCCATCGGCGGGCTGCTGAAGCGCAGTTTCGATATTTTCGGTTCACTTGTCGGCCTGGTGGCGCTTAGCCCGCTGTTCCTGATGGTGGCCCTTCTGGTCAAGCTTTCCGACGGCGGCTCGATCTTCTACGGCCACAAGCGCATCGGACGCGGTGGGCGGATTTTCCCCTGCCTCAAGTTCCGCACCATGGTCGAAGACGGCGAACGTGTGCTGGCCGCCTATCTCGCGGCCAATCCGGAAGCCAACGCCGAATGGATCGCGACCCGCAAGCTGAAGAACGATCCGCGCGTCACCCGCGTCGGCGCCGTTCTGCGCAAGCTCAGCCTCGACGAGCTGCCGCAGATCATCAACATCCTGCAGGGCGACATGAGCCTTGTCGGGCCTCGCCCGGTGGTGCGCGACGAGCTTGAGATCTACGGCAGCGCCGCGGTCTATTATTTGAAGTCGCGGCCGGGCCTGACCGGGCTCTGGCAGGTCAGCGGACGCAACGATGTCTCCTATGACAGTCGCGTCGCGTTCGACCGTCACTATGTCGAGAACTGGTCGCTGTTCGAAGACGTTCGCATCATCCTCAAGACCGTGCCTGCGGTGTGGATGTCGCGCGGTTCCTACTGACCGACCGCAACTGGTCAGCAATCGGGCCGGTACGGCCCGAAGCCAATCCGGTCCAAAGCTATTCGGCGATGGGCCGGTCTCGCATTGCAGCCATAGTATTCTGCCAGGTTCCGAAGGAGGCACTCGGCAGCAGGCCTATCGGGCGGATGGGGCCAAAACGGATCGGAAACGTTCAGTTGAAAACAGACATATCAGCGTATTTTCGCCTTGCCGGCCCGATGCGGCCGGCACGGCTCGTCGCCACGTGCCTCGCTCTGTCGCTCGCGGTTCCGGCCATGGCCGACGAGTACCGGCTCGGCTCGCAGGACAAGCTCAACATCCGCGTCGCCGAGTGGCAGACGGTGGAAGGCACGTTCCGTGACTGGTCGGCGGTAAACGGCGAATATTCGGTCGGTCCAGCCGGCAATTTGTCGGTGCCGTTCGTCGGCGAACTGCCGGCCGCCGGCAAGACCACGTCGGAGGTTGCGACCGCGATCAGCGTCGCCCTGCAGCGCAAGCTTGCCTTGTCGGACAAGCCGGAAGCCTCGGTGGAAATGGTGCAGTTCCGGCCGTTCTACATCTCGGGCGAGATCCAGACGCCTGGCCAGTTTCCCTATGTGCCGGAGCTGACCGTGCTCAAGGCGATCAGCATCGCCGGCGGCATCCGGCGCAACGCCGATTTCGGCACCCAGCTCGGCAAGGATCTGATCACCGCCAAGGGCAATTTCGACATTTATGACGACCAGCGCGTGCGGTTGATCGTCAAGCGTGCCCGCATCGATGCCGATCTCGCCGGCAAGGAGAGTTTCGAGGCGCCTAAGGAAGTCGAGGGCGACCCGCGCCTGGCGACAATCGTCGCCGACGAAATGCAGATCCTGATCTCCGACCAGAAAGCGTTGAAGCTGAAGCTGCAGGCGCTTGACGATCTGAAAGGGGTCCTGCAGTCCGAAATCGAGGCGCTGCAGAAAAAGATCGTCAACCAGCAAAAGCAGGTCGACCTGGCGCAGCAGCAGGCGGACAGTATCGGTCCGCTGGCGCAAAAGGGCTTGGTCGCCAACGCACGCCTGCTTTCCTCGCAACAGTCGGTCACCGATCTGCAGGGCAAGATCCTGGACTATGAGACGGCGATCCTCACCGCCAAGCAGTCGGTCAGCAAGGCGACGCAGGATGCCATCGATGCCCAGAACACGTTGAACTCGAGACTTGCCGCCGACCGGCAGCAGGTCGAAGCAGACCTCAACGAAGCCGCACTCAGGGTCAACATGCAACAGGGCCTGATGGCCCAGGCATCGGACCCGGCCACGACCGCCGCCATCACAAACCACAATGAAGAGCCGGCGCTCATCTATTCGCTGGTGCGCGTGACGGACGGCAAGACCAGCGAGATCGACGCCAAGGAAGATACGCCGGTGCTGCCGGGCGACGTCATCAAGGTGAAGCTGGCGCCGACGGCCAGCCAGTAACCTGTTTGTTTGGAGCAATTCCGGACGGAAAACCGTTTCCCACTTTTCCCGGAATTGCTCTAGCGCTCGGGCTCGCTCGGCGAGGCCCGCGCGATGGAGGCGGGAGGAACCAGTTCGGCTCGTTCGCGCCAGGGTGCGGGCGGGAACTTCCGTTTTTCGACCGCTTGAAGGCATTCCATGCAGCCCGCCGCACCGCGCCACGTCTACCTCAATCTCGATGCCATCCGCGGCGTCGCGGCGATCAGCGTCATGCTCTACCACTTCTCGCCGTTCCTGGCCGCCGGCAAGGTGCTGCCGTCGAGCTATTTGGCCGTCGACCTGTTCTTCCTGCTCAGCGGCTTCGTCATCGCGCATGCCTATGACCGCAAGATCGAAAACGGCATGGGCGTCGGCACCTTCGTGGCGATCCGCCTGATACGCCTCTACCCGCTCTACCTCGCCGGCACGCTGCTCGGTTTCTTCTATCTCGTCGTCAAGAACCGGCTGATTCCGGCGGAATACATGCCGATCTCCGAGATCGGCACCATGCTGACGACCGGCATGTTCTTCATCCCGCTGGTCAGCGATGCCTATCACACGATCTTTCCGCTCAACCCCGCGTCGTGGTCGCTGTTCTTCGAGCTGATCGTCAACATAGCCTATGTCGCCGTCTTCTTCCTGCTGACGAAACGCGTGCTGAGCACGCTCATCGCCGTCAGTCTGGTGTTGCTGGTGGTCGTCTCTATCATTGCCGGCACCCTCGACTTCGGCATGACCGGATCGACTATCATCAGCGGCCTGCCACGCGTCTGTTTCTCGTTCTTCCTGGGCGTGCTGCTTTGCCGGTCCATGACACGCTATCAAAGCGGGCTCGGCTTTCTGCGGCGCGGCTGGTGGATAGAGGCCGCGATCGCACTGACGCTCGTTGTCTTTGCCATCGCGCCGGTCGGCGGCGCGCGCGTCGCCTACGATCTCGCCTGCGTCGTCTTTGTTTTCCCGGCGCTGGTGGTGGTCGGCACTATTGCGCCGACGGCGCCGCGCCTGTCAGGCCTCTATGGCTGGCTGGGGCGGATTTCCTACCCGATCTACATCATCCACACGCCGCTGCTGATGATCATCGCCGGGGCGGGCAAGGCCGCAGCGATCGACCCGTTCGCGCATCATCCCTGGTTCGGCATCGTCATGGCGGTTTCCGTCATCGTCATCGCCGACATCGCCACGCGCCTCTATGACGAGCCGTTGCGCCGCTTCCTGCAGCGGCTGATGCTGCGCAAGCGCGCCGTCGCCTGAGATAAGCAAGTCAGACGCGCGCCGGCATGCGGCCGTTGGCGGTGTTCTCGTCCGGCACCGGAACATAGGCCCGCCTTGCCCTGGCGAGCGGCACCGGGCGCAGCTTGAACAGGCCGTAATAGACGATGAACGAGGCCATGAAATAGGGGCCGAGGATCTCGACCTCGAAGAAGGAGCGGATCAGCATCATGCCGACCGCGCCGGCGAGCACCACTGAATCGGCGCTCCAGTCACCGAACACCACCTTCGAAACATGGCCCCAGAAGGAGCGCAGGATGATCAGCGCCAGCATCGTCACGCCGATGAAGCCGAGCTCGACCAGCGTCTCGATATAGGTGTTGTGGAAATGGAAGCCGGTGCGGGTGGAGATGTAGAACTCGGCCCAGAGCCGTTCCGGATCGGCAAAACCCTGGATCCAGTAGGCGGCATAGCCATAACCGAGCACCGGACGCTGCTGCGCGGCGGCCCAGCCCTGTTCCCAGAGATAGGTGCGGCCGGTCAGCGTCGAATCCTTGCCGAAGATGCCGAGCACGACATCGAGCAGGCCAAGGTTCAGCGCAGCCATCACACCGCCGACCAGCGCCGTAGCGCCGACGACGAACAGCACGCGGCGGTAGCGGCGTGACAGAACCTTGCTCATCGCAAGCAAGGCAACGACACCGATCACCGCCGGAAGCGAAGCGACCGACGTCGCCGAGTGGGCGATCGCCAGCATATAGACCGACAGCAGGATGATCGGCGCGGTCCAGACGAAGCTCATCCAGTTGCGCCGGTAGAAGGCCAGAAAAGCGAAGCAGAAGAAGATGCCGAGCGAGGCGAAGAAGCCGATCTGGTTCTTGGAGCCGAAGGCGCCGACGAAATTGGTGGTGCCGTCGATAGTGTCGAGCGCATAGGCGCCAACCTTCAGCGAATACAGCAGCACGATGAAGATGCCGATCAGCGAGCCCAGCACCAGCGTGCGCGTGCTGATGGTGCGCGCCGCGATGTAGGCGCACAGCATGTGGGAGAAATATTGCAGCCCCGCCCGCGCGCTGGTGCCGGCCGCTTGCGACCAGAACAGCGACAGGCAGACATAGGCCGCAAACAGCAGCGGCAGCCAGGCGCTGGAGAGATCGCGGGCGAAACGCCGGTAATCGACGAACAGCAGCGGCAGCCATACCAGATAGTAGGCGAGGATCAGGATCTGGCCGAAATTGGTGGAGTAGGCGAAGGCAAAGACCGACACCGCAACGGCGAAGGCGGCATAGGCCTTGTTGTTGTCCGGATCGATCAGAATGGATTTCGGGATCTTCATATCCGTACCGGATTTCTCATGCTACCGCCTTTCGGCTGGGCTGAAGCGCCCATGGTCGGCTTTTCTGCGTCAGGTCCGCCCTTGCATGCGCGATCGCCGGAACCTGCCCTTGCCGGACCCGATCAGCGGGCATCCATTGTGCAGTGCACAATATAACCTCTATCGCCTGTCACTCAATGGTAAATTTGCCGCGAGGGGAAAGTTGCCGCGGGCAGGGCCAAAACGACCATGCAACCGACAAATGGCGTTAATACGGCTCGCTCGTTCGAAAATTCAAACGGTGACCGCTACCACAGCGCTCCGCCGGTGACCTGAATGTTTTCCATGGTGATGCCCTTGGCCAGATCCGAGCACAGGAACACGGCTAGTGCCGCAATCTCCTGCGGCTGCAGCAGGCGCTGCTGGGGATTGCCCTTGGCGATCTCGGCCACCGCTTCCTCGGCGGTTCTGCCCTTGCCCTCACGCTCGACGACCTGCGCCACGTTGCGGCGCATCAGTTCGGTCTCGACCCAGGTGGGGCTGATCATGACGCAGGTGACACCGTGCGCGGCGCCTTCCAGCGCCACGCAGCGGGTAAGGCCGAGCAGCCCGGCCTTCGAGGCGCAGTAGGCCGGGTTGTCCTTCCAGCCGACGGAAGCCGCTGTCGAGCCGATGTTGACGATACGGCCCCAGTCGCGCGCGATCATGCCGGGCAGCACAGCTCGGGTGACGCGGAACGCTCCGCTGAGATTGGTGTCGACGATCTTGTCCCACAGTGCGTCGGAATGGCCGCAGACCGGCTGTTCGGCGGTGGTGCCCGCGGCATTGACCAGTATGTCGGCCGGGCCGATGGCGGCTTGTGCGTCAGCCGCAAACCGGTCGGTCACATCGCTGTCGCGGACATCGAGATGGGCGGCATAAACCCTGGTGCCGTGTGCCGACAGGGCCAACCGCACGCGCTCGATTTCGTCGGCGCCGGGATAATAGGCGGCGTCGGATCTGTCGGCGCCGGCGGGCGCGATGTAGGAGCCGACGGCGACATTGGCGCCGGCTTGCGCCAGGGCCGTAGCAATGGCGAAACCCATGCCGGAAAACCCGCCGGTGACGATGGCGCTGCGGCCGGAAAGGTCTGTCATGGTGGGCAGTCTCCGATACCGACGTTTGATGCGATAGTCTTAGACCCAGCCCGGTGACGAGCGCTACCTTGCCTGCAGGGCTTGTCACGACGTCGCTAAAGCGGTTTGCCCAGCCACTCGCGATAGAAGCCTTCGAGATCGGGTTCGAAATCATGCACGATCGGATAGCCGGGTGCTGCCGCCTCGACCTCGTGCATGGTGCCGCATTGCGGGCAGATAAATTCGCGGATTTCCATCCATTGCGGATCGGGGATATCGCTGTTGGGATAGATCTCGCGCAGCGCTTCCTCGGTGTTTCGCACGTTGATCGCAGCCTTGAGCTTCCAGTTCTTGCGGTAGTCGCCGAAAGAGTGGCCGCATTCGCAGCGGGTGATCCGTTCATCGCCGCTTTGGCAGATGAAGAGGTGATCCGAGACCGGCAGCAGGATCGGGTCCTTCCATGCGACACGGTCCTGATAGACGGCGAGCATCTTGAAGAAGCGGTCGTCGTCCTTGTAGGCGCTCATGATGCGCTTTGTCTGAGGCCAGGGCAGCTTGCCGGCTGAGAGATCGCCGAGGACTTCCTTGCTGTATGAGGTCATGGCTTTGCTCCCGGCATGAAGATCGATCTGGCGTCGATGGTCCAGAAATCACTGAAATCCCTGGTGAAGCGCGACGATAGCTTGATCGCGCTGGCATACATTTTCTTCACCTCGGGCGCGAAGTCGGCCTTCTCGACACGGCCGCGTTCGGCAGCGATCCAGTCCGAAACCGGGATCGCCTTGGCCAGACGCTCTCTGCGCATGGCGGCACGACGTTCGACGGTGGCGTCGATATCGGCAACCGGATAACCCTCGGCGTCGTCCTTCAGCACGATGCCGAAAATCTGGATCGCCGCCTGGCGGGTGAGAAAACCGTTCTCGACATCCCAGGCGGTCTTGACCGGATCGCGCTCCAGCACGTCGCCGTAGCCGCCGCCACCATTGTAGGAATGGCTGAAGATGTCCCCCGACTTGTGCGGCGAGGTGATGTAGGGGCCTTCGACCACGGCATGGTCGCCGCCGATGTTCTTCTCGTAGTCGGAGACATGCGGATCGATACCTGGGGCATGCGCGAGCGGTTCGCCTTTTGCCGCCAGTTGGTGGATGTTGGAGTTGCGCACCGCGCGATGCTTCTGGCAGGTCGGCGCGGGATAACCGCCGCACATGCCGCCATTGTCGAATACCCGCGAGGAGTGTTCCGAGGTGTGCAGTCGCAGGTGCGAGGTCTTGTTGATCAGCCAGGTCGAGACGAAGGAACAGCCGCCGCGATATTTGCCGGCGCCGCCCGAATTGGGCATGATCGAGCGGCCGATATAGACCATCGGCATCGACTGTTCCCAGACCTCAATGTTGCCCATGTCGGATTCCGGATTCCAGCCGACATAGGCGGTGTCGAGGCCATCGGCGATGGCGAGCGCGCCGGAGCCGGCGGCGGCGCATTCGAAATGCGCCATGCCGAACGGCGTGCCGTACTGGCTTTCGCCGCCCATCTCGATCATCGGGCTGTTGACCTGGCCGACGAAGGCTTCCTCGACGAAGCCGCGCGCGACGAAGCCGCGCGACAAAAGGCGCTGGAACACGCCATAGGCCGGCAGCAGCAGCGCCCAGGATGTGGCGGTCGCCACCATCTCATTGTCGGGGTTGGTCCAGGTGCCGTGCGGCAGCTTCAGCTCGGTCGCCATCCAGGCGCCGTCATTGACCAGGCCCTCGAAATTCATGTGCTGGGTCAAGGTGACGAACATGCCTCCATCCATGCCGGCCGGCGTGCAGTTCATCGAATGGTAGCCCCAGGGCTGCGTGCCCTCGAAGTCCATGGTGATCTTGCCGTCGGTGGTGATCTCCATCTCGATCGGGATGTTGTAGAGCCAGTCGGGATCGCCAAGCAGCTGGAAGCCGGGCTTGCCCGCCGTGACATGGCCATAGAAGGTGTGGCCGCGATAGATGCCGGGCACGGTGAGCTGGCGGGTGCGGGCGAGCTGGGCACGACGACCCTCCTCAATGAACTCCTTCGATACCTTCATCCAGTAGTCGAGGCCGATCTCCGAGATCAGCTGCTTGACGCTTTCGCGCATGTCGATGCAGGAGGCGACCTTGGCCTTCTCGTCCAGCACCCAGTAGATCGGCATGCGCAGATTGCGCTCGCAGCGGATGACGTAGTCGCGGCGGATCTCGTCATTCTCGCCGATCTTTTCGGCGCAGACGAACAGGCCTTCGGTGAAGCGCTCCTGCGCCAGGCAGACGTCGCCGCCGGGCGTGATGCCGCCGGCCTCCAGCTCGTGGCAGACGGCACCTGCCCAGCCGACCAGCGTGCCTTCATGGAAGATCGGCACCACGTCCATGACGTCGGGCACCTGCACGGTGCCGATGAAGGCATCGTTGTTGGCAAAGATGTCGCCTTCGCGGATCTTCGGGTTTTCCTCGTAATCGTTCTTGATCATCCACTTGATGAAGCGGCTCATCGTGTGGACGTGGACCATGATGCCGTTGGACAGCGCGATCGCATCGCCCTCGGGCGTATAGATCGCCACCACCATTTCGCCGACTTCGCGCACGCCGGGCGAGGCCGAGATGCGGCGGGCCATTTCGCGGGCCGAGACGCAATAGGCGCGCAGCTTGGTGTGCAGCGTCTCGAATTTCAGCGGGTCCTGGTTGCGTAGCGTGAGCTCGGTGATGCCGTCATAGCAGCCGGTCTCTTCCATCAGCCGTTCTGAATCGAGCAGCCGTTCGCGAAGGCGCAGGGCCGAGGCAGGTTTGTCCAACATGGCGGTGCCCTTTCAAGAATGGGTGTAATGCAGCAGCGTCCACTCATCGACATGGACACGGTCCTGCGGATGAACAACGAGCGTGGTGGCGGGATGTTCGATGATGGCCGGACCGATCACCTCATGGCCGGGCTGCAGTAGGTCCATCTCGTAGAGATTGGCCTTGTGCCAGCGTCCCCCGATATAGGCCTCGCGCACGCCCTTGTGCGCTGCTGCCGGGGCCGACTTGCCGAGCGGGCGCTTCAAGAGCACCGGCTTGACCTTGTCGGCGGTGGCGATCAATCCGAGCTCGGTGATGGTGAAGCCGGCTTCGCCATAGCGCGAAACGCGATGGTTGACCTTGGCGTAGACCGCCTCGAATTCGTCGATGACCCTACGCATGTCGTCAGCCGAATTGACCTCGGCAAGCGGTGCCATGACCTCGACATCCTCGAGCTGGCCGGTGTAGCGCATCATCAGGAACGGCACGGTCTTGATCTTGTCTCTGATATGGCCGTCGCTGATCATCTCGTCGACCGCCGCCTTGGTGAGATCATTCCAGACGTCGGTGACCTTCTTGCCGAAAGCGAGCAGCTCGTCATCGCTTGCGCGGGCGCCGATGTCGTGCTGCGTCGAGACCGAATGCCGACGCATGAAATCGGCGGTGGTGCAGCCGAAGGCCGAGAAGGCGGCGGCAAACTGGAAGGTGATGATGTCCTTGAAGCCGATGCCCCTGGAGCAGCCGGCCAGATGCAGCGGACCCGAGCCGCCATAGGACAGCAGCGTGAATTCCGAGGGATGGATGCCCTGGCCGGAGATGACCCGGCGCAGCGCGTTGTTGGCATCGGCTTCCAGCATGTCGATCATGCCTTCGGCAGCCTCCTCGACACCCACGCCAAGGATGCTGGAGCATTTTTCCTCAAACGCTTTGCGCGCCTTCTCGACCTGCAAGACGACCTTGCCGCCGAGGAAATAATACGGGTTGAGGCGGCCTAGTATGGCGTCGCAATCGGCGATGGTGGGTTCAGTGCCGCCCTTGGCGAAGCAGATGGGGCCGGGGTCGGAACCGGCGCTTTCCGGCCCGAGCGAGACTTTCTTGGTCAGCGGGTCGACCTTGAGGATCATGCCGGCGCCGGCGCCGATCGTGTCGAGATGCAGCGTCGGCACGTTGAGCTTGAAACGGTCCATCAGCGGCTCGTTCTCGATCCGCGTCTGGCCGCGCGAGATGACGCCCATGTCGAAGGAGGTGCCGCCCATGTCCGAGCAGATCAGGGAGTCGTTGCCGATGAGCTTGCCGACATAGGCCGCGCCGAGAATACCGCCGATCGGGCCGGAAATCATGGTTTCGTGCAGGCGCGGATGGTTGATTGAGGTCAGGCCGCCAAAGGACAGCAGCGTCTGCACGCCGTATTTGAAGCCGTATTTTTTCGAAACGTCCTCGATACCCCTAAGCTGCTTGCGGCCGCGCGACGTCGCGTAGGCTTCGATCAGCACCGAGTTCAGCCGCGACTGTTCGCGGATGACCGGGCGGACCTCGTGGCTGGTGTAGATGAGGATGTCGGCGCCGGCTTTCAGCACCTCCTCGCGGCATATCTCGGCGATGCGCTTTTCGTGCACCGGATTGACGTGCGAGAAGATGGTCATGATGCAGATCGCCTCGACCTTGTCGGCAATCAGCTTCCTGGCCGCAATCGCGACTTCATGCTCGTAGAGCGGCAGCACGATGTCGCCGAACTGGTCGATGCGCTCGGTGACGCCATGGGTGCGACGGCGCGGCACCAGCGGATCGGGATGATGGTGGGTCACCGCATGCAGCCGGTCGGCATAGGAATAGTCGGCCCAGGCCTGCAGGCCGCGACCCATCAGGATCATGTCTTCCAGACCCTTGGTGGTGATCAGGCCAAGCCGGCGCCCGGTGCGCGACAACAGTGTGTTGAGCATGCCGGTGCCGGAATAGAGCACGACGTTGACGCCGGAGAACAGCTGCTCCAGCGAGATGCCCCAGGAGTCGGCCGCGTCTTCGGCCGATGCGAGGAAGCCTTCGGCCTCGTTCTTCGGCGTGGTTGCCGACTTGCCGATCTTGAAGTGGCCGTCCTGGTCGACAAGGATCGTGTCGGTCATGGTGCCGCCGGCGTCGATGCCGATGACGATTGGATTGCCGACGATGGGGCTGGTGAGGTTGGGTTGGGTCACGGTCGCCTCAGGATTGCTGTAGGATGGCTCAAGCTAGATTCCTTGGGCGGCCTTGCGCCATATGCCAAAAGACACAATGTCCGCCGGACCGGGATCGCCGAGAAAAGGGCATGCGCATGGGCAATATCTGGGGGCCGCTCGCCAGGGCGATTGCCGCCACCGGTACGGACAGGCATGTCGACTGCCTGATTGACCTGATCGGCGCCGACATCGAGCACGATCTCGTCACCGTGACCCGATATTCGGCGACGCAGACGCCGGAATTCATCAAGCACCGGCGCTTCTCCGACGAGATGGTCCGGCGCTATCTCGACAATTACTACGTCTTCGACCCGTTCTATGCCTCGTGGCGGCGTGAACGCCGGCTGGGCATCCTGCCGCTGAAGCGGCTTGCCGACGACGAGGCCAAGCGCGGCCAGTACATAGCGGGCTTCCTGGCGCAGTCGGAAATCTGCGACGAGGTCGGCATCATGCTGGCCGATGGCGGCGACTGGTGCCTCGGCATCTTCCTCGACCGCTCGACCTCCACCTTCAAGGAGAGCGAGATCGCCCTGCTGGACGAGCGGCTGCCGGTGTTCGAGGCGCTGCATGCACTCGACATTGAGGCGCGGGGGACGGAATTCTCCCGCACATCGGCGCCGACCGGCCCCGGCGCCTCGCCCCGGCAAGAGCCGACTATTCCTGCGAGCCTGTGGCCAGAGCTTTCCTTGCGCGAGCGCGAACTGGTGCAGCTGATCCTCGCGGGTCACCCGACCGCCAACATCGCCGAGCGGCTCGGCATCACCGTCGGCACGGTGAAGAACCACCGCCGCCGCATCTATGAGAAGCTCGACATCACCACCGAAAGAGAACTGTTTTTACAGTTCTTCCAGCACCGCGCGGACGGCTAGGTATCGCCCTCAGTCGTGCAACTGCCTGGAAATCGGCGGGCCGACCGTAAAGCCCGAAAAGGTGACTTCGAAACCCTCGCGCTGCGGCGAGCAGCACATCATGCCGACATCGACGGATTTCGAGACCGGGAAATAGGCCAGCCGCACCGGCTTCCAGTGACTATCGGTGGAGTCCAGATACTGGACGCGGATCGCCTCGGCGTGGCGGGTCAGGCGGATGCGGACGCCGTCGGGGCCGGCCGCGATGGCTACAAGGGACCAATCGGAGGTGTCGTTGGTGACGACGACAGAGAAATACGCCAGCCCGTCGGTGTATTCGATGCCGGCCTTGATCCAGTGCGTTTCGCTCAGCCGCAGCATCAGCCCGGCCTGGTCGTAGAGCACCTTGTAGTCGCCCTTGACGGTGACTTCGGCGCTGAAGTCACCCTCAACCGGGCGATAGAGGAAATGGCCATTGTCACGCCAGAAACCGTAAAAGGTTTCGCGCCAGAAGTCGGTTTCCCCGCCGGTGCGCACATGCACGATGCCATCGCCGAAGGCATGATGCGGCGGCGGGTTGAGCCAGGTCAGTTCCTTTTTCGCCGCTGTCATCGGGGTCACCCGTCGATCAGCCGGCAAATGTGTAGGCTGTCTTCACCGTGGTGTAGAATTCCGCGGCATAGCGGCCCTGCTCGCGTGGGCCGTAGCTCGAGCCCTTGCGGCCGCCGAACGGGACGTGGAAGTCGACGCCGGCGGTCGGCAGATTGACCATCACCATGCCGGCCTCGGAATTGCGCCGGAAATGCGTGGCATGCTTGAGGCTGGAGGTGCAGATACCGGAGGTCAGGCCGAAGGGCGTGTCGTTGGCCACCGCCAGCGCCTCGTCATAATCCTTGACGCGGATGACATTGGCGACCGGGCCGAAGATTTCCTCGCGCGAAATGCGCATGGCGTTGGTGCTCTCGGTGAACAGCGCCGGCCTGAGATAGAAGCCGGGTGTTTCGCGGTCCAGCCGCTCGCCGCCGAAGGCGAGGTTGGCGCCTTCCTGGCTGCCGATGGCGATATAGTCCTCGTCCTGCTTCAGCTGGCTCGCATCGACGACGGGCCCGATCTGGGTCTTGGCATCAAGCGCATCGCCGATGACGAGTTTTTCCAGGCGCTCCTTGAGCACGGCAACGAAGCGGTCATGAATGCCTTCGGTCACCACCAGGCGCGACGAGGCCGTGCAGCGCTGGCCAGTCGAGAAATAGGCGCCGTTGATGGCGCACTCGACCGCCGTGGCGAGGTCGGCGTCGTCGAGCACGACCATCGGATTCTTGCCGCCCATTTCGAGCTGGAACTTGCGCATGTGCTCGACGCTTGCCGCGGCCACGCGTTTGCCGGTGCCGACCGAGCCGGTGAAGGTGATGGCGTTGAGGTCGGGGCTGTCGAGCATGGCCTGGCCGACCACCGAGCCCTTGCCCATGACCAAATTGAGCACGCCTTTCGGCAGGCCGGCGCGGTGCAAGATGTCGACGATGGTCCAGGCGCTTTCGGGAACGAGTTCGGCTGGCTTGAAGACGATGGTGTTGCCGTGGGCCAACGCCGGCGCGATCTTCCAGGTGGGAATGGCGATCGGGAAATTCCACGGCGTAATGATGCCGACGACGCCGACGGCCTCGCGGGTGATCTCGACGCCGACGCCCGGGCGCACGCTGGGCACCAATTCACCCGACAGGCGCAGCGTCTCGCCGGCGAAGAAGTCGAAGATCTGGGCGGCGCGGATGGTCTCGCCAATGCCCTCGGCCAGCGTCTTGCCCTCTTCGCGCGACAGCGCGCGGCCGATCTCGTCCTTGCGCGCCATGATCTCGTCCGACGCCTTTTTCAGCACGGCGTGGCGCACCAGCGGCGCCGAACGCGACCAGGCCGGGAAGGCGGCTTTGGCCGCCGCGATGGCCTGCTTTGCCTGCTCGGCGCCGGCCGAGGCATATTCGCCAACGACATCGCCCGTGTTCGAGGGATTGATGTTGCGCGAGCCGGCCTCGCCCACCCACTCGCCATCGATCAGATTTTTACGAAACAGGCTCATGTCGCGGTTTCCTTGTATTGGTTCGCTGGGGGTGCCGTATGCCTGAATTATTTATCAGACAAATGACGACACTGTGAGGCTGAAATCTGGCTGCGGACTGGATAGCCGATGGCGCGCGGCTATGAAAGCCGCGACCTCAAGATGGACAATATGAAGCGGCCCTGTCAGGTCGGAAAAGTCCAGAACAGGCAAGCCAGCGTCGCCGCGGCGAAGATGACGAAGAACAGGCTCCTGAGCAGGATGTTGCGGCGCAGCTCGTTCATGGTGAAATGGCTGCCGACGATGGCCGCGGCAAACAGGAAACGCCAGTTCAGCAGTGCCCACAGCACGCTGCTCTGTCCGAAGGCCCAGCGGGCGACGAGACAGCCGACAATGGTCGCGAACAAGGCGATCACCGCCCAGAACAGCGCATCCGCAGCATGGGTCAAGACGATGCCGGCGGCGCGGATCGGCAGGATCATCATCAGCATAGCGCTGAAGAAGTAGACGGCGGCGAGCGGCAGGAACGAGCCGGCATCGGCAATGCCGTCCAGCCGCCTCACGCCGATCGCGCCATAGGGATAGCCGTGCCTGGCCACCGCCAGGCTGAGCGCCATGAGCAATGCGGTGAGCACCGCGACCAATGCGAATGTAATGAGGGCCTTGCTCATGCCGTTCCTTGCTTTGAGGCCCTGTCAGAGCCGAATCACGAGGAACGATTTTAGCGCACGGTCCGCGATTGCGCGTCAGCTTTGCTGAGCGTTCCGCTCTTCACCGGTCGCTGTTTTCGAAGGCCCCCATGCCTTGCGCGATCAGATTGGTTGCCATGACAAGCGAAACGATGGCTGCGGAGTTGAAGATCACCACCCACCATTTGCCGCCGGTCAGGAAGCCGTAGCCGTCGGCGACCGCCAGTCCCCAATCGGCTGAGGGAGGCTGGATGCCGAGGCCGAGGAAGCTCAGCGTGGCGATCGAAAAGAAGGCGTAGCCAAGCCTTGTGACCAGCTCGATGAGGATGGTTTCCCTGACATTAGGCAGGATCTCGAGGAACATGATGGAAAGAGCGCTCTCGCCGCCGAGACGAGCGGCGCTGACATAGTCGCGTTCGCGCTGTTCGCGCACGGCGGCGCGCACCGTTCGCGCCACCAGCGGCGCATAGGCGATGCCGATCACCAGGATGACGGTGAGGTTGGACGGCCCGAGCGCGACCAGCGTCATGGTGACGAGCACGATGAAGGGAAAAGCCATCAGCGTGTCGAGCAGCCTGGCGCCGATGGCATCGATCAGCCCGTCGAAATAGCCGAGCACGAGGCCAAGCACACTGCCGGCGGCTACGCCGAGCAGGGTTGCTGCCGGCGCGACCAGCAGGATGTCACGCGAGCCGACGACGATGCGCGACAGCACGTCACGACCGAGTTGGTCGGTGCCGAACCAGTGCGCCGCGTCGGGCGGCGCCAGCATGACGAGGAAATCCTCGGCATAGGGATCGTAGGGCACAAACAGGCTGCCGAACACGGCACAGCCGACCCAGAACAGCAGGATCAGCGAGCCGATGATGACCGAGGGCGGCAGCTGCGAAACAGTCTCGCGGATGCGACTTGCTGCCCGCCAGCGCAGCGTACGGCGCTCCGGCAATTCCATCAGTTCCATCATGGCGAGACACGGCGGCGCTGCCGCGGATCGAGCAAGGCATTCACGAGATCGCCTGCCGCGGCCGACAGCACGAAGATGGTCGCCATGACCAGCACGCCGGCTTCGAGCATCGGGAAATCGCGCGCCTTGGCGGCGTTGAGGACAAGGTTGCCGAGGCCCTGTATGCCGAACAGGGCTTCGATGACCACCAGACCACCCGGCATGTAACCGGTCTGGGTCGCGAGCACGGCGATGGTCGGCGTCAGCGCATTGCGCAGCACGTGCCGGATGAGTATCTCGCGACGCTCGAGGCCCTTCAGGACGGCGGTGCGCGTATAGTCGGCGGCCAGCGCCTCGATCACGCCGGCCCGCGTCATGCGGGCGATGTAGCCGGCAAGGTTCAGCACCAGCGGCAGCGCCGGCAGGATCAGATAATAGCCACTGACCCACAGCCCGGCGCCATCGGGAGCAGCGCCGGTGATCGGGAACCAGTTCAGCCACAGGCCGAAGACGATGAGCAACAGCAGGCCGGAGACGAAGTCCGGGACGATGCCGAAGGACACGCCGACGAGTACGATCAGGCGGTCGATAAAGCGGCCCTGGTTGAGACCGGCGACGATGCCGGCGCCGATGCCCAGCGGCAACAGAAAGACGAGGATAATTCCGGCAAGGGCCGCCGAGCGCTTGAGGCTTTCCAGAACGAAGGGCGCCACCGGCAAACGCAGCGACAGGGAGGTGCCGAAGTCGCCTGACAGCACGCTGCTGAACCAGTGCCAGTATTGCACGAGCACCGGCTGGTCGGCGCCGAGCTGCCTGTTCAGCGCCGCGACCGCCTCGGCATCGGCGAACGGCCCGAGCATGAGGCGACCGACATCGCCGGGCAGAACCTGCCCGGCGAAGAACACCAGCATGCTGACCAGCCACAGCGTGAGCAGAAGCGAGGCTGCCCGCACCGACACAGTGCGGCCGGTCAGCATCGGATTGTGGTGCCCGGAGTGGCTGGACGTCTCACAATCATGCCTGGGCGAACGTCACGCGGTCGAGCAGCAGATGCGAGATTGCCGTGAAGCGGACGCCCTCGACCTTCGATGAGACGATCCGGCTGTATTGCGAGAAGTAGCTGATGATCAGCGGCGTCTCATCGAGCAGCAAGGTCTGGATCTTGCCCGCCGCAAGGCGTTGCGCCTGAAGGTCGCGGGCCTTGCCGTATTCGAGCAGCAACCCGTCGTAGGCCGGGTTGTTGAAATGCGCGGCGTTCCAGGCGCCCGAGCTCTTCAGCGTGGCATTGAGGAAGATGTCGGGCGTGCCGCGATGGCCAAAATCGGTAATGCCGAGATTGGAATCGAGCCATGGCGACGAGCCGAACTTCGCCGAGCCATAATAGGCGTCCTGCGGCAGCACGTTGAGCTTGATGTCGATGCCGGCCTTCTTGGCAAAATTCTGGATCAGCACGGCATAATCGGGAATGTCATAGGCGCGCTCGGTGGTCAACGTCACCGGGAAGCCGTTCGGCACGCCGGCTTCGCCAAGCAGGCGCTTGGCCTCGGCGATGTCCTGCTTGCGCTGCGGTACCGACGGATCGGCCGAGGGGAAGATCGGCGCGAACGGGGTGTCGTTGCCGACGATGGCGCGGCCCTTGAGCAAGCCCTTGACCACCGCCTCGCGGTCGATGGTGAGCGCCAAGGCGCGGCGGATGCGCTTGTCGGTGAACGGCGCCTGGTCGGTCCTCAGATGCACCTCGTCATGCGAACTTGCCTGCACGCTGAGCAGCTTGAAGTTGGGATTGCCCTCGATCGCCAATTCCAGCCGGGTCGTGCTCGGGATGACGTCGAGCTGGCCGGCCTGCAGCGCCAGCACCTGCGCCTGCTCGTCGTCGAAGAACTTGATTTCGACGCGGTCGGGCAGCGCCTTGTCGCCCCAATAGTCAGGGTTGCGCACGAAGCTGGCGCCCTGCTTGGGGCGGAAGGATTCGAGCTTGAACGGGCCGGTGCCGTTGAAATTCTTCTCGAAATCGCCGGCATAGTCGGCCGGCAGGATGACGGCATTGTAGACGTCGGACGAGACATAGAAGGGGAAGTTGCTGTTGGGCCCGTCGAGATCGAAGGCGACTGTCTGGTCGTCGACGACCTTGGCGCCGCCCTTGGACAGGATGCCCTTATAGGCAGACAAAGCGGACGAACCGCTGGCCGGATCGACCAGCCGCTCGAAGCTCGCCACCACATCCTTGGCGGTGACGGTGCGGCCGTCGTGGAATTTCACGCCCGGCCGCAATTTGAAGGTCCAGCGGCTGGCGGTCTCGTCGGCCTCCCACGACAGAGCGAGCTTGGGCTGCAGACCGTCCTTGGGATCGTCGAGGATGAGATATTCGCCGACCTGGCTGATGACGCCGATGCTGGCCGGATCGGTGATGGAGACGGGATCGATCGCCTTGGTCGGCTGTCCGAGCCCAACGCGGACCGTGCCGCCGGCGCCGGCAGCGCGCGCCGTGCCGAAACCAGCAAGTCCCTGCGAGGCGGCAAAGCCGGTGAGGCCGATCAAGGCTGCGTATTTCAGCAGATCGCGGCGCTTGAGGAAGCCGGCCTGGTGCTCATCGACGGCGACGTTCCAGATGTCGCCGGACAGATTGCGAAGCGTATCGATGTCGTTGCGTTTGGTCATTTTGAAACCCCTGTCTGAAATGACTGTTGAATGGCTTAAGCGACTGGTTCGCCGTCGAGATGGATGCGGTCGACGGCTTGCGGGTAGAAGGCGATGAGGCCCTTGATCTTGGGCATTTCGGCAATGGGATCGCGGTAGCTCCAAGCGATATCAGGGCTCACCGAGCCGTCGGCGCGCCGGCCCGACCAGTAGGAGGCGATGCCCTTGTAGGGACAGCGCGTCGTGCTGTCCGAAGCGGTCAGCCGGTCGAGCCTGACATCGTCCGGGTGCAGGTAGAAACGCGTCGGCAGATGCGTTTCGAACAGAAGCACCGGGCGATGGCTTTCGGCGATCACTTCGCCGTCGAACCAGGTCTGGACGTGACTTGAACTCTGCAGCACATCGATGCGTGCGTATGGATCGCGGGCGTGGACGAAGACCTGTTCTTCCTCCTCGAACCATTGGTCGACCGCCTTCCAGGTGAAGGCGATACGCCCGGCCAGCGGCGACAGGCTTTCATCCGGCGGCGCGACAAACGACCAGGCCGCGTTGGGCGAAGCTTTTTCTCCCGTCTCCAGGTTCCAATAGGTGGTTTCGCCACCGACGGGATGCGGCTGGCTATGCTCGGACGGCTTCAAGAGCGAGCGGTCCACCGACGAGGCCGGGAAGAAATAGATCGGCAGGAAATGGTTGGAGCGCAGCACCAGGACGTTGCGGCTGTCGGCGATGGTGCGGCCGGCGAATTTGACCCGAATGCGCTTGGGGCTGTGCAGAACATTGATGAGCTGCGGAGCCGTGGCTTCGCGGGGCTGGAGTTTTGGCGCTGCGGTCATATCAATTGCTCCTGATCAGGATACGGCGCGCACATTGTCGCGCTGTTCGGCGAAGCGGTTGGCCGGCCGCGCCAGGCCAAAGCGGTCGCGCAGCGTCCCCGGTGCATATTCGGTCGGGAATATGCCGCGGCGCTGCAGTTCCGGCACGACCTGCTCGGCAAAATTCACCCAGTCCTCGGGCAGAAGCGGGAACATCAGGTTGAAGCCGTCGGCGGCACCTGCCTCGAACCAGTCCTGCAGCTGATCGGCGATCTGGTTCGGTGTGCCGACGACGGTCGGCACCGAACCGCTGTTGGCGAGCTTGCGAGCGATCTCGCGCAGAGTGAGGTTCTGCTTCGACCATTCCTTGACGCGATTGAGCGAGGTGCGGCCGCCATTGAAGGTGCTCTCGTCCGGCAGTGGCGGCAGCGGGCCGTCCGGCGGATATACGGAGAGATCGACGCCGCTCCAGCTGGAGAGAAGGTCGATGCCGACCCGATCGGGAAGCAGGCTCTGCAGATACTCCTGCCGCTCGCGTCCCTCCGCTTCGGAAGCTGCGACGATCGGCAAGATGCCCGGCAGGATCTTGAAGCTCTCGGGCTTGCGGCCGTAACGGGCGAGGCGCTCGTTGATATCCTGCCTGTATTTGATGCCGTCTTCCTTGCTGCTGTAGATGGCAAAGTGCGCATCGGCGTGCGCAGTAGCGAAATTCTTGCCGTCCTCGGACGAGCCGGCCTGGACGATCAACGGATGGCCCTGCGGCGGGCGCGAGACATTGAGCGGTCCGCGCACCTTGAAATGCTTGCCCTTGTGGTCGACGGGATGGACCTTGTCTGGGTCGGCAAAATAGCCCGTTGCCTTGTCGATCAGTAGCGCCTCGTCTTCCCAGCTGTCCCACAGTGCCTTGACGATATCGAGGAATTCGGTGGCGCGCTCATAGCGAAAGGCGTGCTCGATATTGCCGTCGCGGCCGAAATTGCGGGCCTCCTCGTCCATGGCCGACGTCACCACATTCCAAGACGCCCTGCCCTTGCTGATATGGTCGAGCGAGGCGAACATGCGGGCGACATTGTAAGGCTCGCTGTAGGAGCTCGATGCCGTGGTGATGAGGCCGATGTGTTTGGTCACGCCGGCAAGCGCCGAGAGCAGCGTCAATGGCTCGAGGCGGGCATTGGCGTAATGCGCGACGCCGCTTTGCACCGAATCCCATATCGCGACATGGTCGGCGACGAAGATCGTATCGATCCGGGCGCGCTCAGCCGCCTGCACAAGATCCCTGTAGAAATCGAAGTCCAGCACTTCGCGTCCCGGCGCACGCGAATGGCGCCATGACATACGATGATCGCCCTGCGGGTTGAAGAAAAACGCGCTGAGGATCATGTGGTCGCGTGCCATGTCGGCCTCCTTGCAGAACTGCTCCAAGGGACCGTCGCGACGCCTCGACCGGCTGCGACAATCTCTCCTGAGCGATGAAAGGTAGATTGCGCTCCAGCTTAATTCGAGTAATTTTATAGAGATTGTGCGGCGCGAAAGCGGAAGCGATTGCCCTCGAAGACCGCGCCGAAAGAAAGTGGTTTCAGCAAGACATGTCGTCATCGGTTCTGAACGTCGAGCAGCTCACCGTCGCCTATGATGGACGCCGGGGATCGCATCCGGCCGTCAACGGCGTGTCGCTCGCCGTCGGCGAAGGCGAAGCGCTCGGCCTTGTCGGCGAGTCCGGATCGGGCAAGAGCTCGGTGGCTCTCGCTATTCTGCGCTATCTGCCGCGCAACGCCCGGATCGCCGCGTCGGCGCTCGAATTCCAGGGTCGCGAGATCCGCAGTCTCTCCGGCGAGCAGCTTCGCCGGCTAAGGGGCGATCGCATCGCGGCCGTCTACCAGCATCCGGGTGCGGCGCTCAATCCGGCCATGACGATCGGCCGGCAGATCACCGAAACGATCATGCGGCATCGCCCGGTTCGGCAGGACGAAGCACGCACCCGCGCCGCCGAGCTGCTGAGCCGTGTCAGGGTGAGCAATCCGGAACGGGTGCTCGATCTCTATCCGCACGAATTGTCGGGCGGCATGCAGCAGCGCGCCAACATCGCGATTGCCATTGCGCTCGACCCGTCGCTGCTGGTGCTGGACGAGCCGACGACGGCGCTTGACGCCAGCGTCCAGTCCGAGATCGTCGCCATCCTGCAGGACTTGCGCCGCGATCACAAAACCAGCGTTCTGCTGATCAGCCATGACATCAACATGGTCCGCCGGGCCTGCGATCGGGTGGCCGTGATGCAGTCGGGGACGGTCGTCGAAAGCGGCACCGCCAACGATGTCTTCGAGAACCCTGTTCACGCCTACACCAAGGCGCTGATCGCCTCGATCCCGGCGCTCAACTTCACCAAGCGCGACGGCAGGCTGGCCGAGATGCACACAACCGGCCCGACGAAGCCTGTCCGCAGCGATCAACCGGAAGCCGCACGTCCGATCGCCGTCGCCTGCAAAGGCATCAGCCACGCCTTCGGCTCCCAGGCCGTCCTGCACGATATCGACCTGGAGATAGCCCAGGGCGAGACGTTCGGGCTGATCGGCGAATCCGGCTCCGGCAAGTCGACATTGGCAAGGATCGTGACTGGCCTGCAGACGCCGCACGCTGGGTCGGTCGAACTGTTCGGCAGCACTGTCGCGCCGCGCGTCGAGAAAAGAAGCCTGAGCGAACGGCGCGACGTGCAGATGGTGTTCCAGTCACCCGACCGCACGCTCAATCCGCGCCAGCGGATCGGCAGGATCCTCGGCCGTCCGCTGCGGCGGCTCGCCGGCTTTAGCCGCAGCGAGGTGAAGCAGCGTGTCGCCGATCTCCTGGCCTCGGTTCGTCTTGCCGCTACGACCGTCGACCAGAAGCCGAGATCGCTGTCTGGTGGCCAGCGCCAACGGGCGGCGATTGCGCGCGCCTTTGCCGGCGTGCCGAAGCTCGTGGTGTTGGACGAGCCGACCTCTGCGCTCGACGTTTCCGTGCAGGCGACCGTGCTCAATTTGCTCAACGACCTGCAGCGCGACAAGGACACCACCTATCTGTTCATCAGCCACGACCTCAGGGTGGTGCGCTATATGGCCGACAGGATCGGCGTGCTCTATCGCGGCCGGCTGGTCGAGACGGGATCATCCGAGCAGATTTTCCGTGGCCCCAACCACCCCTACACGAAGCTGCTTCTGGCCGCGTCCTCGGATGAGACGGCGCCGAGGGCTCCGGCTCAGCTCCACGTCGCGGCACACGATGCCGAGACCTCCGGATGCTCCTTTGCCGCCCGCTGTCCTGTCGCGCTGCCCGATTGCCGAAAGGCGCAACCACCCGTCAGGCAGGCCGGCGACGGTCATCTGATCGCCTGCTGGAGAGACGGCGACGATCTCTGATCGCAAAGCGGGCCAGGCTGACCGACAAGCCTGCATTCGAAGAGATGTCCCCATATTGTGAAGGATTTCGGTGCCGTCCGCGCGCTGGACAATGTCTCGCTCGACATCATGAGGGCGAGGCTTTTGGCCTGGTGGGTGACAATGGCGCTAGAACCGGCATCGCATCCTCCCATGTCAATTTGTAAGTTTTTGATACAAATCATCGTTTGAAACTTGGGTCAACAGATTCAGAACGCCGAACATTTTGTTACAGTGCGCCCCGTTTGACCCTTTCAAATCGCATAAAAAATTTATTAGTATGGCAATCAAACAAATCGCGGAGGAAGACGTGCTGGTGTCGACCGATCTTCGGCCGAATGAAACGCGGGCCCTTGCGGCGCTGTTTCGTGCCGGCGCGTTGAGCCGGGCGGCGCTCGCACGCGATCTCGGCCTGACCCGGTCGACCACCGGCGCCCTGGTGCTGGGACTGATCGAAGCCGGTCTGGCGCGCGAGCGCTCGGATGAAGGGGATGACGAGCAGGACGGCGAGGGCCGGGTCGGCCGCCCCGGAATCCTTGTCGAGATCGAAGGCAATGGCGGCTTCTTCCTTGGCGCCTATATCGGCGTCAACTGGATCGCTGCCGTGGCTGTCGACCTTGCTGGCACGCAGCGTGCCGCAGCATCGAAGGCCTTTGCCGGCCCGGGTAGTACGCCTGCCGCTGCAGTCGCCATCATCGAGGAACTCGTTGGCGATGTCCGATCGCAATTGCCTGAGAGCACGCGCCCCTACGGGCTCAATGTCGCCGTGCCCGGCTTCCCCGCCGCTGATGGCGTCTCATACCATGCCACCATCCTTGGCTGGCACGGGGTCAATCTGGCTGAGCTTTTGGGCAACGCCTTTGGCGACGATTTTCCGATCCTGCTGGAAAACGATGCCAATGCCGTCGCTGTGGCCGAGACATACTGGGCGCAGCCGGGAAAGGACGATGAGGATGCGCTGATCATCCTGATCGAGAACGGCGTCGGCGGCGGCATCATCAATGCCGGCAGGCTGCATCGCGGCCGGCTCGGCGGCGCCGGCGAAATCGGGCACTTACGCATTGGCGACGAAGGTTTTGTCTTCGACGCGAAGCGCCCGGGGCGGCTGGAATCCTATGTCGGCAAGGATGCTTTGCTGGCGCGCTATTTGCACATAAGCGGGCGGCGCGCCGGCGTGGATGAGTTTGTCGCAGCGCTGGCCGGCGGCGATCCGGCAGCCGTCGCCACCGCGCGCGACTGGGCGCTGTGGTTCGGTCGCGGCCTGGCGACGCTTGCCTGCACCTTGCAGCCGGAGCGCATCATTCTCTCCGGCTCGGTCAATGCCATCTATCCCTTTGTCGCCGAACAGGTGGAAGCTTTCCTCTCGGACTTCCTGGCTGAAGGTTATCCCGTTCCCACGGTCGAACTGTCGCGCGTCGGCGCCGACGGTCCGGCATTGGGCGCTGCCTGTCTGCTGCATCAGGCAGCTTTGTCGGGCGATCCGCAATTTCAACTTCGCGGCCTCGCCGCGCGCTAATCAGGAGAGATTCCATGCCTCGCAATGACGAAAAGCGGCTGCGTGTCGGCGTGCTCGGCTGCGGCCCGATTGCGCAGGCCGCGCATTTCGAATCCTGCACCAAGGCGCGCAACGCCGACCTCTATGCCATCTGCGATGTCGCCGACGATCTGCGCGACAGGATGGCCGCGACCTACGCGCCCGAAAAATCCTATGCCGACTACGGCCAGATGCTGGCCGATCCCGACCTCGATGCCGTCATCATCGCGACCTCGGACACGTTCCACGTCAAGGCCGCCGAACTGGCGCTGGATGCCGGCAAGCATGTGCTGTGCGAGAAGCCGCTGGGCGTTTCGGTCGAGGAAGTCGAAGGCTTGCGGGCCACGCTCGACAAGAGCGGCAAGGTGCTTCAGGTCGGCCATATGAAGCGCTTCGATCCCGGCATCCAGGCGGCAAAGGCTTTCGTCGACGACGAAATGGGCGAGCGGCTGGCGTTCAAAGGCTGGTACTGCGACAGCACCCACCGCTACCCGATGACCGATGCGGTGCAACCGCTGATCATCACCAGCGCCAAGGCGCGCAAGCCTGCCGTCAATCCCAAGGCGGATCTGCGCCAATACTACATGCTGGCGCATGGCAGCCATCTCCTCGATACGGCGCGCCATCTGCACAGGCCGATCGAGGCGGTGGAGGCCCGGCTCACCGAGCGCTATGGCGCCTATTGCTGGTTCATCACCACCATCTTCGCCGACGGCACGATCGGCCATCTCGACCTGACGGTCGCCGTGCGCATGGACTGGCACGAAGGGTTCCAGATCTACGGCGAGAACGGCAGCGTTCTCGCGAAGACCTATAACCCCTGGTACTACAAGAGCAGCGAGGTCGACATTTTCCGCGAGGCCGATGGCAGTTGGCACCGGACGCTTGGCGCGGATGGCCACTTCTATCGCCGGCAGCTCGAAGGCTTTGCCGATGTCGTGCTAAATGGCGCGCCGATGATCGGCGCCGGCATCGAGGACGGCATCGCCTCGGTCAGGGGCATGGCGGCCATCGCCCGCTCGGCCGCTGCCGGCGGCCGCGCCGTCCGTCTGGCCGATGTCGACGGGGTCGTGTGATGCAGCTTGGGATTTTCGCCAAGACCTTCGCCACCACCGGCGCCTTGCCGGTGCTGCGCGCGGTCGCGGACGGCGGCTACACGGCGGCGCAGTTCAACATGGCGTGCCTTGGACTGCCGTCGATGCCGGACAGCATTGAGCTCGGCGCGGCCCGGTCCGTCGCTGAGGCGAGCGGCGAGGCCGGCGTTTCGATCGCGGCGGTTTCGGGAACCTACAACATGATCCACCCGGATCGCACGGTTCGCATCCAGGGACTCGCCCGGCTTGAGGTACTGGCCGCGTCATGCGCCGATATGGGCACCCGTCTGATTACGCTGTGCACCGGCACAAGGGATGCGCAGGATCAGTGGCGCTGGCATCCCGACAATGCAAGCGAGGCGGCATGGAGCGATCTGCGGACGGAGATGGAAGCGGCGATCGCGATTGCCGAGCGCTTCGACATCGAGCTTGGCATCGAACCGGAACTGGCCAATGTCCTCTCCAGCGCCCGGGCCGCACGCCGCCTGCTGGACGAAATGAACAGCACGCGGCTGCGCATCGTGCTCGATCCGGCCAATCTGTTCGAAGTGGCCGACAGCGCGGAGCGTCATCGCCTCATCGACGAAGCCATCGATCTGCTGGCCGCCGAGATCGGCATGGCCCATGCCAAGGACCGCCATGCCGATGGCAGTTTTGCCGCAGCCGGAAAGGGCGTGGTCGACTTCCCGCATTTCATCGGCCGCCTGAAGGCTGCCGGGTTCGACGGCCCCTTGATCACACATGGCCTGACAGAGGCCGAGGCGCCCGGCGTCGGCGCTTTTCTGCGCACCGTGCTGGAAGCGAGCGACGACACGTGAAAAAGACCTTCAGCCGAGATGGCGTCGACCTTGCCTACCGGGACGTCGGCGCCGGGCCTCCCTTCATCTTTCAGCACGGCCTAGGCGGCGACGACGCGCAGGTCGCCGACGTGTTTCCCGATCTGCCGGTGACCCGGCGGGTGACGCTCGAATGCCGTGGCCAGGGTGGATCCGGCTACGGGCCGGTCGAGCGGCTTTCGATCGCGACGTTTGCCGAGGACATTGAAGCGTTGGCCGACGATCTCGGCATCGGTCCGGCCGTCGTCGGCGGCATTTCGATGGGCGCGGCGCTGGCACTGCGCCTGGCGGTGCATAAGCCGGCCCGCGTGCGCGCGCTGGTGCTCGCGCGGCCCGCCTGGGTAGCCCAGGCGGCTCCGGAAAATATGAAGCCCTATGCCGTCGTCGGCAATCTCTTGATGCGCCATTCGCCTGAAGACGCCAGGCGTCTGTTCGATGACAGCGCTATTGCCGGCGAACTGGCCAGGCTGGCGCCGGACAATCTCGCCAGCCTGCAAGGCTTCTTCAATCGCCCGGACCCGGTTCTGTTCGGTAGGCTGCTTTCGGCGATCGCCGGCGATGGTCCCGGCGTGAGCGAGGCGGACATCCGCGCTATCGCGGTGCCGACTCTTGTCATCGGCCATGACCATGACCTCGTCCATCGCCTGGCCGACGCACAGACGCTGGCCGGACTCATTCCGTCGGCCCGGCTTTGCACCATCACAGCCAAATCGCAGGATCGCGCCGCCTACCGGCTGGAATTCCGCGCCTGTCTTTCGGAATTCCTGGAACCGCTCGCATGACGCATCAAACGATGGACGACACGATCGCCGTGGTCGAGATCGGCGGCACGTCGGTCAAGGTTGGCTTTGCCGACCACGGCATCCCGGTGGATTTTGCCCGCACCTACCCGACCGCGCAACTGCGCAAGGGCGCGCCTGTGGCGGGGTTGGCCGATGCGGTCACCGCAGCCTGCCGCGATGCCGGGCTCAAACCTGCACGGGTCGTTGCGACGGTGCCTGGGTTCATCGACCGCGACTTCGACACGGTGCTGCACACGGCCAACATTCCCGAGCTGAACGGCATCCGGCTGGGTACGGAACTGGCATCGCGGCTCCGCGTTCCCGTGCGGCTCGAACGCGACGTCGTGCTGCAATTGCTCGGTGAAAGCGTCGCCGGCGCAGTGAAGCGGCAAAAGGAAGTGCTGGCGGTCTATCTCGGCACCGGCATCGGTGCGGCCTATCTCGGCAAGGACGGCATTTTCAGGGGCGGCGGCTGGGCGCTGGAAATCGGCCATATGCCGATCTACCGGCCTGACGAAAGCGGACCGCCAAACCGGGTCGAGACCTACGCCTCAGGGGCAACGCTTGTCGAACTCGCGACAGACTACGATATCCCGGTGGCCGATCTGTTTTCGGCGGCCGGGCAGCCGCCATCGCTGCGCGAATGGCTCGATGAGATCGTCTGGCAGCAGGCGGTGACCATCGCAACGGCAGCCGCTTTGTTTTCCCCGCAGGCGATCCTGATCGGTGGCGGCATTGTCGACATGAAGTCCTATCCCCGCCAGGCGCTCAAGCAGCGCATCGCGGACAGCCTGCCGCATTCGCTTGTTGTAGAGCCTCTGGACATACGCTGGGCGGCCCTGGGCTGGCAGGCGGCGATCCATGGCGCGGTGCTGCCCGGCGCGGTGTGATCGCCGTGGTTGCTGTCGGCGAAGGATTACTTGATCGTCTTCCCGTCCGCCCCAAACCGGTATGTTTTACCCGGCTCCGGCGTTGCATACAGCGTCGCACCTGGCTCGGCGTCGTAGACACCGAAAATGCGGACCGTGATCAGCCCGGCCTTTTCGCAGTCGAGATAGAGGTTGGTGTCGGCGCCGAGATGTTCGGCGTGCACCACCGTTCCCTTCCAGGCGCCGGACCTTGGATCCACGGTCAGATGCTCCGGCCGCACGCCGATGGTCTTGGCAGTCTCGCCCAATCTGGGGCCGTCGATGAAATTCATCTTCGGCGAGCCGATAAAGCCGGCGACGAACTCGTTTGCCGGCGAATTGTAAAGCTCCATCGGGCCGCCGATCTGCTCGATCTGGCCGGCGTTGAGCACGACGATCTTGTCGGCCAGCGTCATCGCCTCGACCTGATCATGGGTGACGTAGATCATCGTTGCCTTCAGCCGGCGATGCAACTGCGCGATCTCCAGTCGCGTGTTGACGCGAAGCGCTGCATCGAGGTTCGACAAGGGCTCGTCGAAGAGAAACAGTTTTGGCTCACGCACCACGGCGCGGCCGATGGCGACGCGCTGGCGCTGGCCGCCCGACAGTTCCGCCGGCCGGCGCTCGAGATACGGTTCCAGCGACAGCATCGACGAGGCGACGCCGATGCGTCGCTCGATCTCTGGGGCGGGCGTGCCGGCCTGCTTGAGGCCGAGGCCCATATTGTTCTTCACCGTCAGATGCGGGTACAAGGCATAGGTCTGGAACACCATGGCGATGCCGCGTTTTGCCGGGGGCGTGGCCGAGACATCGGCGCCGTCGATCACCACCCTGCCGGAGGTCGAATCCTCCAGCCCGGCGATGACCCTGAGCAAGGTTGACTTGCCGCAGCCAGATGGGCCGACGAAGACGACGAATTCGCCGTCGGTCACTTCGAGGTTGATGCCTTTCAGCACCTCGACCGGCCCGAAGGCCTTCTTCACATTCTCGATTACCAGCGAGCCCACGGCTTCGTCCTTGTTCTAGAGTTTGCCCTACTAGAGCTTAACTGGGGCGCCGCTGCGCACGCTCTCATCGGCGGCAAGGCAGACGGCGAGCGATTTGACCGCGTCGTCCATGTGGCGGGTCAGGTCGATGTCTTCCCGGATCGCCTTCAGCACGAAGGCCTGTTCGAGATCGCAGAGGTCCTGGTGGCCGGGTTCGCCGTCCATCGACAGCATCTCGTCCGGCCTGGCGAACTTGCCGTCCGCGCCGGTCGCCGCACTGTGCAGGCGGATGGTCGAGGTCTTGGTGTGGGTGTCGATGTCGTCCGACTTCACACCTTCCTTCATGACGATCGACACGCAGCCATTGGGCGAAATCACGTCCTTCACGAAGAACGCTGTCTCCGAGATCATCGGGCCCCAAGCCGCCTCGTACCAGCCGACCGAGCCGTCGTCGAACAGCACCTGGAGATGGCCGTAATTGTACATTGTCGGCGCGATCTCCTCGGTCAGCCGCAGCCCCATGCCGCGCACCTCGACCGGCCTGGCGTCGGTGATCTGCAGCATCACGTCGAGATAGTGCACGCCGCAATCGACGATCGGCGACGTCGTCTGCATCAACTGCTTGTGCGTCTGCCAGGTCGGGCCTGACGATTGCTGGTTGAGGTTCATGCGAAACACGTAAGGGCCGCCGAGCTTGCGCGCCTCGGCGATCAGCCTGACCCAGGACGGGTGGTGGCGCAGGATGTAGCCGATCACCAATTTTCGGCCGTTGGCCTTGGCCGCCGCGACGACGCGCTTGGCGTCCGCCACCGTCGTTGCGAGCGGCTTCTCGACGAAGACGTGGCAGCCGGCCTCGAATGCCTTCACCGCATAGTCGGCATGGCTGTCGGAATAGGTGGCGATGCAGGCGACGTCGGGCTTTTCATCGCGCAACGCGTCGTCGAAGGAGCGCCTGATGCCATAGCCCGACAGCCCGTCCGGTAACGGCACGTCGGAGCGGTTGATCAGGGCCGCGATCTCGAAGCCCGGATTAGTGTGGTAGGCCAGCGCATGGCTACGCCCCATATTACCGAGGCCTGCGACGACGACGCGAAGGGGCGATTTAGAGGTCACCTAACTACTCCAGATGTTCCAGTTGTTCCTTCTGAGAGGGTGTCACCCCACCCGGCGCTTCGCGCCGACCTCCCCATCGAGGGGAGGTAGGACGTTGGCGCGAACACCCTCACTGCCAAAGAAGCTTCTCCGAAAGTCGCCCTTTGGCGGTCGTGAATGAAGCCACGACCTTTTACCTCCCCTTGATGGGGAGGTCGGCGCGCAGCGCCGGGTGGAGTGAAGGCTCCAGCAGAGATTTGTAGGGCTCCGCTCACTTGACGGCTCCGGATGTGATGCCGCGGATCAGCTGCCGCGAGAAGATGACGTAGAGGGTCAGCACCGGTATGATCGCCAGCGAGAGTGCGGCCAGGATGGCGTTCCAGTTGGTGACGAACTGGCCGAGGAAAAGCTGCGCGCCGAGCGTCACCGTCTTGGTCTCTTCCGACGGCGCCAGGATCAGCGGGAACCACAGATCGTTCCAGATCGGGATCATGGTGAAGACGGCGACCGTCGCCATCGAGGGCCGCACCAGCGGCAGCACCAGCCGGAAGAAGATGGTGTATTCCGACAGGCCGTCGATGCGGCCGGCATTCTTCAGATCGTCGGACACCTGCTTCATGAATTCCGATAGGATGAAGACGGCCAGCGGCAGCCCCTGCGCGGTGTAGACCAGGATCAGCGCCGTCAGCGTGTTGACCAGCCCGCTCGCCACCATCAATTGCAGGATGGCGACGGTGCCGAGCCGGATCGGGATCATGATGCCGAGCGCGAGGTAAAGCCCCATCAGCGTGTTGCCGCGGAAGCGGTATTCCGAGAGCGCGAACGCCGCCATCGCGCCGAACAGAAGCACGAAGAACAGCGAGGCGACGGTTACGACCAGGCTGTTCTGGAAATAATGGATGAAGTCGCCCTGGCCGATCACCGTGGTGTAGCCGATCAGGTCGAAGGTTTTTGGCGTCGGCGGCGTCAGCGGCTCGCTGAAGATGCCGGCGCGCGATTTGAACGAGTTCATGATGACCAGGATCACCGGAAACAGCGCGATCGCCGTGTAGGTCAACAGGATCGCGTGGGCGCCGATGGTGCGGGGCAGCGAACGGGTGGCGGTGCTCATTGGAAGGTCTCCTGACGAGCGATGACTGTTGAGGTCGGCACCAAGGCACCCCCCTCTGTCCTGCCGGACATCTCCCCCGCAAGGGGGGAGATCAGATGCCGCGACTGCTTTCGCCAATCGCCAACGTTGCAAGACGAGCGGCAAGGCCAGAGCTGCCAATCTCCCCCCTTGCGGGGGAGATGGCCGGCAGGCCAGAGGGGGGTGTTCAAGCTCGACATCTCGCCCCTCAGAACTGGTAGCGACGCAGGCGCGTCTGGACGAGGAACAGGTAGACGCAGACGCCGCCGAGGATGATCAGGAACATCATCGTGGCGATCGCCGCGCCCATATTGGGATCGCCGGTCTGCAACTGAAAGCCGAAGAAGGCGCGGTAGAGGAAAGTGCCCAGAATATCGGTCGAATAGTTCGGGCCGGCGAGCGCCCCTTGCGCGGTGTAGATCAGGTCGAAGGCGTTGAAATTGCCGACGAAGGTCAGGATCGAGATGATGCCGATCGACGGCAGGATCAGCGGCAGCTTGATCTTCCAGAACTGCGACATGCCGGTGATGCCGTCACATTCGGCCGCCTCGATCACCTCTTCGGGGATCGACAAAAGGGCTGCATAGATCAGCATCATCGGAATGCCGACGAACTGCCAGACCGAGATCAGGCTGAGCGCGGTCAGGGCATATTGTTCTTTGCCGAGCCACGGCGTGAACAGGCTTTTCAGGCCGACCAGATCCATCAGATGCGGCGCCACGCCCCACAACGGCGACAGGATCAGTTTCCAGGCGAAACCGACGATGACGAAGGACAGGATGGTCGGCACGAAGATCGCGGTGCGGTAGAAGGCGGCGAATCTCAGCCTCGGGCTGGACAGCAATGCCGCCAGCATGACACCGATCGGGTTCTGCACCACCATGTGGATGATGAAGAACCAGGTATTGTTCCGCAGCGCGTTCCAGAAGCCGATCGACCAGTTGGGGTCGCCGAACAACGTACGGAAATTAGTGAAACCGACGAACACCTGATGCTGATCGACATTGCGGAACAGCGACAGCTGCAGCGTGCCGGCCAGCGGCAGGATCATGATCGCCGTATAGACCAGCAGCGCCGGCGCCAGGAAGACGCCGATATGCCAGCGGAACGGTCGTTTCGGTCGTGTTTGTGCGGCCATGAGTGCGGTCCCCGCCGATCAGGTGTAGCAATGCCTTCGACGGCAGCGCTGCCCCTCACCCTTACCCTCTCCCCGTGAAGGACGGGGAGAGGGGGCGCCTGCGTTTCGGCTGATCCTTCTCCCCGTCACTATACGGGGAGAAGGTGCCGGCAGGCGGATGAGGGGCGGCGCCGTCGTTCGCAGTCGATGATGCTATCGAAAAACGCAGGGCCGTCCACTTGGGGCCCTGTCTGTCTCTGAGCTTACTTGCCCGGCTTGTACCAGCTGTCGAGGCCGTCCTGCAGCTTCTTGGCGGCAGCTTCCGGCGTGTCGGTGCCGTTGATGACGTTGGCCGATTCAACCCAGGTTTCGTTCTCGAGGTTCGGCGTGCCGCGCGACAGGATCTGGTAGGTCGAGCGGATCGTCGACTTGCACTTGTCGCGCCAGGAGACGAATTCCTGCGCCAGCGGGTCTTCCATCTTCACCGGGGTGGAATTTAGGCTGAAGAAGCCCGGCAAAGCGTTGGCGTAGATGGTGGCGAAGTCCGGCGAGGCGACCCAGGACAGGAAGGTCTTGGCCGCGTCGGCATTCTTCGACGCCGCATTCAGGCCCATGCCGATATCGGTATGGTCGGAGATGTAGCAGGTGTCGCCGGCCTTCTCGACCGGCGGCGGGAAGGCGCCCATCTTGAACTGCGCCTGGGTGTTGAACAGGCCGATCTCCCACGATCCCGCCGGGTAGATGGCGGCGCGGCCAAGCGTGAACAGGTTCTGGCTGTCCGGATAGGTCTGGGCCTCGAAGCCGTCGCCGAGATAAGGCTTCCACTTGGCCAGTTCCTCATAGGGAGCAACCCAGTCCTTGTCGGTCAGCTTCTGGTCGCCCTTGATCAGCGCTGCGCGGCCCTCTTCGCCCTTCCAGTAGTTCGGACCGATGTTCTGATAGCCCATGGTCGCGGCTTCCCAGAGATCCTTGGTGCCCATGGCCATCGGGATGTAGGTGCCGTCGGCCTTGATCTTGTCGAGCGCGGCGAAGAACTCGTCACGCGTCGTCGGCACCTTGAGGCCGAGCTTGTCGAAGGCGTCCTTGTTGTAGATGAAGCCGTGAATGACCGAGGCCATCGGCACGCAGAAGCTCGCCTTGCCGTCGTCGGTCTGCCAGGCGGCCTTGGCAACGGGCGAAAAGTTTTCGATGCCGGGCAGCGCCGACAGGTCGGCAAGGTTGCCCTTCTTGAACAGTTCGAGCGACTTGTCGAACGGGCGGCAGGTGATCAGGTCGCCAGCCGAGCCGGCGGCGAGCTTGGCGCCGAGTGCGGCGTCATACTCGGTCGGCGCCGACGGTGCGAACACCACCTTGATGCCCGGGTTCTTGGCCTCAAAAGCCGGGATCAGCTTGTCCTTCCAGATGGCAAGGTCGTCGCCGCGCCAGCTTTCGATATTGAGCGTTACGTCATCGGCGTGAGCCAACCCGGCGGTGCCGAGAATGCTGGTGCCGAGAAGCAGTGCCGTCAGTAATTTCGTTGTCATGCTAGTCTCCCTGTTGACCTTTTTCAGGTTCGGTTTTGAGAACAGGGGCCTTCGCGCCCTTGTTCCCCTCGATCGCGGAAAGGGCTGGCCGCAGCTTCTGGCCGGTCCCTTCCAGTATCTTCTCGGCCGCAACGGCGTTGGCAGCGCCGGCGGCGAGCAGAATGGCTGTTTTGACGACGCCGCCGCTCGCTTCGAGCAGCCGCACGGCGTCTTGCCGGTCGCGGCCGCTGATAGCGGCGACGATGCGAGCCGCGCGGTCGCGCAGCTTGATGTTGTCGGCGGTGAGATTGACCATGTAGCCGTCATGGACATGGCCGAGATGAATGGCGGTAAGCGTCGACAGCATGTTGAGCGCGATCTTCTGGGCAGTGCCGGCGCCCATGCGCGTCGAGCCGGCAATCACCTCCGGTGGCGTCTCGAGCAGGATGGCGACGTCGGCCAGCCTGAGCAGGGGCGTGTCCTTGTTGTTGGCAATGGCGATGGTTGCCGCGCCCCGGCTGCGCGCATCCTTCAGCGCCTGCACCGCATAGGGCGTCGAGCCGCTGGCCGAAATCGCGATCAGGCAGTCGCCCTTGCCGATGCCGGCGCCGGCAATTGCCGTCGAGGCTTCGTCGGTGTCGTCTTCCGGTCCGCCGGCCAGGGTCTTGAAAGCGTCGTCGCCACCGGCGATGAGGATGGCGATGCGTTCGCGCTTGATGCCGAAGGTGCCGGGCAACTCCAGCGCGTCGGCCAGCGCCATCAGGCCGGAGCTGCCGGCCGCAGCATAGGCGAGCTTGCCGCCGCCGTTCAGCCGCCCGGCGATGATTTCGGCTGCGGCGGCGATGGCGGGAATGGCGTCGCGCACAGCCTTGGCGGCCTCGATCTGCGCATTGACCAAAGAAGAAAGGATGGCGTCCGGGGCCTGGATGTCCAGTCCCTCGGCATTGCTGTGAAGCGCTTCGGTGCGCGGTTCGGCCATCCCTGTCCCTCCGATGGACGAACAATACCAAAAAAATACCACTTGTCCACACGCATTAACGAAATTGCGAACTGGAAATCGTTGAGCCGGCGAAATTCCCGGGTTTTCAACCTGATACGCCTTAATCTTTTTGAAACGGAAATTAATCCCTTGGCTATTGGTATTTTATTGGTATTATCGCCCGGAGGAGACATCGCGTGAAATTCGTGCTCGGTATCGACGGCGGCGGCACCAGCTGCAGGGCAGCCCTTGCGACAGGCGATGGCGTTGTCATTGGCCATGCCAAAAGCGGCGCCGCCAACATCCGCACCGATCTCACCGGCGCTCGCACCCACATCGTCGAGGCTGCTCGTCAGGCCTTCATCGCCGCCGGGCAAGATCCGGACCTGATCCCGCAGACACCAGCCATTCTCGGCCTTGCCGGCGCCAATGTCGGCACCTACCGCCAGCAGCTTGAAGCAATCCTGCCGTTCAGCATCAGCCGCGTCGAGACGGACGCCGAGATCGCGCTCGAAGGGGCAGTCGGCTCTGGTGACGGCGCCATGGCCATCCTCGGCACCGGCACCGCCTATATGGCGCGCAAGGGCGGCACGTCGCGCGCCATCGGCGGCTGGGGCTTTCAGGTCGGTGATCAAGGCAGCGGCGCCCGGATCGGCCGCGACCTGCTGGAGCAGACGCTGCTCGCCCATGACGGCGTCCGGCCGCGCTCAGCCCTGACCGACAGCATGATGGCCATTTTCCGCAACAATCCCGAAGACGTGGTCGAGTTCACCACCAATGCCAAGCCCGGCGATTTCGGCGGCTTCGCGCCCAAGGTTTTCGAGCATGCCGAGAAGGGCGACAGCGTCGCCAACTGGATCGTGGACAAGTCGGTTGCCGATGTCGAGGCGTCGCTCCACGCGCTCGACCTCTCTGATGACGCCCCGCTCTGCCTGCTCGGCGGGCTGGCGCCGCTCTATGGGCCGCGCCTTTCCCAGCGCTACCAGGCGCTGCTGAAAGCGCCGCTCGACGATGCGCTGGGCGGCGCCGTGCAGATGGCGGCCCGCATCTTCGTCAAAGCGGAGGCGACGCGATGAGCGATGCCGCCGACCAGATCTTCGCCACGCTGAGGCAGTCGTCGCAGAGCGGCGCCCCCCTCTACCTGCAGCTCAGGAAAAGCATCGAGGACGCCGTCAATCGCGGCCTGATCGGGCCGGGCGATGCGCTGCCTTCCGAGCGCGACATCGCCACCAAGGCCGACATTTCGCGCGTCACCGTCCGCAAGGCGGTGCAGGACCTAGTCAAGGGCGGCATCCTCGTGCAGCGCCACGGCTCCGGCACCTTCGTCGCGCCGCGCATGGAGCGCGTCGAGCAGTCGCTGTCCAGGCTCACTTCATTCACCGAGGACATGGCAAGGCGCGGCATGGCGGTGCGTTCAGCCTGGCTCGACCGCGACCTCTACCCGCCCTCGCCGGACGAGATGATGGTGCTCGGCCTGTCCTCCAGCGAGTTGGTGGCGCGCGTGTCGCGCCTGCGCATCGCAAACGACACGCCGCTGGCCATCGAACGCGCCTCGCTGTCGGCCAGCGTGCTGCCGGATCCGGCCGGGATAGGCTCGTCGCTCTATGCGGCGCTGGAGCTGACCGGCAACCGGCCGGTGCGGGCGGTGCAGCGCATATCGGCCGCCAACCTCGGCGACGCCGATGCGCGTCTGCTCGAAGTGCCATCCGGCATTGCCGGCCTGCACATCGAACGCATTTCCTATCTCGCGAGCGGCAAGGTGATCGAGTTCACCCGCTCCATCTACCGCGGCGATGCCTATGATTTCGTCGCCGAATTGCGCCTGACAGGGCCGAGCGAAGAGGGCCGACCATGATCCCCAAGACCACCCATATGCGGCGCGAGATCGACGAAATTCCGCAAGCCGTCGCTCGCCTGCTCGATGGCTCGGCGGCGGTGCTGACCGAGGCCGGACGCGGCATTCGCGAGCGCGATCCGAGCTTCGTCGTTACCGTCGCGCGCGGTTCGTCCGACCATGCCGCCACCTTCATGAAATATGCGGTCGAACTGACCGCCGGCCTGGCCGTGGCATCGGTCGGTCCGTCGATCGCCTCGATCTACGGCGCCAAGCTCAAGCTCGCCGGTTCGGCTTGCCTCGCCATCTCGCAATCCGGCAAGAGCCCTGACATCGTCGCCATGGCCGAGACGGCACGGGCCGGCGGTGCGCTCACCGTCGCCATCACCAACACCGCCGATTCGCCGCTGGCGCGGGCTTCGGATTTTGCCATCGACATTCTGGCCGGCCCCGAGCGCAGCGTCGCGGCGACCAAGACATTCGTCAATTCGGCGGTCGCCGGCCTGGCGCTGATGGCGCATTGCACCGGCGACGACAGACTGCTGGCCGCCCTTGCCCGCCTGCCCGAGCATTTCAGCAAGGCGATCGCCTGCGACTGGATGGCGCTGGCCGACGCATTGGAGACGCCGCAATCGCTGTTCATCCTCGGCCGTGGCCCGTCGGCGGCGATGGCCGACGAGGCGGCGCTGAAATTCAAAGAGACCTGCGGCATGCATGCCGAGGCCTACAGTGCTGCCGAAGTCATGCACGGCCCGCTGGCGCTGGTCGGGCCAGGCTTCCCGGTGCTGGCGCTCGCCGCCCGCGATGCCTCCGAGCCGTCCGTGGCAGAGGCTGCCGACAACCTTGCCGGCAAGGGTGCAGCAGTTTTTGTAACCTCGGACAAAGCCAAGAGCGCGGCGCGGCTGCCGCATGTCGCCACCGGTCATCCCTTGACCGACCCGCTGACGCTGATCGTCTCCTTCTACGGCTTCGTCGAAGCCTTCGCCCGCCATCGCGGCCTCGATCCGGACGTACCGCGCAATCTGCGCAAGGTGACGGAAACCGTATGAGCGACCGTTTTGCCCTGACTGGCGCCCGAATTTTCGATGGCGACGACTGGCATGATAACGCCGCCCTTGTCGTGCACGGCGATGTGGTCGAAGGCATTCATCCCGTCGGCGCCATTCCGTCGGGCGTTGCCCGCATCGACGCCGGGGGCGGCATGCTGGTGCCGGGTTTTGTCGACCTGCAGGTCAATGGCGGCGGCGGCGTCATGCTCAACGACCATCCCGATGTCGCCTCGCTGGCAACAATCTGCCGGGCGCATGCGCCGTTCGGCACGACCGCACTGCTGCCGACGCTAATCACAGATACGCCTGACATCACCGCCGCGGCCATTGCCGCCGGCACCGAGGCGGCACGGCAAAAACTGCCGGGGTTTCTCGGCCTGCATCTCGAGGGACCGCATCTCTCGGTCGCCCGCAAGGGGGCGCATGACCCGGCGCTGATCCGGCCGATGACGGATGCGGATGAAGCGGCGCTGGTCGCGGCACGCAAAAACCTGCCGGTGCTGCTGACGACGATCGCGCCCGAATCCGTCGAGCCCGCCCGTGTTGCGGCTTTGGCCAAGGCCGGCATCGTCGTCAGCCTCGGCCATTCCGATACCGGCTATGGCACGGCCAGAGCCTTTGCCGACGCGGGCGCCAGCGTGGTCACACATCTGTTCAACGCCATGAGCCAGATCGGCAACCGTGAGCCGGGGCTGGCGGGTGCGGCCATCGACATAGGCAGTCTGTCGGCCGGGATCATTGCCGACGGCATCCATGTCGATCCCGCCACCATGCTGATCGCGCTGCGCGCCAAGCAGGGGCCGGGCAGGATCGTGCTGGTCACCGACGCCATGGCGACGATCGGCACCGACATGACGTCGTTCACCCTCAACGGCCGCATCATCTATCGCAAGGATGGCAGTCTGCGGCTGGCCGACGGCACGCTGGCCGGCGCCGATCTCGATATGATCTCGGCCGTCCGCTACATGCACAGGATCGTCGGGCTGGACGTGTCGGAAGCGTTGCGCATGGCCTCGCTCTATCCGGCGCAGGCGGTCGGCCAGGCACACCGGCTCGGCCGCTTCGCCAATGGCACGGCTGCCGATATCGTCGCTTTGTCGGACAACCTCGACGTCACCGGTGCGTGGGTTGGCGGCGACAAGGTTTTTGCAGGCGCGGGAAGTTCGCGCTAAAGTCCACTTATGCATGATGTCGACTGCGTTGTCGCTGGCGCCGGTGTTGTCGGCCTCGCCATTGCCCGCGCGCTGGCGCTGTCGGGCCGCGAGGTGCTGGTGGTCGAGAAGGCCGCAGCCATCGGCACCGGCACCAGTTCGCGCAATTCGGAAGTCATCCATGCCGGGCTTCATTATACGCCGGGCAGCCTGAAGGCCCGTCTCTGCGTCAACGGCCGCGAGCGTCTCTATGCCTATTGCCGCGAGCACGACGTCGCCCATCATCGCACCGGCAAGCTGATCGTTGCCGTCGAACCCGACCAGTTGGACAAACTGCAGGCGATCCAGATCAACGCGGCGCAATGCGGAGTCGGTGACCTCAAGCTTTTGACGCGCGCAGAGGCCGAAAGCCTGGAACCGGCGCTGAGCTGCGCCGGCGCGCTGCTGTCGCCGTCGACCGGCATCGTCGACAGCCAGGCGCTGATGCTGTCATTGCGTGGAGACGCGGAAGCGGCCGGCGCATCTTTCGCCTTGCTCACCGTTGTCTCAGGCGCGAGCATCGAAGCCGACGGCATCCGGATCGACACGCGCGACGCCGATGGCGAGGGTTTCACCTTGAAGACCGGCGCCTTCATCAACGCCGCCGGCCTCGACGCGCAGGCGCTCGCCGGCCGCATCGAAGGCCTCCCGCAAGACCGTGTTCCGCCGCTGTGGCTGGCGCGCGGCAATTATTTCGCGCTTTCCGGTCGCTCGCCCTTTTCGCGGCTGATCTATCCGGTGCCAGTCCATGGCGGCCTCGGCGTGCATCTGACCCTCGACATGTCGGGGAGCGCGCGCTTTGGCCCGGATGTCGAATGGATCGATCGCGTCGACTATACCGTCTATCCCGCACGAGGCGCTGCCTTCTACGACGAAATCAGGCGCTACTGGTCCGGCCTGGCGGACGGCGCCCTGCAACCGGCATATGCCGGCGTCAGGCCGAAACTGTCCGGTCCAGGCCAGCCGGCCGCCGACTTCGTCATCCGGGGACCGGCTGACCACGGGGGCGGTCAGATCGTCAATCTGTTCGGCATCGAGAGCCCTGGCCTTACCGCCAGCCTCGCCATCGCAGAACATGTCGTTGGGCTTTTATATCCGCAATGACGGGCGTTCCTGAAACGTCGGGCAGGCGCATACCATGAAACCTTTTGATATGGAGGTCGTTGTCGGGGCATATGTCCGAGGCAAAACCCAAATCGGAACCGGCCGACGGCATCGAAGCGCGCGATGCCCCGAAGTCGCGTCGGGAAAAGCCGTCACGGCAAACGCGCGGAGATGGACCGCGCGAGGACACGCCGCGCGAGAAAAAAGCATCGGCCGCCGAAGCCGCGTCCGAGCCCGTTGGCGAGGCTGCGCCGCCGCCGGATGCCGTCGAACCCGATCCCAAGCTGACGCCCGAGCAGGCCGAGCAGGCGCGCAAAAAATATCTGCTGCGGCGTTTCTGGATCAGCGGGCGCGGCTATTGGGGGAGGCATGGCGACAAGCTCGCCTGGCCTTTGACGATCGGAGTGCTGCTGCTGATCTGCATCAACATCGGTTTCCAGTATGGCATCAACGTCTGGAACCGCTCGATGTTCGATGCCCTCGAGCAGCGCAACGCCCGCACAGTCTATCTCCTCAGCGCCGTATTCGTGCCGCTGGTGATCTGCAGCGGCAGCCTTGTCGTCGCGCAGGTCTATCTGCGCATGACGATCCAGCGCCGCTGGCGTTCCTGGCTGACCACCGGGGTCGTCGCGCGCTGGCTGGCAAACGGCCGCTACTACCAGCTGAACCTCGTGGGCGGCGATCACCAGAACCCCGAGGCACGCATGAGCGAGGATCTGCGTATCGCCACCGAGTCGCCGGTCGATTTCACTGCCGGCGTCCTCAACGCATTCCTGTCGGCCTCTACCTTTATCGTCGTGCTGTGGACCATCGGCGGCGCGCTCACCCTGCCGATCGGCGGCGAGAGCATCACCATTCCCGGCTTTCTGGTCATCACCGCGATCATCTATGCCGCCATCACCTCGACCTCGATGGTGGTCATCGGCCGCGACTTCGTCCAGCTCTCCGAGCGGAAGAACCAGGCGGAGGCCGAACTGCGCTACACGCTGACGCGCGTGCGCGAAAACGGCGAGAGCATCGCCTTGCTGGGAGGCGAGGACGAGGAGCGCAGCGGCATCGACAGGAATTTCGGCCATGTGCTGAGGCAATGGGCGCTGCTGACCGGACAGCACATGCGCACGGCCGCGGTGTCGCAGGGATCGAGCCTGTTTGCGCCGGTCGTGCCGATCCTTTTGTGCGCGCCAAAATTCCTCGAAGGCTCGATGACGCTTGGCGAGGTGATGCAGGCGGCGTCTGCCTTTGGCATCGTGCAAGGCGCGTTCGGCTGGCTGGTCGACAACTATCCGCGCCTCGCCGACTGGAACGCCTCCGCGCGGCGCATTGCCTCGCTGATGGTGTCGCTCGACGGGCTCGAGCGCGCCGAGCAGAGCGATGCGCTCGGACGCATCAACCGGGGCGAAGCGGAAGACGGCGCCATCCTCAGCCTCGACAATCTTTCCGTGACACTCGACGACGGCACCTCCGTAGTCAAGGAAACCGAGGTCGTGATCGAGCCGGGCGAGCGGGTGCTGGTTTCAGGCGAATCCGGTTCAGGCAAGTCGACGCTGGTGCGGGCCGTCGCGGGCCTGTGGCCATGGGGCGGCGGCAGCGTCAATTTCCACACCGACAGGCGCCTGTTCATGCTGCCGCAACGCCCCTACATCCCTTCCGGAACGCTTCGCCGCGCGGTCGCCTATCCCGCGGCGGCGGACAAGTGGACCATCAAGCAAATCAAGGCTGCCCTCGACAAGGTGGGGCTTGGCTATCTCACCGGCAGGATCAAGGAAGAGGCGCCATGGGACCAGACGCTGTCGGGCGGCGAAAAGCAACGCCTCGCCTTCGCGCGCCTGCTGCTGCATCGCCCCGATATCGTGGTGCTGGATGAAGCGACTTCGGCGCTCGACGAGAAGAGCCAGGACACGATGATGTTGACGGTGATCCGCGAACTGCCTGACGTCACCATCATCAGCGTGGCGCATCGTGCGGAGCTCGAAGCCTTCCACAGCCGCAAGATCACCCTGGAGCGGCGCGAGGGCGGCGCCAAGCTCGTCAGCGACGTCGACCTCATCCCGCGCAAGCGCAAACGCAGCCTGCTGAACCGCGCTTTGTGGGGTTCCAGCACTCGGGTGAAAAAGCCGCGCAGGTAAAAGGCGCCACTGCCGAACCGCGAACAGATGTCCAGGCGAAGCGCTTGGGCAAAGACATTAGCCGGCTATGGATTAGCCGTAGAGACCCTTGTAGGTCTCGCGCAGCAGGTTCTTCTGCACCTTGCCCATCGTGTTGCGCGGCAGCTCATCGACGAAGATCACCTGCTTCGGGTGCTTGTATTTGGCCAGCTGGCCGGCAATGGCGCCAACGATCTCGGCCCCGGTGATCTGCGATGCCGGCGCCCGCACCACGACAGCGGTGACGCCTTCGCCGAAATCGGGATGGGCAATTCCGATGACGGCACTTTCCAAGACGCCGGCAACGGCGTCGATCTCGCTCTCGATCTCCTTGGGATAGATGTTGTAGCCGCCGGAGATAATGAGATCCTTGCCGCGGCCGACGATGTGGACGTAGCCGTCCGCGTCGATGATGCCGAGGTCGCCGGTGATGAAGAAGCCGTCCTTGCGAAACTCCGCCTTGGTTTTTTCCGGCATGCGCCAATAGCCGGAAAAGACATTCGGACCTTTGACCTCGATCATGCCGACTTCACCCTGGCCAAGCGCATCGCCGCTGTCAGGGTCGGCGATGCGCAGCGAAACGCCGGGCAGCGGGAAGCCGACCGTGCCGGCCCGACGCTCGCCCTCATAGGGGTTCGACGTGTTCATGTTGGTCTCGGTCATGCCGTAGCGCTCGAGAATGGCGTGGCCGGTGCGCTCGCGCCAGGCCTTGTGCGTTTCGGCGAGCAGCGGCGCCGAGCCGGAAACGAACAGGCGGATGTTCTTCGCCGCCTGGGCATCCAGCCCGTCCTGCTGCAGGAGCCTGGTATAGAAGGTCGGCACCCCCATCATCACTGTCGCACGGGGCAAGAGCGAGACGATGCGGCCGGCGTCGAATTTCCGCTCGAACAGCATCGAGGCGCCGGCCATCAGGGTGACGTTGGTGGCGACGAACAGGCCGTGCGTATGGAAGATCGGCAACGCGTGGATCAGCACGTCATCCCCGGTGAAACGCCATTGCTCGACCAGCACGCGCGCATTGGAGGCCAGGTTTTCATGGCTGAGCATGGCGCCCTTGGAGCGTCCGGTGGTGCCGGATGTGTAAAGGATTGCGGCCAGATCGTCCGGCCCGCGCGCCACGGCGTCGAAATCCGTGGGCTGTTGTGCCGCCAGTTCGGTCAGCGAGCCCTCACCATTGCTGCCAAGCGTGAAGGTGGCAGCACCCGACGCCTGCGCCAACGGCGCGATAGCGCCGGCGCGGGCCGGGTCGCAGACGACCAGCCGCGGCTCGGCATCACCGAAGAAATAGCCGAGTTCGGCCAGCGTGTAGGCGGTGTTGAGCGGCAGGAAGACCGCGCCGGCGCGCAGGCAGGCGAGGTAAAGGAAAATGCATTCAGGGCTTTTTTCGACCTGCACGGCAACGCGGTCGCCCGGCTCGACGCCGAAATGCCTCAGCGCATGTGCCAGCTGTGCCGATTGCGCCAGCATGTCGCCATAGGCGATCGCGCGTCCGTCATCGGTCGCCATCAGGATGCGCTCGGAGGCTGAAATCCGGCTGCGGAACGCGTCGAACAGGTGATTGGTCATGCGCATTCCCTAGAGATGATGCCGAAAAGTGTGAAGCGGTTTTCGGAGGACATCATGCTCTATCCCTTTGATTTAGAGCCGGATGGCCTTGGAACAAAGGAAACGATTTCGCCTCCGTCCGGCAAAAACGTGAAATCGGGTTTGCCGCCGATCAGATGAAGGCAAGCGGACTTGGATAACGGGCGATTTTGGATAGCGGGCGGATTTTGGATAGCGGACCGGAAGCGCTTCTATCTGCGGCTGCGCAGCGCCTTGGTGGCGCTCACGCGTGGATCGCCGCTGTCGTTGAAGCGCTCCATGCACATGGCTGCCGTCAGACGGTAGTGGTTGAGGAGGGCTTCAACGGCGCCGTCGGCATCGCCATCCACCGTGCGCTCCGCAATCAGCCGATGTTCACTGATTTCGTCGCGCTCGCTGCCGTCCTGGGAGATCAGCCGGTAACGGGAGGCCTGATCCGAAAGCTGGTCGCAAAAGCCGGTCAGCCAATGCGAGCGGCAGCCTGCGATCAGTGCCCGATGGAAGGAGCGGTGCAGCTTTTCCCATTCCGGATTGTTCGAGGACGGATCCTCCGGCAAGCGGCGCGGGGCACGCGCCAGGCGATGCAAGGCCAGCACGAGCTGCTCTTCCCATTCGCCGGTGCGGTTGGCAATGGATTCACGCAGCGCCCGCTCTTCCAGCCAGCAGCGGGTGCGCGTCAATTCCTCGAGTTCCGGGGCACTGACCGGCATGATGAAGAAACCGCGCTGGTCGTGGCGGCCGAGCAGGCCTTCCGAAGCAAGTCGGTTGAGGGCCTCGCGAACCGGTGAGGCGCCGGCGCCGTAACGGGAAACCACCCATTCGACACGAAGCTTGCTTTCACTTTCAAACACGCCGCGCAGGAGATCGTCGCGAAGCTGTTGATAGACCGTACTAGCGAGTGTGCTCTTGGGTCCCGCGCCTTCGCTCACATCGGCAGATCCGTAGGTCAATACGACTCCTGTAGCTCTCCCATGCTCCGCTAGCCCGTTCGCGAAGCAAACGATTTCCCCTGTAAATTTACTGTAACTCCTAAGGCATCCGCCCCTCAAGCGAAAGATCACGATATTCGACTTAAAGAGGAAGGTTGACCGCATCTTATCCGCCGGAAGTAACTAAAATCGTGAAAAACTTGTTCTTCTGAAGAAAGTTTGTCTCCCAGCATGGCAGGCGCCCTCGAGAAACAGCTTCGAGATCCCGAATACGGATAATTTTTTCTTAACGCGCGTCATGCCGCCGGATTGACCTCTCCCCGCATGCAGATCCCTTCGGCAGTTATCCACTAGATTTATGGGCCAAAACTAGTGCCGGATGCCGCGATCCTGTCGCGTGCCGCGATGCCCTTGCGGCTGCCACCCGTTGACGGCTTTTTGGGAGATCGAAGGATCAGGCAGGGAGATCAGGCCGAGGAGAACCGACCAGCCGGGAACTTGCCCTGGAACTGATGTCAGCCGGCAGCCCGGTCGGCCGCGGTTCGGATGGCTTCTATATTGGCCCGGTAGGCTTCGACGCTGCCACCCTTGAAGATGGCGGCGCCCGCCACCAGCACATCGGCGCCGGCTGATGTGACCAGGGGGGCGGTTTCCGGCGACACGCCGCCGTCGATCTCGATGCGAATCGGCCGGTTGCCGATCAGCGCTTTCACCCGCTTGACCTTGTCGACCATGGCCGGGATGAAGGCCTGGCCGCCAAAGCCCGGATTGACGGTCATGATCAGGATCAGGTCAAGCCGGTCGAGCACATATTCGATCGCACTTTCCGGCGTCGCCGGATTGAGCGATACGCCGGCCTTCTTGCCGAGACCCTTGATGGTCTGAAGCGAGCGGTCGAGATGCGGTCCGGCCTCGGCATGCACGGTCATGCCGTCGCAGCCGGCATCGGCAAAGGCGGCCAGATAAGGATCGGCCGGCGCAATCATCAAATGGCAGTCGAAAAAGGCCTTGGTGCGGTTGCGGATGGCCTTGATCACCGGCGGGCCGAAGGTGATGTTGGGCACGAAATGCCCGTCCATCACGTCGAGATGGATCCAGTCGGCGCCGGCCGCCGCCACCGCCTCGACCTCGTCGCCGAGCTTCGAGAAATCCGACGCCAGCACCGATGGCGCGATCAGGGTCTTCCTGCTCATGATGCGGCCCCTTCGGGCGCCCTGTTTGCGGGCGCGGCCTTGACGACTGCTAGAGCAATTCCAGGAAAAGTGGGAACGGCTTTTCGTCCGGAATTGCGTGAAAACAAAGAGATAGAGCGGTTCGACGTTTCCACGAAACGATGAACTGCTCTAGACCATGATCCCGAAAAGGGAAAGTCGGTATTTGCTGCGCCCGGCAGCGGGTTCGGCGAATACCTGGCCGCCTGATCGCCGCAGCGCGCCAAGGAAAAAACCCGCCGGATCGCACCGGCGGGGTTCTGACTTTTGACTCGTATTCAGATCCTATGGCTTGAAGTTGGCCGCCGGATCCCTTTGCGGCTGTACCTGCGTCTGCGGCGTGCGCTTCGGTATGAACTGCTGAAGGACACCTGGATTGAGCAACAGGGTCGGGTCGAGCGACGGCTGCTGCCGGATGGCTCTGCAGTTCGGGAACCGACCAACGGTGCCTTCGGGGCAGCGCCGCCTGATGATCGGCACGCACTGACCGCCGACCATCTGCGAGCCCGGGGCGCAGTCTCCCACCTGCGGCCTCGGCTTGCGGCATGCGCCGTCGATCACCTGGGTGCCGCGCGGGCAAACACACTCGCCGCGCTTGTTGTGCACCTGGCCGCGTATGTCGCACTGTTCCAGCACAGGCTTCTTCTGCCGGCAGGCATTGCCTTGCACCTCGGTACCCCGCGGGCAGACACAATTGCCGTTGGCGTCGTGGACCTGGCCGCGGATCGAGCACTGCTCGGGCTTCGGCCGGATCGGCCGGCAGACCTTGCCCCTGACTTCTGTGCCGTCCGGGCAGACGCAATCGCCATTGGCGTTTTGGATCTGACCACGGATCGAGCATTGTTCAGGCTTTGGCCGGATCGGCCGGCAGGCTCCATTGCGCACCTCTGTCCCACGCGGGCAGACACAATCGCCATCGGCGTCATGAACCTGGCCGCGTATGCTGCACTCCTGAGGCTTCTGCTTGTCGCGCACGCAGGCGTTTGCCTGTCGGTCGAGATGCGTACCTTCCGGGCAGTAGCAGCCATTGCCGTCCGACGTCGGGACCGAACCGGGGATGGTGCAGCCAGGCTTGTCGGTCTTGACGCAAGCGCCGTTCTCAAGCTCGGTTCCGCGCGGGCAGACACAGCGTCCATCCTCGGTGCGGATCTGGCCCTTGAGCAGCACGCAGGGCCTTGGATCCTTCGGCTGGATGATGACGCCGCCGTCGGGCGAGCACTGGCCGTTGCGGAACGTCGTGCCTTCCGGACACACGCACCGACCGGCATCGTTCATGACGAACCCCGGCGAGCATTCCTTCTTCACCTCGCGCTTGATGGTGAAGGGATGGCAGGCATAGGCCTTGCCTCGATCCCCCTGGATATTGGTCAGGTCGCCGGGCAGTACGTCGCCGCCGCCTTGCACCCTGGTGTCGGGAGACAAGACGCCGACGCAGTTCCGGCCGCTGACGTTGCCCCGCAGATTGCCCAGGGGAGCGTCGGGAAGGACCACCGTGACCTTGTGCACATGGCTTTCCCCGGCGCCGAGCGTCAGATTGGCAATGCAGGTCAACGGCAAGGTCGTCGGTTCGGGCGAGCAGCCGAAGGGCGGTTCGATCGAGGTGATCGCGACGCCTTGCAGCCGCCCCAGCCCGTCCACCCCGATCGCATCGCCGATGCGGACCGGACCGGAGAAGGCGGTCTGGCCATCATTGGTGATGGTGATCTCGAACGAGCAGGGTTGCCCCGGCTGGCACTCGGCATCGCCGGTCTTCTTGACGCTGACGGTGGACGTGCCGCCGCCCTTGGCGCAGGCCTGGCCGATCGGGTAGACGACGTCGTCTCCAGGGGCCGGGCCATACGAGCCGCGTGCGCAGTTTTCGAGCGCGCCATTGGCCGAGACCGTCACGTCGAAGTGCCTGGAGGTTCCGGGTGTCATCGCGGCGCCGGGTATCTGGCATGACAGCGCATTGGCCGGAACCGCTCCGCAGGCCCATTCCGCGCCGTCGGGCGTGACGGTCTGGATCTGGACCGGCGCGCCACCCGATATCAGCGTGGCAGCATCGTTGACCCGCACCGGACCGGCGGGGGCAGAGGTGCCAAGGCTGATGACGGTGATGCGGCAGGAAACCACCGCCGCGCCGGCGAGCGAGCCATTGCAGACTTTGGTGATGCGTAGGGTCGGCTTGCCGCCATTGGGATGACGGAAGCGTTCCTTGGCGCAGGCCTTGTTGTTGGTGAGGTCGACCTCACCGGGGACGGGCTTCAGCGCCGCGCAGTTCTCGACCGAATCCGACTGGTAGCCGGCCGGCATGACCGCCTTGACGACGATCGGCGTCGAGGCGCCCGGCATCAGCACGATGCCGGCATTGTCGCAGCGGAACTGGCCGGGACCGTTCGGTCCGCATGTCCAGGGCGGAGACGGGCCGAAGGTCGAAGAGGCCGGCGCGCCGCCCGGGTAATTGTCGATAACCGTCAGCGGCCCATTATAGGGGACGGTGCCATTGTTGATGATGTCGATCACGAAGTAGCAGATGCCGTCGGGCGTGCAGACCGGGATGCGGGCACGCTTCTTCAGGATCAGGTCGACCTTCTTGTCGACCGGGGGCCGGCAATCGCGGTCGCGGTCGCCACGCCGGCAGATCGGGATCGAGGCACAGCCGCGATCGTTCTGCTGGCTGCCGAACAGCGGCTTGCCGCTGGCGCCGTAATTGTAGGTGGCGCAGTTGCGCAACGCGCTGCCTTGCCAACCACCCGCCGGCTTGAAGCCGAGCTTAAGGTTGATGGAGGCCCCCGGATTGAGCGTGGTCACCGGATAGGTGCACGTCATCGGGGTCACGCCGGGCATGCATACCCAGGGCGGATTGGGCCCTGAATCCAGAGTCGAGCCGGCCGGCAGCGTCACCTCGTCGAGCACGATCTTGCCGTGATACGGCCCGTCGCCGACATTGGTGACCTTGATGGTGAAGTCGCAGCCGCCGCCCATCGTGCAACGCGTCACGTCGGCGCGTTTCTCGACCTTCAGGTCCGGTTCCTTGTCCTTGGGCGGACATCTCAAGTCACGCGGGATGACGATGTCGATGGTCTGCGTGCAGCATAGCCCCCAACCCTCCTTGGGGCCGGCATAGGTCTCGATGCCGGTGACGGTGAGGTGGATGACGTCGCCGGGCGATGCACCGACGATCTTCCAGTTCAGCACACCGCCGCCCGCCGGCACCAATTGCGTGTCGGGGATGATGGTGATGCCTGGGGTCGTCGTCGATACCTGCACCCATTTGCCGCCCATCTCCGGGCCGACAGGCATGTGGTAGATGAACGCGCCGCCGCCTTGCACGCAATCGACCGTGCCGCGCTCCACCTTGAAACATTCCCGGTCGGGAGGCGGAGGCCGCTTGTCACAGTTGGTGAGGTCGATCTTGATCGAGGTCTTGGCCCCGGTCTTGTAGTCGCCATCGTCGGGCTTGCCCGGATCCTGCGACGGGATGATGGCCCCCGTGCCGACGCCCGGCGTCACCTTGATCATGCCCTGGTTGTCGACGATGGTCGGCGAAGGAAACGCCGCATGGTCGATCTTGGCGGTGATCTTGAAATTGATGACGCGTTCATTGCCAGCCCCAGCGCCGTCGAGATCGGTGGCGGAAATCCGGAAATCGGAAACCGTCGCCGTATCGTTCGGATTAGCCGAGGTGCTGATTGTCGCACCCGGCAGCGGTCCGCCGGACGCACCCGTGCCGTCGCCGGACACGTTGACGTTGACGATCGCAAGACCGTGCGGAAGCTGATCCTTGAAGTCGAGTTGGAGTTTCTTCAGCCTGGCCGAAAAGCTTGGGTCGGCAAAGCCTTGCGAGTCGCCGCGCAGGCCAAAGCTCAGGGAGTAGACGACGTAGTCGCAGCTCCTCTGTGTGCCTGTTTTGGTGAAGAACGGCACGATCCGTTCCGGCCTCGGATTGACGATTTTTGAATTGTCGAGGTCGAGCCGCAGTTCCGGAGTGATCGGGACTGCATCTTCGGCGTGGCTTGCGACAGGGGTGAACATGGCGACCGCGATACCGGCCGCCATCAGCCAGCGCGCGCCGCGCCTGGCATATGACAGGGGTTTCATGATGGTCTCCATGACGTTGGATTGACTGCTGTTCGCGGTCGGGGAAAGTGCGAGATTTTTCATCTTCCCCTCCTCAACGTTCGCAGCTGACGGCTGGGGTTCTGAGCGGCAAAGTCATCTTGCAGCAAGGATAGTAGCCACCCTTGTCCTTGTCGGACTGCCTGTAGAAGCAAAGTCCAACATCGACTCTGTCGCCCGGAGAATGGCCGGTGATGTCGACCGTGTAAGGCTTGCCGGGAGCATGCGACTGGGGTGATGTCACCCCGACGCCTGGTGTCATGGACTGGACCTTGATCGAATCGCCGCCAAAGCCGGCATGGTCATGGAGATAGAGGTCGGCCTGGAGGCCGCGAGGCGTGCAGTAGAACTGAACATCCTCGACATCGATGCACGGAGGCAGATCGCCGGGCGGTGGGAAGTCCGGCGGATAGAACGGCGGCAGATAACCGCCGGGGATCTCTTCATAATAGCCGGCACGGCCTTCGCAGGGGTGCCAGACCTCGACGTCGCCGACATGGCCTTCCACTTCCGGGTCTTCGAAATAGCCGTCGAAGTCGACGAACCACGAGCCGAAAGGCGGCACGTTGGCCGGCTTGACCAACGGCGTCGGCGTGATCTGCACGCCGTGCACGCCAAGCGGCCCGCCGGCGGCGAGCTGGTCGGCAAGTGTCGGGCTGTCGCGCAGCTTGTCGCCGGTGTTGACCAGCGTGTCGATGCACACGCCGGTGTCGAGATTGCCGTCGGCGTCATAGCCATATTGCAGGTCGAGCCCACCGGCAGACTGCCGGTTGCCTTGCGGGAAGCCGACCGCATATTCCTGCGGCTCTTCCACCCAGACCGATTCCGTCGCCGGATCGTCCGGGTTTTCGCGCCAGTAGCGGATGACCTCGCCCTTGCCGGAATCGGCGAACTGGCTGTAATCGTAGCGATTCTCGACCGGGCCGCGCTGCGCCAGATACATGAAACCCTGGTTGTCGAAGGCGATGTCGGTGACGGCGTAGTCCTTGTCGGCCTTGACCGTCAGCTCCCAGCGCGGATCACCGGCAAAGCTGCCATCGCGGGCAATGCCAACCGACCAGATCTCGGCCTTTTCGCCGACCGAATAATAGAGCCGGCCGCCATGATAGGCGACGGACCAGACGCGGCGTTCGTCCTGCGTGTAGCCCCATGTGTCGGGGTCTTCCGAGTCGAAGGCAGCACCCTGTATGTCCATCACCGCACCGTCATCGGCGACGGGAGCCAGCCCATGCGCCGGCCGCCCGGCAACGCCGTGATCGAATGTGTCGATCAGCGTGCCGTTGGCGTCGAGGCGGTGGATGAGGCCGGTGTCGAGATCGCTGGCGAAGAACTCGCGGTGATTGCTGTCGAAGCTGATGTCGCCGATGCCGGAACCGCTGTTGGTGTCAATGTCGGCGAATTTGGAGACCGCGCCGGTGATGCCGTCGATCTTCCAGATCGTGCCCGGACCGCCACCGCTTTCGGTGCCGAACTGGCCGTCCATGAAGACGGCGCCTGCGGTTCCGCGGCGCTGTCGCTCGGGCCGACCGTCGGCATCTTCGTCCGGGGTGACGATACGGATGCCGTGCAGCGAGGTAGCGCCGGCATAGAGGTTGGGGACGCCCGAGGGAACGCCGTCGCGCACACCGTCATCATAGGTGATGGCGAATACCTGGCCGATCTGTTCGGCCGTCACCTCGAAAGGCGGCGGCGTGTAGACGAGCTGGCCGGAAGCCGGTCCGCCGAGCGCCGAAACGTCGAAGACGCGCAAGGTGGCGCGCGTCGTGTCGATGAAGGTTTCGTCGACTGGGTCGACGCCGGGCGGCAGCCCCCCCCTTTCGGAATCGGCAGAGTCGAAATTGGGAATGACGGTGCCGGAAAATCCGGTGACCGCCATCGAGCCGGGATAGATGATCTGGGTTTCCTGCGCTTGGGCGGCTGTGCCCAACCAGAGCGCGGCGCTCAGCGCCAGGGCAAGCAAACCGCCGGCCAGATGGAGCGAACGGCGCAAACCGCCGCTTGGAGACGACATGGACGCGCCGCGATCGCAGGACATAAAACTCCCCCCGAAGTTTTCGGGAGGAACATCCGGTCCGGCCGCGCGAAACAGGGCAAGGCGCGGCGTTCCGGCACGTTCGTCCCTGATCGAATTGTCTGCTTTCCTCATCTTCACGATACGCCTGCTCCTGCGCAGGGTCAACGGAATCAGCCGAAAGCCCAGCGCATCGACTCCATCCCGAAGGCGGTGGTCGCGCTGAGCTTGCGTTGGTCCCGGAGACCGTGGAGCCTCTGGGGTCCTAGTCATGGGGGCATCCTTTCCGGCCCGCACCATGCGGCGCCTGGTCGTCAGTCGCAGGCTGAAGCGGAAAGGTTCATGCAAAACGGCGGCCGGGTCTGTCCGCCATTTCACAGAGGCGCGGCTAATTCCTTGTGTCAACTCAAGGTGGAAAACAGTCTTGGCGCGCGAAAGACCGGCCGGCTTACTTACCGTCAGTGCCGGCTTCTGCTAGCGTCTTCCCAACCCTGGGGGGATCATGACACGCAGGCACTTCGTTCTCTTGCTGGCGGCGCTTTTTCCATGTGCGTTGCCGGTCCATCAATCCGTAGCCAAGACCTTGGTCTACTGCACCGAGGTTAGCCCCGATACGTTCGATCCCGCACTCGCCTCCGGATCCCGCGACGCCTCGGCCACCGCTCTCTACAACCGCATGGTCGAGTTCGAGCCCGGCACCACCAAGGTGCGCCCCAGCCTTGCCGAAAGCTGGGAGATTTCCGACGACGGCCTCACCTACACATTCCACCTGCGGCACGGCGTGAAATTCCACAGCGTCGAGGGTTTTACGCCGAGCCGCGACTTCAACGCCGATGATGTGCTGTTCACCTTCGACCGGCAGGCCAACGCGCAGAACCCGTTCAACAATTACGCCAAACGCCAGTACATTTACTTCGACGGCATCGGCATGCCGGATCTTGTCGCCGGTTGGCGCAAGCTTGACGACCATACTGTGGTGATGACGCTGAAGGCGCCGCATTCGCCGATGCTTGCCGACCTGGCGATGGATTTCGCTTCGGTCGTTTCCAAGGAATATGCCGACAAGCTCGTCGCCGAGAAGCGGCTTCTCGACCTGGCGCTGAAGCCGGTCGGGACGGGTCCGTTCCAGCTTGTCGACTACCAGCAGGATGCAGTCATCCGCTACAAGGCCAATCCGGACTACTGGCGCGGCAAGCCGAAGATCGACGATCTCGTCTTCGCCATTGCCACCGATGCCAGCATTCGCATGGAAAAGCTGCGCGCCGGCGAATGCGATCTCATGCCCTATCCAAATCCGGCCGACCTGGAGGCGATCAAGGCGACGCCCGGAATCAAGGTCATGCGGCAGGAGGGCCTCAATACGGGATACCTCGCCTTCAACACCTTGCAGAAGCCCTTCGACGATCCAAGGGTGAGGAAGGCGATCGCCATTGCCATCGACACGCAGGCGCTGGTCGACGTCGTGTTCCGCGGCACCGGCGAAGTCGCACGCAATCCGCTGCCGCCAACCTCCTGGGCCTATGACAAGACGAGCCCCGATCATGTCTTCGACCCCGCTGCCGCCAGGCAGGGGCTCGCCGATGCCGGCGTAAAAGACCTGCACATGAAGATCTGGGCGATGCCGGTGCAGCGTCCGTATAACCCGAATGCGCAGCGTATGGCCGAAATGATCCAGTCCGACCTGGCAAAGATCGGTGTCACCGTGGAAGTCGTGACGTATGAGTGGACTGAATACCTTGCCCGCTCGAAGTCACGCGACCGCGACGGCGCCATGCTGTTCGGCTTCACCGGCGACAATGGCGACCCCGATAACTTCCTGTCGGTGCCGCTTGGCTGTGCCGGCGTCGGCACCACCAATCGTGCCAACTGGTGTTTTCCGGCCTTCGACGATCTGCTCAAGCAGGCAGCCGGGATCGTCGATCCCGCTGCCCGCGCAAAACTCTATTCGCAGGCGCAAACGATCTTCAGGGAGCAGATGCCGTGGGTCGCTATCGCCCACTCCGTGGTCTCGATCCCGATGCGCGAACAGGTGACGGGCTATGTCATGGACCCCTTTGATCACCACGATTTCTCGGGCGTCGATATCAAGGAATAGCGTTCGGTGTCTGCCGCCGATCTCGATGTCTATGTAGAGAGCCTGCGCAATTTCCGACTGGTGCGGAGCTATTGCATCGCGCAGTTACTGCCTTACCTGGAACAGGCTGGATTGAAAGTGCGCCTGCTCGACCGGCCGGCCGGCCGAGATCGGGCGCCGGTGGCCTTTCTGCATGTCGACCTGACAATCGTGCCGCCAACGTACCGCGGTCTCGGCCACCTCTACGACCGCACCATCAATGGCCGCGCGCTGTCCATCCACCGGCACCTTTATTCGACACTGAAGCTGGAGGCAGGCGACAGCCACGAGGGGCCGGTTGTCGTCAAGACCGTCCTCAACTCCAGGGGCCGACCAGAGCAGCGCTGGTGGCAGCATCGCAACGGCCTGACCAGGAGCGCGCATGCCATCCGCAAGCTCTTCGAACCCGGCTACAAGGACCGCCTGTGCCCGCCCTATAAGGTCTACCAGACGATCGGCGAGGTTCCTCCGGATGTATGGCGCAACAATCGCCTGATGGTGGAAAGGTTCGCCTTCGAAACCCTCGACCTGCCCATCGTCAAACACCGCTACATGTTCCTGCTCGGCGCCGAGATCAACATGCGGCAGGTCTACGACGATGTGTTGTGCGCCGGCTCAAAAATCCTGAGCAATGAGGTGGGCGGCGCCGTCCCGCCGGAGGTGCTGGCGGTGCGGCAAAGGCTCAATCTGGATTTCGGCGCCATCGACTATTTCATCGTCGACAGCAAAGGCATTGTCGTCGATGCCAACAAGACCGTCGGCTCAAACCCTGAATGGCTGAAGAAGAATCGCTTTCGTCAGGAATTCAACGATCGCATGGCTGAGGAACTGATCGCCTTTGTCCGCGGTTGAGCCGGATCACCAGATCCAGTCGCCTTTGCCCAGCACGGAAACCGCCTCGACAATGCGGCTGAAGGAGGCGCGGGCCCGGCCAACCGTGTGCCTAGCCCGGAGATAGCCGTGCACCAGTCCCGGCTCCTCGAACCAGGTGGCATGGCCGCCGGCAGCGAGGACGCGGTCGCGATAGGCCTCGCCGTCCGACGACAGTGGGTCACACTCAGCGGTGATCAGCACTGTCGGTGGCAGGCCGGTAAAATCTGCGTCGGCCATTGGATACAAAGTGATGTCGCCGGTCCCATCGACGCCGCCGGTGCGGATATCCCTGTAGAAGTCGAGATCGCGCACCGTCAGCATCGGCGCTTCCGCATGCGTCAAATAGGAGCCTTGCGAACGGTCGCCGCCGAGGCCGGGATAGATCAGCACCTGGCCGATCGGCTTTTTGGCATGGCTGCGCGTTGCGTGGGCGACAGCCGCGCAGAGATTGCCGCCGGCGCTGTCGCCGCAGAGCAAAATAGGGCAGTCGTAGTTCGAGGCCGCCCATTCGAAGGCATGCAGCGCATCGTCGAAGGCGGCAGGGTGCAGATGCTCTGGCGCCAGCCGGTAGCCGATGGAGACCACTTCGAAGCCGGTCCGGGCGCACAGCTCGGCGCAGACATCGTCATGGCTGTCCAGCCCACCGAGGATGAAGCCGCCGCCATGGATGTAAAGCACCATCGCGTCCCGGTTGGGTGAGGCAGAGCGATAGATGCGGATCGGGATGTCGTGGGCGGCAATGAAAGTCGTTTCCGCCGTCACACCATTGGGATAGCCGGCAAAGAACTCGCGGCACATCCGGTCATAAATCGCACGCTGCTGGGCGATGGTGTAGTCGATCGTATCGGGCGGGTAATAGGAATTGGTCCGCTCGATGAAGGCCCAGGTCTCGGCATCGATGAGGGTTTTGTAGTCGGTCATGCAGCTCCTTTACCTCCCCCTTGATGGGGGAGGTCGCCGCGAAGCGGCGGGTGGGGGTGGTGGCGCATCACCCCACCCCGGACCTTCGGTCCGACCCTCCCCATCGAGGGGAGGGTAAAGAGGCTACTTCCCCTTCCACACCGGGTCGCGCTTCTCCGCAAACGCCCGGAACCCTTCCATACCGTCCTCGGAGCCATAAAGCGCATCGACCGTCGCCAGTTGCCGGCGCGTGACGCGGTTCATGGCATCCTGGAAGGTCAGCGCCTCGGCCACCCGCGCCGTCTCCTTGATCGCGGCAAACACCAGCGGCGGGCCGCTGGCCAGTAGCCTTGCGACCTCCCAGACGCGGTCTTCAAGCTTTTCCTTGGGCAACACTTCGTTGACCAGGCCCCAGCGATGCGCTTCCGCTACATCCATCCAGCGGCCGGTGAGCAAGAGGTCCATGGCGACGTGATAGGGAATGCGCTTCGGCAACTTGATCGTCGCGGCATCCGCCAGCGTGCCGGCGCGGATTTCGGGCAGCGCGAAGGAGGAATGATCCGAGGCGAAAATGAGGTCGCAGGACAGCGCCAGCTCGAAGCCGCCGCCCACCGCCATGCCGTTGACGCAGGCAATGACCGGCTTGTTCATGTCGCGCAGCTCCTGCAGGCCGGCAAAACCGCCGATGCCATAGTCGCCGTCGACCGCGTCGCCACCGGCGGCTGCCTTCAAATCCCAGCCGGCGCAGAAGAACTTGTCGCCGGCGGTCTTGACGATGGCGACGCGCAATCCGGGATCGTCGCGGAACGCCTTGAAGGTCTCGCCCATCAGCCGCGAGGTCTTGAGGTCGATGGCGTTGGCCTTGGGCCGGTCGAGCGTGACCTCGAGGATGGTGCCCTCGCGGCGGGTGGAAATGACGTCAGACATTCTTCTTCTCTCCCAGCACCAGCAGCGCGTCGGCGATCCAGGCGCCCTTGCCTTCGGCGCAGACGATCAGCGGGTTGATGTCGAGTTCCTCGATCTCGCCGGCATTCTTCTGCACGAAGCCGGCAATGCCTGCGATGGCGTCGATGGCCGCGGCGACATCGGCCTTCGGCCGGCCGCGATAGCCCTCAAGCAGAGGGAACAGTTTCAGGCCGCGCAGGGCGGCCTCGATGTCGTCGCGCGTCGCCGGCAGCATGAGCGTAACGCTGTCGCGCAACAGTTCGACCAACACGCCGCCGGTGCCCAGCGTCATGACGGCGCCGAACATCGGGTCGCGGGTAAAGCCGACAATCAGCTCGGCGACGCCGTCGCGCACCATGCGCTCGACATAGAGCCCGGTGCCGAGCGGCAAGAGATCGTGCGCCGCGGTGCTGACGGATTCGGCGTCCTTGAGGTTAAGCCTGACAGCGCCGACCTCCGACTTGTGGGTGACGCCAAGCGCCTTCAACGCCACCGGGAAGCCGAGCGCCATCGACGAAATCACCGCTTCGACGGCATTGGCGGCGCGTTCGGCCTTCGGCACCGGCAAGCCGGCCTCGATCAGCCGCGCCTTGGCCTCGGCCTCATCAGGCGTGACATGGTCGCCTCCGGCCGCACCTGCAGCCGTGGTGTCGATCGGCTGCGCCTGCGGCTCGGCCCAGGCCCAGCCGATGAAGGCTGCCGCGCCTGCGGCGTCCATGGCCTCGGAAATGCCGAACAACGGCACCATGCCGCGCGCCATCAGTTCGGCGGTATATTCCTCCGGCAGGTTCTCCGGCAGCGAGGAGACGATCGCACCATGCGCCTTGTTGGTCTTCAGCGCCGATTCGAACGCGCGCAGCGTCGCCCACCAGTCGGTGACCGAGCAGCGGTCGGGGCGTGGAAAGTCGAGCACCAGCATGTTGAGGTCGAAGCCGCCCGACACCATGGCGGTGAAGGTGGCGGTCATCGCCGGTTCGTTGTTCCAGATGAAGGTGTGATAGTCCAACGGGTTGGCGACCGCGACCAGCGGCCCGAGCGTCGATTTGACATGGGCGCGGTGCTTGCTGGTGAGCTCCGGGAAATTGACCCAGCGGCCTTCGGCGCTGTCGGCCATGACAGAGGCTTCGCCGCCCGAGCAGCTCATCGATGACAGTCGATAGCCGGGCAGTGGTCCTGTGACATGCAGAAGCTTCAGCGCCTCGATGAAAGCGGGGATGGAATCGACGCGGGCAATTCCGAGCCGCCGCAGGAATGCGCCCGAGGCAGCGTCCGAGCCAGCCAGCGATGCCGTGTGCGAGACCGTCGCCTGCCGCGCCTGTTCGGACCGGCCGACCTTCATGGCGATGATCGGCTTCTTCAGTTCGCGCGCCCGCGCCGCCAGCTTCTCGAAGCCGGCTACCGAATCGAAGGCTTCGATGTGCAGGCCGAGCGAGGTGACGCGCTCGTCCTCGATCAGGCCGAGCGCCATTTCGGAGAGGCCGGTCTGCGCCTGGTTGCCGGCGGTCATCAGGAAGGCGATCGGCAGGCCGCGCTTCTGCATCGTCATGTTGATGGCGATGTTGGAGGACTGGGTGATGATGGCGACGCCCTTGGCGCCTTCGGGCAGCCTGATGCCGCCATGCTGGTCGGGCCATAGCAGCGCGCCATCGGCATAGTTGATCAGGCCGTAGCAGTTCGGCCCGATGATCGGCATCTGGCCGGCCGCGGCCACCAGTTCGGCCTGCAGCCGCTCGCCGTCATCGTCATAGGCCTCGGTCTCAAGAAAGCCCGCGGCAAAACAGACGGCGCCGCCGGCGCCGCGCTCAGCCAGCGCCTTGATTACCTCGATGGTGAGATGCCGGTTGACGCCGACAAAGGCAGCGTCCGGCGCGTCGGGAAGGTCGGCGACCGAGCGATAGGCCTTGCGGCCGGCGACCTCGTCCTTGTTCGGATGCACCGGCCAGATTTCGCCGGCAAAGCCCATCTTGATCGATTGCGCGACGACGGCAGCGGCCTGCGCCCCGCCGAACACGGCGATGGATTTTGGACGCAGGAGACGTTCAAGCTTATGCATGGTTTATGCCCCGAACGGGCGCAGCAGCGCCCGCGAAATGATGTGGCGCTGGATTTCCGACGTGCCTTCCCAGATGCGCTCGACGCGGGCGTCGCGCCAGATGCGCTCCAGCGGCAGGTCATCCATCAGCCCCATGCCGCCATGGATCTGGATTGCTTCGTCGGCAACAAAGGCGAGCATTTCGGTAGCCTTCAGCTTCGCCATGGCCATGTCCTGGTCGGTGACGGTGCCCTGATCGTACTTCCAGCCGGCTTCGAACACCATCAGGTCCGCCGCCTTCAATTCCGTCGCCATGTCGGCGAGCTTGAACGACACGCCCTGGAACTTGCCAATCTGCTGGCCGAACTGCTGGCGCTGCGCGGAATATTCGATGGCATGACCGAGCGCCCGCTCGGCGCGGCCGAGGCAGGTGGCGCCGACCTGCAGGCGCGTGGCGCCGAGCCAGGAATTGGCGACGTCGAAGCCCTTGTGGACCTCACCCAGCACCTGGCTTGCCGGCAGGCGGCAATCGTCGAATTCGAGGATGGCGTTGGTGTAGCCGCGATGCGAGACGTTACGGTAGCCGTCGCGCACGGTGAACCCCTTGGTGCCCTTGTCGACGAAGAAGGCGGTGATCTTCTTGCGCTTGCCGCGCGGCGTTTCTTCCTCGCCCGAAGCCATGAAACAAATCGCGAAATCGGCAAGATCGGCATGGGAGATGAAATGCTTGGTACCGTTAAGGACCCAGTCGTCGCCGTCCTGCACCGCGGTCGCCTTCATGCCTCGCAGGTCGGAGCCGGCGCCGGGCTCGGTCATCGCCAGGCAGTCCCACTTCTCGCCGCGGATGCACGGGAACAGGTACTTTTCGCGCTGCTCGGGCGTGCCGGCGAGCAGGATGTTGGAGGGGCGCGCGACGCAGGTCCAGTGCAGCGCATAGTTGGCGCGGCCGAGTTCCTTCTCGTAGAGCAGCCAGGTCACCGTATCGAGGCCGGCGCCACCGACATCGGCCGGCATGTTGGCCGCATAGAGCCCCGCTTCGATTGCCTTGACCTTGATCTCCTCGATCAACTCGCGGCGCAGCACGCCGGTGCGCTCGACCTCGCGTTCATGCGGGTAAAGCTCATTCTCGACGAACGCGCGCGTCGTCTCGACAATGAGCTTCTGTTCCTCCGAAAGACCGAAATCCATGGTACTCAGCCCTTCTTCTTTTTCTTCGGCTTTTCCGCCTTCTTCACCGGCTTCGATGCCTTGGCCTTTTCTGCGGCCCTGGATGCGGCCGGCTTCTTCGCCGCCAGCTTGGCCAACTGCTTGGTATAGTCCTTGTGCAAGGCGCCGGCGCCCCAGCCCTTGCCTTTGTTCTGTTTCGACAGAGCATCCATGATCGCGACCAGATTGTCGTCGCGGATCTTTTCCAGTTCGCGGATCGACAGGCCGTGCGCCTGGTCGTCCGACTGGGTGGCAATAAGATCGACCAGCTCGTCGTTGAACTCCGGCACGTCCATAAGCTTGGTCCACGGCCATTTCAGGCACGGCCCGAACTGCGCCATGAAGTGGCGCATGCCGGCTTCGCCGCCGGCGACGCGATAGACCTGGAACATGCCCATCTGCGCCCAGCGCAGGCCGAAGCCATAGCGCATGATGTCGTCGAGTTCCTCAACGGTGCAGATGCCGTCCTTGATCAGCCACAGCGCCTCACGCCAGGCCGCTTCGAGCAGGCGGTCGCCGACAAAGGCCTCGATCTCCTTGCGGATTACCACCGGCTTCATGCCGATCGAAGCATAGATTTCCTTGGCGACCTCGATGGCCTCCGGGAACGTCTGCTCGCCGCCGACGATCTCGACAAGCGGCAGCAGATAGACCGGGTTGAAGGGATGTCCGACAACCAGACGCTCCGGATGCTTCTTCATCGCGACCTGCATGTCGGTCGGCTTGATGCCGGAGGTAGACGAGCCGACTATGGCGTTGGCCGGCGCATAAAGGTCGATCTCGGCCAGCACGCGGTGTTTGAGGTCGAGCCGCTCCGGCACGCTCTCCTGGATGAAATCGGCATCGGCCACCGCCTCGGCGATGGTCTTGGCAAAGGTCAGTCTGCCTTCCCTGGGCAGGCCGCCGGGAACCATCTGCTTGTAGGCGCGGCGCGCGCCCTTCATCACTTCCGAGACCTTGCGTGACGCTTCCGGGTCCGGATCGAAGATAGACACGTCGATGCCGTTGAGCAGCAGCCGCGCCACCCAGCCGGCGCCGATGACACCACCGCCAATGGCGGCTGCCTTGTTGATGATGCTCATGGTCAGGCTCCGGTTCTTGTCTTGGCGGTTTCGGGGTCGATGAGAGGCACGCGCTCGCCGGAGCGGATCACGGAGGGGTCGTAGGCCTTGCGGGCGAAGACTTCGAGCACGAAGGGCCGGAAGAATTCGATCGGCAGCGTGTCGTAGTCCGGGTCGAAGCTCGACTGGTCCCAGCGTTCGCAAAACTGGTCGCAATCGTCGAAATAGGCATGGCCGGCGAAGCGGTCGCGGGCGTGACGGTTGCCGCCGAGATGATGGGCATAGTAGAGCCGCTGGAAGTCGCCGTGCTTTTCCACCACCCAGGTGCATTGCTCGCGCACGAAAGGCTTCAGGATCGAAGCGGCGTATTCGTCGTGATTGTACGGTGCGTAGATGTCGCCGATGTCGTGCAGCAGCGCGCAGGCGATCCAGTCGGTGTCGGCGCCGTCGCGCCACGCACGTGTCGCCGCCTGCAGCGAATGGCCGAGCCGGCTGATCTTGTAGCCAGACAGGCCCTCGTCGAGCTGGACGAGCGCGTCGAGCAGCCGCTCACCGGTCCTGGCGGCATAGTCGATTTCATGGGCGGTCAGGAACTCATAGTCGTCCCTGTCGCCATCCTTCATCGCAGTGAATTTGACGGTAGCCATGATCCGCTCCCGTTTTACGCAGCTGCTGCGATCGGCGCCCGTTTGGTCAGGTTGAGCTTCTTGCGCACTTCCTCGGGTCCCAGAATCCTGGCGCCGAGATTGGTGACGATGCTGGCGGCACGCTCGACCAGCTGCGCATTGGTGGCGAGCACGCCCTTGTCGAGCCAGAGATTGTCTTCGAGACCGACGCGGACATTGCCGCCGGCGAGCACTGCAGCGGCTGCATAGGCCATCTGGTTGCGGCCGATGGCGAAGGCCGACCAGTTCCAGGTCGACGGCACGTTGTTGACCATGGCCATGAAGGTGTTGAGGTCGTCCGGCGCCCCCCACGGCACGCCCATACAGAGCTGCACCAGCGCGTCGGCGTTGAGCACTTTCTCTTCGACCAGCTGCTTGGCGAACCAGAGGTGACCGGTATCGAAAGCCTCGATCTCCGGCTTGACGCCGAGCGCCGTCATCATGCCGCCCATGGCGCGCAGCATGCCGGGCGTGTTGGTCATGACGTAATCGGCCTCGGCGAAGTTCATGGTGCCGCAATCCAGCGTGCAGATTTCCGGCAGGCACTGGCGCACATGTTCCATGCGGTTGGTGGCGCCGCCCATGTCGGTGCCTTTTTCATTGAGCGGCAGCGGCGCTTCCGGCGAGCCGAACACCATGTCGCCGCCCATCCCGGCGGTCAGGTTCAGGATCACATCGACTTCTGCCGCGCGGATGCGGTCCGTCACTTCGCGGTAGAGATGGACATCGCGGCGCGGCTTGCCGGTCTCGGGGTCGCGGACATGGCAGTGGACGATGGCGGCACCGGCCTTGGCCGCATCGATCGCCGAATCGGCGATCTGCTTGGGCGAGCGTGGCACATGCGGGGAGCGGTCCTGCGAGCCGCCGGACCCGGTCACGGCACAGGTAATGAAAACCTCACGGTTCATCGCGAGCGGCATGGACATCTCCTCCCCATAGAAACAGACCCTAACAATGACCGACTTGCCGGAAACTGTTTTGCAATTTACGAAGCTCTCGTGATCAAAAGCGAAAAACCGACCATCTTTCGCGCTGAGCGATCGCCGCTCAAGGTGACGCTGCTGGTGTTTTCAGGCTCGTCCATCATGTGCGTGGCGTCGACCGTCGACCCGCTGCGCGCCGCCAACCGCATCTCAGGCGAGACGCTGTTCGATTTCAAACTGGTCTCGGTCACCGGCGAGGCGCCGGTCACCACATGCGGCCTGCCGGTGGCGGTCAGGGGCCGCTTCGATGCGGCCGAGCCGACCGACGTGCTTGTCGTCGTCGCCGGCTTCGGCACCCAGAATTACGCGACATCGGCTCTGCTTTCCGGATTACGGCGAGCGGCCCGCGCGGCTCGCGCCTGCGGCGGCGTCGAGGCCGGCACATGGCTGGTGGCGCGCGCCGGCCTCCTCGAAGGCCGCAGCGCCACCACCCATTGGGAAGACATGGAGGATTTTTCCTCCGCCTTTCCCGGCGTCGACGTGCGTCCGGACCGCTACGTCATCGACGGACCGGTGTTCACCTCGGGCGGGGCGTCGCCGACCTTCGACCTGATGCTGCATCTGATCCGCACCCGGCTCGGCATGGCCGTCGCGCTCGATGTCGCCAGCGTCTTCATCTACGACCAGGCGCGCGCCGCGACCGACGCGCAGCCGCTGGTCTCGCTCGGCCGGCTCGACGGCTACGACCCGCGTCTGGCGCAGGCTATCCGGCTGATGGAATCGCATGTCGACCAGCCGCTGACCATCGACGCGGTGGCAAAACGCGCCGGGGTGACGGCGCGGACATTGGAGAGCATTTTTCGCAAGTCGATCGGCGAGACGCCGGGCGCATATTATCTCAGGCTTCGGCTGGGCGCGGCGCGGCGGCTGGTGGTCGACACGCGGATCGCCATGGCGGATATTGCCGGGCGGACGGGGTTCTCGTCCGCCGCGGCATTTTCCAGAGCGTTTTCAAGAGCGTTCGGCGAAGCCCCGGTCAGGCTGCGCCGAGGTTGATGCATGTCGCCCAAAAGTGTGTCGCGGTTTTGGGATTACGACATGCACAGACAAAGGGAGATCAGGCTGCGTTCTGTCGATCGCTGCCGGCGTCCATCTGCGAGCGCATCTGCCTCGCCAGACGGACTTCAAATCGGCTGCTGACAGCACGATCCCATTCGTTTTTCACGCTGTCGGTCGGCCGCGGCAGCGCCATCAGCCGGTCGATGATCGATCCGGTCTCGCCGGATGAGAGCAGGGCGTTGATTTCGCGTTCATGCTGCATATCGGTTCGCCTCCTTCCTTTTCACCCGCCACAACCGCATCCTTATACGAGATACGTGACGGCAGTTTGAAGGCAAGAGCGAGGTCATTGAGGGGCGCCAAAGGGCAAACCCTTGTCGTCGGATAGGGTCTTGCGCAAACCCCATTCCGGGGCGGCCGGAATGTTATCCAGCCACCCTTGAGCACAACGAATCGGCTTTCCGCCCTCAGACGTAGCGGTTGACGATGTTTTCCAGCAACTCCTGGCGGCCGGAGCGTGGCTGCGGCTCGATCTTCTTCTTCACCACGCGCTCGGCGATGTCTTCCAGCGAGCGCTTGCCCGACAGCATCGCCTTGCCCTCGGCCGTGTTCCAACCGGCATAGCGCTCGGCCAGCGGACCCGACAGCGCCTTGTCCTCGACCATCTTGGCGGCTGCCTTGAGACCTCGTGCGCAGGAATCCATGCCGCCGATATGGCCGATCAGCAGGTCCTGCGGGTCGAGCGACTGGCGGCGCAGCTTGGCGTCGAAATTGGTGCCGCCGGTCTTGAAGCCGCCGGCCTGCAACACCTGGTAATAGGCCAGCGCCATCTCCGGCACATTGTTGGGGAACTGGTCGGTGTCCCAGCCCGACTGGTAGTCGTTGCGGTTCATGTCGATCGAGCCGAAGACGCCGAGCGCATTGGCCAGCGCCAGCTCGTGCTCGAAGGAATGGCCGGCAAGAATCGCGTGGCCCTGCTCGATGTTCAGCTTCACTTCCTTCTCCAGCCCGAAGCGCTTGAGGAAACCGTAGACCGTGGCAACGTCGTAGTCGTACTGATGCTTGGTCGGCTCCTGCGGCTTCGGCTCGATCAGGATCGTGCCTTTGAAGCCGATCTTGTGCTTGTAGTCGACGACGAGACTGAGGAAGCGCCCGGCCTGCTCCTGCTCGCGAGCAAGATCAGTGTTGAGCAGCGTTTCATAGCCCTCGCGCCCGCCCCACAGTACATAATTCTCGCCCTTCAGCCGCTTCGTGACGTCGATGCAGCTTTTCACCGTCGCCGCCGCATAGGCGAAGACATCCGGATCGGGATTGGTGGCGGCGCCCGACATGAAGCGGCGGTTGGAGAACAGGTTGGCCGTGCCCCAGAGCAGTTTGACGCCGGTCTTCTTCATCTTGGCGGCAAAATAGTCGGCGATCTCGTCGAGCCGCGCGGCACTTTCGGAGAAATCCTTGCCTTCCGGCCGCACGTCGGCGTCGTGGAAGCAGAAATAGGGCGCGCCGAGCAGCGAGAACATCTCGAAGGCGACGTCGGCTTTCAGCTTGGCCAGTTCCATCGTGTCGACGCCGCCAGCCTTGGGAAACCAGGGCCGGTCGAAGGTCTGGCCGCCAAAGGGATCGCCGCCCGGCCAGGCGAAAGAATGCCAGTAGGCGACGGCGAAGCGCAGATGGTCTTCCAGCCGTTTGCCGGCCACCACCTCGTCGGGATTGTAGAAGCGGTAGGCCAGCGGATTGGTGGAATCCGGCCCCTCATACTTGATCGCTTTGATGTCGCCGAAAAATCCGCTGCTCATGATTTCTGTCCTCTCTCGAATAGTTCACCCTGATTACCTCAGGCGTAATTGGTTTCGCTCTCGCTTGGGGTGAAAAGCCTCGTGTCAAAGCCACTCAACGAAGGAGACAGACCATGACCGACCTCAATACGATCGCCCAGAACTACATCACCGCCTGGAACGAGGCCGATGCGGATCGCCGTGCCGAACTGCTCAAGGCCACCTTCACCGAAGACGTCAGCTACCGCGATCCGCTCATGCAGGGCGACGGCCACGCCGGCGTTGCTGGGCTGATCGACGGCGTACAGCAGCGCTTCGCCGGCTTCCGGTTCTCGCTGAAGGGTACGCCGGACGGGTTTGGCGACCGCATCCGCTTCTCGTGGAATCTTGGGCCGGAAGGCGTGCCGTCGGTTATCGAAGGCACCGATATCGGTGTTGTCGAAAATGGGCGCCTGAAGAGCGTCACCGGGTTTCTGGACAAGGTGCCGGCGCAGTGATCGATTAAGGGTGGCGCGAGACACCCCCCTCTGCCCTGCCGGGCATCTCCCCCGCAAGGGGGGAGATTGGCTGGCATCCACGCCTTCGCTAATCACCCACCTTACAAGACTGGCATACCCGCCGACGCTGCCGATCTCCCCCCTTGCGGGGGAGATGCCCGGCAGGGCAGAGGGGGGTGCCTCGCGCCGACTCACGCGGTCATGCCTTTGATCGCCGGGTATAGCGCCCGGTAGCGCTGGTACGCATCGGCATACGCCCCGCCAAGCGCAGCATCCGGCTCGATCGTCGCATCCGTCCTCGGCGCCGTGCACACCGCCAGCGGATCAGCCCCTGTCGCCGCGATCAGACCAAGCCTCGCCGCGCCAAAGGCAGCACCGAAATCGCCGTCGGCCGGAATGTCCACGGGCACCTGCAGCGCCGTAGCGATCGCCTTCAGCCAGTAGCGCGAGCGCGAGCCGCCGCCGATTGCCGTCACCCGCGTCAAATCCGTGCCGGCGGTCTTCAAGGCTTCGAGACTGTCGCGGAATGCGAAGGCGACGCCTTCAAGCACGGCCTGCGTCAGCACCGCGCGGCTCGACTCATGCGCCAGTCCGGTGAAGGACCCACGAATGGCGGAATCATTGTGCGGCGTGCGCTCGCCCGAGAGATAGGGCAGGAACGACACCCCGCTCGGCGCTTTCAGCACATCGCCAAGTTCGGCGGTCAATTCACCGGCCTTCTTGCCTGAAATCTCCGACAGCCAGTTCAGCGAATCGGTCGCAGACAGGATGACCCCCATCTGGTGCCAGGTGTTGGGCAGGGCATGGCAGAAGGTGTGCACCGCGCTTGCCGGATTGGGCAGGTAGGAAGCGTTGGCAGCAAACAGCACGCCAGATGTGCCCAGCGACACAAAAGCGTGGCCGGCGCCGACCGTGCCCATGCCGCAGGCCGAAGCAGCATTGTCGCCGGCGCCGCCGGCAACCGGGGTGCCCGATGCTATGCCCCAGCTGGCGGCCAGTTCGGCGCGCAAGGCTCCGGCCTTCTCCGTGCCTTCGACCAGCGACGGCATCTGCCTTTCGTCGAGCGATGTCGCCGCAAGCAACTCGGGGGACCAGCGCCGTTTGCCGACATCGAGCCAGGAGGTGCCGGCCGAGTCGGACATTTCTGAGATATGCTCGCCGGTCAGCCACAGCCGCAGGAAATCCTTCGGCAAAAGCACCTTCGCCACTTTGGCGAAGACGGAGGGCTCATTGTTCTTCACCCAGGCGAGTTTCGGCGCCGTGAAGCCGGGGAAGACGATATTCCCGGTGAGTTGGCGAAAGCGCGGGTCGGCATCCAGCGCGGCGGCCTCAGCGTGGCTGCGCGTATCGTTCCACAGGATGCAGGGGCGCAGCACCTGGTCGCCGGCATCGAGCAAGGTGGCGCCATGCATATGGCCGGAAAGGCCGATGCCCTTGACCGCGGCAAGCTCTTTCGGGTGCGACGTTTTCAGCTCGGCGATGGCCGTCTCGCAGGCGCGGATCCAGTCGGCGGGGTTTTGTTCGGACCAGCCGGGATGCGGCCGCGATACGTCAAGCGAAGCATGGCCGGAGCCGATGATCTTCTGCCCGGCATCGATCAACAGCGCCTTGACGCCCGACGTGCCGAGATCGAGGCCGAGATACATGCATTCCTCCCATTGCCATTAATTTTTTCGGGTCTCGAAAAAATCTGGCTTGCCAGTTTTTAAAACAAGATCCGCCGCGGGTCAATTCTCTGACAAATTGGCGGCGCGTTGCGAAAACAGCGCCGACAGCGGACTGTCCGGCCGGACCAGTGCGCGCTCGGCCGTCAACGCCCAGGCAAGCGCCGTGTCGCCGGCGCGCAACGCCGCCTCGATCAGCGTGAGATCAATCACATCGCGCTGGGCGTGGCTGCCGCCAAAGCGATGGGCAATGGCGCGGACCGGTCGGATCAGGCGCACCGCTTCGCTGTAATTGCCCTCGCCGAATGCCTTGATGCCTTCCGTCAGTGGCTGGCCGACATCCCGGGTAAAGGCGGCGTTGTCGTCGCTGCCGCGCATCGCCTCGTGCTGGGCTTCGAGCAAGATCTTGACCGGCGCTTCGAGACCGGCGCCGACGAATGCCATCATCGCATGCGCATCGTTGAAGGCGTAATTGCCGGCTCCAGCCTTCGGCGCCCAGTTGGCAGCGAGCGCTGCCCAGCGGTCGCCGACATCGACACCGCCGAGATAAAGCCGCCACAGGATCGCAGAGGCGTCGACCATGTTCAGCGCCAGCGTCGAACGCTCGCCATAGATCGGCCCGTCATAGAGCTTGAGCACCTCGTCGGTCTCGCCGAGATCGTAGTGGAACAGCGCCAGATGCCACCAATTATGCACCTGCAGGAAGCTTTCCTTCGTCCACGCCCCGGGGTTGGCGCGCATCCAGGCGATGCCGTCCCGTTGCCGGCTCTGCATCTCCATGACATGGGCGACCGCATGCTGCGCCCAGCCGTCTCGCGGCTCGATCTCGATCGCCTGTCGGCCGAAACTTTCGGCTCTGATATAGTCGCCCATCTCCTCGAGACCGAAGGCCTGCATACCGAGAATGGCGTGGTAACCTGGCATGCCGCTCTGCCAGGACGGCAGCGCGCGGCTGATACGGTCGCGCAGCATGCGGGCATTGCCGGTGAAGAAGTCGATCTGGTGGCCGACCTGCAACGCCACCGCGTCGAGCGGGTTGTCGATGGCGATATCTTCGAGCAGGCGCGCGGCGTCATGCCAGCGTCCCTCGGCAAGGTGGCCAAGGGCCGCCACATGCGCCTGTTCGCGCGGCGTCGCGGCAAGCGGCAGTGCCGCAGCATGGCATGCCTGGGTGACCGCCATTGCCTCGCGTTCGGTGGCGAGGCCGAACAGATACCCCTTGAAGACATGCGCCATGACGAAACCGGGATCCGCCGATATGGCGCGGTCAACGGAGCCGACCGGGTCGCCGACGAAGCATTGCAATTCATGAACGGCCTGGCTGTAGGGTGAAAACCCGGCCTCGGTCGCGCCCGAAAACATTAGGCCGAATGGATCTCTTACTGCCATATCGGCCCTGATGCTCCGCAGTTCCTAATTGCCCGAGCGCATCGCCACCGTGGCGATCCCGGCGCCGACCAGCAGCGTGCCGCCGGTGCGGTTGAAGATGCGGATCGCCTTGGGGTTGCGTACGACGTTGCGGGCGCGCGCCGCAACCAGCGCGTAGCCGAAGGCATTGGCGAAGGCGAGCGCCAGGAAGGTCGCTTCGAAGATCAGCATCTGTGTCCAGAAATCGGCTTCCCGGTTGAGGAACTGCGGCAGGAAGGCGACAAAGAACGTGATGCTCTTCGGGTTGAGTGCGGTGACCAGCCAGGCGTGCGCCATCATCTTGGCGGCCGAGACGGCATCTGTGCGTGGTTCGGCTTTGAGCGCGCCGCCGGCGCGAAACAGTTTTACCCCGAGATAGATCAGATAGCAGGCGCCGATCAGCTTCAGAATGGTGAACACGGTCGCCGACGCGGCCAGCAGCGCGCCGATGCCCAGCATCGACAGGGTCATGGCGGTGAAGTCGCCCAGCGCCACGCCGACGGCCATCGGCAAGGCAGTGCGCCAGCCCTGGCCCAGCGCATAGGACACGACCAGAAGAATGGTCGGGCCCGGAATGATGAGCAGCACGGCCGAGGCGGCGGCGAAGGCGGCCCAGTTTTCGAACGACATCTTTGTCTCCTTGAGCGCAAAGAAAAGGATAAATCCTCGTGTGCGGAGGAATGTAAAGAGCCCTCTCCCAAAAATGCACGGCGGACCATTTCGCCCGACCGCTGCGGCTATTGGCGGCACAAGTTTAATGCCGGTCGTTGGGCCTTCACCCTTTTTCAACCATGTTTGGCGAAACTGCCTGCTATCCGGCCGGACCGTGTTTCCCGCCGACAGCGTAGGGTTTGGGTGCATGCGTGAGTTGCCGCAGAATGTGACGCCGCCAGCAAATGGCGACGCAAACGAGACCGAACATCTCTATTCCCGCCGCTTCGTCCTGTCAGGGGCCGGCGCCATGACGCTGCTCGGCATGGCCGGCTGCAGCACTTCGACGCTCGAGCTGCCGCAATTCCAGCTGGATGACACGGTCACCGGCTCGGTGCGGCCGATCCGTCCGGCGATCAGCGTCGACAAGAACGTCACCGGCCCCGATGTCATGTACGCTTCGCTCAACGATGGCGGCTTCGAAGTGCCGGCGGTGCCCTATCAGAAGGTCAAGCCGGAGTTCCGCCGCCATATCGTCGTCAACGAGACCGGCGAGGCGCCCGGCACCATTGTCGTCCATCTGCAGGAGCGAAAGCTCTATCTGGTGCAGGAGGGCGGCGACGCCATCCGCTACGGCGTCGGCATCGGCAAGGACGGCTTCCGCTGGTCCGGCCGCGCCAACATCCAGTACGGCAAGGAATGGCCGACCTGGACGCCGCCGCCGGAGATGATCCAGCGCAAGCCGGAACTGGTGAAATGGCAAAACGGCCAGCCCGGTGGCCTCACCAACCCGCTCGGCGCACGCGCTCTTTACATCTACCAGGACGGCAAGGACACCGGCTACCGCATACACGGTTCGCCGGAATGGGCGAGCATCGGCCAGGCGATGTCGTCGGGCTGCGTGCGCCTGATCAACCAGGATATCATCGACCTCTACAGCCGCGTTTCCAAGAAGAACCCGGTCGTGGTCGTCTGATCCTGTGCGGCGGTTTGGCGCCGCTGGAAACTCCCGTTGCGCGATGCGGCAAGCTAGGCCAAGGTGCCTTGAAAACCACAGCGCCGGGAGAAATCGAGCATGGCTGGAACGTTTGTCATCGCACAGGGCGGCGGCCCGACCGCCGTCATCAACCAGACGGTTGTCGGGGCCACGCTGGAAGTCCGCAAGCGCCATCCCGGCGCCAAGGTGCTGGGCTCGCTCCACGGCGTGCGCGGCATTCGTGACGGCAACTATGTCGACCTCTCCGCCATCCCCGAGGACCGGCTGCGGCTGATCGCCGGCACGCCGAGTGCCGCGCTCGGCTCGACACGCGACAAGCCCGACGCTGCCTATTGCGAAGTCATCCTCAACGGGTTGAAGAAGGCCGGCGCCGACGCTTTCATCTACATCGGTGGCAACGACACGTCGGGCACGCAGCAGATCCTGACCGACGCAGCCGGCGGCAGCATCGCTTTCGTCCATGCGCCAAAAACCATCGACAACGACCTCGAGGAAAACGACCACACGCCGGGCTTCATCTCGGCGGCCGAATTCGTCGCCGGCGCCTTCCTGTCCGTCGATCTCGATTTCCGCGCATTGCCCGGCATCTATGTCGGCATCGTCATGGGCCGGCATGCCGGCTTCCTCACCGCGGCGGCTGCAGCCTGGCAGCTCGATCCCGACAGCGGCCCGCATCTGGTCTACGTGCCGGAACGGCCATTCTCCGCCGCCGGTTTCATCGACGACGTGCGCTCCACGCTCGACCGCCACAAGCGCTGCATCGTCGCCGTCTCCGAAGGTGTCAGCACCGCCGACGGCAAGGCGCTGGTCGAAAGCCTGGTGCCGCCGGACAAGCTCGAGCGCGACGCGCATGGCAACGTCAAACTGTCGGGCAGCGACCTGCCGTCAGCTCTGGAACGTGCGCTCGCCGAAGGCCTGCCGGGCAAGCGCGCCCGCGTCGATGCGCTTGGCTACATGCCGCGCGGCTATGTCGGCGCGATCAGTGCCGTCGACGCGCAGGAGGCTTTCGACGCCGGCGCCTTCGCGGTTGCCGTTGCCGGCGAAGGCGGTGGCTCGGTGGCGCTGCAATATGACGGCACGAAAACCGTGCTGAAGAAGGTGCCGCTGAAGAACGTCGCCGGTAAGACGCGCCATATGCCCGACGATTTCATGAAGCCCGATGTCAACCAGCTTTCGGAAGCGGGTATGGCTTACCTGAAGCGGCTGGTGCCGGAAAAATACAAGGTGGGAAAGCCCTTCGTCTGATGGGCGGCCGTTTTGGTGGCGTCCGTTTTGGTGGCGAGCGCGTTGTCGGCGACTGGTTCGGCAAGACAATCATCGACGACCGCACGACGATGCTGACCGAGCCGTTCGTGCATGATTTCGTGCGCGCCAACATCTGGCATTTCAGCGGACGCGACGCCGACCTGCTGGTCGACACCGGCATGGGCATCTGCCCGCTGGCGCCTGAGATCGACACGCCCGAGGGCAAGCCGCTCATTGTTGTCGCCACCCACATCCATCTCGACCATGTCGGCTCGCTGCACGAGTTTCAGCTGCGCGCCGGGCCGCGGCACAGTGCCGAGCATTTCGAGACCATGAACGATCAGGTGACCTACGCCTACATGTTCAACAATCTCGACGGCGCCGTTTCGAAATTGCCGGCGCCGGGCTGGACGGCGGCCGACTACAAGATTCCGCCGGCGCCGCTGACGCGCACGCTGGACGAGGGCGACATCGTCGACCTCGGCGACCGGCAGTTCCGCGTCCTGCATCTGCCCGGACATTCGCCGGATTCGATCGCTTTGTTCGACGAGGCAGACGGCCTGTTCTTTGCCGGCGACGCCATCTACGATTCCACGCTGATCGACGACCTGCCGGATTCCTCCCGGCCTGATTATCGCCGTACCATGCAGCGGCTCCTTGACCTGCCTGTTCGCCTCGGCCATGGCGGCCATGGGCCGAGCTTCGACGGCAACCGGATGCGCGAGATCGCCACAGCCTATCTCAGGCGCACCGGAGGCCTCTGACGACATTGTGATTGGAACCAGCGTGGCGCCGTGGTCGAGCGCGTCAATCCGGACACGGCAGCCGCCAATGCCGGCCTGCAGCCGGGCGACGTCATCGTCGACGTCAACCGGTCGCCCGTGCGGGATGCGCGGCAAGCCAACCAGGCGATCGCCGAGGCCGGCAAGTCGGGCCGGAAGTCGGTGCTGCTTTTGGTCGACCGGGGCGACGCGCAAATCTTCGTCGCCGTACCCTTCGCCGCCGGTTGAGACATGATGCGGCGGGCTCGCTGAACGATCGGCAGGCCTGCCGCACGGCCCCGCCAAAATTCCTGTTGCCCGCCGCGACATCTTCGAGAACATTACGGCAGGCCGGCAATGGCCTGCTAAAAACGGACAGTCCGATGGTCACTCGCGGTTTTTCCTCCGGTCGAAAGCCTCCGACGGAGACCGATGCGCGCATTCCGCCCGGTCAGTATCTCGAACAGGGCTTTCCGGTGCTGTCGGCGGGGCCGACGCCGCGCGTGCGCACCGAGGACTGGTCGTTCACGCTCAAGCACGGGCCGCGCCCGATCAAGAAATGGAACTGGGCCGAGTTCAACGCGCTGCCCTTGACCAAGATGACGCGCGACATCCATTGCGTTACCGCCTGGACCAAGTTCGATACCGCCTGGCAAGGCGTGCTGGTCGACGACATCCTTGCCGATGCCGGCATCGAAGCGCCGACCGGCTTCCTGCTGGCGCATGGCTATGACGGCTACACCACCAACGTGCCGGCCAAGGATCTCACCGCGGGGAAGGCGATGGTGGCGCTCCTTTATGAAGGCAAGCCGATCACTGCCGACCATGGCGGCCCGGCGCGGCTCCTGGTGCCGCATCTCTATTTCTGGAAATCGGCCAAATGGCTGAACGGGCTGCAGTTCACCGAGCGCGACGAGCCGGGCTTCTGGGAATTGCGCGGCTATCACATCTATGGCGACCCGTGGCGCGAGCAGCGCTATAGCGGCGATCCATGAGCGAAGCGCCGCAATCTCCCTGGCAGACGGCGAAAATCACCCGGATCGAAAAGCGGACGCCACGCGTCACCAGTTTCTTCTTCGCGCTGTCACGGCCATTCGCCTATCGCGCCGGACAGCATGTCGATGTCAGGCTGACTGCGCCTGACGGCTACCAAGCGCGCCGCTCCTATTCCATCGCCTCGGCGCCGGAGAGCGGCGCCACGATCGAGCTGGCGATCGAGAAGCTCGACGACGGTGAAGTCTCGCCCTTCTTCCACGACATCGCCGCGGTCGGTGACGAGATCGAACTGCGCGGGCCGCTCGGCGGCCATTTCGTCTGGTCCGATGGGGATGGCGGGCCGCTGCTTCTGGTCGGCGGCGGCTCCGGCGTGGTGCCGCTGATGGCGATGGTGCGTCACCGGACCTTGCGCAAATCGGCGGTGCCGGTGGCGCTGATGTTTTCGGTGCGGGTCTGGGACGAGGTGATCTTCCGCGACGAGCTGATCGGTCTCGGTGACCGCCGCGACGGGTTCGAGCTGGTGCTTACGCTGACGCGCGAGGCGGCACGGCGCCCGTCCGACTATTCGAGGCGCATCGACACGGCAATGGTCATGCAGGCGCTCACGCGGCTGCCGCGGCCGCCGGCGCTCGCCTTCGTCTGCGGGTCGAACACCTTCGTCTCGGCGGCTGCCCGGGCGCTGATCGACGCCGGCATACCAGCGGAAATCATCCGCACCGAGCGCTATGGCGGCTGAGAGGGCCACAGTGGTTCACCGTTTCATGGAGACAGCGAACCGCTCTCAGGCGGGTGAAAACCTTGCCGACAGCAATTGGAACGGCAGCGCGCCATAGGCGGCGACTTCGGCCTCATTGTCCCAGTTGCGGAACTGGCGCGATGGCCGTGCCTCGATCACCAGAGGCCGGCCGGTGTCGTCCACCGTTACCTTGCCGCGAAAGCGCAGCACACGTCCGCCGCCGGCGCGGCTGATCACCATGGAACGCAAGCGGGCGACGTGACCGCTGCCGGCATTGATTTCCATCTCGATGCGGCGGCGGACTGGCGGAACGACGATCCTGACGGTGACGTCCAGCATCATCTCTCCAGTCCTGTCCGGACGCGGCAGGGCCTGAGAAAGCGCGAACGGTTCCGGCGTCGCTCTTGCCTTGCGCAATGTCGGCCTGCCGCGCCAGACGGCAGCAGGCGTCGGATGCTGCAGTCGGCCCTTCTTGCGTTTCAGGCGCAACTGCTTGGCAAAGCCGCGCGACAGCCAGACGAGACCGCCGAAATCGGTGCGCGGCTTGGCCTGCAGCACCGAGGACCAGCGCGACAGGCCGGCGCGGTCGGCCAACTCAATCGTCTTTGCAAGTTCGGCCTCCGGCACCGCGATGCCGATCTCCAGGCAGAGATAGGAGAGCGCCACCGCCGCGGCGACGGCGAGGCCCCGCTTGGCGACGACGTCGGCGAACACGCCCCAGTCGACTGCGCCACTCTCGATGGCGACCGCACAGTCGACCAGCCAGTCGCTGTGGGTGTGGGCATCGAGGCCGCCATGTGCGATGGCGAGCGCCATGCGGTCGGCCGGAGAGGGAACAAGCACGCGGACGCCATTGAAATCGGCTGACAGCGCCCGCTGCCAGATCGCCAGATCATCTTCCGCGCTTTGCTGCGACCCGTCATAAGCGAGCTGGTGCAGGTCGATGTCGCCGAAACTGCCCTTGAAAAAATTCATCGAACGCAAGGACGCCAGCCTGGTGCGCAGATATTGCGGACTGACGCCGGTGGCGATCTGCCAGTCGCGTTCGCTAAGCACATCGAAGGCGGCAATCATGGCCTGCGGGCGCACCAGCATGTCGATGTCATGCGCCACCCGGCCGCGCTGCGCCGACGCGTTGACGGCGATGCGGCTGGCGCCTTTGATAAGCATCACCGCGCAGCCGGCGTCGATCATGGCCTGTAGCGCCGGCTCGGCCTCGCGCGCAGCCAGCCGCGATTTGGTCCACAGCATCTTTTGCAGGCCGACAAGACGTGGATAGGCCGGATGCCCAGCGAGCTTGCGGCCGAACCTGTCGGAGATCGCGGCCAGCAGCCGATGCTCTCGGAAGGCAACATGGTCGATATCGTTCTCGTCGAGCCAGCGCGCCGCGTAACGCCCTGCCGCTTCTTCATCGGGCAGCAATGCGGCCTTCAGCAGCTGGTCGAGTCCGCCAGTTGGCCATGACCAACCATAGTCCGGAAACCGACGGCCGATACGGCGCATGGCATTGGCCATCAGTCGGCGCTCGCCTTTTTCGCTGCTCGCCTTTGCATGGCCAGCCTTACGACTTCGACATAACCGCGGTCGCGCACGGGGTCGCGTCCATAGGACATGCTGTCGGGCCGGATGCGGCGCAAGGTCAGGACATCGTCGAGCATGGCAAGCGCAAAGCCCGCCTCGCGGACACGGGCGATCCAGTCGACCATGTCGCCGCGACCGCCTTGCGGGTCGATGATCGGACCGACGGCCTCGGCTACCTCCCGGCGGATCATCATCGTCGTGCGCGACCAGCCCGCCACGGCCACGTCCTGTTGCACATCGGGCTTGTCATCGCGAAACGTCCGCCAGTGGGCAAAGACTCCTGCCGTCGCGGGAAACCGCTCGAAATGCTCCAGCTGCCTTTCGATCTTGGTCGGCAGCCACAGATCGTCCGCATCGAGCGTGGCGACGAAGGGCGTCGCCAGCGCGGCGATGCCCCTGGTGGTGGCGCTGCCTGGTCCGGCATTGTCCTGGCGCAACACCCGCACCGGCATGCCCAGCGCATTGACTACCGCGACCGTATCGTCGGTCGAGCCGTCATCGACGACGATTATGGCGTCGGGCTGGACCGTTTGGGCCGCGACCGATCGCAGCGTCTCGGCGATGGTGGCGGTCGCGTTGAAGGCCGGAATGACGACGCCGTAGCTGGCCATCACAGGAAACGCCAATTCGCAAGTTCCTTGAAATCGAAGATGCCGTCGACAGGGTGCAAGGAGCGGTCGGCCTCGCGCCGTTTCATCGACTTGTAGACGGCGCGCATGAATTCGCGAAAAGGAACATCGGCCTGCCTGGTCATGTTGCCGGGATGGCGCCGGTAATAGAGCGCAACAGTGTCGGGCATCGTGAATTTCGGCCCGCTTTCGAAAGTGCGCAGCAGATAGTCGGTGTCCTCGGCCTGGTGGAAATCCTCGTCGAAGCTGCCGATGCGTTCGACCAACCGCCGGACGAAGATAGCGGGAGACAGGTGAATGCCGCGAACCGTCACCGAGTGGCTGTCGGCTGTCGGCTCCAGCGTATCGTCATCTATGTCGTCGACCAACGTCATGCGCGAATAGGTGAGCTCGAGGGTGGGGTCTGCGTCGAAGCAGGCCAGATCCGCCTTGAAGCGGCCGGGCGGGGAAATGTCGTCCGAATCGAGAAACGATACCAGCCTGGTCTGCGGCAGCAATTGCCGCAAGCCCGCGTTGCGCGCCCGCGTCACCCCCGCATTCTCCTGCTGGAAAAGGCGAATGCACGGCGCCTCCGCGATCAGCGAGCGCACGACCGCCGCCGAACTGTCGGTCGAACCGTCATCGATAACGATGATGTCGAGATCGGCGGCATCGCGCTGCCTCAGCAGCGAGCGCAGCGCCGAGCCGACATGGCGTTCGCGGTTGTAGACCGGCATGATCACGCTCAGCTTCACGCACGCATTCCAGGCTGTGATCTGTTCATTCTTTCACCACTCTGCCGGGCGCTTGATCTCGAAAAGCCCCTCGACCGGGCGCCGCGACGGATCGGCCTTGCGCCGCCGCAAGGATTTCTGAATTACACGTAGATATTCGCGCACCGCCACATCCCTTTGCTTGGTCAAATTGCCGGGGTGGCGCCGGTAGTATACCGCGACGGTGTCGGGAAAAATGTGCTTTGGGCTGGTTTCGAAAATGCGCAGCAGATAGTCGGCGTCTTCGCCCTGCCGGAACTCCTCGTCGAAAGCACCTGTACGGTCGATGAGTGCCCTGCGGAATATCCCGGCGCTAAGGCTGACGCCGCGCACGGTGGGACCTGCGCCGCCCGGTGCCGGCTGAAGGGCTTCGTCGTCCATGAGATCGACGCGCGTCATCAGCGAGTAGGTCAGCTCGAGCGCAGGGTCGGCCGCGAACAGGGGTAGGCCAGCCTTGAATCGTCCAGCCGGCGAGACGTCGTCCGAATCCAGGAACGACACCAGTTCGGTTTGCGGCAGCAACTGCCTCAGCCCTGTGTTGCGCGCGTTGGCCACGCCCTGGTTTGCCTGCTGGAACAGGCGGATGCACGACGCTTCCCGCATGATGGCGCGGACGGCTTCAACGGAGCTGTCGGTCGAGCCGTCGTCGACAACGATGATATCGAGATCGGCATCGTCGCGTTGCCTGAGCAGGGACCGCAACGTCGAAACGACATAGATCTCCCGATTGTAGACCGGCACAATGATGCTCAACTTCATGCAGCGCCCCGAAGGACGAAATCCGCAATCGTGCCGGCGATCTCGCGCGGCTCGGTCCCCAGCGACAGCCGGTAGCATGGCAGGTCGCGGGTAAGCTCGCTGAAAAAGCGAAAGCCCGCTTCCCGCTCGCCCGGCATCTGCACGATTCCTGACGGGGCCAAGGCGATCATGGCATCCTTGCGCGATATGGGCATGACCGAGCTTCTCGCACCTCCCCTGATATGGGGCACTATCAAAGCAATAATGTCCAGACTTGCAGGAGTTGGTCGAGGCGCGATCTCGTTGATGTGAAAGGCATGCTTGCCTTGCCAGTTCAGCGGTTGGTACGACTTTAGCTGCTCCTCCAGCTTCAGCCGCTTGAAGCCCTCCGGATCCTGCTTGAGCGTGGCAAACAGCGGATAGGCCGTCACCCCCCCGGTCCGGTCGATCAGCACATAGTCGTCGCCGACGCTATCGAGCCCATTGAGCAGGCCGGCGACGACCGTTCCCGATTTGCCGGCTCCGCCGGAGCCCGCCAGCAACACGCCCTTGCCATCGATGCCCAGCGTGCCGGCATGGGTGAGCCGCATGCCGCGCGCCGCATATTCCCAATGCAGGAAGGCGCGCAGCGGCGCCCCTTGTTCCCATGGCGGAAAGGCGTCGGCCGACATCATCAGCTGCGCCCCGACATGGCGTTGCGGATCATGGAACTGCCAGAAGTCGAGATCATGATAGTAGCTGCCGCGCAATCCGGCCTCTTCCAGCCGGTTGGCAAAGGCATGATGGTTGTAATCGCCTCGGCCCCAGGTGGCCGGGGCGGGGACGCCATCGATGGCCGGGTGGGCGACGAAAATGCGGCAGCCGTCAGATGCAGACGGATTTTCCGGGGCCGGTATGAAGGCATGGCTCATGGCTTCCGCCAGCGTGCCATGGTCGAGGTGGACACTCAGGTCCAGTCCCGGCAACCGCACCCCGGCGGTAACGGGATAGAAGGCGGCGGCGCTTTCCGCGGCCGCCAGCACATGGCGGGCATAATCCGGCAGGGTTTGCAGCGTGATCAAAGGCATGTGTTCGTTGTTCCAGCGTCCAGAATTGCGCCGGGTCGCCTGATGCATGTCGCTCGGGGTGGCCCCGGTTTTGAGACGACGACATGCATAAAATCAAAGATCTAAACCGCGTCGCCTGAGTCCGTTCAAACGCGACGCGCTTTAGGGAAACGATTATGCCTGTTTCACCGCCGGCCAGCCGAGAGGTTCCTCGACCTCATGGATCGGGTCGACAATGATGAGATCGGCAAGGTCGTCGTGGACATCGACCTTGAGCGGCTCATTGCTGGCAGCAAGCGCAGACGACAGCTCGCCCGAAAGCGGTTGCGCCGGTGTTTCGGCTGGTGCAAGCAACCCGAAATCGAGCAGTCGGGCAACGAAGCTTTCGAGGTCGGCCAGGCTTATTTTTGCGGCGGCCGCGGCAGCTCCGACCAGCGCTTCAGTGGCGACGCCGGACGACAAAGCCTGCCAGACCCGGCTGCCGGAATCGGAAAAGCCGAAATACTTACCGTTCGAAAGATCGAGAACGACGGCTTCGCCATCGAATGATTCGAAAACGATGTCCTTGCTTGCGACCGCGTAGACCCGCTGTTGCATCGCTCTGTCCCCCGTTCCATGCGCCCATGAAGGGATGCGCCAGTTTCACGGCCTGCCAGCCCTTCCTAAGTGCGTCTAAATCACTCGGCCTATGCTTGGCAAGACAAAGACCCGCGAACACCGCCTGCGTCGGCGACCGTTGCGGCGAAGTCGACCGGCTCAAGCCTCGATTTCGAGCGCCGACAACGGTTTCGAGCAGCAGGCAAGGATGAAACCGTCATCGATCTCGTGGTCGAGGATGCCGCCATTGTGGCTCATCTCGACTTCGCCGGAGACCTTCTTCACCTTGCAGGTGCCGCACAGGCCGAACTCGCAGGCGGCGGGAATCCGCACGCCCGAGCTGCGCGCGGTCTGCAGCACGGTCTGGCCGGCGACGCAGCCGGCATCGACCTCCGAAAGCGAGAAGCGGATCGGCGTCACGGCTTCGACAGGTGCAGCGATGCCGTCCTCGACCGGGGAGGCAAACGGCGCCGGAATTTCCTCCATCACAGGCGCGGCAAAGCTCTCCTGATGGTATTTCGTCATGTCGAAGCCGGCGGCATCCAGCATGCCGCGCACGGCGCGCATGAACGGATCGGGGCCGCAGCAGAAGATTTCGCGCTCGCGGAAATCCGGAGCCAGCAAGGGCAGCCGGATCGCATCGATGCGCCCCATATGGCCGTACCAGCCTTCGCGGCTGGAACGTTCCTCGATCATGAAGCCGAGCGACAGGCCGGGCATATGGCCGCCGAGCAGTTCGAGTTCCTTGCGGAAGATGATCTCTTCGGCACGCCGCGCGCAGTTGACGAAACCGACATCGGTCCATGGCGCGCAGTCGTTCAGCCAGCGCAGCATCGACATCATCGGTGTCACGCCGGAGCCAGCCGAAATGAACAGATATTTGGCCGCCGGGTGGCTGTGCAACGAGAAGTCGCCCGCCGGTCCATAGGCCTTGACATGCGAGCCGGGCACCAGTTGGTCGAACATCCAGCGTGTGCCGATGCTGCCCGGTTGCGCCTTCACTGTCACCGCGATCGAAAACGGCCGCGATGGTGACGACGACAGCGTATAGGTGCGCATCAGCGGCCCGTCCGGTGTCGGCAGTTCCAGCGTCAGGAACTGGCCCGGCTTGTAGCGGAACCAGGTCTGGTTGTCGGAGCGGAAGGTGAAGGTCTTGACGTCAGGCGCCTCGTCGCTGACGCCGATCACTTCCAGCACCTGCAGCCTATCGTTCCACGGCGCCATCTGGTCGAGATGGCGATAGAGCCCAAGATCCGTCATCGCATTCATCCTCCGGTCCTTCTTCGCCTGCTCCAGCTCACGCGACGCTGCGCAGCGCCGGCCTGCCACCTTCGGCAAGGCGCGGGCCGATGAAGGCCGCGTACCATTCGACGAACTGGATCACGCCGCCCTCGTGCAGCTCCGAATAGGGGCCGGGCTCATAGGCCGGAGACAGGATGCCAAAGGCGTTTTCCTCGACGATGCGGCGGTCCTGGTCGTTGGTCTCGGTCCAGACATGGGTGAGCTCCTCAAGGTTGTAGTCGACCCCCTCGACCGCATCCTTGTGCACCAGCCACTTGGTCGTCACCGCGGTTTGCGTGGCGCTGATCGGCAGCACCCGGAAGGTGACCGCATGGTCGATCAGTATGTGGTTCCAGGTCGTCGGATAGTGGTAGTGCATCAAGGTGCCGATGCGGTCGGCGGCAACAGTGTCGGACAGGTTCTTCGTCACCGCGCGCTTTCCCGACATCGTGTAGCTGACGGCATCGCGCAGCAGCGGCGCGCGGGTGGCGCGGTATTGCCCGGCCGGATCGATGCGGAACTTGCTCGGCAGGCCCGCCGCCTCGCATTTCGCCCAGTGCGCCAGCATCTCCGGATCGCTGTCGGCGCCCTGCACGCCGGTCACCGTCGGCGCTTCGGGGAATGTCTTGCACAGCTCTGGATGATTGCCGGCGCAGTGATAGCATTCGCGGTTGTTTTCCCAGACCAGCTTCCAGTTGCCCTTCTCGATGATGGTGCTCTCGAAGGCGACCTTGGCTTCATTCAGCCCGTGCGGCTTGAGGTAGGGCTCTATCATGGCGCGCATCGGCGCAAAGTCGGCAGGTTCTTTTGCCAGGCAGATGAAGATATAGCCGCCGACGCTCTCGCAGGCGACGGGCTTCAGGCCGAACTGGCTCTTGTCGAAACCGTCGGCCATCTGGCGGGCAAACAGCAGCCGGCCGTCAAGCTCGTAGGTCCACTGGTGATAGGGGCAGACAAGCTTTGCCGCCATGCCCTTCTCAGTGTTGCAGACACGGCTGCCGCGATGGCGGCAGGAATTGTGAAAGGCGTTGATGTTGCCCTTCTGGTCGCGGACCAGCACCACCGGATAATCGCCGATCTGCACGGTGATATAGCTGCCGGGCTTCGGCAGTTCGCAATCATGGCCGATGAACAGCCAGTCGCGATACCAGATAAGCTCCATGTCGAGCTTGAAATAGTCCGGGTCGGTGTAGAAGGGCTGTTCCAGCGAAAAGCCTTGCTTGCGGCCGTTCAGGAGCCTCAGCATGTCGTTGCGCGTATCCATAGTTCTGTCCTCGTGGTTTAAGGACTGAACTTGGTGGTGATGGAGGAAGGATCGGACGCAGGCCGGCGCGGCGCCGGACATGCACTATCCACCTCTTGACCGCCCACCGCGATCAGTCGAGTCTATGCATCTCGGGCTGGTTTCCGGGCTCTGGAGTTGTCCTTGCGGACCATCGCGACACCTTCCCAGGCTCTTGCCCAGTGGTCTCCCGTTGCGACTTCAACTCCACCACCGTTGCGGGGGCAGCGCCGGATTCTGACCGGCTTCCCAATTCTCCGCTGCGTCGTCACGAAGCGGCACCTGAGATGCGATCATCTAATCACGGCAGCGATCGCGACGTCGGCATGAAAGCGACATCATATCCATGCGGCGCGACACGCGCGGCTTACGCCCCCCGCCCCCGGGTCAAAGAGCTGAGACGTTTCTTGCGACGCCATCATCGCCGTTTCGAATCGCTGCCGATCCAGTTCGATCGCGGGCAAAAATGGCTCAACGGTATCGAAAAGTTACTATTAGCAATCTCTAATCGAACCGAACGGTTCGTTTCTGTTGACAATGCGTGCAGGACAGTGTGAACGACGGCCCGGAAACCGACATCGGAGCGAACCACTCGGTTCGGCATAAGCGACTGAAAACAATGCGATAAATGACCATAGAGGAACTTCATGGCACAATTTCAAGGTGCAGGACCGTGGTCCACACGGAACAACTTCGTGATTGGAAACCAGCCTATGGCTTTCCCACATCGGGGCTGTCCGAACGACGCGAATTCCTCCCAAGACACGCCGCTAGACGGACAGACAAACTGGAGTACTAAAAATGAAAAAGATCATCCTCACTGCCGCAGCCGTTTTGGCGATCACCGGCAGCGCCTTCGCCGGTAGCGACAATTACGGTTCCAATGGTGCGAACCAGCCAGCCGTCTCGGTCGACAGCTCGTATACGGCTTCCATTCAGAAGCCGGCGCACGCTGACAAGCAGCCTGTCGTTCAGGGCGCCGACCGCGACCTCTACGGCAATCGCTGATCCCGACCAAAGAAGGGCGGCTAACCCGTCGCTCTCGGGATCCCAAAAAATTCAGGAGTATTTGAAAATGAAAAAGATCATCCTTGCTGCCGCCGCCGTTTTGGCCATCTCCGGCAGCGCTTTCGCCGGCAGCGACAACTACGGTTCGAACGGCGCCAACCAGCCTGCGATTACGTCGACCGATAGTGGCCATACGGCTTCGGTTGAGAAGTCGGCTCCAGCCGAGCAGGCGCCTGCCCACGGTGCCGACCGTAACCTTTTCGGCCGCTAAAAGCCGGTTTCCAGCACGTGGCGGGCTTATCCGCTGCAGCTGGCGGCATCAGAAAAATTCAGGAGACTAAAATGAAGAAGATCGTTCTTGCCACCGCAGCCGTTCTGGCTGTTTCGAGCGCTGCCTTTGCCGGCAGCGACAATTATGGCTCCAATGGCGCCAACCAGCCGGCCGCTGCCGTCGACACCACCCGCACTTCGTCGACCGGCACCAACTCGGCGGTCTACAAGCTGCTGAACTCGTCGGACGACCAACAGAAGTTCGTTCCTCAGAGCAGCGACAGGGATCGGTTCGGCAACAACTAACAGCCGAAGCTTAAAAAAAGAGCGGCGGGCCTAGCCCGCCGCTCTTTTTTCATGCCTGTACAACGCAGCTATCTCAAGCCGCCTTCACTTCCACCGGCTTGAGCGAGAAGGAGTGCCCATCGGCGTCGAAGATGTGCAGGTCCCCGGCATCCGCGGTCAGCCGCAGCTTTGCCCCGCGCTTGACCTCGACATTGCCGGGCAGCTTGGTCACCAACGGCAGGTCGGCGCGACCGATATCGATATAGACCAGCTGCACCTCGCCGAGCTGCTCGACATAGTCCACCACGCCCTCGAAAAGATATTCCGTGCCGGTGGCGACCGACAGATCCTCCGGCCGCACGCCGAAGCTGACTGCCGCACCCTTGGCTGACGCCGGCGTTGCAATCGGCACCGTGGCCTTGCGGCCGCCGACATGGCTGACGATTGTCGGGTTGCCCGTCTTGTCGATCGTTGCCGGCAGGATGTTCATGGCCGGCGAGCCGATGAACTGAGCAACGAACAGATTGCCGGGCTTCTTGTAGAGGTCCATGGGCGTGCCGACCTGCTCGATGTGGCCATCCTTCAGCACGACGATGCGGTCAGCCAGCGTCATCGCCTCGACCTGATCGTGGGTGACGTAGATCATGGTCGTGGCAGGCATCGATTCCTTCAGCTTGGCGATCTCGATGCGGGTGGCGACGCGCAGCGCCGCGTCGAGGTTCGACAGCGGCTCGTCGAACAGGAACACTTTCGGGTTGCGCACGATGGCCCGGCCGATTGCGACGCGCTGGCGCTGGCCGCCCGACATGGCCTTGGGCAGACGGTCGAGATATTTGGTCAGCTGCAGGATCTCCGCTGCCTGCCGTACCCGCTTGTCGATCTCGGCCTTGCTTTCCTTGCCGATCTTCATCGAGAAGGCCATGTTGTCGTAGACGGTCATGTGCGGATAGAGCGCATAGGACTGGAACACCATGGCGATGCCGCGCTTGGAAGGCGGCACATCGTTCACCACCTCGCCGGCGATCTTCAGCTCGCCGGAGGTGATCTCCTCAAGCCCGGCGATGGACCGCAGCAAGGTCGACTTGCCGCAACCCGACGGGCCGACGAAGACGATGAACTCGCCCGACTTTATGTCGAGGTCGATGCCGTGGAGAATGTGCAGATTGCCGTATGATTTCTTCACCTGTCTCAGCGTGACATCGGCCATAATTTCCTCCCAGTGATTTCCCTAGAGAACCTGGATTTCCTCAAAAAATCCAGTTTCGTCAAAAACTCAGTCGATGCGCCCGAACCAGGCGCCGTAGCCGCCGAGGCGGATGGAACCTGTGCCGGATTGTCCCGAAAAACCGTGCCCGGCCAATGGCAGCAGCGCCTGACCACCGAGATCGACCTCGGCCGGCTTGCTGGCCAGATTGAAGACGCAGACGATCTGCTCATTGCCCTCACGGCGAGTGAAGGCGACGGTGTCGCCCTCGCTTTCGATGAACTCGATGTCGCCTTTGGCCAGGGCCGGATGCTGGCGGCGGAAACCGAGAAAGCGCCGGTAGTGCTCGAGCAGCGAGGCCGCGTCGCCCTGCTGAACATTGACCGCTTGCGACAAGTGCTTGCCCGGCACCGGCAGCCAGGGCTTGGCCGTCGAAAAGCCGGCATTGCTGGCGGTTGCATCCCACACCATCGGCGTGCGGCAGCCGTCGCGGCCCTTGAATTCGGGCCAGAAGCGAATGCCGTAGGGGTCCTGCAGATCCTCGAACTGCAACTCGGCTTCGCCCAGCCCAAGCTCCTCTCCCTGATAGAGGCAGACCGAACCGCGCAGCGACATCAGCAGCGCCGAGATAACCTTCAGATAGGCGGCCGGGTCGGCCTCGTCGGCGGCCCAGCGCGAGGCCGGACGCATCACGTCGTGGTTGGAAAAGGCCCAGCACGACCAGCCGTCGCTGGCGACCTTGCCGAAGGCTTCCAGCACCTGGCGCACCTTGGCGGCGCTGATCTTTTCCGGCGCCAGGAAATCGAAGGAATAGCACATGTGGACGCGTTTGCCGCCGGCGGTGTAGGCGGCGACCACTTCCAGCCCGCGCTGCGAATCGCCGACTTCGCCGACCGCGGCGGCCGCCGGATATTCGTCGAGCAGCGCCCGGAACCGTTCGAGGAAGGCAAGGTTTTCCGGCCGGCTCTTGTCGTAGATATGGTCCTGGTAGTTGTAGGGATTGACCGCAGGTGCTGTCTGGTCGTTACGCTCTTCGGGCGGCAGCGGCGGATTGTTCTCCAGCCCCTGGCTGTGGAAGTAGAAATTGATGGTGTCGAGGCGGAAGCCGTCGACGCCGCGCTCCAGCCAGAAGCGGGTGACGTCGAGCAGCGCGTCCTGGACTTCCAGATTGTGGAAGTTGAGGTCCGGCTGCTCGGACAGGAAATTATGCAGATAATATTGCTGGCGGCTGGTGTCCCACTGCCAGGCCGAGCCGCCGAAGATCGACAGCCAGTTGTTGGGCGGCGTGCCGTCCGGCCTGGCGTCGGCCCAGACATACCAGTCGGCCTTGGGATTGCTACGGCTGGCGCGGCTCTCCTTGAACCATGGATGGTTGTCGGCGGTGTGCGACAGCACCTCGTCGATCATCACCTTGAGGCCGAGGTGATGGGCTTCCGCAACCAGCGCGTCGAAATCGGCGAGCGTCCCGAACATCGGGTCGACGTCGCAATAGTCCGAGACGTCGTAGCCGAAATCCTTCATCGGCGACTTGAAGAAGGGCGAAATCCAGATGGCGTCGACGCCGAGCGAGGCGATGTAGGGCAGCCTGCGGATGATGCCCTTGAGGTCGCCGATGCCGTCGCCATTGGAGTCCTGATAGGAGCGCGGATAGATCTGGTAGATCACCGCGCCCCGCCACCAGTCGCGATCGACGGCGAGATCGGGCTTCGAGGTCGCCTTCAAAGCGGCTTGCATAAGTCTCAACCTCCTTTGACCGAGCCGGCCAGCAGCCCGCGGACGAAATAGCGCTGCAGCGAGAAGAACACGATCAGCGGCACGATAATGGTGACGAAGGCCGATGTCGTCAGGATTTCCCAGTCGCCGCCGCGCGAGCCGAGCAGCGCGTTGAGCTTCGCGGTCAGCACGATCTGGTCCCCTTCGGTACCGAGGAAAACCATTGCCACCAACAAATCGTTCCACACCCACAGGAACTGGAAGATTGCAAAGGACGCCAGCACCGGGAAGGACAGCGGCAGCACGATCTTGACGAAGATTTCGAAATCGCTGGCGCCATCTATGCGCGCCGATTCCATGATCTCGCGCGGCAGGCCGGCAATATAGCTGCGCAGGAGATAGATGGCGAAGGGCAGGCCGAAGCCGGTATGCGCCAGCCAGATGCCGAGATAGGTTTTCGACGGCACACCGAAGAAGATGCCGACGCCGTTGTAGATCTTCAAAAGCGGGATCAAGGACATCTGCAGCGGCACGACCAGCAGGCCGATGATTGTGGCGATCAGCAAGGCGCGGCCGGGAAAACGCATCCACGCCAATGCATAGGCGGCGAAGGCGGCGATCAGGATCGGGATGACCGTCGCCGGGATGGTGACGGTCAGCGAGTTTATGAACGAGCGGCCGATGCCCTCCGAAAACAGCACGGTCTTGTAATTGTCGGTGGTGAATTTCGGCGGCGCCGACGAGGCGTAATAGACGCGCTGGCCACGGTCGCCTTCGAAAGCCTTGGGCGAACTCATGACGAACGTTCCGTCGGCATTGAGCTGCAAGGTCACGCCGTCGCCGAGATCGGCAGTGGTGCCGGCCGGATATTGCGTCGGTGCCGCCGACTTGACGCCGAAGGCGCTGATGTTGCGCGCAGCACCGTCGCCGAAGATATTGCCGGCAAGCAGGAACTTGCCGTCCTTCTCGACCTGCGCCGAGGCCGGCGGCAGGCGGCCGGCTTCAGTCTGGCTGGAGCTGGAGAACGAGTTCCACCAGCCCGAGGCGATGATCTGGTCCTTGTCGCGCAGCGACGAGACCAGGATGCCGAGCGTCGGCACGGTCCAGATGGCGACGAAGACGAGCACGGCGATGTGGACGCCGAAGCGGCTGGCAAAGGACTTTCCGGTCGCGACGGCCATCTCAATGTCCTCCCGTCTCTTTGTTCGCCTGGCGGATGTTCCAGACCATGATCGGGATGACCGCGATCATGATGATGATGGCGATGGTGGCGCCGCGGCCGAAATCGCCGCCGCCGCGGAACATCCAGTCGAACATCAGATTGGCCAGCACCTGGCTGTTCCACTGGCCATTGGTCATGGTCAGCACGATGTCGAACACTTTCAGCACCAGGATGGTGATCGTCGTCCAGACCACGGCGATGGTGCCCCAGATCTGCGGCACCATGATCTTCCAGAAGATCTGGAACGGATTGGCGCCGTCGATGACCGCGGCTTCAAGCGTCTCTTCGGGGATGCCGCGCAACGCCGAAGACAGGATGACCATGGCAAAGCCGGTCTGGATCCAGATCAGGATGATCATCAGGAAGAAATTGTTCCAGAACGGCAGCGATATCCAGACCTGCGGCTGACCGCCGAAATACTGGATGATGGCGTTGAGCAGACCGATCTGCGTCTGGCCCTCGCCGCGATATTCGTAGATGAATTTCCAGATCACGCTGGCGCCGACGAAGGAGATCGCCAGCGGCAGGAAAATCAGGCTCTTGGCGATCGTGCCCCACCAGATCTTGTCAGTGAGCACGGCGATTATCAGCCCTAGAAAGGTGCAGGCGGCGGGCACCACCGCGAGCCAGATGATGTTATTCAGGATCGAGTTGCGGAACTCGCGGTCGCCGAACGCCCATTCATAGTTGGCGAAGCCGACAAAATGCTGGCCGCCGCGGTCGAGGAAGGACAGCCAGAGCGTCGCCACCACCGGATAGATCAGGTAGACGGTGAGGATGATCATCGCCGGGCCGACGAACAGCCACGGACGGACCAGTCCTTGCCGGCGCAGATTGTCGATGGCCGCAGCCCCGGCCACGCCGCGCGACGGGAATATCAGGTCGACCAGCTTGTTGGCGCCCCAGAAATAGGCGACGCAGCCGCCGACGCCGATGATGATGACAAAAATGGCCGATAAGATCTGAGCAGCCATGGGTCCCTCTTCCCTGCGCATGATCGGCCGGGCCTTGAACAGCCCTGGCGATGTGGCTCTGGCCGATTTAAGTTATTCTGAAACGAACGAACGCAAATCGGTCCGGCGTAAGGCGCCGGTCGGATCCGGGCCATAGCGGCCCGGATCCAGTCTGTGGAGGAAGTCCTGAATTTGCCGCCAAAGCGGCTGAACACTTGGCAGTGGTTACTTGCCAGCTGACTGCTTGCCAGCTGACTACTTGATAGCGTCCCAGCTCTTCTGGATGTCGGTGGCGACATCCTGCGCCGACTTGCCGCCGACCAGATCGATCATGCCGGTCCAGAAGGCGCCGGCGCCGATCTTGCCCGGCATCAGGTCCGAACCGTCGAAGCGGAAGGTCGAGGCATTGGCGAGGATATCGCCCTGCTTCTTCAGCGCGTCGCTGGCATAGGCATCCTTGTTGACCGACTTGAGCGGCGTGACGAAGCCGCCCTGGGCCATCCAGATTTCATGTGCCAGCGGCATTTTCAGGAATTCGATGAACGCGCGTGCACCCTTCGAGTCCTTGGTGATCATGGCCAGCGTGCCGGCGCCGAGCACAGGCGTGCCGAGCTCGGGCTTCGAGGCATAGGGCGGGAAGTAGAAGAAGTCGGCGTCCTGTCCAACCTTTGTGCCTTCCGGGAAGAAGGTCGGGATGAACGATGCCTGATGGTGCAGGTAGCATTTCGGCGGCACCGAGAAGAGGCCCTTCGGGCTGTCGCGGAAGTCGGTCGCGGCAACCGCCTTGGCCCCACCGTCGACCATCTTGTCGTCGGTCGCGATCTTGCCGAAAATGTCGATGGCGTTGACCACCGCCGGATCGTTGAACGGGATCTCGTTCTTTACCCACTTGTCATACACGTCGGGCGCCTGGGTGCGCAGCATGATGTCTTCGACCCAGTCGGTCGCCGGCCAGCCGGTAGCGCCGCCTGAGCCGAGGCCGATGCACCACGGCGTGCCGCCGTCGGCGATGATCTTCTTCTCGAGGTCGGCGAGCTCTTCCTGGGTCTTGGGAACCTTGTAGCCGGCTTCCTCGAAATTGTCGGGCGAATACCAGACCAGCGATTTCACGTCGGCCTTGTAGGGGAAGGCGAAGAAGCCCGGCTTGCCGTCCTTGTCCTTGAAGGTGCCGAGATCGACCCATGACTGGCCGGCGCCGTAATTGTCCTTGATCCATTTGGCGGTGTCGTCGCCCAGCGGCGTCAAAAGGCCCTTGGACGCCAGATCCTGGATCAGGCCCGGCTGCGGCAGTACGGCGATATTGGGCGGGCTGCCGGCCTGGGTATCGATGACGATCTGCTGTTCGTAATTTTCCGACGAGGAGTATTTGATCTCGGCGCCGGTGGCTTCCTGAAAATATTCGAGAACAGTGCGGATGAGGCCTTCGTCCTCGCCGCGCCAGGGCCCGAAGATGGTCAGTGTCTCGCCCTTGAGATCGACCTTCTTCAGTTCTTCGTAATTGGCCCAGTTGAAGCGCTTGTCTTCCCCGGGCTTGAACTTCAGTTCGGCTTGCGCCGGCAGGGACAAGGCGAGCGTGGCAAACGCTGCGCCAAGCAGAAGCATCTTCTTCATCGGTATTCCTCCCAGTGTGGACACATACACCCGGACGGAACCTCCATTCCGCCCGCCGACGCTGCAGGACTGTGACTCGTTCAGAAAGGAACCGCAACCTTTCGAAGAGTCTTCCAAAGCGCTTTGGTCTTTTTGATCTCGCCATTGAATCGGCTGCAAGTCAAGAGGGCGGTGAGCTAATCGATTTAATTTCGAGCTGGAAGACTTGGTAAAGTGCACTGCAGCATAGTTTTACGGCGGTGCAGCAGCGTATTAAGCTTCAAACTGGCCGGACCAGTGCGTATGGTCGACCAGCTTGGCCGCGCCCGTTGTGGCGCCGCCTGGCTTCAAAATTAAAAGCGCTTTGAGGCTTGGAGGCCTCCCAGTGAACCTGAAGCAGCTCTCTCATATGCTGGCCCTGTCGCAGACAACGGTAAGCCGTGCGCTAAACGGCTATCCCGAGGTCAACGAGGAAACCCGCCGGCGTGTGGTGGATGCCGCCAAGCGCCACGGCTACCGGCCCAACCCGAGCGCGCGCCGGCTGGCGACCGGCAAGACGGGCATGATCGGGTATGTGCTGCCGACGGGCGCCTCCGTCGACATCGACCCGCATTTCGTCGAGTTCCTGTCGGGTCTCGGCGACTATGCCCGCTCGCACGAGCTCGACCTGGTGCTGTCGCCGGCCGATGCCGACGACCAGGAAACCACCTATCGCCGCATCGTTGCCAACCGCCAGGTCGACGCCGTCTACATCTCCTCGCCGCGCCCGGCCGACCGGCGGGTGGCGCTGGTCAACACGCTCGGCATTCCCTTCATCGTCCATGGCCGCAGCGAAGGCTCCGATTTCGACTACCCCTTCACCGACATCGACAATGAGGGCGGCTTCCACGACGCCGCCCGGCTGCTGGTTCAGCTCGGCCACCGGCGGCTGGCGCTGATCAATGGCGACGACCGCGAGACCTTCGCCATCCACCGCGAGCGCGGCATGCGCAGGGCGCTGGCCGCGAGCGGCCTGACGCTCGGCGAGCGCCATGTCTGTTCACTCACCATGACCGAGGAGAACGGCTACCGCGCCGCCAGGCGCCTGCTCGAACAGAGCGCGCGGCCGACGGCGATCGCCTGCTCCAGCCTGATCATGTCGCTCGGCGTCGTGCGCGCGGTGCGCGACCTTGGCCTGACCATTCCCGGCGACCTGTCGTTGATTGCCCATGACGACGTCTTTCCATGGCTGAAGCCGGAGAATTTTTCCGTGCCGCTGTCGACGACGCGCTCGTCGATCCGCCTCGCCGGCGCCCGCATCGCCGAACGCCTGGCAGCGCGCATTTCCGGCTTGGAAGAAGGGGCGCGAGGCGAGGTCTGGCCAGTCGATCTGGTGGTGAGGGGTTCGGTCGCAGGCGCCCCCGTCTAGGGATTAATCCATCGCTCCGCTGGGCAAGTTCACCCTTGTGGATGTTGCCCGCAGATAGATTGACTTTGTTGGGACAACGGTCTGCCTGGACCTGTCCTTGATTTGGCTTCGAGTGGGTGGCAACCAGTAAGCCAGAGCCATCAACCAGTCCTCAGGGTGCGCCACTTGCCCATATTCCCGTTCTCCGAAACGGATCCAATCCGGCATCCTGGCCCACCGCCGAAAACGTCGGAGGTGGTCATTGTCGGTGGCGGCATCATCGGTGTGACGACGGCGCTTTTCCTGGCACAGCGGAACATCCCGGTGACGCTGCTGGAAAAAGGACGCATTGCGGCCGAACAGTCGTCCCGCAATTGGGGCTGGATCCGAAAGCAGGGACGCGACGCCGACGAGTTGCCCATCGTCATAGAGGCTATTCGCCTGTGGCGGCAACTGGCTGAGGAATGCGGCGAGGACATCGGCCTGACCCAGACAGGTGTGACCTACCTGGCGAAGACCGACAAGGACATGGCCGGCTTCGAAGCATTCATGAAGATCGCTGCGACGCATGCGCTCGACACCCGTCTCCTGGATGCAGACGAAACCGCGGCACTCATCAAAGGCATGTCGCGCAAATTCAAGGGCGCGATGACGACGCCCTCCGACATGCGGGCGGAGCCTTGGCTGGCGGTGCCCGCACTTGCCCGGCTCGCCGCGCGAAAAGGCGTCAAAATCGTCGAGAATTGTGCGGCGCGAACCCTCGAAATCTCAGGCGGCAAGATCAAGGGCGTGTGGACCGAGGCGGCGTATGTCGAGGCCTCCAGCGTGCTGGTCGCCGGCGGCGCCTGGTCATCTCTGTTCTTGCGCAGACACGGCATCTCCATCCCCCAGCTCAGCGTCAGAGTAACCGCAGCCTCAACGGAGCCCATGCCTGAGGTCTATGCAGGTGCGGCCGCCGACGAACACATCGCGTTCCGGCGCAGGCACGATGGCGGATATACGCTCGCCGCGGGCGGCAGCCATTTGCTTTACCTGGGGCCAGACGCATTCCGGCACGCCACCAATTACGTTCCCGCCCTCAGGGACAATCCGTTCGGGACACGCTACTTTCCGTTCGCCCCGTCAGGCTACCCTGACGCCTGGTCGACGCCGCGCGATTGGGCGCCGGATTCCGTCAGTCCTTTCGAAAAAATGCGGGTGCTGAACCCGCCCCCTGAACGAGCCGGTCTGCGTTCCATAGAACGCAATTTCGGACGTCTTTTTCCACAGCTCGAAACAGTTCGCCTGAAGGCAGGCTGGGGCGGCATGATCGACGCCATGCCGGACGTCGTCCCCATCGTGGATCATGTGCAGGCCGTCGGCGGTCTTTTCGTCGCGACGGGAATGAGTGGTCACGGCTTCGGTATCGGGCCTGGCATAGCCCGTGTCGTTGCCGACCTGATCCAGGGAAACCAGACGGGGCACGACCTCAGCCGCTTCCGGCTGTCACGCTTCCATGATGGCAGCCCTGTCCGGCTGGGCCCGGCGCTCTGAATTGGTGGCGCGAATTTCGCCCGGTTTACTCGTTCGCCGCCGCCTTCGTATCCAGCAGCCCATAACCGAAATCATTGTCCCGTCCCTTCGGACCGAGATCCCTGGCGGTGGCGGCCAGCGCCTTTTCGATGTCGTCGGCGGAGCGCTCGGGTGAAGCGTGGATCAAATTGGCGATAGCGCCGGACACGATCGCGGCGGCAAACGAGGTGCCGGTGACGACGTCAGAGCCGGCGCCGCTCGGCGCCACCATCTCGACGCCGGGCGCCGAGATGAAGACATAAGCGCCGCGATTGGCCTGCTGCATCAGCCCGTCTTTGGCGTCGGTGGCGGTGACCGCGATCACGCCGTCATAGGCGGCGGGGTAGCCATAGGGCGCTTTCGGCCCGTTGTTGCCGGCAGCAGCGACCAGGATGATGCCGAGCCCGCGCGCATTGCGGCAGGCGGTGGCGAGCAGATCGTTCTTGGGGCCGACGAAACTCATATTGATGATGCTGACATTCTGGTCCGCCGCCCAGTCGAGCGCCGACAGGATGACATCCATGGTCGACCTGCCGTCCTCGAAGGCGCGGGCGTGATAGATCCTGGCGCCGGGCGCCATGCCTTCGAGCGCGCCGACGCCGGCGATCAGCCCGTCGACCGAGGTACCGTGGTCACGCTTTTCGACCGGCACGTTGGGCATGGCGTCGAACTGGTCGGCAATGACGCCGGACAGCGCCGGATTGGTGTCGTCTATGCCGGTGTCGATGACGGCGATGCGCACGTTTTCGCCACTGGCTTGCTTGTTGTCGAGCTGAATGCGCTCGAAGGCATAGTTGACGATGCCGGCCGCCTGCTGCAGCGAATAGATATGGTTTGGCTCGCGCCGCAGGGTGCGGCCATCGGCGGCCAGCTGCGCCAGCACGGCGCCGACCGGGCGGCCGTCGGGAATGCCGAAGCGCACCAGTGTGGTGCCGAGCAGCCGCGACTGGCGCTGCGAGCGCACTTCAAGGCCGAAGGAGGCGGCGATCTGCTGGACGGCGCCGGCATCGCCGTCGACGGTCACCAGCACCTCGTCGGGCACGAACTCGCCGGCGATGGCACGGCGCGGCGCGGTCGCGACAAGATCGGTCGGCGAAACGATCGCCCCGCCGGCGGGTGGCCCGGCCTGCGTGTCGGCAGGCGGCGCTGACGGCCGTGGCGTCGGCACGGGCGCTTCGGGAGCCGGTGGGTTGGGAAACAGGTCGACGATCAGGGCCGGAAGGGTAACTGCGCCTGGTTCGCCGCCGACGTTGGCCTCATTGCCGTCTTTCGGGCAGTCGGCAGCCGCCGCTCCGGCCGCGTCGGTGCAGTCGGCCCGGCCGGCATTGGGATCATTGGTCTGCGCCGACGCCGGCACTGCGACGATTGTCGTCGCCGCCACCAGGATCGCCGCAAATCGAATGACCGCCCTAGCTGCCATCAACCGGTTTCCTTCCCTCGATCACAGTCTCCGCGAACGGCTGGGCGGCAATAAGGCCGACGAGCCTGGTGTAGTCTGCTCCGGTCTTGACCGGGATGGCAATGCGGAAGACGCCCGAGGCGGCCGGCCCGCCAGCGATCTTCAGCGCGTTCTGGTCGAGGAAGACAGCGATGTCGGACATCTTCGCATCCGGCTTGAACTTGACCAGCGCGAACGGCAGTTTCGCCAGATCATCCTCGGCGCCGGCAATCTCGAAATCATGGCTCTTGCCGCCGGTCTGCACGTAGGACTGCACCACGACCAACGCCAGCAGCACCGCCGCTGCCGCCCAGGCGACACCGACCGGCACCGCCATGAAACGGCCGAGTGCCTGCGGCAGCCAGGAACGGCCCGCGGGAGCGCGGACCGGTCCGGCTTCGGCGTCGAGCGCCCTGGCAAAGCGGCTGAGCGCATCGGCCGGTGGCCGGATCGCCTCGTTGGCGGCGGTGGCGCCGGAGAATTCCGCCTCAGCCTCGCCAAGCGCCGCCGGATCGGACGCCAGCCATTCCTCGACGGCTTCGAGGTCCGAGCCTTCCAGCGAGCCGTTCAGGTAGAACGGCAGCAGCGTTTCCATTTCGTCACGGCGCGACATTTTTTCAGCGGCGCTCATGTCTTCAGGATTGCTCATGGCCACCCCCTGTCGTAACCGGCGGCCTTGAGGGCTTCGCCGAGTTTCTTGCGGGCGTAGAACATTCGGGTCTTGACGGTGGCGACCGGGATGCCGAGCACCTCGCCAATCTCCGTCACCGACTGTCCATGGTAATAGGCAAGGTCGATCACCGAGCGGTGTTCCTCCGGCAAGGCATCGACGAAGCGCCGCAAAGCGGCGCCCTTGTCTTCCTTCATGGTGGCGACTTCCGGCGTGTCGGCGCCGTCGGGAACCTGCGCCGCATCATCGTCATCGATCCAGTCTTCTTTTTTCTTGCGAAGCATCGACAGCGCCTTGAACCGGGCGATGCCGAGCAGCCATGTCGAGACTTCCGAGCGCCCTTCGAAACCGGGCGCCTGGCGCCACAGCTCGAGAAAGACCTCGTTTGCGATATCGTCGGCCATCATTTCCGATCCCGTCTGGCGCACCACGAAGCGGTAGACCCGCGCGTGGTGACGCATGAACAGCAGCCGAACAGCGGCACGGTCGCCCTTCGCGACCCGGTCGACAAGCGCGCGATCAGTCTCGGTCGCTGCCGTCATGGCCGGTCGAGCCGCCTGGCTCCTGTCTGCTCTGTCGCCGATAGGTTCAAAAAGGTTCATCCTTCCGCCAAGGAATTTTGGCGAAGCTAACCGAAGAGAGGGAGTGTTGCCAGAGCTGCTGTCCAGCCGATAGATGGGTAACACTTTGAACCGGATACATAGGTGACACTTCTCTCCCCCTATGCGTCCGCCGCAGCGCCAAGC